>NZ_JAVESI010000001.1:0-261387 GCF_034006665.1 Trichloromonas sp.
AAGCAGAGAGAAATATCGGCAATGGTAAGGATGTCGGTGACTGAACGCAGCAAAGCATGAAAACCACAATCTCATGCTCAGGGAATGTTTTTGCCCTTGACGGACAGCCTTTTAATGGGTGACCCCGGCATGTTGCATTCTGGTCTTTAAACCCCTGGCCTTCCTTCCACCGATTTTGAATAAAATCTACATACACCTCATATTTGCCATATTATCTATCAATTCCGGATATTTAAGTTATTTTTAGACCAGTTTAACAAATTGCGAACAACGAGAAAAAGTATATTTTATTCATACGACCCATCCCCGCGCCAAACCCTCCCCAGAACCTCCATTAAAAATAAATCCTAGTAATTTCATATTATTATAAATTTAAAAAATTTATTTTCAGTCTTGGCACGCTCCTCGCTATATAGAAAGACAAGAGCAAGGCAAACGGCCTTGGAAAGGAGCACATCATGAAACGCACTCTCTCGACCCTGATCATCACCGCCGCTTCGGCTTCTACCGCTTTTGCTTCCGGCGCCGCCGAGGGTTCCGGCTTCGGTCTGGTCACCATCGCTTTCTTGGGCTTTTTCGCCGTGATCATCGCCACCCAGCTGCTTCCGGGACTGACCCTCTTCATCTCCGGTGCCAAGAGCATCTTCGGCAAAGGGAACAAGGAAGCCGGCAGTCATCGCTAAGAAACGAGCAACGTCCCCGAATCACACGGATCTCATACTTGAAAAGGAGAACATCATGAAAGCCACCGCCCGCATCGCCGCCGCCACCGCCCTCCTGTCGACCGTCGCCACGTCCGCTTTCGCCGCTTCGAGCGCCGCTTCCGGCGGGGGATTGCTCGTCTGGTTGTTCCTCGGCTTCGTCGGTCTGATCGTCGCTACCCAGCTTGTTCCCGCCTTGATGCTGTTGGTCGGCATCGTCCAGGGGGTGACCAGCGGCAGCGCCGCCGACCAGTCGGCCCGGTAACCACGAATCTCAACAATCCTGCACGAAAGCCGAAGCCTATGCTTCGGCTTTCGTTGTTTTGGGGGATGAGAAAAATGGATTACCAGGCGGTCCGGCTATGCTAGTATCAGCGAATAAGTCATTATCCCTGCAATCCCGAGTCTATCAACGAGCCCTCCATGACCGATAAAAACCTTCTTTTGCGCCAACTCCCCGCCGTCGACCGCATTCTCAACGCTCCGCCCCTACAGGCCTTGGCCGCCACCTGCCCCCATGTGCTGCTGGTGGAAGCGGCCCAGGAGACGGTCGCCGAATTGCGCCACACTATTCTTTCTGGAAGCGTCTCCCCCGATCTGGCCGTCGATGGCGTCGCCGAACTCGCGGCTTGCCGCGCGGCGAACAAGCAGGGGCCCTCTCTGCGGCCGGTGCTCAACGCCACCGGCACCCTGCTGCACACCAATCTCGGTCGCGCCCCCCTGAGCGAAGCGGCGCTGGCCGCCATCACCGCCGTCAGCCGTTCCTATTCCAACCTCGAACTCGATCTGACAACAGGCAAGCGCGGTCATCGTTTCTCCCATGTAGAGGGATTGCTCTGCCGCTTGTCCGGCGCCGAGGCGGCGGCGGTGGTCAACAATAACGCCGGCGCAGTGTTGCTCGCCCTGACCGCCTTGGCGAAGGGGAAAGAAGCTATCGTTTCGCGGGGGGAAATGATCGAGATCGGCGGGGCCTTCCGCATCCCCGAAGTGATGGAGGCGGGCGGGGTGAAACTGCGCGAGGTGGGAACGACCAACAAAACCCATCTCAAGGATTACGCCGGGGCGATTAACGCGGAAACCGGTCTGCTGCTCAAGGTCCACACCAGCAATTACCGCATCGTCGGTTTCACCCAGGAGGTGCCGGCAGCGGCGATGGTCGAACTGGCCCATGGCCACGGCCTGCCGGTGATGGAAGATCTGGGCAGCGGCATGCTCATGGATCTTACGCCCTTCGGCCTCCCTCGGGAGCCGACGGTGCGCGAGGCGGTAGCAGCGGGGATCGACGTCGTCACCTTCAGTGGCGACAAACTCCTCGGCGGCCCCCAAGCGGGAATTCTCGTCGGCCGCCGCACCGCTATCGACAAAATCCGCCACCACCCCCTGGCCCGCGCCCTGCGCATCGACAAGCTGACCCTGGCGGCCTTGGAAGCGACCCTGGCCGCCTACCTTGACGAACAGCGGGCGCTGTCGGAACTGCCGGTACTGCGCATGCTCAACATGACGGCGGCGGAAGTGGAAGAGCGCAGCCGCGCTTTCGCCGAGCGACTTGACGCTACCCTCGGCACGGCGGCAGAGATCTCCGTGATCGAAGAGCCTTCGGCCATCGGCGGCGGCGCCCTGCCCCTGACCGAACTCCCCGGTTTCGCCGTCGCCCTGACCCCGCAAGGGATCAGCGTCGACCTCCTCGCCCTGCGCCTGCGCCAGGGGAAACCGCCGGTAGTCGGCCGCGTTCAGGACAACCGCCTGCTCCTCAACCTGCGCACCATCCTCCCCGACGAAGAACCGCACCTCATCGAAGCCCTGCGCATCGCCTTCCGCTCGTGAAAAAAGCCCCGGAACCTTGGGTTCCGGGGCCGCGAAAAGTTTCTCGGCTATCGCTCGGTCAACATGAACACCGGCGTCGAAACCGCGCCGTGCGGCGCAAGATCAGGTAGCCGCAAATCGCCGACAGCAGGGACCCGAGCAGCACCCCGAGACGGGCTCCCGGCATCGCCCCGCCATCCAAGGCCAGCGAGGCGATGAACAGACTCATGGTGAAACCGACACCGCAGAGCAGGGACATCCCGTAGAACTCCCGCCAGCGAACATCGTCGGGCAGACTCGCCACCCGCAGCCGCACGGCCAGCCAGGAAAAACCGAACACTCCCACTTGTTTGCCAAGAAAAAGCCCGAGGGCGATGCCCAGCGGCAGGGGCTCCAGCAAGAAATCCAACGACATGCCGGAAAGGGAGACGCCGGCGTTGGCGAAGGCGAAAAGCGGGAGGATGCCGAAAGCCACCCAGGGATGGAGGCTGTGCTCCAGATGCCGCAGGGGGGAATGCCCGTGGACATCGCACTCCCGCAAGGGGATGGCGAAAGCCATGACCACGCCGGCCAGGGTCGCGTGCACCCCCGACTTGAGCACACTGGTCCAAAGAAAGACGCCGACCAGGATGTACGGCGCCAACCGGGTAACGCCGAGACGGTTCAGAACCAGCAGCATGACGATGGCCAACCCGGCCAGCCCGAGCGAGAGCATCGACAACTCGTGGGTGAAAAACAGGGCGATAATGACGATCGCGCCCAGGTCGTCGAGAATCGCCAGGGTCAGCAGAAACAGCTTGAGACTGTTGGGAACCCCCTTGCCCAGCAACGCGAGGACCCCCAGGGCGAAGGCGATGTCGGTCGCCGCCGGGATCGCCCAGCCGTCGCGAGCCTGAACGTCGCCACCGTTGAACCAGGCGTAGATCAGCGCCGGCAGCACCATCCCGCCGACCGCCGCCAGCGCCGGAAGGACGATCCGCGACAGGCTCGACAGCTCGCCGTCGAGAACCTCCCTTTTGACTTCCAGGCCGACGAGCAGGAAGAAGATCGCCATCAAACCATCGTTGATCCACAGCAGCAGGGGCTTGGCGAGGGACAGTTCGCCGATTTCGACGGCCAGCCGGGTTTGCAGAAACAGGTCGTAGAGACCGGCCAGCGGCGTGTTGGCGCAGAGCAACGCCAGCAGCATGGCGAAGATCAGCAGTATGCCGCTGGCCGATTCCAGTTTCAGAAACTCCCGTATCGCGCTTATCGTCATCGGTCACCTCTCCCGTCGCGGCCACGCCGGCAACGGAACACCCCCATCAAGCCCGGCCTCCAGCCATAGCCTGCAGCCGGGCGATACGCTCTTCCATGGGCGGATGGGTGGAGAAGAGCTTGGCCAGCGACGCCCCCTTCAATGGGTTGACGATGAACATGTGCGAGGTGGCCGGGGTCGCCTCGTTCATCGGCACCTGTTGGGACGCCAGTTGCAACTTGTTCAGGGCACTGGCCAAAGCCAGGGGATTGCCGCAGATCTTTGCCCCGGAGGCATCGGCCAGAAACTCGCGGCTGCGCGAAACCGCCATCTGGATGAGCATGGCGGCCATCGGCGCGATAAAGGCCATGGCCAGGCCGCCGAGCATGCTTCCGCCCCCCTCTTCGTCGTCACTGCTGCCGCCGCCGAAAATCGCCGCCCATTGCAGCATGTTGCCGAGCATGGCGATAGCCCCGGCGAAGGTCGCGGCGATGGTGGAGATCAGGGTGTCGCGGTTCCGGACATGAGACAGTTCGTGGGCCATCACTCCTTCCAGTTCTTCGGCGGTGAGAATGCGCATGATCCCTTCCGTGGCGGCAACGGCGGCATTGGCCGGATTGCGGCCGGTGGCGAAGGCGTTGGGGCTGTCCGAAGGGATGATGTAAACCTTGGGCATGGGCATCCCGGCGCGCTCGGCCAGGCCCTTGACCATGCGGTAAAAGGCTGGGCTTTCGGTTTCGGAAACCTCGCGGGCCTTGTACATCTTCAGAACAATCTTGTCCGAATACCAGTAGCTGAAGAAATTCATGCCGCCGGCCAGAAGCAGGGCGATGACCATCCCCCCCTGACCGCCGATGGCATTGCCCATGGCCACCATGAGCAGGGTGAGACAGGTGAGAAAGAAGGTGATTTTCAAGGTGTTCATGCTTTTATTCCTCCGTACCTCGGGTTGCGCCGTCGGTAAAAGAAAAGACCCTTACCCACGGCTGACTGTTGAAACGCCATGAATAAAGGTCTGGCAAATCGCGACCTGCTGGTCGGCTACCCCGCGCCCGGGCGACTCGGTCACCGTAATGACGAAACGCGGGCCGGCGATGTCTCCCGCCGGTTGCTACTCCCCTTTAACGATCTAAAGGATACGAAAACGGATATTTTTCTGTCAACAAAAATCGGCGGCAGCGCAAAAAGTCCGCGGCGGTGGTTGTTCCGACCATCATCACGAACAGACCGCGCCTCTCAGAAGATGCCGGCAACGAAACTCTCCACCTGCTCCAGTTCTGCGGCAGCGGCCCCGACATCGAACCGGGCCAGGAGAGTGCCCAAGGGAGATTCCGTCGGCGCAGGGAAGATGCCTTCATTGACGAAACGGTCGGCCAACTGAACGAGGGCGGGAAGGCGTTCTTCCCCCGCCAGGAGCTCGGGCTCATGATGACGGGCGATGACTTGCTTCACCGCTTCGGGCAGATGCCAGTTTTCAGCCAGAAGCGCCCCCACCTGAACGTGATGGTCGACGACCAGACGTTCGCATTCTGCCTCGGAGAGTTCCTGCTCCGCCAGAATCCGCCACAACACCACCTTGCCGATGTCGTGCAACAGGCCGCCGACGAAGGCAGTCTCCTCGTCCTCGCCGCAAAGACCGGCGAGCTTGCGGGCGACGTAGGCGCACTTGAAGCCATGGCGCATGAGCTCCACCAGCCGGGTGCGCTCCGCCGTGTCAGCGGGGGTTATGGAATGGGTGACGGCAATGCCGAGCAGTTTCTTGTAGCCAAGGAGAACGAGGGCGTGCTGGATCGAGGTTACAGAATTGGCCAGGCCGTAGAAGGAAGAATTGACGACCTTGAGGATGCGCGAGGTCAGAAGCTGGTCGGCCATGACAATTTTCAGCACCTGATGGGGCGAACCCTGGGGATCCTCCATCGCCCGGCGCAGATGCAGCAGAGTCTTGGGCATGGGCGGCAGGGAAAAATCGCCGCGCCCCAGACGGCGAGCCACGGTTTCGTACCAGGAATCCTGCCCTGACCGTTGCTCGGCGAGAGCCTTTTCATTGAGCTGCCGCGCCCGTTTTACCGACTCCCCCAACCCGAGGCGGACGATCCGGGAACCGGTCGCCGGTTCGCTTTGGCGCAGCATAAAAAAGCCTCGTGGACGGCGCAGGGCATCGGCCAGCGCCAGCAGCAGCCGAAAGGTCTGCAAGCGCTTCAGGGCCGAGGAATCGAGCAGCTTTCGTTCCACTAGGTAGCGCCCCAGGGGAAGGTTGCGCGCCAAGCTCTCCCGGCGGGCGGCGGCGAGCCGTTCGGGGTCGAGAAAACCAGCGCCGGCAAGGATGTATTCTTGGCTTTCCTCCGCACGGTTGCTGACCAGGCCGACCAGCATCCCCACTTCTAGTGCCAGGGTTTTATGGACCGTGCCGTAAACCAGGGTGAGCGCTCCAGTCAAAGCCCTCGCCTCGATCCAGGCGAGGAGATCCTCGAGAGACATCAGCCCCAGATCCCCCTGCAACGAGTTTGACACCTCCAGCGGTCGCATATCGTTGGCGGCCTGATTCATGAACCGAAACCTCCCTCACCCTCCCGCGGAAAACCCAAAGAAAAAACGATCCAAACCGCATCGTTTCCTGTAGATATTCGCCGAACGGGGGGAATTGTCAACCCCGGCCCCGGCGCGACCGAATGCGAGGTAAGTCCTTGCAAATCCCGGGCCATACGGCTTTTACGGTTGCCATTCCCATGGCCGCCGGTATATTTTCATTCTGTTGGTCGGAGGGTCCGCGCTTTCCGGCAACCGACCCGATCCATAATAATTCATTCCTTTGCATGATTGACCAGGAGGCTCCATGACCGCACCGCCCCCCCTGCTGCTGGCCCGCAGCGACCAGGACATCGCCCTGCTCCCGCGCATGGCCAACCGCCATGGCCTAGTGGCCGGCGCCACCGGCACCGGCAAGACCATCACCTTGCGTCTGCTCGCCGAAGGCTTCAGCCGCCAAGGCGTCCCGGTCTTTCTCGCCGATATCAAAGGGGATATCTCCGGGATGGCGGCAGCTGGGGAAGGCCATCCGAAAATCGTGGAACGAGCAGCGCAACTGAAATTGCAGGACTTCGCCCCGGAGGCCTTTCCCGTTATTTTCTGGGATCTCTTCGGCAAGCAGGGGCATCCGGTACGGGCCACCGTCTCGGATATGGGACCGCTCCTTCTCGGCCGGCTTCTCAACCTCAGCGAAGTCCAGACGGGCGTGCTCAATCTGGCTTTCCGCATCGCCGACGACAATGGTCTGCTCCTCCTCGACCTGAAGGACTTGCAGGCGATGGTCCGTCACCTGGGAGAGAACGCTTCCCAGTACACTACCAGCTACGGCAATATCTCCACCGCCAGCGTCGGCGCCATCCAGCGTGCCCTGATCTCTCTTGAAGATCAGGGGGGCGACAGCTTTTTCGGTGAACCGGCGCTGGAACTGACCGATCTCATGCGCACCGACCTTTCCGGCCGGGGAATGGTCAACATCCTGGCGGCGGATCAGCTCATTCTCTCACCGCAGCTCTATTCCACCTTTTTGCTCTGGCTGCTGTCGGAACTTTTCGAGCGCCTCCCCGAGGTCGGCGACCCGGAAAAACCACGCCTGGTCTTCTTCTTCGACGAAGCCCATCTCCTCTTCGACGAAGCGCCCAAGAGCCTGCGCGACAAAATCGAGCAGGTGGTGCGCCTGATCCGCTCCAAGGGGGTAGGGATTTACTTCGTAACCCAGAGTCCGAGCGACGTCCCCGACGAGGTCCTCGGCCAACTCGGCAACCGCGTCCAACACGCCCTGCGCGCCTTCACTCCGCGGGATCAGAAGGCGGTGCGTACCGCCGCCGAAACCTTCCGCCCCAACCCCAAGATCGACACCGCCCGGGTCATCACCGAACTGGGGGTGGGTGAAGCGCTCCTCTCGGTGCTCGACGCCAAGGGAACGCCGACCATGGTGGAGCGGGCCTTGGTCTGCCCGCCCCGCAGCCGCCTGCGCCCCCTGGACGAGGGGGAGCGACGTCAGGTTCTTCAGGGCTCCCCCCTCTTCGGTCGCTACGAGCAGGTCGTCGACCGGGAATCGGCCCATGAAATTTTGCGCGAACGGGCGCAGCGCGAGCAGGAGCGCGCCGCCCTCGAAGCGGAACTGGCGCAGAGTCGCCCCACCGCCCGCAAAGAACCGGCGCGGCGCGGCCGCCAGCCGGACAGTCTGGTAGAGTCCCTGGCCAAGAGTGCCGCCCGCAGTATCGGCACCCAGGTCGGCCGCACCCTCATCCGCGGCGTCCTCGGATCCCTCTTCGGCGGACGCCGCTGATTTTCGCCCATGAACCTATCCCCTGCATTGCGTCAAGGTTTGTGCTTGATCTGTCTGGGCTTGGCCGCCCTGGCCGGCTGGTGGCTGGGCGAAGGGGGCGTCCCCCTCGGTTCCCTGAGCGGCGCTGCCTTGTTGCTGCTCTTCGTCTTCGGCGCCGCCGGGCTGGCTCCCTCCCCCCGACGGCAGGAAAAGTACTATGTCATGGCCGCCGCGCTGATTCTCATTCTCGGCAGCTGGTCGGCGGGGCAGGCGACGAATCGGCGCGCCTTTCACGAATGCCTGGAGCGGGGGAATGTGATCCGCGCCTCGCTGGAAAGCTTTCACCAAAAACAGGGACACTATCCCGAAAGCCTGGACGAGCTGACCGTGGATCTGCCCGGCCGGCGGCGGCTGCACCCCGACCTGCTTGACTACCGGCGCCTGGACGACAACTACGAACTGACTTTTTTCCGGGACAACCTGCGCTTCGCCGCCGGCCGTCACGTCCCCTTCAGCGCCCAGCGCCAGGAGCCCTGACCATGGAACACGCCACCGTCCACAGCCTGTGCACCCGCCAGGTACTTCCACTGCCCATCGAGGAAGTTTTCGCTTTCTTCGCCGATGCCGGCAACCTCGAACGGATCACTCCGCCGGAACTCAATTTCCGCATTCTCACGCCCCTGCCCATCGCTGTCGACCAGGGCACCGTCATCGATTACCGCCTGCGCCTCTTCGGCATTCCCTTCGCGTGGAAAACGGAAATCACCTGCTGGGAACCGCCCCACCAGTTCGTCGATGAGCAGCGCCGGGGCCCTTACCGCCAATGGATTCACCGGCACCGCTTCAGCCCCGTTGCGGGGGGAACGATGATGGAGGACGAGGTTCGTTACCAGCTCCCCCTCGCGCCCCTGGGAGAACTCGCCCTGCCCCTGATCCGGCTGCAACTGGGGCGGATTTTCGACTACCGGAAAGAGGCGATTCGGAGTATTCTCGGCGAAAGATGAAGCCCGGAGCGCCCCGGATACGGCCCCGGCGCTGGAGACGGAAATGAAAGAGATCACCGCCATTAAGCTCATGCCCCACCTTGATCCCGATGGCCTGCTCCGGCTGATGACCTGGGTCGCAGTCCTTTCCCTGCTGGTGATTCTCTCTCTGGCCGGCTACGGCATCCACCGGGTCTTCACCGCCCACGTCACCCACAATGCCGAAGAGACCGCCGTGCGTTTAAGCGAGCTCCTCGCGGAAGAATGCCGACTGCTTTTCGACAAGTCCGGAAAGCTGACCCTCCCCACCACGAACCGAGAACGTCTCGACCGCCGCCTGCGCACCCTCTCCGCTCCCTTCGACGTCGTCAAGATCAAGATCTACGATGCCGGACAAAAGATCCTCTACAGCACCGACCCGACCATCGTCGGTCAGATCGATGACGGCAACCGGCGCCTGACCAAAGCGCTGGGGGGAGTCCCCGACAGCCACTTGGAGAGCCGGGAGACGGTTCTCGACCTGGTCAACGAGCGGCAGTTCGACGTCGATGTCGTCGAAACCTACGTGCCGATCCGTAATGGCCAGCAGGTCGCCGGCTGCTTCGAACTGTACATGGACGTCACCCGCTATCGCGACGAAATCAACCGCGGGGTACTGACCGCGACCGGGCTGCTGACTCTGGTGCTCGCCGTTGTCTTCACCGCCGCCTTTCTGATCTTGCGCCGAGGGGTGGTGCAGTTGCGCCAGGCCCAAGAGCAGCTGACGCAGTTGGCGACGATCGATCCCCTGACCGGCGCCTTCAATCGCAGCGAGATTCTCAATCGGGCGCGCAAGGAAGCCTCGCGTCTGCGCCGTTCCATGACCCAGGCGCCGGATCAGGCGATTGCTCTGGTGATGATCGATATCGACCGCTTCAAGACGATCAACGACCGCTACGGACATCCGGCGGGGGATTCAGTACTGCGCCAGGTGGTGCGCCGCATCCGCATCGAATTGCGCGACTACGACCTTTTCGGCCGCTATGGCGGCGAGGAATTCCTGGCGATTCTCCCCGGTACCGACAACTCCGCCGCTCGAGCCGTGGCCGAACGCATGCGTCGGGCCGTAGGAGAGACACCCCTTGATCTCGAAGGACAAAATCTACCGGTCACCATCAGCCTCGGCGTCGCCGTTCTTACCGGTGACATCCTCGATTTGACCGGCACCCTGCAACGGGCCGAGGAAGCCCTTCACCATGCCAAGAGCACCGGCCGCGACCGGGTCTACTGCGCGGAAACCAATCGCGCTCACCAGGAAACCACCCCGTAAGCCTGCTGTACCGGACCCAGCAAAACGCCGTCGGCAGCGACTTTATCGACAACCAGCATCGCTCCCTGATCGAGCCGGTCAACCCGCTGGTTCTTGCCATCGACGAAGGGCGGAAAGAACTGAAATCGCTCGGCTTTTCGAGTCCCTCAAGGAATACACCGAGAATCATTTCGCCGCCTAAGACCCTCAGAAAAGCCGCGCCAGCAGCGCAACGACGGCAGTCTCCACCCGCAGGATGCGTTCGCCGAGGGCGCGGGGAACGAATCCCGCCTCCTGCAATTTGCCGATCTCATAGGGAATGAATCCCCCTTCCGGCCCCACCGCCAGGGTCACGGGGCCGGAGACTTCCCGCGGGCAGGAAAGTTGCGCCGGGGGATGGGCGACCAAGCAGATGGTCCCAGCGCTCAGGGCGGGCAGTTCGTCCTCAACGAAGGGTTTGAACAGGGGTTTCAGCAACACTTCCGGCAACACCGTATCCCGTGCCTGTTCCAGCCCGAGGATCAGCGGCTCCCGCAGCCCTTCGCCGAAAAGGGCCGGACTCTTCCAGTAACTCTTCTCCACCCGCACACTGTTGAGCAGAACGATCCGTTTCACCCCCAGGGAAGTCACCGTCAGCAGTACCCGCTTCAGCACCTTGGGACGCGGCAGAGCCAGAAGGAGCGTCACCGGCAGAGGCGGCGGCGGTTTCTGCTCGAAGGCCACCGCCATCTCCAGTCCGGACTCCTCCAGACGCAGCACCCGTCCGGAACCGATCAATCCCCCCGCCTCCCCCACGCATAGGGATTCCCCCACCGCCGCCCGATGCACCTCAAGGACATGACGCAAACGCCGTCCGGTCAGAAGAACCCGATCCGGCGCGACAAAATCCTCGGGAAAAAGCAGGATCAGATTCATGCCGCCCTCCTTTCATGCGACCGGCTCCGAGACAGCATTTTTTTCATCAAAAACCCGCCGAACCTGAACTTGCCATCGCAACAAAATCCGCTACAGATGGATGCCACAATACACCCCCTCCGAAAAGAGCGGAAAATGAATAAAAATGCCTCGTCTTACGTGCCTGTGCCTTGTTCGTCGGTTCCGGTTAGGGCGGCGGGACGCCAAGGAAACCCTCCCATCAGCCGTGCAACAACCCGTACTGGACAATATAGATGACGGCGCCAGCGAAGTAGCCGATCAGGGCCAGACCGCTGATTTCCCTGACGTACCAAAAGAAGTGAACCTTCTCCAGCCCCATCGCCGCCACCCCGGCGGCCGAGATGACGATGATCCCGGCAAAGAAGAACCGGTCGTCCTGCCGGTCGTGGAGCTTTTTCATCAACGATGATCATAACGATGGTGGTGGTCAGGTTGTCAAGCACTGCGCTGAGGAAGAAGGTGGCGAAACTGTCAGCCACATGAGCGAGGAGAGCCTGGTGGTCTTGATCCGCGAGGTGATGACCTCGAAGCCATTATGGGCGTCGACCACCTCAACGACGGTCATGGCACCCATCAGGAAAAAAACGATCTGGCGGTGACCGAAAGGGGCTTCGGAAAGATGCTCGCCAACCAGATTGGAAGAGCACTGCTTTTCTCCTCGATATGCGGCAACTCGCCGGGCGCGGAAACCGTCGCGATCGTTCGCGCATTGAGCACCGAGCGCCACCCGTCGTCAAAGTCCGGCGTCCCCGTCGCGCTTTCATACCCGCCCACAAACAGCAGAATCGTCAGCAGGGCAACGAAGGCCAACAGCAAAGGGCTCATGGGGAAGACCGACCGAAGCCGGAAACGCATCGTTTTTTCGATCATCGAAACATCATTTCAGCAGCGAAGAAAAAAGAAACGGCTGGTTTCATCTTCCTTTCCTGGAATTTTGTCAAGCCTCTTCCGCAAGTACCTGTCGAATCGAAGAAAAAACGAAGGGAATGATGTTCTGAATACTTCCATCCGCTTAAACGCCAAGAGCCACCCCGTTTTGGGGTGGCTCTTGGCGTCTTTTTGATTTTCCGAATGGTTAGGAAAAAACGGCTAATACCAAGCGCGCCATGGTCAAACAATGAGGCGGATTTAGGTCCGTCGACACCGCAAGGCCATGGCAGCAACGCAGCAGTTGACGAATTTTTTGCGACGCCATCCTACTTGACGATGGTCACTGTGCAGCGGGCCTGGCTCGCAACCTGGTGAGAAACGGAGCCGAGCAGCCATTCGGCGATGCGGGCACGGCCGCGATTGCCGATGAAGATCATTCCCACTTCTTTTTGATGAGCCTGATCGACGATTACCTCGGCGGCATGACCGACCACACAGTCCGTGGCGATTTCCACCCCGAGCCCGGCAGCCTTGGCCTTGAGCAGTTCCTGGGCTCCTTCGAACTTGGCGCGAGAAGCGCAAATGATCGGTTCGAAATCCATCGACACGTCAATCAGATCCGGAATCTGTACCACCGACAGGACGATGATCTTACTTCCCTCCCGGCCTCGGGCAAATTCTAGGGCCAGGTCGAAAGCTTTATGGGAAGCGGGGGAGTCGTCAAAGGCCACGAGGATATTCTTATTTATTTCGCTCATATTTTCTTCCTTATTTGTATGCGGATGTCGGCAACATTTTCCCTGAGCATAGTCGGCTTTAGCGCTCTGTCAACGGTCCCGATCAGGATTTTTCACAGGCGAGTGCTGCCTGTTTTTTCCGCAAATCCCCCGGCACAAGCCTGTTCCAGCGGCACCAGCGCCGACAAAAGAGTACCGCTTAGAACTTGGCAAATCCCGGCAGATTACCGACATCACGTCATATTTCGCCTTTACATGGGATGGTGAATGACTTGGCCCGCCCCCTGCAAACGGGGAAGGTAACCCTTCTTCCTCATCCGCGAAAGGAGACCGTCATGTATGTCGCCCGCGAGATCAACCTCCTGGTTCCCATCGAGGAAGCGGCGCGCACCTTGCACACCACCTCGATCAGCATCTACATGCATATCAAGCGCAAGCTCATTGCTGGTCACGAAGTGGGCGAACGCTGGTTCGTCGAAGCCGAAAGCCTCGCCGTTTTTCTCGCCCGGCACGACGGCACAGATCCGGCCTTGGTTCATCATGCCCGCGGCTGCGATAAACCCTGCAAGTAGAGTTTGGGACAGTTTCAGACCCAGTTCACCAGCGGCTCGGAAATGGGAGAGATTTAAATGGTGTTTGTTGCAATTCAAGACCCGACCCCTGGAAGCCTCACCCGCTTGATTACGCGACCTTGCCTGGCCGTATTGTGCCGTACCATCACATTTCTCATCCGTTTTTAGGCAAATAAAAACCAAAGGGGACTTCCCGTCGTCAAGATGATAACGGGAAGTCCCCTTTGCGTTACTTATGACTCTGATATTTAACAGAGTCCTTGAAATAATGAGATGTACTTATCTGTTAAAAAGAACGGATAGGGAACCTTGTGTCAATCCCGGCAGCCTGGAAAGCACCATTGTACATAGCGGCTACATCGTTATAGATTATATCCGGGAACAAAGCGAACAGATAGGTTTGAACTTCCATGTTCATGTTTTTCATTGCGATAACTGAATCTTTGAAAAACGCTGCAAAAGTAGCTTTGGCGGTGAACATCTGAGCAACGGCATCAGTTCCGTCCTGGTAAACAGAGGCCATGCAAGGCATTGCCGGAGTGTGGTGCATTCCGGTTCCAAGTGCCATCTCAGCATAGAACTGGCTGCAAAGCTCCACGATCTGGACTTCATCGTTATAACCAAGAGCAAAAGCTCTGGGGAACTTCCAGGCCTGAGTAGTCAAAGGGATGCCTGCAGGATTTTGACCTTCCCACATAGGCAGGAAAAACTGGTTAAGCAAGGAAGGAAGTTGTGCCTTCATGTCCTCGAGATCTGCAAAATAAACAGAAACTACCGGGGTGCCTGTTGCTGGGTTGCTGGGGTCATACATAGGATTCTGGTAGTGACCTTCGAACATCTGCTGGCCATCCCATGCGAACAGCTCTGCCATGAATTGACGTACCATGTCACTAAAAGGTTTCAGCATGGTTGCATTTTTGTACAGAGGGGCTGTTTGCTTCATGTACCCTTTAAGAGCAGCGGCAATCTGAGTTGCATCTGCATTGGGGATTCTAACGCTGGGAGTAACTACGTCAGCCGGAAGGGCTTCAATGTCTTCGTTAGTAATTTCAGAGCCACGCAACAGATCCGCTACGTTGAAGGAAGGTTGTTGCCACCAGCTAAATGCCAAGCTCGAACCTTCAATATCCCATGCATAGTGGGTTCCGTAACACAGTGCATTCTTGACGCCGAGGGAAATCTGGGCGCTTGTTTTGTCGCAATGGGTATTGAAAAGCGATTTATTGAATGCGGAAAGATCGTTGTACCCTACTTTTGCTACTGAATCCGGGTTGAGAGCGGCGACAACGACATAGTCAGTGATCTGATCCATGTTATTCGCCACATCTACATTCGGATAAGCCATGCTGAGCATCTGCAAGGTGGGAGCAGAAATGGTGTATACACTGACTGCCCACGGAGCGTTGATGCCATATTCCGCTCCAAGGCGGTTCAGATAATAATCATCACTTGTTGCCCAGAGTTCAACCAAGGCAGCATATTCGGTAGAGCCCTGGATGTTTACGGGCGGAAAGTGCACCACATCCACGACGTCAAGATTTTCCATGTTCTCAGTTGCTGTTATCGGCTTAAGACGATAGTAGCTTCTTGAACCGAATTGATCCTTAATAGCCTGAGATACCTCATTGACAACTTCGTGGATATCTACTTGAGTACGATCTACAGGAAGTTTTGCGATTACGTTGAAAGGCTCAATTCCGGACGAGGTAAACGCATACAAATTTCCACAACATAAAAAGAAAACACAAAAAACCGACAAAAACAGATACTTCTTCATCAATCCATTCTTCTTCATCAATCCATTCCTCCCTTAAACAATTTTGTTGTCCTTTACGTTGCTTTATCCCCCATTGAATAAGACAACTGGACAACACGTGGCAGAAAGTCGAAATCTTCGACCCTTGGTAAACCAATCGATCCCTTATTAAAGTAATATGTACGGAAGGGGAACATGTCTACATATACACATATTGCATTAATCATATCTCTATACATACATGTTTCTTAGTATTTATATCATTGTAAAATTAAGTTTATTTTCGGGAAAAAGAATTACTTCAGACCAAAACAGGAGTCAAGAATTAAGTTTCGGTTAAACAAAAAAATCCCATTGAGCAGAACTAGGCATTTCCATTTCCAAGACAGTGTTGACGCTTATCTTCTTGGCTGCATTTACATCCTCGGTGAGAAAACTCATCCGGCGTCACGTCTTGTAGGAGAGCTTTTTTGCACAACGCACAAAAAAAGAAAAAAGGGTCGGATTTATTTTACGATCCGCTCCCTTTTATCCGCCAACTCTCGCCCCTCCGGGTCACCGTCCCCCCATAAAAACACCCTGTCGATAAATTCACAGCAGCGGTCGCAGGTTGCCAAGGTCGACATCGCAGAGTTCGTCGAGTTGCCGGAGGATGGCGCGCAGCTCGTTGTATTCGGGATGGCCGGGGAGGTGTACGGCGCGGCGGGTGAATTCGGCGCGGTCGAAGGTGCCCCAGTTGACCAGTTGCCCAAGGTAGACGACGGCGCCGTAACGGCGGGCCAGTTCAACGAAGACAGGGAGTTCCCGGTAGTTGACACATTGAACGACAAAGCTGAAGGTGAGGGGAATGGCGAGGGTGGCGATGAAGTCGAGGTTACGCAGCAGGCGGCCGAAGTCGCCGCCCCGACGGATTGCGTCATAGGTCGCGGCAGTCGCGGCGTCGATGGAGATTTCCGCGCTCTTGACCAGCGGATGCAGGTGGGCGAGTTGCGCCCAGGCGGCGGCATCCCAGAGCTGGCCGTTGGTGTGCAGGCCCACACGGCGCAGGCGCGGCCAGGTGCGCGGGGTGATCGCGGCCAACAGCTCGCGGTAAGCGGGACTGCCGAAAGGATCGCCGTAACCGGAAACAATCAGTTCCTCAGCGTGAGGCGCGGCCTGCTCGACAATGCGCCGGGTGAGCAGGCCGACCCGCTCCCGGCCGGCATCATCGAGGGCAAGGGGCGCCCGGCGGCAGGTGGGACAGCTCAGGTTACAGCGAGGGTCGAAACAGAGATTGAGGATTTTCGGGCCGTAGGGAAGATGGACCTTGCCCCGATCCAGAGCGGCGCGCAACTCCGGATCGACAACTTCGGCCGTGGTCATCACCGGCGGCGCATCGCACGCCAAGCGCGGACAGCGCTTGCGGCTGCAATTGTGAAAGGTGCCGTTGAGAATATTGCGGCGCAGGCCCCGCGCAGCGGGGCCGTTCCAGATTTCCGGGAGAGATTGTTCGAGCAGATTCCCGATGGGGGTCTTCAACCAGGCCGGACAGCAGGCAAAGACCGACCCATCGGGATGGATTTCACACCAGGCAAAGGGATGGGTGCAGATCCGCCGTGCGGAATCGTCCATCCCCGCTTTCATCAATCGGCCTTCAGCGTGGTGTAAAGTACCGACTGGCCGCGCTTCACCAGCAGGCGCAGCACCTCCCCCTTCTTCACCTTGCCCACGGCTGACTTGAAAGCAGCGACATTCGGGGTCGCCCTGCCGTTGACTTCGAGGATCACGTCACCGTGCCGCAGTTGGCCGGCGGCCGCCGAGCTGTTGGGGTCAATCGCATTGATCAGGACCCCGTCGGTGCCATCCAGGCCGAAGCGCGCCGCCAGTTCCGGTGAGATATTGGAGAGCGAGAGCCCAAGCTGTCCCGGCTCGCCGCTTTCCGTCGTGCCGCTCTCGACACCCGAACCATCCTCCAGCTTGGCGATCTTGACCTTGAGACTCTTCTCCTTGCCGTCGCGCACTATGCCGAGGGTGACCGTCTTGTTTACCGGCGTCGCCGCCACCAGTCGGGGCAGATCCTTGGTTTCGTTCACTTCGGAGCCGTCGTAACGGACGATAATGTCGCCGCGCTTGACCCCGGCACGACCGGCCGGCGAGTCGGCGGTGACTTCGGCGACCAGCGCCCCCTTGGCTTCCTTGAGATCAAAGGAGTCGGCCAGTTCTTCGGTCATCGGCTGCACGCTCACCCCCAGCCACCCCCGGATGACATGACCGGTCTCCTTGAGCTGGTCGAGGATCTCCGTGGCGGCGTTGACCGGTGTGGCAAAACCGATCCCTTGGCCACCGGCGATGATCGCAGTGTTGATGCCCACCACCTGACCGTCGAGATTGAAGAGCGGACCGCCGGAGTTGCCGGGGTTGATGGAGGCGTCGGTCTGGATGAAATCGTCATAGGGTCCGGCGCCGATAACGCGCCCCTTGGCCGAAACGATGCCGGCGGTCACGGTCTGCTCCAGACCGAAGGGGTTGCCAATGGCCATCACCCATTCGCCGACTTCCAGTTTGTCGCTATCCCCGAGCACCGCCACCGGCAGGGCTTCCTTCGTCTCGATCTTGAGCAGCGCCAGGTCGAGTTTTTCATCCTGCCCCTTGATGGTCGCATCAAAGGTGCGGCCGTCGACGAGCTTGACCGTCACCGTGTCGGCACCGTTGACCACATGGTCGTTGGTCAGGATGTAGCCGTCCTTGGAGATGATGAAGCCCGACCCCAGGGCCTGCTTATGACGCGGCCCCTGGGGCATTTCCTCGAAAAAGCGGTTGAAGAAATCGTCGAAAAAGTCGTTATGCGGACCGAAGGGACTGCGCGGCATCATGGGCCGCCGGGTTTTGGCTTTTTGTTCAATACTGATATGCACGACCGCCGGCTTGAGTTCCTTGGCAAGCGCGACAAAGTCGGGGGGGGCTGCCGCCAACCCGGAAACGGGCAGGCTCAGCAGCAGAGACAAGAGCAGAATGATGAAATGTGCCGGACGAGGTTTCATGGGTTCCTCCGTGATGCGTGGTTGGTGGGACAAGCCCAGAAGGGTAGCTTAACGCTTTCGTTACTCTTGCGGCTGATCAAAAATGTCCGGATGCAAGACGCCCGAAATTCGAGGAGTTAGGCGTGCCGGAAGGTCCGTGGCAGCGACGCGAATGAGGGCAACGCCGCGGACGGGCGTTTTTCATCAGTCGCTCCCCTCGGCGAAATCCAGGGTCACCCGCAGCCCCGGCCCGTTGTTCTCCAGGCGGATGCGGGCATTGTGCAGTTGCGCCACCGCCGCCACCAGCGCCAGACCGAGACCGTTGCCGGGGGTGGAGCGGCTTGCCTCCAGCCGATAGAAGCGCTGCAAGACCTTGTCCCGGGCTTCCGGCGGGATGCCCGGACCGTTATCCGCCACGATGACCCGCGTTCCGGCCAGGGCCACCCAGATGCGCCCTTGGGCCGGAGTGTACTTGATGGCGTTGTCGAGCAGGTTGGCGAAGGCCTGAAAAAGCAGGTCGCGGTCGCCGCGCAGTTTCGGAGCGGAAAGCAGATGGGCCTCGATGTGCTGCTCCTTCTCGTCGGCCAGGGGTTCGTAAAGTTCGATAACGTCCCGCAGCAGTTCGGCGGGATCAACCTCCTGAAAACCGGCGCGGCGGCTTCCCGCCTCGACTTGGCCGATGCGCAGAAGCGCCTTGAAGGTACTGAGCAGGCCATCGGCCTCAGCCACCGCCCGGTCGAGCAGCTCACGATTGTGTTCCTCTGGCGTCTGGGCGCACAGCGTTTCCAGCAGATTGCGCAACCGCGCCAGAGGGGTACGCAAATCATGGGCGATGTTGTCGGAGACCTGACGCACCCCGGCCATCAGGGCCTCGATCCGGTCGAGCATGGCATTGAGATTGCCCGCCAGCTGGTCGAAATCGTCCTCCGCGCCGCGCACCGGTATGCGTCGGGAAAGATCGCCGCTCATGATCTCCCGGCAGGTATCGTTGATGCTCTCGACCCGGCGCAGAAAACCGCGACTGATAGTGGCACCCCCGACCAATCCCAGCACGGCGGTGAGGGCCAGCCCCCAGGTCAGGGTCGAGACGATCAGCTGCTGGATCTTCTCCAGTTCGTGCACGTCCCGTCCGACCAGCAGGTTCAATCCCCCTTCCAGCCTGAAGAGCCGGGCCCGGGCCGCGTGCCCCTTCTTGGCGGTGCCCCGGTCCTCTTCCAGACGGAAACTCAGCCAGCCGGTCCGGGGTTCCTCTCCCTGCGGCCAACGGCTCAGATTGCCGAGGAGCGCCTGCAGACGACGGTCGGCAAGCAGATAGAGGATCGGGCCGTTCGGTTCCCGGGCCATGCGCTCGGAGATCAGCGCGGTCAGCCCCGGCAGGCCGGTGCGGTCGTAGCGCTCCGCCAGCCCCACCACCTCGGCCTCAATGGCGGCATCGGTCTGGCGCACCATGTAGCCCGCCGTCGACCAGTAGATGAAACCGAGGAGCAGCAGCACCGAGATGCCGAAGAGGGCCATGTACAGAATGGCCAGGCGAAAGGTGCTGCTGGCCAGCAGCCTAGGCTTCGGCACGGAGCACGTATCCCGCGCCGCGTACGGTGTGCAGCAGCGGCCCTTCGAAATCCTTGTCGATCTTGCTCCGCAACCGGCTGATATGCACGTCGATGACGTTGGTCTGCGGATCGAAATGGTAATCCCAGACGTTCTCCAGCAGCATGGTGCGGGTCACCACCTGGCCGCTATGGCGCAACAGATATTCGAGCAGACGAAACTCCCGGGGTTGCAACTCGATGTTCCGCCCGGCGCGACGCACCGTGCGGGTCAAAAGATCCATCTCCAGATCGGCGACCTTGAGCAACGTGCGCGGAGCCTGTTCCCCCTCCCCCCGGCGGATCAGGGCTTCGAGGCGGGCGAGCAGCTCGGAAAAAGCGAAGGGCTTGACCAGATAGTCGTCACCGCCGGCGCGCAACCCCTCGACCCGATCGTCAACCTCGCCGAGGGCGCTGAGAAAGAGCGCCGGAGTCTTTTTGCCCGCCGCCCGCAGGGAGCGGATCAGGGCCAGACCGTCGAGCCCCGGCAGCATGCGGTCAACCACCAGAGTGTCGAAATCCTCCTCCAGCGCCCGGAACAACCCGTCCTTGCCGTCGCCGACCCACTCGGCGCGGTGGCCGCTCTCGCTGAGCCCTTTGACCAGATAGGCCGCCGTCTCGGCGTCGTCCTCAATAATCAGAATGCGCATGCCTGCCTCGATTTCATCAAGTTAATCATGGGTCATTGTAGCCGCAAGGGAGCCAACGGGCAACCGCGCGCCCTTGGCGATCCGCGAAGCTGAAGAGATTATACGGGCAGGCGTTTACCGGGAGATTGCCAAAAGATTACAATTTGGAAAGGTTGGCCAGAAGGCGAAGGGGAAGGCGGTGGGGAGTAACGCCGCCCCCGCGCGGACTCAACGCGGGGGCGGCATTCTGCTACAGAGGCTTTACAGATCGGCGATTTTCAGAACAATTTTGCCGAAATGCTTGTCCTCTTCCATCATGCGATGGGCTTCGACCACCTCGTTGATGGAAAAGACCTTCTCAATGATCGGCACGATGGTCCGGTCGGCGAAGTTCGGCAGGGCGCGTTTGGTGAATTCGGCAATGATCTCCCCTTTTTCCGAGACCGGGCGACTGCGCAGCACCGAACCGATGATCTGCTGGCGCTTGACCATCATCAGGGCGAGGTTGAGTTCAGCCTTGATGCCGGAGATGACGCCGATGACCACCAGCTTGCCCTTGTAGCCGAGGGAGTTCATGTTGGGGCCGAGATATTTGGCGCCGACGTGGTCGAGAATCAGATCGACCCCTTTCTTGTTGGTGAACTCCTTGACCGCCTCGGAAAAGTCCGGGGTAGTGGTGTAGTCGATGACGAGATCGGCGCCGAGTTGCTTGACCCGCTCCAGCTTGCTAGGATGAGTGGTAACGATCTTCTTCGCCTGCGGGGTCAGGGCATTGGCCAGTTGCAGGGCGGCGGTGTTGACCCCGCCGCCGCCGCCGTGGAGAATGGCGGTCTGACCGTTCTTCAGATCGCCGATCATGAAGACATTGAGAAAGGCGGTAATGTACGATTCGCAGACGCAGGCCGCTTCCTCAAAGCTCATCGACGCCGGCATCGGCATGACATGATTGGCGTAGGCCACGGCATATTCGGCGTAACCGCCGCCGCCGACCAAGGCCAGCACCCGGTCGCCCGGTTTCCACTCGCTCACCGCCGAACCGACCGACTCGATGATGCCGGAAACTTCCAGACCGAGGATTTCCGAATCACCGGGCGGGGGCGGATACTTTCCTTGGCGTTGCACCAGGTCGGGGCGATTGATCGTCGTCGCCGCGACCTTGATCAGAACTTCATTCTCCTTCGGCGTCGGCTTGGGCACTTCATCCACCCGCATCACCTCGACGCCGCCGAAACCATCCATCACTACTGCACGCATAAAATCTCTCCTTGAAATAAGTGCGGGAAAACCGCCGACGGGGATTTCCTGACTATAAAACAACGTGTTGATTATAGGTAATAAAGATTCGGTTGCAAGGAGAAAGAGGGTTCGGAGAAAAGACCGACGGAACAATGCCGACGGGGAAACCCTTATACCCCCACTTTGGCCGAAACCTGCTGAAAAACCTTTTTCCACAACCAAAACAAGCAGTTGGCACCCATTTTGCTTTTGCCGTATAATTACAACCTCTTCCCTTAAAACGGACCCCGGATTTTCCGGAGTGCCCCGTTCTCCCAAAGCACCAAGGAGCAGAGATGCTTTCTCACGACACTACTCATGACGCCCCGCGCAACGAAGGGGAGGATGCGCACTTCTCCCAGGCGGTTCTCGATGCCTTGCCCCATCCGGTGCTGATCAAGGACAGAAGCGGTCACTACCTGCGCTGCAACCACGAACTGGAGCAATGGCTCGGTCTGGCGAAAGAACAGGTCATCGGCCGCACCCTGAAGGAAATCGCCCCCGACGAGTGCCAGAACAAATGCCTGCAAATGGACCAGGCAGTTCTCAACAACGGCGGCATCTGTTCTTGCGAAGGCCAGCTGCGTATGGCCGATGGCGATGAACGTCAGTTCCTCGCCATCAAGGCTCCCTTGATCGGCCCGAACGGCGACATCGACGGGGTCGTCACCACCTTTCTCAATATCTCCGAACTCAAATCCTCGGAGCGTGAGTTGAAAGAGCATGACCGTCTTTTGAACACTATTTTCGAAGAGATGAAGGATGCCGTGGTGATCATCGACGGCCACTCGTTAAAGATTGTCAGAGCCAACAAAGAATTCGTTTGTCGTTTCGGCATAACAGCGGAAACCGCCGTCGGTCTGCGCTGTCACGACATCCCTTTTCCACCTTCCGCGCCCTTTCGCCAAGACGGTCACAACCTCTGCGCCCTGCGAGAAGCGGTCCTCACGAAAAAGTCGGTGGTGACGGAGCATCACATCGTTTCTCCCGAGGGGAAAGAGATGTGGCTGGACATCGCCACCTCGCCGATTTTTGACGAAACGGGCGAGATCCGGCAACTGGTCCATGTCTACCGCGACATTACCGCCCGCAAAGAGGCGGCCAAGTAGATTGAAAGACTGGCCTATTTTGATTCCCTGACGGGCCTGCCGAACCGCACCCTCTTTCTTGACCGGCTGGGACAAGCGCTGCACCTGGCCCGCCGCGAGAAACGCGCCCTCGGCGTCATCTTCCTCGATCTGGATAATTTCAAGAAAATCAACGACACCTTGGGGCACAATGCCGGCGACCAGGTCTTGAAAATCGTCGCCGAACGGCTTAAGGGACATGTGCGCAAGAGCGACACCCTGAGCCGCCCCGGCGGCGATGAATTCGCTATCGCCATCGGCCTCTCATCGACGAACGAAGACCGCGAAATTCTGACAACCATTGAGCACTTTCAGAAAAACCTGGAGGCTCCGGTTAATCTTTCCGGGATGGAAATCTTCATCAACGGCAGCCTCGGCATCGCTCTTTATCCCAACGACGGAGAATCCGCCGACGAGTTGCTGAAGTACGCGGAACTGGCCATGTACGAAGGAAAAAGTACCGGCGGCGGCACCTTCCGCTTCTACTCCCGCGAAATGAACCAACGGGCGTCAAAACGTCTGCAACTGGAAGTCGATCTGCACCGCGCCCTGCGCGAAGAAGAAATTTTTCTGCTCTACCAGCCCCAGGTGTCGGCCGGCGACGGCCGGGTCACCGGCGTCGAGGCTCTGACCCGCTGGCGGCATCCGACCCTGGGCACACTCTCACCGGACCAGTTCATCCCCCTGGCCGAAGAGACCGGCCTGATCCTGCCCCTGGGGGAATGGATCCTGCGCCAGGCCTGCCTGCAAACCCGCCGCTGGCAGGAGATGGGATTCACGGATCTGCGCCTGGGCGTCAACCTCTCCCCCATCCAGTTCCGGCGCTCCGACATCCCGGCCATGGTGCAGAAAGTGCTCACCGAAACCGGCTTTGACCCGCGTTTTCTGGAACTGGAGATTACCGAAGGGGTGCTGCTGCAGAAGGATAAAGGACGCAGCGAGTGCTTGCGAAAACTCAAGAACATGGGGATTTCCCTGGCCATCGACGACTTCGGCACCGGCTATTCGTCGCTGAGCTATCTCAAGCAATTTCCCATTGACCGGCTCAAGGTTGCCCAGGAATTTGTGCGGGAGATTCCCGCCAGTATCGAGCATCTGGAAATCATCCGGGCCATCGTCGCCATGGCCAGGAGTCTGAAGCTCAACGTCATCGCCGAAGGGGTGGAAACCCGTGAGCAACTGAAGCTGATCACCGAGATGGGGATTGACGATATTCAAGGCTACTATTTTTCCCGACCCCTTCCCGACGAAGACATCCTCCCCTTCGTCCGGCAAATCGCTTCACGAGGAGTTGCCCCGCCGACCTGAGGGGGTTCGTTTTTTGACGGAAAGGGTGTCAAAATTCCCCCCATCTGCGTCGCCTCGGCAAGAATCTTCTAAACTCACGCCACATAGATGCGGTTCACTTCCGTTCCCCGCAAAACCCTTCCCCTTTCCCGCCGAACCGAGTACATTTTGACCTTTCATGCCATTTTCGTGGGAGGGTTCCATGTCTGAAAACACCAATTCGCCGTCCGCCGCCATCGACGCTTTTATCGCCACCTGGCAGGCGTCCGGCGGGGCCGAGCGGGCCAACTGCCAGACCTTTATCCATGAGCTGTGCGACCTGCTCGACGTCCCCCGTCCCGAACCGACCAAGCCCGACAACCGCGACAACGCTTACGTTTTCGAGCGCAGCGTCACCTGGCAGCACGGCGACGGCGGCTCCAGCGCCAACTTCATCGACCTCTACAAACGCGGCTGCTTCATCCTCGAAGCCAAACAGGGCAGCGACAAAACCGTAGCGACGGAGTTCCCCGAGTTGGCCCGCAAACTCAAAACCGGCACCGCCCGGCGCGGCACCTCGGGCTGGGACCGAGCCATGCAGGCGGCGAAAAACCAGGCCGAACGCTACGCCAAGGCGCTCCCCATCGAGGAAGGCTGGCCGCCCTTTCTGGTGGTGGTCGACGTCGGTCACAGCATCGAGCTGTTCAGCGAATTTTCCCGCAGCGGCAAGACCTACCTTCCCTTTCCCGACCCCCGCTCGCACCGCATTTCCCTCACCGACCTCAAGCGACCCGAGGTGCGCGAGCGGCTGCGCCTGGTCTGGACCGATCCCGACCTTCTCGACCCGGCCCGGCGCAGCGCCAAGGTCACCCGCGAGGTCGCCGACCAGCTTGCCCGCATCGCCAAACCGCGCCCGTTTCCGCCCGGGAACTGAAAGAGCAATTCAAAAACGCCCGCGAACCCAAAGTCCGCGAAATCCTCGCCGCCCTCGCCTCCATCGGTCAGGCGCGTGAAATGGAGGATGGACGATATGTGAGTTGAGGGAAAATGAGGGAACGATGCGCTTCACATTCGACGTTTGGAGTCCGGGTTATCGACAGATGCTTTGATTGAATGTTTTTTTCACAGGACCAGAGACCAAAACCTTCAGGAGGGAAATACAATGAAACCTGCCAATCTGTGGGCCAGCATCCCCGCGGAACTCCCCGATGAGTTGTGCGAGGTGATCGGGGGAAACTCCCAAGTACGCATCGAGCGCATTGTCTCACGCGGGCACCGTTCGGAACCCAACTTCTGGTACGATCAGGAGGAGGATGAGTTTGTTCTTCTCCTGAGTGGTTTTGCGCGTCTGGAACTACAGAATCCGCCTGAAATGGTGGATCTGAACCCCGGTGATTATCTCACCATAGCCGCTCACCGACGCCATCGGGTGGAATTCACCAATCCCGAAGACGATACGCTGTGGCTGACGGTGTTTTACCCAAAGGCTTGAGTCGTTATCCAGGATTCTGATAAGGTCGGAGAATCACCATGAACGCAGAAGTGAAGAGGCTTGTGCAGCGTAACACCGGGGTTTGACTTTGCCGATTTCAAATTCCTCGCGGATTATCCGGAACAGCGCGCCCGCCTCCAGACGGTCGCGCCGGAATATACCCGGCTGATTCAGCAAACATCAGGAGCCAGATACATGGAACGCTTTTTTGACCTTGAGGCCCAGGGAACAGATGTAAAAACCGAGGTTCTTGCCCATGCCTGAAGCACTCCTGGAGTTGACACGCAAGATGCCCAAGGCGGAGCTACATCTGCATATCGAGGGCAGCATGGAACCGGAGATGGTATTTCAGCTCGCCAGAAGCAACGGGGTGGAGCTCGATTATCCTGATGTGGAAGCCCTGCGCGCCGCGTATGCCTTCAACAATCTTCAGGAGTTTCTCGATGTGTACTATGCCGGGATGGCGGTACTGCAGCGCGAAGACGATTTTTACGCCCTGACCCGCGCCTATCTGCAACGCGCTCACGCGGACAACGTGGTGCATGTGGAGATATTTTTTGATCCCCAGGCGCATCTCGAACGCGGCATCGCCCTGGAAGTGCAGATGCGCGGCATTCTGCGTGCCTTGGAGGAGGGAGAGCGGGAACTCGGCATCACCTACCGCCTGATCCTCTCCTTTTTGCGCCATCTCTCAGAACAGAGCGCCTTTGAAACCCTGGAGCTGGCGCGCCCCTTTTACCCGCGCATTGACGGCTTCGGCCTCGATTCCTCCGAGGTGGGACATCCGCCGCACAAATTCGCGCGTGTGTTCCAACGCTGCCGTGAGCTGGGTTTCCGGATTACGGTTCATGCCGGGGAGGAGGGCCCGCCGGAGTATGTGCACGAGGCGCTGGAACTCATCGGCGTGGATCGTATCGACCACGGCAACCGCGCGCTGGAGGATGACGCCTTAGTGAAACGCCTGGCGCGCAAGCACATCCCCCTGACCGTGTGCCCTCTGTCGAATCTGAAGCTGCGCGTGGTTAAGGATATCGCCACTCATCCCATTCTCACCATGCTGGATAAAGGGCTGCTGGTTTCAGTCAACTCCGACGACCCGGCGTATTTCGGCGGCTATGTCAATGCCAGCTTCGCCGCCCTGATTGAGCACCTGCCCATAACGGCGGAACACCTGTGCCGTCTGGCGTGCAACAGCTTTGCCGGCTCATGGCTGGATGAGGCGGATAAGCAACGGCATATCCAGGCGGTGAAACAGGTGTTTGGTTTTTGAGCCATTCGGTATTGAGGTTCTATGTTCACTCTGCTGATTAAAAACGCGACCCTGCCCGATGGACGTAGCGGCATGGATGTGGGAGTGGCGGATGGATGTATCCGCGCCATTGCACCCAACATCGAACAGCAGGCGCAGCGGGTAATCGACGCTCGTGGATATCTGCTCAGCCCCCCGTTTGTCGATCCTCACTTCCATATGGACGCGGCCATGAGCCTCGGGCAGCCGCGCCTGAACCGCAGCGGCACCCTTCTGGAGGGGATCGCCCTGTGGAAGGAACTCAAACCGCAGCTATCCTTTGATGGCGTAGTGGAGCGCGCCCTTGCGGTGTGCCATCAGGCCATAGCGCAAGGGGTGCTGCATATCCGCACCCACGTGGATATCTGCGATTCCCGCCTCGAAGCGGTGCGCGCCCTGCTTGAAGTTCGCGAGCGCATGGCGGATTATCTCGATCTTCAGTTGGTGGCGTTTCCCCAGGACGGATACCTGCGCTGCCCCGATGCCGCTGCAAATCTGCAACGCGCCCTCGACCTGGGGGTGGATGTCGTCGGAGGAATTCCCCACTTTGAACGCACCATGCAAGATGGGAGCACAAGCATCCGTGCTCTGTGCGAGATCGCCGCAGAGCGGGGTTTGCGGGTGGATATGCACTGCGATGAGTCGGATGATCCCCTGTCACGCCATGTGGAAACCCTCGCGGCCGAGACCTGTCGCCTCGGCTTGCACGGGCGTGTCACTGCCTCTCACCTCACCTCCATGCACTCCATGGACAACTACTATGTCAGCAAACTTCTGCCGCTGATGGCGGAAGCCGAATTGCACGTGGTTGCCAACCCCCTGGTGAATATGAATCTACAGGGGCGCCAGGACACCTATCCGAAACGCCGCGGCGTAACGCGGGTGCCGGAACTTCTCAATGCCGGAATCAACGTGGCCTACGGCCATGACTGTGTCATGGACCCGTGGTACAGCCTGGGCTCCCACGACATGCTCGATGTTGCCCACATGGGCATCCATGCCACCCATATGACTGCTCTGGCACAGATGGAGGAGAGCTTTGCCATGATCACCGAGCGCGGGGCACGGGTACTCGGCCTCGCAGGATACGGCCTGGAACCGGGATGTCATGCGGATATGGTTCTTCTCCAGGCGCGCAGTCGTGTCGATGCCCTGCGCCTGCGACCGCCGCGCCTGTACGTGATCCGCCGTGGCGAGATTATCGCAATGACTTCGGAACACAAACCTGAGTTGTATCTGAATGGAAGCAAAAAAGAACTGGATTTGACCAGTAATGCATACCTACAATAACTGAAGAAAGCAGGTAAAGTTCGATTGTGCGTAGCGGTACGCAATCTTGGCGTAAAAAAAGCGTCGGCAAGGTAACGCCCGCAAACCGGCGGCCGGTACTGAATGCCGACTACCAGCTGTTTTTGTAGGAGATCACCATGAAAAGCCTGCTCTTCATCTTCGCCCTTCTCATCCTCGCCTCGCCGGCCCTGGCCGATTCGGTGCGCTGCCGGGGACAGATCATTGAGCCCGGCGTCTCAAAATACGAGGTTCTGAAGTACTGCGGCACGCCAACCCACGTCGCCCCCATCGGCAGCACCACGGTCAAAGCGCAGAATATCAAGGTCAAAACCCGCACCGACGAATGGTTTTACGAAAAACTCGACTATGGCAAAGATTATGTCATTATTATCAATGGGACGCGGGTTTCATCCGTAAAACAACTGGATTGAAAAGCCGAATCGGCCCACCCGGAAGGTTTTTCGGTAACTATGCGCAAATGAACAAGACGACCTACATGAAAGGGGGCAACATGCTGATTCGCGTGATTTATTCCGACGGCAGACACGATCTGGTCAAACCTTTCATCCTCGACCGCCTCATCGACCAGAAAGGGATTCGCTCCTTCAAGCGCTCCAACGGCTGGGTCGCCTTGGGCGTCGATCCAGTGCGAACCCGGCGCGGCGACAACGGCTACCAAGGCGTGGAGCGCCGTAGCTCTGCCCGCTGAACCGCCGTCGCATAAAAAAGGGCCGAAGCCGCCTCCGCGTTCCGCCGCCTGACCCCTTTCGCCTCCATCTTGGCACCCAAAATCCCAAAACGACCAAGGGGCTACGGGAAAAATCCCGTAACCCCTTGATTTTAATGGAGCCGCTAATCCGACTTGAACGGACGACCTACTGATTACGAATCAGTTGCTCTACCAACTGAGCTATAGCGGCGTTGTTTCCGAAGCTCTGTTTTTAACGCAAACCTCGAAGGATTGTCAATGAAATCTTCCCATGGAGGTATTATGCCCGCCGGATTCTGGAACCCCGCCGAACTGCTGAAACTTTCGGGCAGCTACTGGAATACTTGCGCCCTGCACGCGGGGGTGAAGCTCGATATTTTTTCGCCGCTTTGCGCCGAGACTCTTTCCGCCGCTGAACTCGCCGCCCGGCGCGGCTTTTCGGTGCGCGGTCTGGCGATGCTCCTCGACGCCCTGACGGCGCTCGAACTGCTGACCAAAGAGGGCGAGCGCTACGCAGCGACCGATTTCGCCCGCGAATTTCTCGACCGCGCCGCGCCAAGCTACCTCGGTCACATGGTCATGCACCACCATCATCTGATGGCGAGTTGGGAACGGCTCGACGAGGCGGTGCGCACCGGCGCGCCGGTGCGACGCAGCGTTTCCCACGAGGCCGAGGACGAAGAGCGGGAGAGCTTTCTGCTCGGCATGTTCAATCTGGCCATGTTCGTCGCCCCGCGCGTCGCCGAACAGGTCGACCTTTCGGGCCGCAAACGGCTGCTCGACCTCGGCGGCGGGCCAGGCACCTACGCCATCCACTTCTGCCGGGAGAATCCCGATTTGCAAGGGGTGATCTTTGACCTTGCCACCACCCGTCCCTTTGCCGAAAAGACCCTGGCGCGCTTCGACATGAGCGAGCGTATCCGCTTTGCGGCGGGGGATTTCCGGCACGACGCCATCCCCGGCTCTTTCGACGTGGCCTGGCTCTCCCACGTGCTGCACGGTGAAGGGCCGGACGAGTGCGCCCAGATGCTGGCAAAGGCGGCGGCGACCCTGGAATCGGGAGGAATGCTGCTGGTGCAGGAGTTCGTCCTCGACGGTAACCGCGCCGCGCCTCTCTTTCCGGCCCTCTTCTCACTGAACATGCTGCTGGTGACCCGCAACGGCCAGGCCTACAGCGAGCCGGAAATCCGGCGCCTGATGGCCGGAGCCGGGCTGAAACGGATCGAGCGCCTGCCGACGGAACTGCCCAACGGCGCGGGCATTATCGCCGGATTCAAGGCCTGAACGGAGAATAGTTGATGCTGCTGCATTGCACGAAAAAAGTCGCCGAACGCCTGACGGAGCCTGTCGCCGAGGCCTTGGAGGAAACAGCCGTGCTGGGCAGCTGGCACGCCCATCTCTTCCAGCTCAAACGCCGCCAGTGCCTGCTCTTCTGTCACGACGAAACCCGTTACATGCTCTTCCTGCCGGGGGTGACCAAGAGTCACTTCAAGGAACTGGGGCGTCTGCATCGGGATCTCTTCCTGCTCAGTCTGGCCGCGCTGGAGGTGCCGGATGGCCGGGTTATGCGGACTGGGCTGGCCCTTGGCCCACCCCGTTTCGACCGGGCCACCGACCGTTCGGTCCTCGGCTCACTGAATGTCGCCGCCACGGAACTGAGTATTCATCTGGAGGAGGTCGACAATCCGCTGGAAATCGATCCGGTGAAGGTGACGCTCATGCTCAACCGGCGCCCGGTGACGGCACGGGGCGCCTGTCTTCTGCCGGAGCAGGGGATGCTGAAGAAGATAACGCGGCTGTGAATTTCGGGGGCTTCCGTGGATATTGACAGAAGAAAAATTGAGGAGTAACTAATCCTCATCAATCCTTATTCCTGTCGGGAGGCTACGCCGTGAACACCTTGGTCTACATGCTCCTTGCCGCCGCCGGCTATCTGCTCGCCTATCGCTTCTACGGCCGCTTTCTCGGCCGGCGGATCTTCGAACTGTCGAACCGCAACCGCATGCCCGCCCACCGCTTCCGCGACGATGTCGACTACATCCCCTCGAAGCGGCACATCGTTCTCGGCCACCACTTCACCACCATCGCCGGGCTTGGCCCCATTGTCGGTCCTGCCATCGGTATCATCTGGGGCTGGCTTCCCGCTACCCTCTGGGTCATTTTCGGCTCGATCTTTCTCGGCGCGGTCCACGACTTCGCCGCCATGGTCATGAGCGCTCGCCATCGCGGCCGCACCCTGGGGGATTTGACCGGTGATCTGCTCAACCCGACGACCCGTCACGCCTTTCAGCTCATCATCCAGTTTCTGCTCTGGATTGTCGTCGCCATTTTCGCCATGATCATGGGCATCCTCTTCACCATGTATCCCCAGTCAGTCTTGCCGATCTGGCTGCAGATCCCCATCGCCGTCTGGCTGGGACGGCGGCTCTACCGAGGCAAGAGCGACGCCCTCCAATCTCTGATCGCCCTCGTTCTCATGTATCTGAGCATCGGGCTCGGCCTCTACGTCCCCATTACCGTCCCCCCCGTCGCCGGCTCGCCCATCGTCACTTGGACCCTCATCCTGCTGGCCTATGCCTTTATCGCCTCGACCCTGCCGGTCCATGTGCTGCTGCAACCCCGCGACTACATCAACTCGAACCAGCTGCTCATCGCCATGGCTCTGCTCACCCTGGGGCTCTGCGTCGCCCACCCGCCAATCACCGCCCCGGCCCTCAACCCGGCGGCCCTCGCCCCGGGGACGGACATTCCGCCCCTGTTCCCAATCCTTTTCATCACCATCGCCTGCGGCGCCATTTCCGGTTTTCACTCCCTAGCCGCCTCGGGCACCGTGGTGAAACAGATCGACAAAGAAGAAGATATGCTCGCCATCGGCTACGGCGGCATGCTCATTGAAGGGCTGCTGGCGGCTCTGGCCCTGGCGGCCATCGCCGGCGGCATGGGCATGGGGCTGGTCAAAGGGGATGTCCTCTACACCGGCGCCGAGGCTTTCCGCGTCCATTACGCCAGCTGGGCCTCGGCCCAGGGGATGGCGGCAATGATCGAAGCCTTCGTCGTCGGCTCCGCCAACCTGCTCGGCGCCCTTGGCATCCCCCCGGAGTTGGGAAAATCCCTCATCGCTGTTTTCATCGTTTCCTTCGCCGGCACTACCCTCGACTCGGCAACCCGCATCCAGCGACTGTCGTTGCAGGAAATCTTCCGCAACCGCGACGGTGTGGTCATGCGTCCCCTGCACAATAACTATGCGGCGACCCTGGTGGTGGTCGTCATGGCCGCAGCGCTCTGCTTCGCCCAGCCCGGAGCCAAAGGCGCCCTGGTGCTATGGCCGATGTTCGGCGCTCTCAACCAGCTGCTGGCCGCCCTCGGCCTGACCGTCGCCACCGTCTATCTGGCGAAAAAGGGCAAGAACATCCTCATCACCTTTCTGCCGATGCTCTTCATGCTGGTGATGACCACCTGGGCCATGGCCATCAACCTGAGGGATTTTTACGCCCGGGGCAACATGTTGCTCTTCTCCCTCTCGGTCATCATCCTGCTCCTCACCCTCTGGCTTCTCATCGGCGCCGCCTGCTCCCTGCGCGGCGGACAACGCACGCGGTCCAGCGAAGACTTGGAGCCGGAGCCGGGGGAATAAACCCTTTCCATCAAACAAGCCCGTAGGATGCGGTAAACGAAAGTGAACCGCGTCAATCGGGAACTCCGTTTGTCAAAAGTGGCTTTTCAAGACGTGACCCCGACTGAAGGGCCTCCGGTTTCAGCGGGGTGGGCGGCGGGTTTCACGGAACCAGAGGCGGTATTGTTCCATGCGGGCGATCTGGTCGGCGGGGGCGCGGCGCTTGCAAGTGACGAAATCTTCGCTATCGGGGCTTGCGCCCCAGCGCCGTTCCACGCAGTCGTTAGGGTTGTAGGCGACTTCCAGGGCTTCCTGCCGCCGGTAGATTTCGGCCAGACTCAGCCGCCAAGTCCCGCCGTCGCTGCGGGTGTAATGGATAAAATGTTTTTCCGCCATCCGGGTATGGAGTCGTTCGATCTCAATGGCGGCCTCTTCTGCGTCGCGATCGCCGAGGTTGAACAGTTCGGGATGGCGGCGGATGCGCTCCGGCAGAGAGGCCAACACCTTCATGGCGATGAGCAGGCGCATGTCCCGCGAGGGGGTGGCGTAATCCTCCCAAGGGCCGACGGTCTCGAAGATGGCCGAACCCTTGGGCATGGAAACCACTTTTCCGCGCTGGACGCGCATGTAGTTTTCGCCGTTGTCCACCGACTGTACCCGGGTTTCGAGCTGCTCCATCAGCGCGTCGAGGGTGCTGTCATAGGCGGCTTCCGGATCGAGTCCGGCGGGATTGATCAGCCCTTCCAACCGCGCGTAGAAATCGCCTGGCGCCATTTCTGCCTGCTCCATGGCCAACGGCGGTAAGCCCGAGCCGCCGTCGAGGGCGGCGTTGGCCGGTTGGCGCCAATTTTTTCCGACGAGGATCGGCGCACGGTAGGCCTTGAAGCCAGGACCGGCGCTCGGAGTGTCGGCGAAGAGGAAGTTGCCCTCCCAGTAGCGTTTGCGGGCGACGGAATTGTCGGGTTGGGCATCGACCGCCAGGAGCATGCCGGGACTCGCGTCGCTCTGGGGAATCCATTTCGTCAGGATCAGAATGTGGCCGTAGGGATCGGCGAAAAGGGTTCCGGGCCAGAGATATTCGCGCGTGAGAGGCACCGGATAGAAGTCGCAGGCTTCGTCGTCAAGGGCAGTGCGGGCGTTGCCCGAGTGCACGACGTTCATCAGGTTGAGGCCGGCTTTGCGAAAGGCCTGGGGCGCAGCCTTGGTACCGACAAAGCCTGTGTCGATGCGAACCGGGCCGCATTGGGGCGGGCGCTTGGCGGTCCCCCGGTCACAGGGGCGGTAAGCCAAGGGCAGACCGAGTTTCCAGGCGAAATAGGCGCGCAGAAAATAGGGGAGATCGGCGCAGTCGGGCTCGGCGGAAATCCGCTCATCTTCCCCCGGGCGCAGGTAGTCGTGCAGAAAGTTGCGGGCGGGATCGCGCAGGACCGGTTCAAGGGAAGGGAAACTCAAAGATTCATCCGGCGGAGCGTCGAAAAGCTGCTCGATCCAGGCGGCGTACAACGCCTCGTTGACCAAGTCCCAACGCCCCGAGCCGCGCTTCGCGCTTTCAGTGCCGACCTTGATCTCAGCATGGGCGACGACCACGCCCGCGCGCAGGGCTTCGAGGCGATAGTCGCCGGCAACGGCAGCGGGCACGACCGCGCGCAGACTCCAGGGCGGGCCGCCGGCGCGAACCGTGGGCAACTCCTCCCCGCTGCCGTCGGGCCGAATGAGCCGCAGGCCGGTCAACTCGCCGTCGACGGCCACCACCAGAATCCGCAGCGGCTCGCCGGAGCGCGGAGTCAAAGGCGCAAGCCACACCCGCACCGCATCCGTCTCCCGCACGGCGACGGCCCTGGCCGGAGCGACCGCGCTGAAAATCAGCATGGCCGCGAAAAGGACCAGAGCCGAGGTGAAGCACCGTCGCGAAACCACCGAATCTTCCGTTGGCAAAGTCACCCTCCCCCTTCCCGCTTCAGACGCTCTTTTTCAGCGCCATCCGCCGCCCGCTGACACTCATTCCAACGCACCGTGCCAGCGGTCGCGGCCCTGCTCCTTGGCCTGGTAGAGGTGGCGATCCGCCGCATTGAACAGCTCGGCGGGATCATCCGCCTCCCGGGAGGTCGCGATGCCGGCGCTCAGGGTCACAAAAGGGCTCACCTCCGACGCCTCGTGGGCAATGCGTAAACGGCGAACCGCTTCCAGAAGCCGTTCGGCCATAAGCCGGGCCCCCGCCAGATCGGTCCCCGGCAGGACCACGACAAACTCTTCCCCACCGAAACGCACGGCCCAGTCGCTTTCCCGGCGTAAAGCCTTGCCAATCGCCCCGGCAACCTCGACGAGGCAACGATCCCCCGCCTGGTGCCCATAGCGGTCGTTGAACTTTTTGAAAGAATCCACGTCACAGACGATCAGCGAGAGTTCCTTCCCGGCACGGCGTGCTAGGTTGAGATCCCGCTCCAGGGTCTTATCAAAATAGTGGCGATTGAAAAATCCGGTCAGGCCGTCGGTCATGGCCTGCTTTTTCAATATTTCGAGACGCAATTCCCGCCTGAAGACCGCCAGCAAAATCGCTTCAATCACGATGAAACCGGATACGGCAAAAAGGATATTGATCCACACCGACCGACGAAATTCGGCGACCAGTTCGGAGACATCGTCCCAGAAGAGCACGAAACCCGAGGGAGACAGGCTCCCCTGGCGATCTGCCTGGTAGTCGTACAAAGGGAAAAAGTAGGCGCTCAGAAACTTTCCTGAAACGCGAATGAGTTGCGCTTGGGGGGTCGCGAAGTCGGCGGCAAGATCGATCTTGGGCAGAATCATCGCGACAGCCTCTTCATCCGGTGGCGAGGAGGCCGCTTCGAGATAGAAGTTGAACGCCGGGTTGTCGGCGAAAAACTTCCGGACAAACTCCGGAAACATCTTGCTTTCCACATGGTCCTTGGTCAGCAGGACCGCCGCGTGCACGGAGTAGGAATCCGCGAAGGAAGAGAGCAACTGGTCAAAGGACGTGCCCACTTCGAGGGCGCCGACGTAGGTTCTTTCCCCGCTTTCGGGATCGTGGGTCCAGATCGGAACAACGCTGCGCAGACCACTGTAGATCCGACCCGTTTCGAATCCGTAGCGGCCGGTTTTTTCCTCGTGGGTATCGACGATCGTATGGCGCAGATCGTCCATGCGATCCCCGTATTTTTCCGGACGATGCACCCGCAGAAAGCTCAGGCTCCCGGGGCCCAGGTGGTAGTGCAACTGGCGAACGCCGAAGGCCTTGGCCATTTCGTCCCAGCCGCCCTTGACCCTGGCGAGCAAGGCCTGGCGAAACCGCTCCGCCTGAGGGCCCCCGGCGCCGCCGCCTTCGGCCTCGACCGCCTTTTTCCCCGCGAGAAAGAGCTGGTTCAGTTCATCGTTCCGGGAGATGAGCAAAGAAAGCTGGCCGAGATTCGTGTAAGCCATCTCCAGGGCAAAGCCGAATTGCTTCTCATGGTCCAGGGCATGAGAGGTGATACCGGCGTAAAGAACCTGCTGGGCCGAACGGTAGTTGATGGCCACGAAGAGAATGTCGAGGAGAAAAATCAGCAGGCCGACCAACAAAAAGGATTTATGGCTGTGTGTAAAAAATTTCGTCATCCCTTCATCCCGTGGGAAAAACTCGCCTGGGGTTCTTCTCCCGGCGGCAAAAACTGATCACCCACCGTGCGCCGATCGGCGACAAACCCAAGTCCGTCGGGTTCTTTTCGAAAGGTCATTATGGCCGAAAACACCCGTCGCCGGGGAATATTTCTGATCATTCCACACATGAATCGTCATGGTCGCCCGCGCGCGGCCGCCACCGGCGAAAAGTTTTTATCGCCGGGAACAAAACGGCCACCCGGTTCGAGGTGGCTGTTTTGTGTGGCTGACGCTGGATGACGGAGCGCGAACCGGGATGCTACACCATCAACTCCATCGCCCAGATGCCGCAGGGGCAGATGCCGGCGCAGAGGCCGCAGCCGATGCAGAGGTGGTCGTCGGAGACGTATTCGTAACCGCCGTCGGCCTGTTCGATCCGGCGGATCGCTCCTTCGGGGCAGGCCTCCAGACACATGGAGCAGTCGCGGCAGGTGCCGCAAGAGAGACAGCGGTTGGTTTCGTCCATGGCGTCGGTGACGCAGAAGCGGCCACGGTTGCGCGGGCGGAAGAGCTCTTTGGAAAGGCAGCTCTGCGGGATCCTCTCCGGCTTCTTTTTCGCAACCAGTTCGCCGCCGACGAGGAAGGTGTCGATGTACTCGGCGGACTCGGTGCCGTTGCCGATGGCGTGGGTCAGCAGGCCGGGCTGGATGGTGTCGCCGATGGCGAAGACGCCGGGAGCCTTGACCGCTTGGCCGCAGCCGTCAACCACCATCATCCCCTTGTCGCTGAGCCAGTCGCGGGGGACGAAAGAGAGGTCGGGGCGCTCGCCGATGGCGATAATGACCGTGTCGGCTTCGAGCAGGCGACCATCCTTGCCAACCACCCCTTTATCGGTGATCCTGTCGGTGAAGAAGGGCCAGAGAATCTTGCCGCCCAGAGCCTGGACATGCTCGATCTCCTGGGGATAGGCGGCCGGGCGCTGGACATCGATCGCCGTCACCTGCTTGGCGCCCATGGCGTAGGCGCCGAGACAGACGTCCATGCCGGCGTTGCCGGCGCCGATCACCACCACCCGTTCGCCGACCTTCGGCTTGCGTCCGGCGTTGACGTCCTTGAGGAAGTCGAGGCCCTTGAGCATCCGTTCATGGCCAGGGAAAGGAATCACCACCGGGTTGTGGGCGCCGCTGGCGATGACGACGGCAGCGCTTTCGGCGCGCAGCTTTTCGAACAGGGAGGCGTCGACCGGGGTGTCGACATGGATCTCAACCCCCAGCGCCTTGATCCGCTCGATTTCGGTGTGCAGAACCTGACGGGGCAGGCGTTCGTCGGGGATAACCTGCATCAGCTTGCCGCCCACCTCCTTGTCGGCTTCGTAAACGACGACGCGATGGCCGAGCAGGCGCAGCTTCCAGGCCGCCGCCAGGCCGCCGGGACCGCCGCCGATGACCGCCACGGTCTTGCCGCTGTCGGGTTTGGGCGTTGGCGCGGCGACTTCGAGGGAGAGCCGGCCGAGTTCCTTCATGGCCACCGGATGATCGAGGTACCGGCGGGTGCAGGCGTCCATGCACAGATTGGGGCAGACCTCGCCGCAGACACTTCCGGGAAAGGGGGAATAGTGCAGCACCAGTTCGAGGGCTTCCTTTACCTTGCCCTGACGCAGCAGCTTGATGCGCTCCTGGGTGGGAATCGCCGAGGGGCAGCTGGCCTGGCAGGGAGCGGCATAGCGCTTATCCTGCCAGTGGGGAACCTTGAGGCGGTCGTCGCCACTGTTGACCAGACCGGCGACCTGCTCGTAATCATCCCGCACCACGTCGCCGAAAATCCCGCCCTCGATCCACTTGTTGCGGCGGAACTCGCGCATGGTCGGGCGGCTGTGGTGCTTGCGCTCTTCCAGGGTCTTGGCGACGATCTTGCGCCATTGGGCAAAGTGGGTGAGCTTTTCGAGCAGTTCCGGACGCTCGATCTTGTCGAGAAAGACCGGCATCTGCTCGGCGAGAAAGCTCCGGTCGGCTTCGTCGAGATCGAGCAGCCAGACGTCGTCGGACAAGCCGGAGACGGGGCCGCGCAGATAGATGGTGCCGCCGACCATGCCGACGCAGCTGCGATCGCCGAGGACGGAATCGAGATATTCCCGGCCATAGCCGCAAACCACGGCAATCCCCCCGCCCATGAACTCAAAGGAGAAGGAGCCGGTATTTTTCAGCACCCAGAACTGGGGCGGCTCGTAGGCCGGGTCGTGCTTCATCAGCGCGCCGCTGCGCACCCCGACCCGGCCGGCGACGTAGATCTTGCCGCCGGCAGCGCAATGGGCGGTGGTGTCGCCGCCATCCCCCTTGATGACCAGGGTGGCGCCGGCGTTGAGCCAACCGGCATCGGCGCAGGCGCTCCCCTCGACGACGATCTCGGTACCGTCGAGGCCAAAGGAGCCGACCCGCTGGCCGGGGTTTTTCACGGTGAACTTGAGGGGCGAACCGTCCTCGGTCCACAGGGGGCCGCCGATGTTGTGATGCCCTGAGGAGAGGATCTCGAACTCTTTTTCCCCCGCCTCCAGACCATGATAGATTTTCTGCAGCAGCACCTGGGTGGAAATGCGTTGATTCTTGTCGTCGAAACCGATGATTTGAGCTGCCATTGTTAACTCCCGTAAGGAGTGAGGGGTGAGGCGTGAAGAGGAAAGGCTCTCTCGCCTCACCCCTCACTCTTCACTCCTCACAGACTTAACAAACGTACTGGATCTGTAACCGCTCCGCCACGCCTCGGTCGGTGGCGACCAGGGCGTCGGCACGACCGACGGGCAACGACGAGTTGCCGATGGGGGCCATCAGTTTCTTGAGTTCCTGATCCATGGCCAGAAAGTAGTTGACGATGTTCTGAGCCGCCTTTTCCGGGTCGAGACGGTGGACCAGTCGGGGCTCTTGAGTGGTGATGCCGACCGGACAGAGACCGGTGTTACAGGCATTACAGCGCCCCATCTCGTTGCCAATGCAGCCGGCCATCTGCAAAATCAGCTTGCCGGTGAAAACCCCGTTGGCGCCGAGGGCGATCATCTTGAAGGCATCCGCCGCCAGATCCCCAGCGCGGCCAAGACCGCCCGCCGCCCACAGGGGGATCTGCCCCTGGCGCCCCTGGGAAACGGCGGCCAGGTAGCAGTCCCGCAACTTGGAGACAATGGGATGGCCGGTGTGGTCGAGGGAAACCTCATGGGCCGCACCGGTGCCGCCGTCGATGCCATCAAGAAAGAAACCGCCGACGATGTTGTAGGGGTCGCGCACCAAGTTGTTGAAGACGCTGACGGAAGTCGCCGAGGCCGCTACCTTGATCGCTACCGGCACCCGGAATTTGAAAGCAGCGTTGAAGGAGAGGAACATCTTCTGCACACTCTCCTCGATGGAGTAAAGCCCTTGGTGGTTCGGCGGACTGAGCAGATCGGCCTTGGGTACGCCGCGAATGGCCTGGATGTGCTCGGCGACCTTCTGTGCCATGAGCAGGCCGCCGTCGCCGGGCTTGGCCCCCTGGCCGATCTTGATGAGAACACCGGCGGGGTCCTCGATCATGTCCGGCATGGCCTTGACGATGCGGTTCCAGCCGAAGTGGCCGGAGGCGATCTGTAAAATCAGGTATTTCAAATATTTCGACTTGAGCAGGCGCACCGGCACGCCGCCCTCGCCGCTGCACATGCGCACCGGCAAACCGCACTCCTCGTTGAGATAGGCGGTGGCCATGGCGACCGCTTCCCACATACGCCAGGAGAGGGCGCCGATGGACATGTCGCCGATGACCACCGGATAGATCCAGCGCACCGGCGGTGCCTGCCCTTCCGGCTCCAGTTTGCCGTCGGCGCCGATTCGGAAAGGGAGCTTGCCCGGAGGCATGATGCGGCCGAAGGGGGCGAGCAGATCGAAGGTGTGGCGCTGGGCATCGAGACTCGGGTCGGTCATCTGGGAGATGCGCCCGATCCGCAATTTGTCGAGGGTGCGGGTGCCCGCTTCGAGGTTCTTGCGTCCGCCGCGCTTGATGGAATCCCCGGCCACGCAGCGGATGACGATGGGGTGGCGGGTGTCGGGGTTGCGTACCGCCTCGATGGCGTCGTTAGGACAGACCTTGGTGCAGATGCCGCAGCCCCGGCAATACTGTTTGAGGTTGCTGACCTGGCGGATCACCGGCACCGCCGAAAAACGCTGTTTCGGCTCGGGCAAATCCCCCTCGGAAAAGACCATGCGCCGCCGCTCGACCTTGAACTCGATCGCCCGGAAGGAGCAGGCCGCCACGCAGGAGCCGCAGAGAGTGCAGCGGGAGGCGTCGTAACGAATGACCCAGGGCAGGTCATTGGCGGTAATATCCTGAACCTTTACTGTCTCCATCTGTGCACCTCCAGCTGGTTGTCGATGATCACCGTTTCCCGCTCATGGGGGTAGATATCCTTCTCCCAGTTCCGCTCCGGCAGAATTTCATTGATGCCGCAAACCTCCGAGGAAATCACCACGGTGTCGGCGTCGCGGCCGACCACCACCGGCCGCAGCTTCTTGGTGTCGCAGCAGGTGAAGAGAGTGTTGTCGGGCAAGACACCGATGATGGTATTGGGCCCGTTGATTTCCAGATGCGCCATCGACTGACGGATAGCCAAAAGGGACGTCCGGTCCTCACGGGTTTCGATCTCCTCGAAGGGGAGCGGCGTGATGACGTGCTTGTAATAGGAGAGAGGCCAGCCAAGCTGGCGATGCACATAATGGAGGCTGTAAAGAAAACACTGGGAGTCGGACTCAAAACCGATGTAGCCCCGGTGCAGCTTGCGCTGAAGCTCCACATTCTTGAGGTAGAAGGTATTTTCGCCGTTGGCCAGGGCGGTGTAGCCCTGCAGAAAGAAGGGATGGGCGGCATAACGAACGATATCGTAATTGGTGTTCTGCCGACACTGGGCGGTGATGACCCGGGCGGTGAAGCGGTCATTGGGCTCCCAGAGCTTGAAATAGGTGCCGATATCCTTGGGATCGCCAATCTCCTTGAGGGTCACCACATCCGGCCAGAAAGAGTAGACGTAGCCTTGGTCATCCATCTCCAGCGCCCGACGAAGCTTCAGGCGCATGTCGAGAAGCAGATCTTCCTTGGTCTGGCGGTCTTCCTTCTTGTAAAACTTGGGATAGTCGTATGTCTGGAAGATGTAGTTGGGCATGGCGTTGATATCGAGCCCGGGGCGCAGATCGGTCTCCGGCATCCACTGCATCACCCGCTGGAAACCGGCGGCATGGAGCATATCCTCGGCGATGCGCACCCCCTCGTTGGTACAGGCCAGGGAGAGGGTGGGCAGATGCTTGTAAGGTTTGAAAATGCCGCCGAGGTCGTGCATGACCATGGCGAAACCCGAATTATCATGCCCCTTCTGCTGCGACTGCATGAGCAGCAGGGCGCGGCTGGGGTGAATGTAGTTGCGGCTTTTGATGGCTCCGATACGACACATGGGCAAAACCTCCTGTGCGGGCGATAGGGCATGGACGACAACTCAATTTGGCTACAGACCAGACGCAAAGCTATAAATTGCAAAACATTATCCAATTACTTAATTTCCCCTCTAGAATATTTTATATCTGTCTTATCATTCTGTTTTTATTTATTAATTTAGTAAAAATAAATATCAAAAGTTGCGTAAAACAAGAAAAAAAGCCTATCTTCGCCATGAATAACTTACTCATAGAATGTATTTTATTACTTGATAACCCCGGACTGCCGTCGACGGCAGTCCTTCTCGCCCGTTTCGGCGATGTCCCGCTTTGGACAACAAAAAAGCCCCCTTCCAAAAGGAAGGGGGCTTTTTTGTTGTTGCAGCAAGCGGTTGTCAGATCATTTCGACCCAGCCGTGCGGATCGGGCAGCTTGCCGTACTGGATGCCGGTGAGCATGTCGTAGAGCTTACCGGTCAGCTCCCCCATCTGGCCGTTGCCGAGGGTCACTATGCGATCGCGGTAGGTGAACTGGCCGACGGGCGAGACCACCGCCGCCGTGCCGGTCCCGAACGCTTCCTTGAGGCGACCGTTGCCGGCGCCCTCCAGAATTTCGTCGACGGAAAGGGCCCGTTCCTCAACCTGTAGCCCCAGCTCCCGCACCAAGGTCAGAATCGAGCGCCGGGTAATGCCGTCGAGGATGGTTCCCTTCAGAGGCGAGGTCACCACCTTGCCGTCATAGAGGAAGCAGATATTCATGCTGCCGACCTCCTCGACATACTTGCGCTCGACGGCGTCGAGCCACAGCACCTGATCGTAACCGAGAGCCGCCGCTTCCATCGAGGCCTTGAGACTGGCGGCGTAGTTGCCGCCGGTCTTGGCCTCGCCGGTGCCGCCGGCGGCCGAGCGGACATACTCGTCGGAGATGAAGATTTTGACCGGGCTGAAGCCGTTCTTGTAATAGGCGCCAACCGGCGAGAGAATGATATAGAACAGATACTTGCTGGAGGGCCGCACCCCCAGATAGGGATCGACGGCAATCATCGTCGGCCGGATATAGAGACTGGTACCGAGGCTTTTCGGCACCCAGTCGGATTCCAGATGGATCAGCGCCTTGAGGGCCTTGAGCACGAAATCGACATCAAGCTCGGGCATACACATGCGCGCCGCACTGCGATTGAAGCGCTCGAAATTGTCGCGGGAGCGGAAGAGGGCAATATTCCCGTCCGGACGGCGAAAGGCTTTGAGCCCCTCGAAGATTTCCTGCGCGTAGTGCAAAACGGCACAGGACGGATCAAGGTGCAGGGGACCATAAGGGACGATGCGCGGGGAATGCCAGCCCTCGCCGGCATCGTAGTCCATAAGAAACATGCGGTCGGTAAAAAGGTTGCCGAAACCCAGCTGGGACTCATCCTCGAAGAGAGCTTTTTTCGTCGTCAGGGGTTGGATATCGATATTCATGCGTTTCGCGCCTCCGGTTATGACTGAAAAACCTAAAGCTGATTTACTATCACAACCCAGACAGCCGGGCAAGGGATTTAAAAGGGATCTCTCAACGCCTCCCGACGCTCTCCGCCGGGAGGCGTCGGGAGGCGTCAATCGATGCCGAGATCGTCCTCGCGAGTGAGGTGGGCATCGCCGTAAAGGAGATTTTTCGCGTTTTCCCGCACCTCTTCCTGATGAAAACGCCGCACCAGCCGTTCATACTCGGCCCGCTCCATCACCCGGCCCGACAGCCGGAAATCCTGCTCGTGAACCCGCCAGAGATCTTCCATGGAGAAACTCCTTCGCCAGAGGGAAAAGGGAATAATTACCCTGGATGGTAACACCGGCATGTTGTCAGTCAAGGTATTTTTTACTCTTAATAGTTGAATTTTACTGATATCAAAAAACAGCCCGAAGAGGGCCTCTTGGCCGATGACGAGAACCGTGCTAGAAAGGGGAACAAACAGATAAAGGAGAGCGGGAATGACCTACGAAGAACTGCGCAAGGCCCGGGAGCTGTTCGGTCTGGGCGAACGGGCCGGCCTCAAGGAGATCAAGGCCCGGCACCGGGCCCTGGTAAAGCGCCACCATCCCGACCAGAACAGCGGTCATATCCCGGAACGGATCCGGGAAATCAACGCCGCCTACCGGGTACTCACGGAATACTGCAACAACTATCGTTTCTGTTTTACACAGGAGGAGTTTCTCGAACAGAATCCGGAAGAGCGGCTGCGCCGGCAGTTCGCTCAGGACCCGGTCTGGGGCGGGAACTGACGGGGCTCAGCCCAGCAGTTCGAAGAGTTGAGTATCGTCGTTGAAGTTGTAGATTTCCCCGGTTTCAATGATGTAGTGCCAGCCGTGGATGTTGAGCTTGCCCTGCCGGTAGCGCTCGGCCACATAGGGATAGGTCAGCAGGTTTTTCATCTGCACCAGCACGTTGACCTGCTCGGTGAGCCACTCCCGCTCCTCGGGGGAATCTCCCGTCATCAACCGATCGACACGCCCCTTGACCTCCCGGGAAACCTCCAGCCACTTGCGCACGTGGGGAAGATGGTCGAGCCGCTCCGGCGGCAGATTGAGGGCGGCACAGCCGCCGCAGTTGGAGTGGCCACAGACGACGATGGTATCGACTTTGAGGGCGAGGACGGCGTATTCGATGACCGAGGTGGTGGCGACATACTCCTCGGTCTGCCGGTAGGGGGGAACGATGTTGGCGATGTTGCGAACAATGAAGAGCTCACCGGGATCGGTCTGGGTGATGAGATTGGGCACTACCCGCGAGTCAGAGCAGCCGATAAAGAGCGTGTGGGGATTCTGTTTGCGGCTGATCTCCTGGAAAAGATCGCGATGACGTTCAAAGTCCTCCGCCATGAATTTCATGTAGCCGTTGAACAGTCGTTCCATCACACCTCCTGGAAAAGAAACCAGAGTATTTTAGTAGGCCTTCCGACGGGAAAATAGCTGTAATGAAAAGCATTGTCAAGCCGTTAATCCCGATGGCTCAATGGTCCAACCCGAGAAAATCGAGAACCGTCTCCAACTCACGGTTGACGATCTGTTCCCAGCGAAGGCCGAGAGACTCCAGTTCCCGCAGGGCCACTTCGAACTCACCGACCCCCTGGGCGATATGAGCGTCGCTGCCGATGGTCACCGGCGCCCCCAATTCGGCGCAGAGCCGAATGATCTCCCGACAGTTGCCGCAACTCCCCTTGCGACTGATGACGAAGGAAGAGTTGTTGATTTCCAGCGCGGTGCCGGTGGCGACGCTGCGCTCCACCACCGCCCGGTAGTCGATGGGAAAATGGGGGTTGCCGGGATGGGAGATGACCTTGACCCGGGGATGCTCCATGACCGCCAGCAGCGCCCGGGTGTTCTCCTCCAGGCCGCGTCCGTCGAAACCGCAGTCTTCGTGAAATCCCGCCATCACCAGATCGAGACGCTCCAGCAGATGCTCGTCGAGATCGAGCTGCCCGATCCCGAGAATGTTGGCCTCGATGCCGCGCAGCACCCGCACCCCGTGCAGCATTTCGGGAATGAAACGCAAGGCGGCGAAGTGATAGGGATGCGGCCCTCCCGGCAAGGCCGGACCGTGATCGGTCATGGCGATCATGCGCAATCCCCGCCGGGCCGCCTCTATGGCAATTTCATTGATGGTGCTGTAGGCGTGGCCCGAAGCCAGGGTATGGACATGCAAATCGGCCTGAGGATGATGCGGATACGCCATGAAAGTTGCCTCCCGGAGCAATTCGTGTGAAAGCGTACACATAACACAGTTTGCCGGGAATGGCCAGCTTCGCCGAGCGGGAATCGCGCAAAGGCCTTGTGAGCCGGGACGGAGCGTGCTATTTATTGTAGTCTTGCTTAAAACCCGCAACCGACAGGCCCTCCATGCAAACCGTCGACATCCCCCCGCAGATCGCCCGTCCGGCCCGCTACCTCGGTGGCGAACTGGGGAGCCTGCGCAAAGACCCCGCGACCGTCGATCTCACCATCGCCTTGGCCTTCCCAGACGTCTACGAAGTGGGAATGAGCCACCTCGGTCTGGCGATTCTCTACCATATCCTCAACGCCCGGGACGGCCTCGCCGCCGAGCGGGTCTACGCCCCTTGGCCAGACATGGCCAAAGAGCTGCGGGACCAGGGACGCCCCCTGGCGACCCTGGAATCGAACCGCCCTTTGGCGACCTTCGACATCGTCGGCTTCACCCTGCAATACGAACTTTCTTACAGCAATGTCCTGGCCATGCTCGATCTGGCCGGCATTCCCCGCCGTCGCGAAGTACGCAACGCCTCAGCACCGCTGATCCTGGTCGGCGGCCCCTGCGCCTTCAATCCTGAGCCGCTGGCCGACTTCATCGACGCGGCGGTTATCGGTGATGCCGAAGAAGCTCTGGTCGAGGTGGCGGAAACGGTACGCACCGCGAAACAGGCGGGCGAATCACGCGCGCGCCTGCTCGAACGCCTGGCGGCCATCGAGGGGGTCTACGTGCCGTCCTTCTTCGCCGTCGACTACCAGACCGACGGCCGCATCGCCGCCATCCGTCCCCTCCGCGAAGGCTACTCCAAAGTGCGCCGGCGCTTTCTCGTCGATCTCGACAGCGCGCCCTATCCGACCCGTCCCATCGTCCCCTTCATGAGCACCGTCCACGACCGGGTGGCGGTGGAGATCGCCCGCGGCTGCACCCGCGGCTGCCGCTTCTGCCAGGCCGGCTACATCTACCGGCCGGTACGGGAGCGGAGCCCGGGACGCATCGTCTCGATCATCGAGGAGTCCCTGAACCATTCGGGCTACGAGGAAGTCTCCCTCCTCTCCCTCTCCACCGGCGACTTCACCTGCATCGAGCCGCTGCTCAAGGAGCTGATGGCCCGTCATGCCGACGACAAGGTAGCGATTTCCTTCCCCAGCCTGCGCGTCGGTTCCCTCACCGAAGGACTGATGGAGGAGATCAAGAAGGTCCGCAAAACCGGCTTTACCCTCGCCCCGGAAGCAGGGAGCGAACGCCTGCGCCAAAGCATCAACAAGGGGATCACCGAAGCGGACCTGCTCGACACCACCCGCGCCGCCTTCGCCCTCGGCTGGCGCATCATCAAACTCTATTTCATGATGGGCCTGCCGACGGAAACGGATGAAGACCTCGACGCCATCGTCGACCTGGCGGCCCAGGTCAAGCGCACCGGGCGGGGCACCCCCGGCGGCGCCGACGTCAACGTCGCCGTCTCGACCTTCGTCCCCAAGGCGCACACCCCTTTTCAGTGGGAAGCGCAGCTCGGCATCGACGAGACCCTGCGCCGTCAGCAACGGCTGCGTGACGGCCTGCGCCAGAAAAAATTGCGGCTGAAATGGCACGACGCCCGCCTCTCCTTCATGGAGGGGGTCTTCGCCCGGGGGGACCGGCGCCTTGGCGCGGTCCTGGAAAAAGCCGTCGATCTCGGCTGCGGTTTCGACGGCTGGCACGAGCACTTCCGTTTCGACGCCTGGCTGGAGGCCTTTGCCGCCTGCGCCATCGACCCGACCTGGTATCTGCGCGAGCGTGCGGAGGATGAAATCTTCCCCTGGGAGTACATCGACTGCGGCATCCCCAAGAGCTTCTTCGCCGCCGAGCGCCGCCGCTCGCGGGGGGGCGACCCCACCCCCGACTGCCGGGGCGGAAAGTGCCATGGCTGCGGCATCTGCGACTTTGAAACCTTACGCATGCGCCTGAGCGACGATACCCGCATGCCGCCGCGTCCGCCGGCTCGGGAACAGTTCACCCCCGACCAGGAAGGACGCTACCGGCTGCGTCTGCGTCTTTCCAAGGACGGCCGGGCGCGGATGATCTCCCATCTCGAATTCATGAACGTCGTGCAGCGGGCGGTGCGGCGGGCCGGGCTCCCCCTGCGCTTCTCCCAGGGCTTTCATCCGGCGCCGCGCATCTCCTTCCCCGATGCCCTGCCCACCGGGGTGGCGAGCGACGCCGAAATCATCGACTTGGAACTCTATCGTCCGGTTGACGCCGAAGAAGCGGTCCGGGCCCTCGCCACCCAGCTTCCGGAAGGTCTGCGGATTCTTGCGGGAGCCATGGTCGACTGGCGTACCCCGGCCCCTTCGACAAGCATCGTCGCTTCTGTTTATCATGTGCGCCTGCCGGCGGACCCGCCGGCGGACCTGGACGAACGCCTCGCTGCCTTTCTCACCGCCGAGCATGTTCCCGCCCTGCGCGAAAAGGGGGACGGGCGAACAGTCGAAGTCGACCTGCGTCGGGGAGTGCTGGAGCTGGAACGGCGGGAAGACGACCTACTGCTGACCCTGGCCAAGGGCAGCCCGACTCTGCTCGCCGGGCATCTGCTTAGCCTGGATATCGATCAGGCGCGGCGGCTCGACATCCGCAAGACCGCCGTGCGCCTCGCCGCAGGCGTTGCCGGGGCCGGGGCCGAATAAATTTTTTTACACGAACTTCCATCGATATAACGAGTTACGAGTTTTTCCTTTTTCATCTTAAGACAGACGGAGGTCCCATGGCCAAAGAACTGGTCATCAACACCACCTCCCACGAAACCCGCGTCGCTCTGCTGGAAAACGGCCATATCGCCGAACTCTACATTGAGCGCACCCGGGAACGGGGGATCGTGGGTAACATCTACCTCGGCAAGGTCATCCGCGTGCTTCCCGGCATGCAAGCGGCCTTTGTCGACATCGGCCTGGAAAAAGCGGCTTTTCTTTACGTCGCCGACGTCCTCGACGAGATGGAGGCGGTCGAGCAATTCATCGACGGGGGCAGCTCCCACGCCAAGCCCGAGGACGACGGCGGCAAACCGGAACGCCCGCCCCTGCCGCCGATTGAAGATCTGCTCCAGGAGGGACAGGAAATCCTCGTCCAGGTCGCCAAGGAGCCCCTCGGCACCAAGGGCGCCCGTATCACCTCACACATCTCCCTGCCGGGTCGGCACCTGGTCTATATGCCCACCGTCGACCACATCGGCATCTCCCGGCGCATCGAGAACGAAGAGGAAAAGGACCGTCTGCGCCGCATCGTCGAAGAGATCCGCCCCTTAGGCACCGGCTTCATCGTGCGCACCGCTGCCGAAGGCAAAAGCGAGGAGGATCTGCGCGCCGATATGCAATTTCTCGTTGGGCTCTGGAAAGAGATCGCCCGGCGCCGCGAGGAGCGACACGCCACCTGCCTGATCCACTCGGACCTCGACGTCACCAGCAAGGTGCTGCGCGACATTCTCACCGAGGACGTGAGCCGCATCGTCGTCGACTCGCAGGTCGAATACAACAAGATCGTCCGCTTTCTCGGCACCTTCATGCCCAAGTTGCAATATGTCATCGAACTTTACGATGAAACGGAGCCGATCTTCGACGCCTTCGGCCTGGAAGTGGAGATCGCCCGCGCCCTCGGGCGCAAGGTCTGGCTCAAGAGCGGCGGCCACATCATCATCGAACAGACCGAGGCCCTGACCGCCGTCGACGTCAACACCGGCCGCTTCGTCGGCAAGCACAACCTGGAAGACACCATCCTCAAGACCAATCTCGAAGCGGTCAAGGAGATCGCCTTCCAGCTGCGCCTGCGCAACATCGGCGGGTTGATCATCATCGACTTCATCGACATGGAGAAAGAGGTCCACCGGGAAAAGGTCCACTCGGCCCTGGAGGAAGCCCTCAAGAACGACAAGGCCAAGACCAATATCCTTAAAATTTCCGAGTTGGGTCTGGTGGAGATGACCCGCAAACGGGTGCGGGAGAGCATCGGCCGCACCCTCTGCGAACCCTGCCCCTACTGCGAGGGGAAGGGTTACGTCAAGAGCCGGGTCACCACCGTCTACGAAATTTTCCGCGAGCTGCGCCGGGAAATTCCCGGGATGCCCGGCAATCGCCTGAGCCTGCTGGTTCATCCGGACATCGCCGCGCTCCTCTACGACGAGGAACGCTCCGGCATCGAGGAACTGGAGCAGCTCTTCGCCAAGCAGATCAGCATCACCGCCCGCCCCGATTATCACTTGGAAGAATTCGAAATCGTCATGGAGTAAGGATTTTCCCTTGACAGCCCCAGGGGCGACAAATATAGTGCTTTTTCGTCTTTAAAGGACAACCAAACCGAGAGCGAGGTGAATTGCATGTACGCGGTAATCAAGACCGGAGGAAAACAGTACAAAGTTTCCGAAGGCGACCTGCTGAAGGTCGAGAAAATCGAAGGCGAGGTGGGCAGCACCATTGAGCTGAGCGAAGTCCTCATGGTCGGCGGAGAAGAGGTTAAAATCGGAACACCTCTATTGCCTGGCGCGAAGGTCATGGCGCGCATCGTGGAGCAGGGAAAGGACAAAAAAATCCTGGTTTTCCACTCCCGGCGGCGCAAAACCCATCGTAAGCTGAACGGACACCGTCAACCGATCACCCGCCTGAAAATCACAGGCATCGAGGCTTAAGGAGGCTTACCCATGGCACACAAAAAGGGCGTCGGCAGCTCCAAGAACGGCCGCGACAGCGCCGGCCAACGGCTGGGGGTGAAGCGGTTCGGTGGCCAGCAAGTCACCGCGGGGTCGATTCTGGTCCGCCAGCGCGGCACCACCTTTCATCCCGGCAACAACGTCGGCTGCGGCAAGGACTACACCCTGTTCGCGCTGATCGACGGCGTGGTTAAATTCGAGCGCAAGGACAAGCTGCGCAAGAAGATCAGCGTCTACGCCGCTGAGTAACGGCCCGCCGGCGGAGTCGCCAAAAAACTCGAAGCCCGAGGTTCGTCTTCAAGAACTTCGGGCTTTTTTCTTAATTACCGGCCCTGACCGAACGAGCACGCACCATGAAATTCGTCGATGAAGTCAAAATCCATGTCAAGTCCGGCGACGGCGGGCGCGGCTGTCTTTCCTTTCGCCGCGAGAAATTCATCCCCCTAGGCGGGCCCGACGGCGGCGACGGCGGCAACGGCGGCAGTGTCTGGTTCCGCGTCGACAGCGGTCTGTCGACCCTCCTCGACTTCCGCTACAAGGTCCATTACAAGGCGGAGCGCGGCGCTCACGGCATGGGCAAGAACCGCCACGGCAAAGGCGGCGAGGATCTCTTCATCAGCGTCCCCCCCGGTACCCTGATCTATGACGACGACAGCGGCGAACTGCTCGCCGACCTCACCGAAAAGGATCAGCAGGTACTCCTGCTCAAGGGCGGCATGGGCGGCCGCGGCAACGCCCGCTTCGTCACCAGCACCAATCGCGCCCCGCGCCACACCCAGCCGGGCCTGCCGGGGGAAGAACGCAATCTGCGCCTACAACTTAAACTGCTCGCCGACGTCGGCCTGGTCGGCATGCCCAACGCCGGCAAATCGACCCTGATTGCGGCGGTTTCGGCGGCGCGGCCGAAGATCGCCGACTACCCCTTCACCACCCTCATTCCCAATCTCGGCGTGGTCTCCTGGGGCGGCTACAAATCCTTCGTCATGGCCGACATCCCCGGCCTCATCCAGGGGGCCAGCGAAGGACACGGCCTCGGCACCCGTTTCCTGCGCCATGTGGAGCGCACCAATCTCTTCCTGCACCTGGTCGACGCCTCTTCCATGCAAGAAGGGGATCCCATCGCGAACTTCAAGATCATCAACCGCGAACTGGAACGGCACGACCCCAAACTCTTGGCCAAACGGCAGTTCGTGGTCCTGACCAAGCAGGATATCACTGAGGTCCGCGAACGCCGGGACGAGCTCATTTCCTATTTCGAGGCGCGGGGCTACCGAGTCTTCCCTATCTCCGCCGCCACCGGTGACGGCACCAAAGCGCTGGTCGAAGCCGTCGGTCAGGAACTGGAGCGGCGGCGCCGGGACGAGCCGCCGGAGGATATGCCGGAGCAGCCTTGACAGCCCTTTCTCTGCAAAGGTAAGATGGCGCCCGCCTTACCTTCGGAGCCCCTTTCAGCCGAGACAATCCATCCCGATCATGCGAAAAAATCTCCTCTTTCACGTCAAGCGCGTCGTCGTCAAAGTCGGCAGCGGCGTCCTCTCCAACGGCGAAGGTCTGGACCGCCGGGCCATCGAGCAGCTCAGCCGCGATCTCGTCGAATTGCGCGAACGGGGCTACGAAGTGCTGCTGGTCTCCTCCGGAGCGGTGGCTGCCGGCAAGGGGGATCTCGGCATCGTCGGCCGTCCCCGCACCATCCCCCTCAAGCAGGCGGCCGCCGCCATCGGCCAGAGCCGTCTGATCAGCTTCTACGAAGAGGCCTTTCACGCCCACGGGCGCAAGGTCGCGCAGGTGCTGCTGACCCGCGACGATCTCGCCAACCGGCGTCGCTATCTCAACGCCCGCAACACCCTGATGACCCTGCTCGACTACGACGTGCTGCCGATCATCAACGAAAACGATACGGTGGTGGTTGACGAAATCCGCTTCGGCGACAACGACAATCTCTCGGCGATGGTTACCAATCTGACCGAAGCCAACCTGTTGGTTATCCTCTCGGATGTGGACGGTCTTTACGACCGCGACCCCCGGGACAACCCGGAGGCCCGCCTGCTCCATGAAGTACCGCGCATCACCCAGGAGATCGAGGCGATGGCCGGCGGTTCCGGCAGCGACGTCGGTACCGGCGGCATGGCCACCAAGGTCCGGGCGGCCAAGCGCGCCGCTCTTTACGGCGTCGGCACGGTCATTCTCAACGGCCGCGAACCGGGAATGCTTGGACGGCTCTTCGGCGGCGAACCGGTCGGCACCTACTTTTTTCCGGCCAGCAACCGCATGGCGGCGAAAAAACACTGGATCGCTTTTACCAAGAAGCCGCGCGGCAAGCTGATCCTCGATACCGGCGCCGTGACCGCTATCGTCGAGCGCGGCAAGAGCCTGCTCCCTTCCGGGATTCGCGGCGTCGAGGGAGGCTTCGACCGCGGGGACGCAGTGCGTCTGTGCGGCCCGGACGGCGAAGAGTTCGCCAAAGGAGTCATCAACTATTCCCTCGCCGAACTGCTGCGCATCATGGGCAAGAAAACCTCGGAAATCGAAGCCATTCTCGGCTATAAATATGGAAACGAGGTGGTCCACCGGGATAATCTGGCACTAAAGGATCCCCCACCGCCGAAGAACCAAGCCTGACGGCGAGATGCGACATCCGCTCTTCCCGAGCGGCGTATGCCTGGGATATTCAGGGAACAAGGAGACGACGATGACCATTCGCAACGAGATGCTGCAACTGGCCCGGGAGGCCAAAGAGGCCGGCCGGGTCATGGCCAATCTTTCCTCGACCGTCAAAAACGATCTGCTCGGGCGCATGGCGGCCGCCCTCGAAGGGGGCGCGGAAGAGCTCATCGCGGCCAACGAACGGGACTTGGCGGCAGCCCGGAAGCGGGGTCTGGCACCGGCGATGATCGACCGTCTGGTGCTCAATGACGAGCGCATCAAAGCCATGGCCGACGGTCTGCGGGAAGTCGCCGCCCTCCCCGACCCGGTCGGAGAAATCACCGGCATGTGGCGCCGCCCGAACGACATCCAGGTCGGACGCATGCGCATCCCTCTCGGCGTCATCGGCATCATCTACGAATCCCGCCCCAACGTCACCGCCGATGCCGCCGGGCTTTGCCTGAAGAGCGGCAACGCCGTGATCCTGCGCGGCGGCTCCGAATCAATCCACTCCAACACCGCCATCGGCGCTCTGCTTAAAGAGGAACTGAAACACCTGCGCCTGCCCGCCGCCGCCCTGCAAGTGGTCGCCACTACCGACCGCGCGGCAGTTCTCGAACTGCTCAAGCTCGAAGAGGAGATCGACCTGATCATCCCCCGGGGCGGCGAAGGACTCATCCGTTTCGTCAGCGAGAATTCGCGGATTCCGGTGATCAAGCACTACAAGGGGGTCTGCCACGCCTTCGTCGACGCCAGCGCCGATTTTGACATGGCCGAAAAGATCTGCCTCAACGCCAAGACCCAGCGTCCCGGCGTCTGCAATGCCTTGGAAACCCTGCTCATTCACAAGGATCTCGCCGAAACCTTCGTCCCCCGCATCGTCGCCGCCCTGCGCCAGGCCGGGGTGGAGGTGCGCGGCTGTGAAGTGACCCGCAGCTTCGCGCCGGATGTCACCCCCGCCGCTGAGAGTGACTGGCCGGCCGAATACCTCGACCTGATCCTGGCGGTCAAGGTGGTCGACAATCTTGAAGAAGCGGCGGACCACATCAACCGTTACGGCTCGCTGCACACCGAGACGATCATCACCCGCGACTACACCAACGCCCAACGCTTCCTCCGCGAAATCAACTCCAGTGTGGTCATGGTCAACGCTTCGACCCGCTTCTCCGACGGCAACCAGCTCGGACTCGGCGCGGAGATCGGCATCTCCACCACCAAACTCCACTCCTTCGGACCCATGGGACTGGAGGATCTGACTACCCGCAAATTCATCGTCCTGGGCGATGGACAGATAAGGCAATAAACGGTAGGGGCGATCGCAAGGATCGCCCTTTATCGCAAACACACCAAGGCTCAGGGCGAATACAAGATTCGCCCCCACGACTACGACATAACGACATGAGACTCGGCATCCTCGGCGGCACTTTCAACCCCATTCACCTGGCGCATCTGCGGATCGCTGAAGAAGTGCGGGAAGCCTGCTCCCTCGACCGGGTGATCTTCATCCCTGCCGCCGTCCCGCCGCACAAACCCTTGGCCGGGGACATTCCCTTCGCCCAGCGCCTGGCCATGGTCGAGGCGGCCATCGCCGACCACCCTGCCTTCGCCGCTTCGGATATTGAAAACCGCCGACCGGGCAAGAGCTATTCCGTCCATACCCTCGAAGCTCTGCGCCGGGAACACCCCGGGGACGACTTCTTTTTCATCATCGGTCTCGACTCCTTTCGCGACCTTTCTTCCTGGAAGGAATATCAGCGTCTTTTCGAGCTCACACACCTGGTGGTGGCGGCTCGCCCCGGGGTCGCGGAGGGAGATCCAAAAAGCCTCCTGCCCATTGCGATCATGAAAGACTTCTGTTATAATCACGCCTCCAATTCACTGGAGCATCACAGCGGAAATTCGATCTTTTTCGTTGAGGAGACCCTGCTCGACATCTCATCCACCCGGATTCGCCGGATGGTCGCCGAAGGTCGCTCGATCCGCTATCTGGTTCCGGCGCCGGTTCTCGACTATATCGATCGCTACGGTCTCTACCGTGGTCAGGAAAGGTTCTGAAAACTTTGCAGTCACTAGATCGGGCCGTTCTCTGCGCCGCCTACGCCCTGGAAAAGAAGGCTTTCAATGTTCGCCTGCTCGAAGTCAGGGGGCTTTCTTCGCTGACCGACTATCTGCTCATCGCCAGCGGCCGTTCCGATCGTCAGGTTCAGGCCATTGCCGAAGGCGTGCGCTTGGGGCTCAAGACAGATCACGCCACCGCCCCCCTTGCCGTCGAGGGCATGAATGAAGGGCGCTGGGTGCTCATCGACTATGGCGACGTCATGGTCCACGTCTTTCAGGAGCCGGTACGAGAATTCTACGATCTCGACGGCCTCTGGAGCGAAGCCGCCGAAGTGGCCATCCCCGAGGAATATCACTGGGAGCGCGCCGCCGCCCAGTGAAGCTGAAGTTGGTCTGCGTCGGCAAACTCTCTGAGGCCTTCCTGCGCAACGGCGTAGACGAGTACACACAGCGCCTGCACCGCTATCTGCCCTTCTCCTGCCTGGAACTCAAGGAGGAAAAGGCCGGAGGGAAAAAGGCCGACCCCCGGATCATCCGCGCACTGGAGGGGGAACGCATTCTCGGGCGCATCCCGCCGGAAGCTTTCGTCCTGATCCTTGACGAACGGGGCACGGCGCTGACTTCCGAGGGGTTGGCGGAACTGCTGGAACGACACATGGTGCGGGGCACGCCGGAACTGACGGCGATCATCGGTGGCGCTTACGGCCTGAGCGAAAAGGTCCGGGAACGGGGAGATATGATCCTCTCCCTGTCGGCCATGACCTTCACCCATCAGATGGCCCGGCTTTTTCTGCTCGAACAGCTTTACCGCGCCTGCACCATCCTGCGCAACGAACCTTATCATAATCGTTAAGGGGAATCTTCTCCGGGAGACGTATCGAAAGAATGGATGAGGCACAGCTCGAAGCCGCGCGGGAGCGTCTGTTACGCCTACGCCGGGAAGTTATGCGCGAGGTGCGCGAAACCACCGACGCTTCCCGCGAAATGGGGCAGGACGGGGTTCCCGACATCGGCGACATGTCGGCCAGCACCTACAACCGGGACGTGCTCCTCAATCTGAGTGAAAACCAGCGTCAAAAGATCCGCGACATCGACGCGGCCCTTGAACGCCTGGCACAGGGGGAATACGGCATCTGTGCCCGCTGCGGCGAAGAAATCGACCCCCGACGCATGGAAGTTCGGCCTTTTTCCAGGTATTGCATCGAATGTAAAACCGACGTCGAGAAATTCGGCGAATAGAATCCGTTTCGGGCGGTTCCGCCCCCAGGAGGATGTCATGACCCTGCTTGTCGGCCTTTTACTGATCATCCTGTTCCTCGCCTTCTTCATCTACTTCTCCGGTCTCAACCCCCAATCCGTCACCATTTTTCTCTACGGCGACCACAGCTTTTCCACTTCGGCGGCCATCCTCGTCATCGGCTGCATCGCCGTCGGCCTCTTCGGCGGGGTACTGGCCAACGCCTACAACCTCTTCAGCTATCAGGTGCGCAATATCCGCAACACCCGTCGGGAGAAGCGCAACAAGGAAGTCGTCGCCAATTATCGCGAGGGCATGACCCGCCTCCTCTCCGGCGACCTGAAAAAGGCCGATGACCGCCTGCAGCGGGCCTTGGAACGAGACCCCTCCCGACTGGAAACCCACCTAGCCATGGCCAGCGTGAAACTTCAGGAAGGGGAGGCGGAAAAGGCTCTGGCGGTTCTTCTCAAGGCCCGTGAAAAAGAGCCGAAGAGCCTGGAGGTGCTCTTCAAGCTGGCCGCAACCTACGAGGAGTGCGGCCGCAACTCCGAGGCCGGCAAGATCTATGAGGACATTCTCGCCATCGATAACGGAAACCGCAAGGCCATGCGCAGCCTGCGCGACCTGCTGATCAAACAGAATCTGTGGAAAGAGGCGCTGGAATTGCAAAAACGGATCCTCAAGGCCAGCCAGGGCACCCGCCGGCAGAGCGAGGAGCAGGAAAAACTTCTCTACCTGCGCTATGAAGTTGCCCGTCAGGGTCTGGAGGACTCCAAGGGGCAGAGCAAAAACGACCTCAAGGAACTGCGCGACATCATCAAGGCCGTACCCAGTTTCACGCCGGCCCGGGTCTCCTTGGGGGATGCCCTGCGCACCCAGGGCAAGACCGAGGAAGCCTCGCAGGCCTGGCTCGACGGCTACAAGGCCTTGGGCAAGAGTGTCTTCCTCACCCGCATCGAAGACCTCTATCTCTCCACCGATAACCCTTCGCCCCTTCTGGCCATCTACCGCTCCGTCGCCAATGAGCGAAGTGATGATCTGACCTTCCGGCTCTTCTTCGGCAAGCTTCTCCTGCGCCTCGAAATGGTCGACGAAGCCTTTGAACAGCTGCACGCCATCGAGAACGCCGGGGTCGACACCCCGCAGTTGCGCCTGCTCCTCGGCGAGGCCTATCGCCGCCGCAACCGCATGGACGAGGCGATCGCCGAATACCAGAAGGCCCTGGGCCTCGATCCCCAGCTGCGCCTCGGTTTCATCTGCGAGAAATGCCAGAACCGCTCCCCCGTATGGCTGAGCCGCTGTCCCAAGTGCGGCACCTGGGGATCCTACGTCCTGGAAGGCCGTCAGGAAATGGATAAACTCGCCCGAATCCCCCAGGCACCGGAAGCCCGCGCCATTCACCACGGAGAGGGCGGCGTATGACGATGACCGTGAAGCGCCCCTTGGCGCTGGTGATACTCGATGGCTGGGGGATCAACGCAAGCTGCGAAAACAACGCCGCCTGCCTGGCCAGGACGCCGTACATCGACGCCCTCTTGCGCGATTATCCCAACACCCGTATCAGCGCTTCGGGGTTGAATGTCGGCCTTCCCGAAGGGCAAATGGGCAACTCGGAGGTCGGCCATCTCAATCTCGGCGCCGGCCGCATCGTCTACCAGGATCTGACCAAGATCAGCAAGAGCATCCAGGATGGCGATTTCTTCACCAACCCCGCCTTTGCCCAGGCTATCGACAACGTCCGGACGAGCGGCGGCAAGCTGCATCTGATAGGGCTGCTTTCCGACGGCGGCGTCCATTCCCACAACACCCACCTCTACGCCCTGCTTGAGTTGGCCAAACGCCAAGGACTGCGGGAGGTCTGCGTCCATGCCCTGCTCGACGGTCGCGATACCCCGCCGCGCAGCGCCGTCGACTACCTAGCGGAACTGGAAAGGAAAATCGCGGAGATCGGGGTCGGCCGCATTGCCACCATCTGTGGCCGTTTCTACGCCATGGACCGGGACAACCGCTGGGAGCGGGTAGAGCGGGCCTACCGGGCACTGGTCCAGGGTCTCGGCCAGCCTGCCGCCGACAGCGCCGCCGCCATTGCCGAGGCCTACCAGGCGGGTCAGGGGGACGAGTTCGTCGAGCCCCGGATCATCGGAAACGCCGCAACAATCGACGACGGCGATGCGGTCATTTTTTTCAACTTCCGCGCCGACCGCGCCCGCGAGATCACCCGCGCCCTGACCGAAAAAGAGTTCAAGGGCTTTTCGCGGGAAAAGACTCCACAACTTGCCGACTTCGTCTGTCTGAGCGAATACGACGCCACCTTCGAGCTCCCCGTCGCCTTCCCTTCCACCAGTATGCCCAACCTGCTCGGCGAAGTCGTCGCCCACGCCGGGTTGCGCCAGTTGCGCATCGCCGAAACGGAAAAGTACGCCCACGTCACCTTCTTCTTTAACGGCGGCAGCGAGAAACCCTTCGCCGGCGAGGACCGGGTTCTTATCCCCTCGCCGAAAGAAGTCGCCACCTACGACCAGAAGCCGTCCATGAGCGCCCCCCAGGTCGCCGACGAGGCCGTGGCGCGCATCGAATCAGGAGCTTATGACCTGATCATCCTCAACTTCGCCAATCCCGACATGGTCGGGCATACCGGCATCCTGTCCGCCGCCATCGAAGCCATGGAAACGGTCGACAGCTGCCTCAACCGGGTGGCCGGCGCCATCCTCGCCGCCGGCGGCCGCCTGATCGTCACCGCCGATCACGGCAACTGCGAGCAGATGGTGGACGAGCAGGGTAAGCCTCATACCGCCCACACCACCAATCCCGTGGCACTGATTCTCGTCGATCCCGAGCTGCGCGACGTCAAACTGCGCCCAGGCATCCTCGCCGATATCGCGCCGACATTGCTGCAACTGCTCGGGCTGGAGAAACCCCGGGAAATGACCGGCTCTTCGCTACTCATTCCCTGATCCTTCGACCGGCGTCCGCGGACGCCGGTTTTTTTCACGGGGCCCCATGGCGCTGCTCAGCCTACTCAAATCCGAACTGAGCGGCCTGTTTGACCTCCTGCTGCCGGCAACCTGTCCCCTCTGCCGCGCCGAGTCGCCACTTATCGCCCCTTTCGGGCTCTGCCCGGAGTGCCTGGCGCAACTCCCCCCTCTTCCCGCCGCCCGCTGTCCCCGCTGCGCGTTGCCTTATGCCACAGCGGACGGCACTCCCCATCTCTGCGAAAGTTGCCTGCGCCGCCCGCCGAACTTTTCACGGGTGGTCGCCGTCGGTCTTTATCACGACCTGTTGCGGGAAAGCATCCACCGCTTCAAATACGAACAGGGGATCGATCTCGATCGCTCCCTGGCGGCATTGCTTGCCCAACGCCTGGCGACGGAAACGCCTGATTTTCGCCCCGAGCTGATCATTCCGGTTCCCCTGCATCTGTCTCGCCTGCAGGAACGGGGCTACAACCAGTCTCTGCTTCTCGCCCGACGCCTCGGCAAAGAGCTACAGGTTCCGACGGCGCCTCGGCGCCTGCGGCGCCGACGCCCCACGCCGCCCCAGCAGGGACTCCCCCTCGCCGCCCGCCGGCATAACCTGTGCGGCGCTTTCGGCCTGAGCGAGCCCTTGCACGGTGAAAGAATCCTGCTCGTCGACGATGTCATGACCACCGGCGCCACCCTGCGGGAATGCGCCAACGTTCTCCATGCCGGCGGCGCCGGCGAAATCCTAGTGGCCGTCATCGGTCGCGCTCCCCGCCACCAATGACCTTCTCCCCGCAGCCCTTTCCGGAGACCCGTGATGATCCCCTGGCAACTGATCGATTCCGCCCCCATCCCCCGTGGAGATGGAGAATTGCAACTTTATCAGCGCGACCGGGAGTTCACCATCAACATCAGTGGCGGCGGGGTACTGATGAGCACCCATGCCCATGCCTCCGAGGATGCCCTGGCCGAGCGGGCCTGCCGTGAAATCGACGGGCGGTCGCGCCCCCGAGTGCTGATCGGCGGTCTCGGCATGGGCTTCACCCTGAGCGCCGCCCTCCGACACCTAGGCCCCGAAGCCGAAGTGGTGGTCGCCGAACTGGTGCCGGCGGTGATCCGCTGGAACCGGGAGATATTGGGGGAGTTTGCCGGACACCCCTTAGAGGATGCCCGAACCCGGGTACGGGAGGGAGATGTAGGAAATGTACTCAAGGAAGAGCGACAGGGCTTCGACGCCATCCTGCTTGATGTCGACAACGGTCCGGCGGGCCTGACCCGCAAAAAAAACAACTGGCTTTACGGTCTGGACGGGCTGGTCGCCGCCTACACCGCCCTGCGCCCCCAGGGCCTGCTGGCCGTCTGGTCAGCCGGTTCCGATCGCGCTTTTCACGAACGCCTGCGCAAGGTCGGTTTCAGCGTCCGCCAAACCCAGGCCCGCGCCCACGGCCACAAGGGCGACCGGCACATCATCTGGCTCGCCGCCCGGGGGGCGTGAACGGGAGGGCACGCCGAGCCTCTCTTTATTGCCCTCGTTACCGGCCCGTGTTATCTATCCCTTCATGAGCGACATTCGTTATTACATCACCGGTCACGGTCTGGGACACGCCAGCCGCTCCTGCCAGATCATCAACACCCTGCGCCGTCGTCATCCGGAAATCTCCGTCGAGGTGGTGTCGACGGCGGCGTCCTGGTTTTTCCGGCGATTTCTCGATAAGTCCGTCCCGGTGCGGCCGCTTGCCCTTGACTTCGGCGTACTGCAACAGGACAGCCTGGTCATGCGCGAGGAAGAGACCTTGCGCGCCTACCGGGCATTCCTGCCTCAGCGGCAACGCTTGACGGTACGGGAAGCGGCCTCGCTGCGAAAAGAGAAGGTCAAACTGGTGGCGGCCGCCTTCGCCGCCGCCGCTGCCGCTGCCGCTGACGTTTATTCAGTGGGGGTTTCCAACTTCACCTGGGACTGGATCTATGCCGGGCTGGCCGAACGCCATAGCGGTTACGACGACGTTCTGCAATCGCTGGAGCAGGACTACCGCAAGGCCGAATTGCTGCTGCGCCTGCCTTTTCACACCCGGGAATCGGTGATCCGCGTCGTTGAGGACCAACCGCTGGTGGCGCGGGTCAGTCCCCACGAAAAAAAGGAGCGGCGAAAGGCGCTGGGACTGCCGGCGGAATGCCGGGTGGGACTGATTTCTTTCGGCGGCTTCGGGCTCAAGGACTTCGACCCCTCCCCTTTGCGTAAACTGGAGGATTGGATCTTCCTGAGTGAAACCCGGCCCGACGGCGCGCCCGCCAATGTGCGGCCGCTGCCGCCGGGGGATTACGCCTATCCCGATCTCGTCCGCGCCGCCGATGTGGTGGTAACCAAACCGGGCTACGGCATCGTCTCCGAATGTCTGGTCAACGGCACCGCCTGTCTCTATACAGGGCGGGGGGATTTCCGCGAGCAGGCGCTCTTGATCGAGGGCCTGCGCCGCTATGGTCGAGCACGGGAGATCGGTAACGATGATTTGCGCCGGGGGAATTGGGGCGCGGCGCTGGCGGATTTACTGGCGCAGCCGGAAGCGGCGGAAGAACTGGCGAGCGGCGGCGACGTGGTCATCGCCGACAAGCTGGCGCGACTGGTGCGCGAGCAAGGCGGGGGCAAAGGATGAGTACCGCCCCCCTGCAACCGGTCTTCGACCGCCTCCTCGCCCATTTCGGCCCGTTGCACTGGTGGCCCGCCGAGAGCCCCTTCGAGGTGGTGATCGGCGCCATCCTCACCCAGAACACCGCCTGGACCAACGTCGAGAAGGCCATCGTAAACCTCCGTCGGGCCGAGGCACTGACCCCAAAGGCGCTGCGCGGCGCGCCCCGCGCGCAACTGGAAGAGTGGATTCACCCGGCCGGCTTCTTCCGCCAGAAGGCCGAGCGCCTGCAGCTCTTTGTCGACTACCTGTTCGACCATCATGACGGCGACCTCGGCCGCCTGCTCGCCGCGCCCCTGCCGGAAGCGCGCCGGGAACTGCTGGCGCTCAAGGGGGTCGGCCCGGAAACGGCTGATTCCATCCTCCTCTACGCCGGGGGGCTCCCCTCTTTCGTGGTCGACGCCTACACCCGCCGCCTCTTCAGCCGCCTCGGCTTGCTCGACGCGACCGCCCCCTACGAAAGCATCCGCGCCTTTTTCATGGAGCGCCTCCCCGCCGAGTCCGACCTCTTCAACGAGTATCACGCCCTCATCGTCGAACAATGCAAACAGCTCTGCCGCAAACGCCAGCCCCTCTGCGCGGACTGCCCGTTGCAAGAGCTCTGCCCCTTCGCCAAATCCCAACAGTAAAAAACCCCCTCCGTGTCAAGGAGGGGGTCGTGTTTTTTTCTTCCGAAAGCAGGAAAAAGGCCCGGACTACGCCTTGGCGAAAGTGTCGATGAGGTAACGGGCGATGCTGCGTTTGGGGGGAAGCAGGGGCAGGGCGTCGACCGGAAACCAGCGGGCATCCTCCAGTTCCTTGGTTTCGATGACGATGTCACCGCCGTCGTAGTCGGCGACGTAACCGGCCATCAGTTGGCTGGGGAAGGGCCAGGACTGGCTGCCGACGTAGCGCAGGTTTTTGATGCGGATGCCGGTCTCTTCCCGCACTTCCCGCACCACCGCCTCCTCCAGGCATTCGCCCATGTCGAGAAAACCCGCCACCAGCCCGTAACGCCCCGCCACCCATTCGGCCTTGCGCACCAGCAGTACCTCGTCATTGCGGCGCACCACAACGATCACGCAGGGATGAATGTGGGGGAAATGGAGGGCGCCGCAGGCGCAGCACTTCTTCCCCCACTCCCCCGGCAGCCGCCCCTGTTCGCCGCCGCACTGGGAACAGCGAGCGCTGTTCTTGTCCCAATAGAGCTGCTGCGCGGCCAAGGCGCCAAGAGAGAGAAGTTCGATGCACAGCCGGGGCTCGGCCGCTTGCAGACTCTCCGGTACAAGCCCCTCCGGCAGAGCGGCGGAACGGGAAACGGCGAGCGCCCGGCAGGGGCGTCCCTGCCAACGTCCGAGATAAATGGCCCCTGAAGGATCGAGCCCGGTCGGCAAGGACACGGGCAACGCCAGATCGTTCAACAATAGCTCGGAGCCGCGCAGCAGCAGCCAGAAACCTTCGCCGCCGGGATCGGCGTCGGGCGATTCCCGGTGCAAGTGGGCTTGCAGGGCTTCGTTGTTGAAAGGGAGATGCAGCGGGGATGGATAGACCTCGGGGAGCGGCGACATGATCTTCTTCTTTCGGATTCAGCGCACGGCCCGACGCCCCTGCCAGAGGAGCAGGGCCAGCTGGGTCTTGCCGTCGGGAATCTCTCCCCGGGCGACCATGGCCAGGGCCTCATCCAGGGGGAGCGGCAGCACTTCGATATACTCCTCCGGCTCCAGCGCCTGGGGGACAGCCTTCAGACCGGTGGCGACGAAGAGATGGATGCGCTCGTCGCAGAAGCCGACCGCCGGCAGCATTTCGCCGAGCTTCTCGACTTGGCCAGCGCGATAACCGACCTCCTCCACCAGTTCCCGCCGCACGCAGGCTTCGGGAGATTCGTTCGGTTCCAGACGCCCGGCGGGGATTTCCAGCAGCATCCCGTTCAAAGCGGAGCGGTACTGGCGAATCAACACTACCCGGCCATCGTCAAGCAGCGGCAGCACAGCGGCGCCGCCGGGATGATGCAGCACCTCGAACTCGGCGCAACGCCCGTTGGGGAGGCGGTGCTCCTCGATGGCCAGGGCGACGATGCGCCCGTCAAAGATTTTTCGTTCAGCGATTTTCATGACGGGACCATAGCAGGTGCCGGCGGAGCCGACAAGGGGGAATCGCCCCATCGCTCTCCGGGAGAGGGGCCAGGGGGAGGGCGCTCAGGGCGTTCCGGCGACTCCGGGCATGATCAGCACCAGCTCGCCGGGGACGACGCGGAAGCTCATGGGCAGCTCGCCGTGGTCATCGCCGTCGATCTGCACCGCCACCCCCGCGCCGCGCACCGTCAGCTCCCGGGCTTTGAAGAGACACGCCCCGGCCGGTTCCAGGGGGAGGTGCAGGACCATGCGCAACAGGGCGTGGAGCAGTGACCAGCGTCCCGGCTTCCGCAACAGGCAGACCTCGAAAATATCGTCGGACAGGGAAGCGCCGGGGGTCAGGGAAAAGCGCCCGCCATAGAGGCGGCCGTTGCCGATGACGACGGTATGGCCGGAAAGAAGCGAGCCGTCTTCGAGCTCTACTTCGATGGGAGGAAAGGGCGGCCCGAAAAAGACCCGCAGGCCGCTGATCCCATAGGCCAGCTTGCCGAGACGGCGCTTGAGGCGCAGATCGACCCGGCGCACCACCTCGGCGTCGAAACCGGCGCCTGCCATAAGGAGAAAGCGCGTCTCCCCCGCCAGCCCGAGGCTGACCGGGGTCGCCGCGCCGTTCAAGGCGACCCGGCAGGCGCCGGGAATATCGAAGGGAATCCCCGCTTCCAGGGCGAAGACGTTGGTCGTCCCCAGCGGGATGAAGGCCAGAGGGAGAGCCGAGGGCGCCAGGCCGTTGATGACTTCGTTGAGGGTGCCGTCGCCACCGGCGGCGACGAGCAGATCGATGTCGCCGGACTTCGCCTCCCGGGCGAAACGGGCGGCATCCCCCCGGGCGCCGGTGAGCCGCAGCTCAACCCGGTCGCCCCTGGCGGCGAGACCTTCCCGGGCCTGATGAATCTTGGCCAGGGCGTCGCCGCCGGCCACGGGATTGGCGATCAGCAAGATGCGCCGGGGCGCGTGACGTTCATCGGACATCAGAAAGAATCCTTGGACGATTTAACAGGCTGATGAAAAACACCCATCTGCGGCGTTGTCCTCATCCCTCGTCAACGACGTACCTTCCAGGTACGCCTTATTCCTCAGGATTTCGTCCGCCTTGCATCTGGGCATTTTTGATCAGCCTTGGAAAACGAGTTTTTGAACAACCTGTTAAAGGGGTGACGCCCTACTGATTCCTCGGCTAATCGGCGCGAACCCGGTCAGTTCGCCGCCGTTCCCGCCGCAACCGGCTTGCTCTGCACCAGCCGCGCAACCTCCCCGTCGGGGAGGCCGAGATTGCGGGCGCGCAGCGACAGGATACCGGTCTGCACATAGGCCAGCAAGCGCTTTTCCATCTCTTTGGCCAAGTCTTTCTCATCCCGATAGCGATCCTCGCTGCCGACGGGAGGAAAGCCCAGATCGTAGCGATAGATCTCCGGCTTCTCCTTGGGCGCGACGAGCAGCAGCCGATCCCCTTCGATGAGCGCCACCAGCTCCTCCCCCCCGGAAGGCTTGATCACGGCGAAACCTTCGTCTTGCAAGGTCGGCGAAAAGAGATTGCGACCCCAGCCCTGGTGCGGTGCATTCACCCCGAGCAGTCCGAGGACACTCGGGCCGATATCGACCTGACTGGCGACCGTCCGCCGCCGCAGTCCCGGTTCGTCAAGCAATCCCGGGGCATAAAAGAGGAGGGGCACGTGGAAGCGCCCCAGGGCCATGGGGGTGATCATCGGCGGATAACCGAAACCGTGATCGCCGGTAACGACGAAGAGGGTATCCTTGAAATAGTCTTCCTTCTCCGCCATGCGGAAAAACTCCCCCAACGCCCAGTCGGCGTAGCGCATGCCGTTATAGCGCCCTTCGTAGCCGTCGTCGCTGCGAATCCGCTCAAAGGGCAAGGGTTCCGGTAGATTGAAGGGGGCGTGGTTGGAAAGGGTCAGGATGCTGCCGAAGAAGGGGCCCTGGGCCGCCAGCGCCTTGAATTCTTCGTTGGCCCGGGCATAGACGTCGTAGTCCGAGACTCCCCAGACGGGATCGACGAAGGTCGGGTTGACATAGTCGTCGGTGCCGACGAAACGATCGATACCATGCTGACGGAGAAAGCCCTCCTTGTTGTCCCAGGACAACAGGCCATTGTAGAGAAAAATCGAGTCGTAGCCGCGCCGACTCAGCAGGGTCGGCAAACCGGAAAATTCCTGGCTGGCCTCCATCATCTTCATCAGATATTCGTAACCGGGCAGATTGGGGAAAGAAGTCAGCGTCGCGTAAACCCCCTGATGGGTGTGGGTGCCGTTGGAAAAGGCCCGCTCGAAGAGGATGCCCCCTTCCGCCAGGCGGTCGAACTCGGGAGTCAACGGCCTCTCGGCCCCCATGGCGCCAACAAAGCGGGCGGAAAAGCTCTCCATGAGAATCACCACCACATTGAGCGGCCGGCCATCCCCCAGGGGCGCGGCTTGCGGTTCGGCGCGCAACAACGGATGCTGTTCATCCGCCAGCGACGTCTCGCCGGGCAGCGCCAGCATGGCGCGACTGGTGGCCAACGCCTCGTCGGCGGGGAGCGACTTGGCCCAGAAGGCCTGCTTGCTGTAGATCTTGTCCCAGCCGCTGCGCCCCAGGGTGAAGAGACCGTTCAACGCCAGATGATTGGCGAAGGTCGATTCGGAAAAGAAGGCATCCCCCCAGCGCAGGGGTTCACCGGTGATGCCGCCACGCAGAACCACAACCATCGCCGCCAGGGTCAGCGTCGTACCCATGATCCGCAGCAGGGCGCCTCGGGGCGATTCGGCGTCTGTCGGCGCGGCGAGATAGCGGCGAAACAGGCGGCGCAGAACCACGGCCATTACCGCCGCGAAAAGCAGCCAGAGGAGCGTATAACGAACCACCGGATAGCCCTCCCAGATCATTTCTCCGACAATTTTTGGATGGCTGAGATATTCGTAAACCAGCGCGTTGTAACGGCTTTCAAATTCAACGTAGAATTCGGCCTCAGAGATCCCGAGCAGCAGCAGGGCGGCGGTCAAAATTCCGAGACCGAAAACGAGCCGTCCGCGCCACCGCTGGGACAGCCCGAGCAGCAGCAGAAAGAGCGGGATCAACAGATATGAAGCAACCGCCAGATCGAAGCGTGCGCCGATCAAAAAACTTTTCAGCAACTCGCCGGTTGCCACCCCTTCGGCCAGATTGGTGTTACGCACCAGCAGCACCAGGCGCAGGGCCGCGAAGAGCCCCGCCAGCAGCAGATAAAGTCCGGCGATGAAGCGAACCTCGCCGGGAAAAAGTCGAGAAATCCCTTGCAGCAATCTCGCCATGCGGAAACGTTCCTTTCACGCGGCGCCCCCGCCTTTTCGGCGAAGTCGAAATCCAAATCAAAAAATGGGGCCTTTAAACAATTTAAAGGCCCCGGAGGCAAAAATGAGAGCGTTGTCGGCTCTTATTTATAGATAAAGCAATATATCTGCCAAAACCCTAACTTGCCGCAATTCCATAAAAAATCTTTTTCCGGTGGTTTCCGGCGTACAAATTTTTCAACACGGAGCCATCGCCCCGGAAGCCGGCCGCCCAATATTTGTACCCCTCACTCCTCACTCACCATTCCGTACTTCCTCAACTTGTACTGCAAATTGCTGCGGCTGACACCGAGCAGTTCGGCGGCCTGGGCCTGCACCCCCCGGGCGCGGACCAGGGCCTGACGGATCAGGCGCTCCTCCATTTCGTCGAGCTGCTCGGGAAGCGGCCGCCCCAGTTCGGGAAAAACCGTCGCGACGCTTTCGACCGCCCGCCCGGAAAGCGACTCGGGAAGGTCCTCCGGCCGTAAGGTATCGCCAGTGCAGAAGAGGGCGCCGCGTTCGATGATGTTGCGCAGCTCACGCACGTTCCCCGGCCAGGGATGGGCCCGGAGGATGGCGAGAGCCTCGGGGGCGATGGCGCGGATGCGCCGCCCCAGCTCGTTACCGAAACGCTGGAGGAAATGGAGCGCGAGCAGGGGGATGTCTTCGCTCCGTCGGCGCAGGGGCGGAACTTCGAGGGTGACGACATTGAGCCGGTAATAAAGGTCTTCACGAAAGGCCCCCGCCGCGATCATTGTCGGCAGCTCGCGATTGCTGGCGGCGACGATGCGCACGTCGCTCTCGATTTCCGCCGTCCCCCCGACCCGGCGGAATTTCCGCTCCTGCAAGACCCGCAGCAACTTGGGTTGCAATGCCAGGGGGAATTCGCCGATCTCGTCGAGAAGCAACGTACCGCCGTCGGCCACTTCGAGCAGGCCGCGCTTACGCTCGACGGCGCCGGTGAAGGCCCCGCGCTCGTGGCCGAAGAGTTCACTTTCGAGCAGGCTTTCGGTGAGAGCGGCACAGTTGATCGTCACCAGCGGCCCCTTGGCGCGGGGGCCGGCGCGATGCAGGGTGCGGGCCACCAGCTCCTTGCCGGTACCGCTTTCGCCGGTGATCAGGACCGAGGCCCGGGCCGGCGCCACCCGCGCGATGTCGGCCAGCAGCTTGCGAATCGCCGGACTCTCGCCGAGCAGCTCGCGCTCTCCGGCCCGTTCGAGCTGCCGACGCAGCACCTGGTTTTCCGTGCGCAGACGGGCGTCTTCCAGGGCTTTTTCGACGACCAGCAGAATTTCGTCATTCTTGAAGGGTTTCAGGAGATAATCGAAAGCCCCGGCCTTCATCGCCGCCAGCGCCGTCTCCACCGTGGCGAAGGCGGTCAGCACCACGAAGGGAACGTCCCCGACCTCCCGCCGCACCTCTTCGAGAAAAGCCAGGCCGTCCATGCGCGGCATCCGCAGATCGGAGAGGATCAGCGCCACGCTTTCGCGGCCGAGCAGTTCCAGCCCGGCAAAGGGGTTATCCGCCGTCGACACCCGATGGCCGGCATCTTCCAGCAGGTGCGCGAGGACCGTGCGGTAATTCTTTTCGTCATCGACCACCAGGATATGGGCCATGGGCTATTCCTCCAAAACCGGCAGGCAGACGGTAAAGACCGCCCCCGCCCCGGGCGCGCTGCGCACCCCCAGCTTGCCGCCGTGGGCCTCGACGATGCGAACGGCGTTGGCCAGCCCCAGCCCCGTCCCCTGATCTTTCGTGGTGAAGAAGGGATCGAAGATCTTGCCGTGCAGCTCCGGCGCGATACCGCAGCCGTCATCCTCCACCTCCAGACAGGCCCGCTCCCCCTGACGGCCGGCCCGCAACCGGATGTGCCCGTTGGCGCCGACCGCCGCCAGGGCATTGAGCAGCAAATTGAGTAGCACCTGCTGCATCAGGTCGCCGTCGACGGCGGCGAAGAGGGGTGTCGTCTCCTCCTCGACTTCGAGCGTTGTCCCCTGCTGCCTGGCCAGCCCCTCGCCATGGGCGGCCACCCGCCGCAATAGGGCACGCAGATCGGTGGGGCTCGGTACCGGCTCGGCGGGACGGCCGAAGGCGATGAAATCGGTCACCAGGCCGTTGATGCGGGAACTTTCTTCCTGGATGATGTCGAGCAACTGGCGCACGCTGTCGGAAGTGCCGGCGAGTTTTCTGTCGATGAGCTGTGCCGAGGAAGAGATAATCCCGAGCGGATTGCGGATCTCATGGGCGATCCCCGCCGACATTTCCCCCAGGGCGGCCAGCCGTTCGCTGCGCCGCAGGGAGTCCTCGGCGGCTTCCAGCCGGGCTAGAGACTCCTTCAGCGCCGTCTGATTGTCCAGCAATCGCTCATTCAGCTCTTTTTCCGCCGCCAGCTGCCGCCGATGGCTGTCGGAAAAACTCTGCACCAGCAGCCCGACGATGAAGAAGGTGATGCCGAAGACGAGAAATTCCGGCAGCTCTTCGTGCCGCTGCTTTGGGTCGAGGTAGAGGGCCGCGGGAATCTGGCTGAAAAAGAGAACCGTCGCCAGGGTACAGGTCAACAGGGTCAGGCGCAGGTTGAGATTGGAGGCGGCGACCGTGATGGGGAGGAAATAGACGATCCAGTAGACACTCTCCTCCTCGCTGGTGGTCGCCCAGATGATCAGGGTGCAAAGAAGCAGATAGAGGCCGACATGGGCCATCATCAGCCCAGCGGACTGGATCTGTTCGATGGTGAAACGGCGGTCGGTGACCAGATGGTAGCCGGCAAGCAGGGCGAAGGGCAGGGCATCGAGCAGCAGATCTTCCCCTTTGCTGAAGAGGCAGAGCAGGACGATGAGCAGGGCCAGGATCAGGCTTTTGGTCAGGCGCCCGGCGGGGGAATAGAGAAAGGTGCTCAATGGCCCTCCGTCATTGCGTCAGCTCTTCTGCCCTTGCCGCCGCAGCAGGTCACCGGCCTGAGCCCCGACCGGCAGCGCCATGAGGATGCGCCCGTTCGGCTGACCGGCAGCCAGGGATTCGCCCGTTTCGCTTCGCAGTTCGCCGACGGTGAAGCTCCCCTGGCGCATGCCCGGCCCGATCAGTTCCAGCGTCTCGCCGGGAAAGAAGCGGTTGCGTCCCTCCACCAGCACCCGACCGTCAGCGAAACATTCGCGCACCACACCGACGAAATCGTAGGTGCGGCGATATTTGGAGTCGGCGGTGTGCACCCTGGCTTCCGCTCCACCGAAGAGAAAGCCGGTATCGTAAGGCCGATGGCTGACTTTTTCCAACTCCTCAAGCCAGAGAGGATCGCAGCGGTAGTTTGACGGATCGTCCCGGTAGCGGTCAAGGGCCGCCCGATAGACCCGGGTGACCGCTGCCAGATAGTAGACCGTCTTCATCCGCCCTTCGATCTTCAGGCTGTGGACCCCCGCCTTGATGAGCGCGGGCAGATGCTCGATCAGGCAGAGGTCGCGACTGTTGAGCAGATAGCTGCCCCGGTCATCCTCCTCGATGGGAAAATATTCCCCGGGGCGGGTCTCCTCGACCAGGGCGTAGCGCCAACGGCAGGGATGGGCGCAGGCCCCCTGGTTGGCGCTGCGGCCGGTCATGGCCGCCGAGAGCAGACAGCGCCCGGAATAGGCGACGCACATGGCGCCATGGACGAAAACCTCCAGTTCCACCTCCGTTTCCCGGCGAATGGCGGCGATCTCATCCAGGGACAATTCCCGGGCGAGATTGATTCGCCGCGCTCCCGCCGCCGCCCAGAAACGGGCCGCCGCGCCGTTGGTGGTATTGGCCTGGGTCGAAAGGTGGATTTCCCGACCCGGATCGAGTTGCCGGATCAAGGCGAGGACACCGGGGTCGGCAACGATATAGGCGTCGAAATCGAGAGGCCTCAAAGCTTCAAGATAGGCTTGCAGCCGAGGCAGATCCGCTTGGCGCAGGTAGGCGTTGAGGGTCAGGTAAAGGCGCTTGCCCCGGCGCTGGGCTAGTTCCCGGGCCCGGGCCAGGGCATCGAGATCGAATTTGCCCGCGGGGGCGCGCAGGCCGAAATCATCGCCGCCGAGATAGGCGGCATCGGCCCCGTAGTCGAAAGCCACCCGGAGTTTTTCCGGGTCGCCGGCGGGAGCTAGCAGTTCAGGGAAAGACAGTTTTTCCGGCCTGCCGGCGGGAGCGAGCAGTTCGGGGATGAATAGTTTTTCCGGCTCGCCGGCGGGAGCCAGCAGTTCGGGGAGAGACATGTTCTCTTTCATCCTTTTCGGGAAATGCTCGGAGAATACCACATAATCCGCCGGAAATGGCAAGGACCTGTCCGAACGACGACGGCGGTGAAAATCCGTTCCATCTTGACAAGGGCTTAAAAAATTTATATTTTTTTAGCTATTGCGCGCGGCGACGCGATTTTTTTATGAGGGAGGGAAACCGCATGTTTCATCATCTCGGCATCCTGCTTTTGTCGGTTCTTCTTCTGACCGGGCTGACCGCTTGCCTCGCTCCCCGTCCGACCGTCGATCTCACCCCGATCGAAGGGGATCTTAAGGATTTAGGCCAGGAGCAACGACGGCTGGCCGAGCGCCTCGACGGACAGGAGAGCCGACTGGCGAATCTCGAAGAACGGCTGCAAGCTCAGGAAGAACGCTTGAGCGCCCCAGCATCGGCAGAACCGGAAGCCAAAAAAGTCACCGCCGAGCGGGAAATGACGCCCCCGCCCGCGATCATCGCCCCCGCCCCTGCAGACGATACAGGGCCGGACAGCGCCGCCGAACTCTACCGCCAATCCTTTTCCCACTACGCCGCCGGCCGCTTCGCGCGGGGGGTCGACGGCTTTCAGGACTTCCTGCGGCAATATCCCGAGCATGAATATACCGGCCACGCCAAATATTGGCTCGGAGAATGCTTCTACAGCCAGCAACGATACGAAGAGGCGGTCGCGGCCTACAAACGCGCGGTGGAAAATCACCCAAAGGGGAGCAAGGCTCCCGACGCCCTGCTCAAAATGTCCGAAGCCTTGAAACAGCTGGGACAAACCCAACATGCCGACGCCGCGTTGCAGGCCCTGAGCAGTCGCTATCCGGAGAGCCGGGCGGCACACAGCCTCAACCGGAACTGACTTTCGTCACACCTCAACCTGGGGGAATTCATGCGCCTCGCCAAACCCACCCTGCTGCTCGCCCTGCTCCTCTGGCCCCTCTTTACCTTCGCCCAGGGGGAAATACAGACCTACGTCATCAAGAAGGGGGATACCCTCTGGGGGATCTCCCAACGGTTTCTCAAGGATCCCTATTACTGGCCCAGCCTGTGGTCCAACAACCCGGATCTGACCAATCCCCACCTGATCTACCCCGGCCAGGAAATCACCATCTACGATGGCCGCGTGCAACTGGTGCCGGTCGCCGAAACTGCGGCGGAAATCACCGAACCGGCGCCTCCGCCGGAGCCGGTCGAGGAAACGACCATCACCATCCAGCAAGGGGGACGCGGCTTCGTCAGCGAGGATGAATTCAACGCCGCCGGCACCCTGGTCGACACCACCGACAACCGCCTGCTCATCGCCAGCGGCGAAACGGTCTTTCTCGACATCAAGAACTTGGAATCGGTGCAGCCCGGCGACCTTTACTCCCTCTTCGACGTCGGCGAGCCGGTCACTCATCCCCAAACCGGCCGAAAGGTCGGCTATTTGGTCGAGGATATCGGGACGGTGCGCATCGTTACCGTCAATGAAGAAGTGGCGACGGGGGAAATCGACAAGGCCTACCAGGAGATCGAGCGCGGCGCCCGGCTGCGTCCCTACCAGCCGGCTCCGGCCTCCATCGACCTGAAGCGGGCCACCAGCGCCCTGACTGGCACCCTGATCGAAGCCCACGACAGTAAACTCGCCCTGAGCCAGTACGACATCGTCTATCTCGATCTCGGCAGCGACGACGGCCTGCAGGTCGGCAACCTGCTCAACATCACCCGCCCCCGGGACGCCTCGGCCATGGGGTTGAACACCTCGGGGCTCAAACTCCCCGATGTTCTCCTCGGCGCGGCCGTGGTCATCGAGACCCACCCCCGTGCCGCCGCCGCGCTGGTGCTGAAAATCGCCGAACCCCTCTACCGCGGGGATCGCATGTCGACGGTCATGGAATAGACCGGAAACAAACGGTCATAGATTGCAAAGAAGGATTGAGGGAGACTTCAATCCTTCTTTAATTTTGCGAACGCATGGAGGGATTGATGCCGACGGCTATGGAACGCGCCTGGCTGCGCCTGCATCTCACCCGGGGATTGGGACGCGTCGGACTGAACCGGCTGATGGCGGCCTTCGCCTCCCCCGAGGCGATTCTCGCCGCCGTCCCCCGGGACTGGACCCGCCGGGCGGGGATCCGGCCAGCGGTGGCTGAAGCCCTGCCCGCCGCCGATGCCCCGCTTCTGCGCCAGGCCGAGGAGTTGCTGGAGCGCGACGACGTGCGCCTCATCAGCTTCTGGGATGAAGCGGACTACCCTCCCCTGCTGCGCCAGCTGCCCGACCCGCCCGCCCTGCTCTACCGGCGCGGCCAACTTACCGATCAGCCGGCCCTGGCGGTGGTCGGCGCCCGCCAGGCAACGACGGCCGGACGGCGCCTCACCGACGAAATCTGCGCCGAACTCGCCGCGCGCGGGATCGCCATTGTCAGTGGCCTCGCCCGTGGTATCGATACGGCGGCCCACGAAGGGGCCCTGCGCGGGTCGGGACAGACCGTCGCCGTGCTCGGCTGCGGCATCGATCAGGTCTATCCCCCCGAGAACCGCCGCCTCTTCCAGCGCATCGCCGAAGAAGGGGCACTGCTCTCCGAATATCCCCCCGGAACGGCCCCGCTGGCTGGACATTTTCCCGCCCGCAACCGCATTATCAGCGGCCTCGCCCAAGGGGTGCTGATCGTCGAGGCGGCCGAGGGGAGCGGTTCGCTGATCACCGCCGACTTCGCCCTGGAACAAGGGCGCGAGGTCTTCGCCGTGCCTGGGCCGGTCTACGCCGAAACAAGCGGCGGGGTCAACCGCCTGCTCAAAGAGGGCGCCCATCTGGTCACCGAACCCGCCGACATCCTCGAAGTCCTTTGGCCAGGAACCCCATCCCGCGGGCAACGGCAAAAGGAAGAGTCCCTCCTGGAAAAGCTCTCAGGAACGGCCCTGACCGTCTATCGGAACCTCGGCCGGGAACCGCTCCACATCGATGAATTAGCGCGGAAAACCGGCTTGACACCCATGGAGCTTTCCGCTATTTTGTTGCACCTGGAACTCCGGGGGGGGGTTGAACAGATCCCCGGAATGCGCTATCTGCGCGGCCGGGAAGCCTGAAACCGACAACGAACCACTTGCCGCAGGAGACATCTTGAGAGAGCGGGTTCTGGCTATCGTGAGCATCATCGCCCAGTATGTCATGGCCGACAGCACGCAACTCACCGAAAGTGACATTGTCGAAGGATTGATGGCCGAAGGCTTCGACGCCGCGGAAATCGACGCCGCCTTTCGCTGGATGGAAGATCTCAACCTGCAAACGTCCTCATCCGCCGCCTCCCCGCTGCACCTTCCGACCCATCGGGTCTTCACCCTGGAAGAAACCTGGGGGCTGTCCGCCGAGGCCCGGGGCTTTCTCATCCGCTTGCGCGCCCTGGGTATCGTCGACGACGAAGCCGAGGAAGAGATCATAGAGCGCGCCCTGCAAATCGCCGAGGACGATGTCTCCCTCAATGAAATAAAGGCGCTGGCGGCCCTCGTCCTCTTTTCCCGAAGTACGCGAGACTGGCACCGGGAAGTCGACTGTTTCATGGAGGACGACTGGGGGCGGATGTTCCACTGAAAAAAGACTTTTTCCAGGCTGCGGACCCCCGCAGCCTTTTTGCTTTTAACCAAACCGAGGCATTCATGGCAAAATCACTGGTCATCGTCGAGTCCCCCGCCAAGGCGAAAACCATCGAAAAATTTCTCGGCAAGGGCTTCAAGGTCCTCGCCTCCTACGGTCACGTCCGCGCCCTGCCGAGCAAGCAGGGGTCGGTGGATGTCGCCCATGACTTCGAACCCAAATATCATGTCCTGCCGGAGAGCAAGAAGCAGCTCGACCTGCTGAAAAAGGAAGCGCAGGGGAGCGACGAACTGATTCTCGCCACCGACCTTGACCGCGAAGGGGAGGCTATCGCCTGGCATCTGCTCGAAGCCCTCGGCATCGACGAGCAGGGGAGCAAACCGACCGTCAAGCGCGTCACCTTTCACGAGATCACCAAGGACGCCATCCTCAAGGCGATGAGCGAACCTCGGCATATCGCCCGGGATCTGGTCGACGCCCAGCAGGCCCGCTCGATCCTCGACTACCTGGTCGGCTTCAATCTCTCTCCCTTCCTCTGGAAGAAGATCCGCTACGGCCTCTCCGCCGGCCGGGTACAGTCGGTGGCCCTGCGCCTGATCTGCGAGCGGGAAAAAGAGATCGCCGCCTTCCTTCCCCAGGAATACTGGACTATCGACGCCCTGCTGCGCGCCGCGAGCGGGCAGGATTTCAAGGCGCGGCTCTTCACCGTCGACGGCAAGCGCCTGGACAAACTGGAGATCGGCGACGAAGCGGCCGCCCGGCAGCTGGTGACGGCCATCGCCCAGGAGGATTTCCGGGTCACCTCCCTGGTGCGCAAGGAGAAAAAACGCAACCCGGCGGCCCCCTTCACCACCAGCACCCTGCAACAGGAGGCGAGCCGCAAGCTCGGCTTCTCGGCGCGCAAGACCATGTCCACGGCGCAGAAGCTTTACGAGGGGATCGACATCGGCCAGGGTTCCGTCGGTCTGATTACTTATATGCGTACCGACTCGGTGGCCCTGTCGACGGTGGCCACCAACGAAGCCCGCGAAGTCATCAGCCAGCGCTTCGGCCAGGAATACGCCCTCGACCATCCGCGGGTTTACAAGAGCAAGGCGAAGAACGCCCAGGAAGCCCATGAGGCGATCCGGCCCACAACCATCGCCAACACCCCGGAGAAGCTCAAGCCCTTCCTCTCCTCCGACCAGTTCCGCCTCTACCAGCTGATCTGGACACGCACCGTCGCCTCGCAGATGGCCGCCGCCGTCCTCGAAGCGACCACCGTCGACCTGGCGGCGGGGGAGCGCTTCACCTTCCGCGCCAGCGGCCAGGTCATCCGCTTCCCCGGCTTCATGAAGCTCTACATCGAAGGGACCGACAGTCCCGATGAGGAGCAGGAAGGCACCCTGCCGGCCCTGGCCGAAGGGGAGGCCGTTAAGCGTAAGGAACTGCTGCCGGAACAGCACTTCACCCAGGCGCCCCCCCGCTTCACCGAAGCCAGCCTGGTCAAGACCCTGGAGGAATACGGCATCGGCCGCCCCTCGACCTACGCTTCAATCATGAACACCCTGGTGGTGCGCAAGTACGTGCGCCTGGAAAAACGCGCCTTCTTCGCCGAGGATGTGGGGATGGTGGTCAACGACCTGCTGGTCAACCACTTCGCCCGCTACGTCGACTACGACTTCACCGCCAAGTTGGAGGAAGACCTCGACGCCATCTCCCGGGGCGAGGAAACCTGGCGGCCGGTCATCCGCGGTTTCTGGGAGCCCTTCATCGCCCTGCTCAAGCAGAAGGAGAAGGAGGTCACCAAGGAAGACCTCACCACGGAAAAGACCGACCGGGTCTGCCCCGACTGCGGCCGACCACTGGTCATCAAGCTCGGCCGCAGCGGCCGCTTCCTGGCCTGCAGCGGCTTCCCCGAGTGCCGCTACACCGAGCCCCTCTCCGCCGAGGAACAGCCGGAACCGGAACTTTCCGAGGAGAAGTGCGACAAGTGCGGCGCGCCGATGCTCATCAAAATGGGGCGTTACGGCAAGTTCCTGGCCTGTAGCGCCTACCCCAACTGCAAGAACATCCAACCACTGGTCAAACCCAAGTCCCTCGACATCCCCTGCCCCGAGTGCAAGGAAGGGGTGCTGATGGAAAAGAAAAGCCGCTACGGCAAGATCTTCTATTCCTGCAGCCGCTACCCCCAATGCAAATACGCCCTCTGGGATCAACCGGTGAACGAACCTTGCCCCAAATGCGGCCATCCGGTGATCGTCGAGAAGGTCACCAAGCGCTACGGCACTTTCCGCAAATGCCCGACGGAAAACTGCGACTGGAAACTGGAACTGGTACCGCCGGAAAAGAAGAGCGCCGACAAAGCGGCCCCGGCGAAGAAGCCGGCAGCCAAGAAGGCTCCGGCAAAGAAAACCAAGTCTGAAGAGTAAGACGCCGTCATGGGCGTTCCGGGTTTCATCATCCCCGGAACGCCCATGACTCAGAATACCCCTCCCTGGAAAGACATCCCCCGTGGAACCCATCGTCATTATCGGCGCCGGCCTCGCCGGTTGCGAAGCGGCCTGGCAGGCGGCCAACCAGGGCGCGCCGGTCATCCTCTACGAAATGAAGCCGAAGCGCTTCTCCCCGGCCCATCAGGCGCAAGGGCTGGCGGAACTGGTCTGCTCCAACAGCCTGCGCGGAGCAGGGCTGAACAACGCCGTCGGCTGCCTCAAGGAAGAGCTGCGACGCTGCCGGACCCTCTTCATGGAAGCCGCCGACGCCACCGCCGTCCCCGCCGGCGGAGCCCTGGCGGTAGATCGCGAAGGCTTCTCCGCCTACATCACGGAAAAGATTGCCGCCCATCCCCTGATCGAGCTACGCCGCGAAGAAGTCACGACCCTTCCCGAAACGGGAACGGTGATCGTCGCCTCGGGACCCCTCACCTCGGAGGCTCTGTCCCAGGAGATCGCCCGGCTCACCGGCAGCGAGCACCTCTATTTTTACGATGCCATCGCGCCCATCGTCGAGGCGGACTCCATCGACTTCGCGAAAGCCTGGCGCGCCTCCCGCTACGGCAAAGGTGGGGACGACTACGTCAACTGCCCCTTAAGCAAGGAGGAATATTTCGCCTTCGTCGCCGCCCTCAAGGCCGCTGAGAAAGTGCCGGCCTGGGATTTCGAGAAGATGCTCCACTTCGAGGGCTGCATGCCCATCGAAGAGATGGCCGAACGCGGCGAAATGACCCTGGCCTTCGGACCGATGAAGCCGGTGGGGCTCCCCGACCCGCGCACCGGCAAGCCCCCCTTCGCCGTGGTCCAGCTGCGCCAGGATGACCGCCACGCCACCCTCTACAATCTGGTCGGATTCCAGACCAAACTCACCTATCCCGAGCAGCGACACATCTTCCGCGCCATTCCCGGCCTCGAAGAAGCGCGCTTCGCCCGCCTTGGCAGCGTCCACCGCAACACCTTCATCAACGCTCCGAGATGCCTGACCCGAACCCTGCAACTCAAAAGCGCTTCGCGGATTTTCTTCGCCGGGCAGATCAGCGGCATCGAAGGCTACGTCGAGTCGGCGGCCACGGGTTTTCTTGCCGGCCTCTTCGTCCCCCGTTGGCAGCGGGATCAAGCGCTTCCTCTCCCCCCGGCGACCACCGCCCTTGGCGCCCTGCTCGGCCATCTGGCCGACTCCTCACCCGAGAACTTCCAGCCGGTGAACGTCAACTACGGCCTCTTCCCCCCTCTTGAGGGGCAACGGAGGAAACGGGCCGACCGCCGCCTGGCCATGGCCGAACGGGCACTGGCGGATCTCGAACCCTGGCGACGGGAAGCCCTCCCCGACACGGCGGTAGGGTTCGCCGTCGATGTTTCCGACAACGAATTTCAACAATAAATTAAGTAGTTTAGCTCCAGAATGAAGGAATTGAAGAGTTTTCTTGTCGAAAATGCTTACATCCCGCAAAGCGACTGAGAGCACTCCCTGACGCAACCGCTCGCAAAAATTGGTTAAAAATCATTGGCATTTTTTTTGCTGGATAAAAGAAAACCGCTTTTGCCGACAAGATTCCATCGACCATTCCTATAGTTAAAATTTTTGACAGAAACCGGCTGACGAAAAAAACCGGGGGGATCCCCCGGCGAAGAACGAGCGAATCGTTGCTTTCAATTTTTTTCCTGCTAGTGTTAAGGGCGAATTTCATCCAAGCATGAACCTTTGAGATTTCCCGGCCTGCGACCCGGTGAAAAATCTCCCGCATGATTGGACCCTATTGTCCCTTTCCCGACGCCGCGGCAACGCAAACCAGGCAGCATCGGCGGCGGCTCAGGGTTTTTCCGTTCAAATCGCTCACGAGGCCCATGAACCGGTGCGGACAAAAACTCAAGGCATAACGGGAAGCAGCCTGCCGAGCCCCCTGAGAATCCGGGTTCATCTCCAGGATTTGCTCGCTACCCTGCGTCGGGTGGCGGCCCTAGCTCCCCTGCAACTGGCCATCAGTTGCGAACAGGAAACCCATCTCCCCCACAACAGCCAGAACCATTCCTTCTGCGGCAGCTTGGGGAACAACGGTCTCTGCGACGCCGACTGCCGGGCGAGCTTTGAAGACGCCTTTCGCGACGCCTGCCAAAACAATCGCCCGCTCATCTTTTCCTGCGCGACCGGACTGCTCTTTTTCGCCATCCCTTTTCGCGATGACCGGGACCGGAACTGCTGCCTCTTCGCCGGCGGCGTCAGAGACGAGGCCCCGGATCTCGCCGTACTGGAGAAACTCTCCAACGCGCCCAGCGGCGACGGCGGCACGCTCTTGGAAAAGCTGCTGGGACGGCCGCAGATCAAACGGGCACAATTTGAAGAGATCCTCGGCAAAACCCTGACCCTGCTGACCATTCTGGCGGACGAGCAGACCCTGGCCCGGCCCCTGCGCGGTCTGACCCAGCGCCTCGCCGGCATCGCCGGCGCCTCCGCCGAAATCGACCGTGTCCCAAGCAGTGACGCCGTTCTCGAACTTCTCGGCGAGACCCTGATCCTCCTTTTCGATCTCCCCCGGGTCATCATCCTCGCCGGCGAGGGGGAGGCTTTCAGCGTTCGCGTCGAACTGGGACCGGCCGCCCAGACCAAGAACTGCGCCTGTCCCCGCTTGCGCGAACTGCTCGGCACCCATCCCGACGGCAAACCTTTGCTGTTGCGTCAGGAGATCGGCGAATTCTTCCCCGACATCGACAGCGACCGGGCGATCTGTGTCCCCCTGCGCAGCGAAGGGCTGGATCTAGGCCTGGCCGTGATTTTCGACAGCGAGATGCCGGAACGGGATCTCTTGCTCCTCGAACTGCTCGCCGGCCGGGCGGCGGCCAAGCTGAACCGCCTGCGCCTTGCGGCTTTGCACCAGCAACGGCAGGCCACCTCGCAAAGACTGATCGTCATGCTCGGCCAACTCTCCCTGGTGGAAACCCGGGAAGAACTCTACCAGCGAATCGTCGCCATGAGCTGCGAACTGCTGCAAGCGGCGCGGAGCTCGCTCATGCTCCTCGACGAAACCGGGGAATGGCTGCGTATCGTCGCGGCGCGGGGCATCAATCTCGAAGTGGCCGCCGGCATCCCCCTGCGTTTCGGAGAGGGAATCGCCGGCCGGGTCGCCCAAAGCGGTCTGCATCTGCTGGTGACCGACATCGAGAAGGACAGCCGGGTGGGGATCGCCAACCGTCCCCGTTTTCAGACCAAATCCTTCATCTGCATCCCCATCAAGGCCCATGAACGAACCGTCGGCGTCCTCAACCTGGCGGACAAGGAGACCGGCACTACGTTCACCGACGAGGATCTCGCCACCCTGCGCCTGCTCATCGACCACGCCGCCCTTCTTATCGAGCGCGTCGCCGTCTACGAAAACGCCCGCAAACTGGAGGAGTTGGCGGCCCGCGACCCCTTGACCGGCCTCTACAACCGGCGCATGCTCGAAGCCCGCTTCCAGGAGGAACTCAGCCGCTGTTTCCGGCTCAAGCAACACTTCACCATCATGATGATCGACCTCGATCACTTCAAGATCTACAACGACCAGTGCGGCCATGTCGCCGGCGACCACGCCCTGAAAAAAGTGGCCCAGCTGCTGAAAAAATCGGCCCGGGAAATGGACATCGTCACCCGTTACGGCGGCGAAGAATTCTGCCTGCTGTTGCCCAACACCAGCAAGGAAGAGGCCCTCTTTGTTGCCGAACGCATCCGGCGGGCAATCGAAGCGGAAATTTTCCCCGGCGAAACCGCCCTGCCCACGGGGCGCCTCACCGCCAGCATCGGCGTCGCCTGTTACCCCGACGCCGGCGAGAAGTTCGAAACCCTGATCAACGCCGCCGATGTCGCCCTCTATCAGGCCAAGAGCAAGGGGCGCAACCGTCTGGCCAGTTTCGAAGTCATCCCTTCCCGGATCAAGAAGACCGGCTGAACCGCCTTCGCGGCGCTGGCATTTTCCCCTCCTTTCCGCTATCCTCCCGACCATGAAATCCATCAACGATATCGTTCTGGCTTCGGCCTCCCCCCGCCGTCGCGAGCTCTTGGAGCGCGTCGGCATCCGCTTCCGCGTCGTTCCCAGCGCCATCTCCGAGGAAGAACTCCCCGGTGAATCTCCGGAAACGCACGTCCTGCGCCTCTCCCGCGAAAAGGCCCTGGAGATCGCCGGACGCGCCGACATTCCCGGCCGCTGGTTCATCGGCAGCGACACCATCGTCCTGCGCGACGGCGCCATTCTCGGCAAACCGGTCGATGAAGCCGAAGCGGCGACCATGCTGCGCTCTCTCTCCGGGCGAGAGCACCGCGTTCTCTCCGGCTACGCCGTGCATGACCGGGTCACCGGCACGACCCACGCCGACGTCGTCACCACCCAGGTCCGGTTCAAACCGTTGACAGCGGCGGAAATCGCGGGGTACATTGCCACCGGCGAACCGATGGACAAGGCCGGCGCCTACGCCATTCAGGGGATCGGCGTCTTCATGGTCGAGGCCATCGCCGGGAGTTACACCAACGTCGTCGGCCTGCCCCTGTGTGAGGTGGTCGCCACTCTCGAACGCCTCGGCGCCGTACACCTCTTCGACAACCCGACGTAGGGGCGAGGCGCCGCCTCGCCCTGTATCCAACAGGATGACCCGCAACCGGGCACACATCGGTGCGCCCCAAGGGAACCCACCCATGTCCATCCGTGAAAACATCGAAGGGATTCAGTCCCGTATCGCCGCCGCCTGTGCCCGCGTCGGCCGCGACCCCGGCGAAGTGCGCCTGGTCGCGGTCTCAAAGACCAAGCCGGCGGCACTGATCGAAGAGGCGGCCGCCGCCGGACACCGGCTCTTCGGCGAAAATTATGTCCAGGAGTTCATCGACAAGGCTGAAGCAGTGCGCGCCCCGGTGGAATGGCATTTCATCGGCGCCCTGCAGAGCAACAAGGTCAAATACCTGCGCGGCAAGGTAACAATGATCCACTCCCTTGACCGCCTCTCTTTGGCTGAAGAGATCAACCGCCAGTGGACCAGGCTCGACCGGCCGGTGGACGTCCTGCTGGAGGTTAATCTCGGCGACGAATCGAGCAAGGCCGGAACCGGCGAAGCCGAAGCGATCGAACTGGCTCGCCGGGCGGCGGAATTGCCCTTCCTGCGTCTGCGCGGGTTGATGGCCCTCCCCCCCTGGCTCGACGACCCGGAGGAAGTGCGCCCCTACTTCCGCCGCCTGCGGGAGCTGGCCGACCGTATCGACGCTCTCGCCATTCCCGGCGTGACCATGGCCGAGCTCTCCATGGGCATGAGCAACGATTTCGAAGTTGCCGTCGAGGAAGGGGCGACCCTGGTCCGCGTCGGCACCGCTATCTTCGGGGGACGCGGGTAAGGTCGATTGATTTAGAATGATTCGCAACAGACGAACCCCCTTGGGATTTGATCCATGAGTTACGCCGCTCCCCGCGCCCTCTGGGCCTCCCGTCTCGGCTTCATCCTCGCCGCCGCCGGCAGCGCCGTCGGCCTCGGAAATATCTGGAAATTCCCCTATATCACCGGCCAGAACGGCGGCGGTGCCTTCGTCCTGGTCTATCTCGTCTGCATCGCCGTGGTCGGTCTGCCGATCATGATGGCCGAGCTGATGATCGGCCGCCACACCCGCAAAGACGCCGTCGGCGCCTTCATCCACCTGGAGGGAAAACGCTCTTTCTGGCAGGCGCCGGGCTGGATCAGCGTCGCTGCCGCCTTCATCATCTGTTCCTACTATTCGGTGGTGGCCGGCTGGACCCTCGATTACCTTTATCGGGCTCTGCTGGGGAGTTTTTCCGGGCAATCGACCGCAAACATCGAAGGGATGTTCGGCGGCCTCACCGCCGACGGCCCGCGCCAGTTGCTCTGGCATTTCGTCTTCATGGCGATGTGCCTGGGGATCGTTATCGGCGGCGTGCAAAAGGGGATCGAGCGCTGGAACAAGATTCTCATGCCGGTTCTCTTTGCGCTTTTGGCCCTGCTCTTCATGAACGGCCTGCTCAGCCCCGGCGCCTGGAAAGGCATCACCTTCATGTTCCGACCCGACTTCGCCAAGCTCACTCCGGCCGCGGTGCTGGAAGCCATGGGCCATTCCTTCTTCACCCTCTCCCTGGGGATGGCGGCGATGATCACCTACGGCTCCTACCTGAGCCGCCAGGAGGATCTGCTCGGGGCGAGCCTACGTGTGGTCGTGCTTGATACGGTCATCGCCCTGATGGCCGGCATCGCCATCTTTTCGGTAGTTTTCTCCGTCGGGATGGAACCGGCCGCCGGCCCAGGGCTGGTCTTCAAGACCATTCCGGTGGTCTTTTCCCAACTGCCCGGCGGCTTCGTACTCGCCATTCTATTTTTCCTGCTCCTCGCTTTCGCCGCCCTGACCAGCAACATCTCCCTGCTCGAAGCTACGGTCGCCTACCTCATCGACGAACGGGGCTGGAGCCGCCCTCGCGCCACCTGGTTTCTGGCGGGACTGGCCTTCGTCGTCGGCATCCCCACCGCCCTTTCCTACAACACCCTGGCCGACTGGAAAATCATCGGCGACCGGGTTTTTTTCGATTCGGCGGACATGCTCGTCTCCAACTACTTCCTTCCCCTGAGCGGCCTCTTCATCGCCATCTACGTCGGCTGGTTCTGGAGCGGCACGGAAGAAAAACAGGAACTCATCGCCGGGGGCGCCGGCTGGGTCTACCCGACCTGGCATTTCCTCATCCGCTACGTCTCCCCCTTGGCGGTGGCCGTCGTTCTTTACTTCAAGATGAGAGAAACGGGCCTTTTCACCTGGCTCGCCACCCGGTTGCAATGACCTTCGCCACCCTTCTTTTCAATTTCGGCGGCCTCCTCCTTGGCTCGCTGCGCGGCGAGCGGGAGCTGGCGCCGCTTGACCTCACCCGGTTCTACCCCGGAGCCACGCCGTGACCGCCAAACCCCTGACCCTACGGGAAATTTCCCTCTTCTTCTTCCCTCTTTTGCTCAACGTGCAGATGATGAGCGTCTCCCACTCGATCATCAACGCCGGATTGGCGCGGGATACGGATTTCGTCACCGCCCTGGCCGCCTTCGCCGTGGCCATGGCCCTGCACGGCCTGCTCGCCTCGGCCTCCTACCAGAACCACACCATCACCATTGCCATGGTCCGCGGCCGCCGCTCGTTGCGCGGCACCGTCATCTTCGTCATACTGGTGGCAAGTCTGGTCTCGCTCCTTCTGGCCACCGTCGCCTTCACCCCCGTCGGCGACTTCGTTCTCGGCCGCCTGCTCGGCGTATCCAGCGACATCACCTATCACGCCAAGGCCGTTTTAGGGATTCTCGTCTTTCTTCCCTTTCTCACTGGCTTTCGCGGCTTCTTCCAGGGGCTGGTCATGCAGGCGCGCCACACCGCGCTGGTGTCGCTGGCGACCATCGTCCGGGTCGTCGCCCTGCTCGGCTTTCTCGCTCTCGGCCGTCGCTGGTTTTCCGGCGCCGAACTCGGCGCCTTCGCTCTGCTCGCCTGCATCGTCATCGAAACCACGCTGATGGGCGCCTTCGCCTGGCGCTGCCGCATCCAGTACGAAGGGGGTGCCGACGAACGAGGCGCGCTGGAAATTCTGAAATTCTCCTTCCCGCTGGCCTACGCCTCGTGCCTGCAACAAAGCGTGCCGCTCATGATCAACGCCATCATCGGCCGCCTCCCCGACGGGGCATTGGCCCTGGCCTCCTTCGGCGTCATCCGCGGCTTCATCTTTCTCCTCGCCGGACCCATGCGCAATCTGCTCCAGGCCTATCAGACCATGGTCAAGAACGATGCCGACTACTTGGTGCTGGTGCGTTTCTTCCGCTGGGTCGGCAGCGCCCTCGCCGTGGTCACCATCCTCATCGCCTTCCCCTTCAGCGGCCCGATCCTCGGCACGCTCATGGGCCTCGATACCGCCACCCGCGCCTACATCGCCCTGCCCCTGGCGGCCTGCTCCCTCTACTGTTACCTGTACGGCGCCGTCAGCCTGCTGCGCGGCTGGTTCACCAACGAGGATCGCACCACCGAACTGGGCCGTTCGGTCGTCTACAAAGTGCTCTTTCTCGGACTCTGCTGGGGCGCGCTACTCCTCAACCCCCTCTCCGTCCCCGGCGTCGCCGTCGCCGTCTTCCTGCTCGTGGCCGCCGAGCTCTGCGAAGCCTGGTACCTGCACCACCGCCGCCGGCGCCTTCGGCGTACAATGAATTAAAAGGAGCGCGCCATGGACAAAAAACACCCCTGCCCCGACTGCAAGATGTGCCAGTGGTGCTCGGACGACCGCTGCCGCCAGTGCCTGCGCACCGGCTGCAAAAAAAAACTGTCGATGGCCGAGCAGATCGAGCTGTTCGAGAGGATGAACCGGACCTGCGAGCATCCCCCCGAGAACTAATCTCCCCGCCTTACCTTGAACCACTCTTTACCGACGACGAGAATTGGGTTGCCGGGCTTGAACCACCCCTGTAGTATACGTGTATAGCAAAGGAGGAATTCATGCTTGCACTACGTTTGCCCGAGGATATCGAACGCCGTCTGGAGGCCTTGGCCAGACGCTCCGGCCGCTCCAAATCCTTTTATGCCCGCGAGGCCATTCTGGAGCATCTCGACAACTTGGAGGCGGCCTATCTTTCCGACGAAATTCTCAAGCGGGTTGAAAGCGGAGAGGAAAAAACCCTGACCCTCGATGAGCTGGAGCGGGAACTTGGCCTGGCGGATTGAGGTCACCGAGACCGCGAAAAAACAGCTCGCCAAGCTCGACCGACAGATTCAGGCCGACATCGTGCGCTACTTGCGGGAGCGCATCGCCGGCGACGAAGACCCGCGCCGCTACGGCGCGCCGCTGCGGCGGGAGTTGGCCGGCCGCTGGAAGTACCGGGTCGACGACTACCGGCTGATCTGTGAAATCCAGGACCGGAAAATCTTGGTGCTGGTGCTGATGGTCGGCCACCGGAGCACGGTTTATGACCGGAGTTGAGCGCTGGGGCAAGCGCCCCTCCTCGTAAAGCCTTATTTTGATCCGCGAAAAGAGCTTTCGGCTTGGGTGCCGGAAGACCGTGAAATTCTAAACCACCCTGGGAGCAAACATGGACCCGTTCATCGAACAACACCGGGACACGATCAAAAAGCTGGCGACCGACCGGGGCGTCGTGCGCGTGCGTCTCTTTGGCTCCCTCGCCCGAGGCGAGGGAGGGCCGCAAAGCGATGTCGACCTGCTGGTCGATCTTGAGGAGGGGCGTTCGGCCCTGGCCCTGGGCGGGCTGCTGATGGATCTTCAGGAGCGTCTCGGCCGCCGGGTTGATGTGGTCACGCCGGCGGCACTGCATCCCCGCATTCGCGACAAGGTGCTTGAACAGGCGGTGGATCTGTGAAGGTAACCCAACGGCTATTAGGTAAGCGCTCCCGACGGGTCAAACCTTGATCGCCATGGCTGAGATTTTCCGCTTCGGTTCCCCTGCCGATAGTGCTAGGATTCCCCGACAAAAATCCTTGCTTTCAATGATCTTTTGCCGTTTCAGCGGGGGGTGTGCATGGCCGGTCCCGGAAAAAAGAAAGAAGCGTTCGCGCGGGTCGAGATCGACGCTCAGTTGAAAGAGGTCGGCTGGGAGCTGACCGACGGCGTCAGTGTCCGCTACGAATACCGGCTGCCGGACGGCACTTTCGCCGACTATGTTCTGTGCGACCGCCACGGCCGTTCGGCGGCGGTCGTCGAAGCCAAGCGCCCCGGCCAGAGCCTTCAATCGGCGGTCGAACAAGCCAAAGGTTACGCCGTCCAACTCGACAATGTGCCTTATGTCTTTCTCGCCGACGGCGAGCAAATCCTGTTCTGGGATTACCAAACCGAAGCCTTCCCCCGCCCCATTGCCGGTTTCTTCAGCCAAATCGACCTTGAGCGCCGTCATGCCCGGCGCAAATTGCGGGTCGACCCCCTGACCAAGCCGGTCGACACCCGCATCGCCGGACGCGACTACCAGAAGGATTGCATCGACACCCTGTGCCGCGAGATGGCGACCGGTCGGCGCAAGCTGCTGGTCGAAATGGCGACGGGAACCGGCAAGACCCGCACCGCCGCCGCCTTCATCAAGCGCCTCTTCGAGGCCAACGCCGTGACCCGCGTGCTATTTCTGGTCGACCGGATCACTTTGGCAAAACAGACCGAGGACGCCTTCGCCGAGCACCTGCCGGATTACCCCTGCTACGTCCTGCGCACCGGGCGACGTTTTCAGGACGAGAAGCTGATTACCGTCACAACCCTCCAGTCGATGACCAACATCTACCGCGACTACTCGGCCGGTTACTTCGACCTGATCGTCACCGACGAGTGTCACCGCAGCATCTACGGCCAGTGGAGCGGCATCCTCAAATACTTCGACGGCGTGCAGGTGGGCCTGACCGCCACGCCCTTCACCAGCGAGATCGAAACCGGCGACGACGAGGATAAACTGTTCGTGCGCGACACCCTGCGCTTCTTCGAGGTGGACAAGCCGACGTACCGCTACACCCTCAAGCAGGCGGTCAACGAGGGCTATCTGGTGCCGTACCAGATCTACAAGGCCAAGACCGTCAAAACCGCATCGGCCGACGGTTTCGAGGTGAAAAAATCCGAGTTGGACTGGTCGGCCCTCACGGCCGGGGACCGCGACGAACTGGAACTCTTGTTCGCCGGCAAGGATTCGGTCAAAGTCGATCCCAATGCCCTGGAGCGGCGCTTCACCATCCCCGAGCGCAACCGGGCCATCGTCCGCGAATACCGGGACGTTCTGGCCAACGGCTACCGGGACAAAAAAGGGACGATGCGCTACCCCGTGCCGGGCAAGACCATCGTCTTCGCCGTCACCAAACGCCACGCCGAGACCCTGGCCCAGATGTTCGACGAGGCGTTCGCCGACCAAAAGCCCTCCCCCGAGGTGCGTTACGCCGACTTCGTCGTCTCCGGATTCGGCAAGGACGACACCCTCGATGCCGCGACTAAAATCAAGCGATTCAAAAAGGAAAAATTCCCCCGGATTCTGGTTTCGGTCAACATGCTCGACACCGGCTTCGACGCCCCCGAGGTGGTCGGCCTGGTCATGGCCCGCTTTACCCGCTCGGTGGTGCTCTACCGGCAGATGCGCGGCCGGGGCACCCGCAAGGCCCCCGGCAAGAACCGCTTCACCATGTTTGACTTCGTCGGCGTCACCGACGTTCACGACGACGACGAGACGACGGTCGAGGGCGGAGTTATCCGCGAGCGGGGAAAGTACAAGCCGAATCCCCGCAACCTGCTGACCCTCGACATCGACGACCACATCGACCCGAACACCCGCGAATGGGTGACCATCGACGAAAACGGCAATTTCGTCTTTGTCGATGCCGATGCCCTGGCCCAGACCCAAGTCGCCGCCCGCTTCGAGGCCTGGCTTGCGGCCCGTGACGATTTTCATTCGGAGCAACACCGGCTTCTGCGTTCCATCGGCGAATACCTCAAAGCCAACGCCGGACAATTGGACGGATTCACCCTCGACCACTTCATGCTCCCCCCCTTCAGCCATGTCGGCGGCCTGCAACGCGCCCTGGCAGCGAAGAACGGCTGACCGCCGTTCTCGGCGACCTGAACCGGGCCGTCTTCGGCGACGGCGACGGTGATGGCCCCACCGATCACGACCGGCAATCCCGCTAGGAGTTCCCCCAAATGCCCTTGACCCCCGACTTGCGCCGCAAGGTCGACCAGATTCGCGATTACCTTTACGGCGGCGGCTATCCCGACCCCATGTCCAACGCCGAGCAGTTGGCGTTTCTCTTCTACTTCTATCTCTCCGAAGGGCTCGACCGCGACAACGCCGCCCGCGCCCGCATTGCGAAACAGGAATACGCGAACGCCTTCGCCGGCGAGTGGACCCTGCGCAACCCGCTCAACGCCCCGGCCGAAGGGCAAAAAACCATCCCGGCCGACCGGTTGCGCTGGTCGGTCTGGGCCAAGGCGCTGACCGGCGAGGGGCTGGTGCGCTTCGTTCGCGACGAGGTTTTCGCCTTTTACGCCAAGGTCGCGGAGCGCTCGGCCTACAACTTCATGGAGGGGGCGCGCCTCGGCATCGACGATCCGACGGTGCTGACCCAGGTGGTCGGGCTGGTCGACGATTTGCGTCTCGACCAGGCCGACGCCGACACCAAGGGGGATCTGTTCGAACACGTGCTCAAGCAGATCAGCCAGGCGGGGGAACTGGGCCAGTTCCGCACCCCCCGCCACGTCATCCGCGCCATGGTCCGCATCCTCGACCCACAGGTCGGCGAGACGGTGTACGATCCGGCCGCCGGCACGGCGGGCTTTCTCGTCGCCGCCTACGATCACATGCGCCTGACCAACAGCTCGCCCGGTTCCATCGAACAGGTCGAGGTCGACGGCAAGCCGATTCCGCGCGGCCCCGGCGACATGCTTTCCGCCGCCAAGTGGGAGATATTGGCCCGCCGCACCTTCTACGGCAACGACGTCGACCCGAAGATGGTGCGCCTGGCCACCATGAACCTGAGCCTGCGCGGTCTTCCCCAGGTCGCCATCCGCCGCCGCAACGTGCTGACCACCACCCTCGACACCCAGCAGAAACAGGCGCTGGAGCTGCCTCCGGACGGTTATGCCGTGGTGCTCGCCAATCCCCCCTTTTCCGGACGAGTCGACAAGGACCGCATCGTCGACGACGTTAAGGTCGGCGCCACCACGGCGACGGAGCTGCTCTTTCTGCGTTACATGATCGACAGCCTCCGGCTTCCCGCGCCCTCCGGGAGAGGGGCTGGGGGTGAGGGCGGCCGCTGCGCCGTGGTCGTTCCCGAGGGGGTGCTGTTCGGCTCCACCGGGGCGCACAAGGAACTGCGCCGCCAGTTGCTGGAAAACAACACCGTCGAGGCGGTGCTGTCGCTGCCGGGCGGAGTCTTTCAACCCTACTCCGGGGTCAAGACCTCGGTGCTGGTCTTCCGCAAAGGGGGCACGACCGAGCGGGTGCTGTTCCTTCACGCCGACAACGACGGCTACAAACTCGACGCCCAGCACACGGCGCCGATCGAACCGGATGACCTGCCGGGGCTGGTCGCGGCTTACCAAAATCGGGAAGAGAATTGGCGGACCTGGCAGGCCTTTCATGCTCCCTCCCCCTCGACGGGGGAGGGTCGGGGTGGGGGTGACGCCCCATGGACCGAAAACTGGTGGTTCGCCACCGCCGACACGATCCGCGCCAACGATTTCAACCTCTCGGCCGGCCGCTACCGGCCGCTGTCGCGGACGCAGGTCGAGCATCGCAGTCCGCTGGAACTGCTGGACGAATTGGCGGCGATTGAGCGGGAGATTTTGGAGGAGGTGGAAAGTTTACGGGAAGCTCTACGGGAGGGTCGAGCGTGAGCCAGTGGCCTATTGTGCGACTTGGAGAGTTGATTACTAGCGCTGAGTCTGGTTTTGCATGCAGTAAATCCAAACTGGTAGCAAATGGGCTTGCACATCTACGCCCGTTCAATATTGGAACAGACGGTTCCCTTGATCTTAGTAATCAGTATTTTGTGCCTCTGAGTGAGGCCCCGGCCACAAAGAGGTCGCTGGAGCCAGGAGAAATTTTATTCAACAACACAAATAGCAAAGAGTTGGTTGGCAAGTCGGTTGTTGTCGAAGAGAAGATGGTTGCAGGGTTCTCCAACCATCTTACCAAGTTGCATATTAACGCCGATGCCGCTGAGCCATGGTGGGTAAACTACTTTTTTCTCAGGCTTTTTCAATCAGGCTACTTTGCGAAAATCGCGACACAGTGGGTCAGTCAAGCGGGGTTCAAAGCAAGCGAACTGAAAAAGCTGACGATCCCCCTCCCACCCCTCGACGAACAACGTCGCATCGTCGACATCCTGAAACGGGCGGACAGCATCCGGCGGTTGCGGAAGCAGGCGCTGGAGACGACGCGCGAACTGATCCCGGCCCTGTTTGTCGACATGTTCGGCGACCCGGCGACCAATCCGAAGGGGTGGGAAATTCTTTCCCTGGGCAAAATCGTCGCAGGACTTGAGGGCGGGAAAAATATCCAGGCGGGAGAAGACAGCCCCACCAACCCTTTCCGAATCCTCAAGGTCAGTGCGGTTACCTCGGGTTACTTTCGTCCTGAAGAGGCGAAACCCGCGCCCGATGATTATAGGCCGCCTGCCCATCACTTTGTACGCAAGGGAGATTTGCTCTTTTCGCGGGCAAACACCGTGGAATTGGTTGGCGCAACAGCACTGGTTGAGGCGGACTATCCAAACCTCCTGCTGCCTGACAAACTCTGGCGGTTTGTATGGCTGAAGCCTTCACCTGTTTTGTCCGCGTATTTGCAACACTTTTTGCAATCGAGACATGTACGTCAGGAATTGGGCCGACTCGCCACCGGAACGAGCGACAGCATGAGAAACATTTCCCAGGCGAAATTGAAAACGTTACCTGTGCCCGTTCCGCCGTTGGATCGACAGCAAGAATTCGAGGGCAAATGTGCCGATGTTCGTGCTTTAATCGCCCAGCAAGAATACCACCTTGCCCAAGCCGAGGCCTTGCGGCAATCCCTCATGGCCCAGTTTTTCAACTAATGTCACGCCAGGAAAGCCAAGAATCCTTTCCGCCAGTGCCCCTTAGCGGCAACTCCAGAACCTGGCAATCGGTCAGATGGAGGTTTGATTGACAAAAAATTTCCGGAGCAGACAAAATTTGCTTTTTCGTGATATCATATGCAATATCATCACAAGCCTCGATGGAGCATGTCATGGCAGACCATAGGCTTGTGAAACTGGCGGGGAAGATCCTTGCAAATCGAAAAAATGTCGAATTCAACGATCTCAAACGTCTCTTGGAAGGGTTCGGCTTCGAGTGGCGGCAGCAGCCACTATGTTTTTCGACGGCCACAAACCTTTCCAATCAGCGTCCCCAAAAACCGGCCTGTCAACAAAACCTACGTCGACCAGGTGATCAACCTTCTGGATCTTGAGGAATGGCATGAGCAAAACCGTTGAATACTATATGGCCCTGCCCTACACCATCGAAATCGTGCCCGATGAAAATGGCTTTTTCGTCCGGGTCAGGGAACTTGACGGGTGTATGTCCGTGGGCACCACCAAGACCGAAGCCCTCGAGATGATCGAAGATGCGATGCGGGAGTGGTTGCATGTCGCCATCGAGGACGGCTTGGACATTCCGCTCCCCGAAAGCCTGCGCAAAGAAAACTACAGCGGCAAGTTCCCTCTGCGGATGCCCAAATCTCTGCACGAAAAGCTGGCCAAGGCCGCGTCGTTGGACGGAATCAGCCTCAATCAGCATATCGTCAATCTGCTGTCGGAAAGACATGCGCTGGATGAAGTGAAACGGATGTTGCAAGGCCATGAGGAGAACCGGAAGCGCGCCGCCGGAGGAGGAAAGCCGCGTCTCGCCCATAGCTGACAATCGGCAGCGATGCCGACGGAAAAATGATCCCCAAAACTCTCGCAACGGCCCCGGAAATTCACCTCCGGGGCCGTTTTGTTTGCCGAAGGAGCTATCCCTCCCCCACCACCCGCAGCCTTTTCCAGTGCCCGGCGCGGTAGCGCAGGTAGAAGATGGCGCTGAAGGCGAGGAAGAGGAAGATGAGGGCGAGCCAGGCGGTTTGCGGGGGGAGGTGGAAAACCTTGAGGGCGAGGTAGAGGGCGGGGAGCAGCAGCCAGTGCATGGCGACGGAGATGCACATGGCCCAAAAGGTGTCGCCGGCGCCGCGCAGCACGCCGCTGAAGACGACCATGAGGGCGTCGGCGAGGACGTAGAAGGCGGCCAGGCGCAGCATAACTGCGGCCAAAGGCGCGGCTTCGGCATAGACAGCATCGGCGACAACGGGGGTGAAGAGGGCGACGAGTTGGGTGGGAAAGCTGACGAAAAGGAGGAGAATCAGCGAAGAATAGGTCAGGGCCATCTTCAACCCCGAGCGCGCCGCCCGCTGGGCGATGTCGGAACGCCCGGCGCCGAGGTGGCGACCGACCAGACTGACCACACCGATCTGGATGCCTAGCAGGGGCACGAAGGAGACCATGTCCCAGTTAAAGACGATGGTCACTGCCGAAGCGGTGGCCGGGGAGTGGGCATGAAAGAGGAGAATCGTCAGGGTGAAGGCGATCAGGTTGAGAAAGAGCTCGATCCCCGCCGGGTAACCGTAACGCACCAGTTTGCCGAGAATCTCTCGGTCAAAGCGAAAGGCCGCGCCGACGGAAAACTCGCGGCGGATGGAGCGCCCCCAATAGGCCCCGGCCAAGACCAGCAGGGCGCAGAAGCCGCTGAGCAAGGTGCCGAGGGCGGCGCCGCGAATGCCCAAGGCGGGAAAGCCCAGATGCCCGAAGATGAGGACGTAGTTGGCGCCGATGTTGACGACCATGGCAACCAAGGTCGAGAGCATGACCACCCGGGTGCGGCCGATGCCGGAGAAGAAGCCGGCCAGGGCGGTGCGCAGCAGGGTGAGCAGGGCGCCGTAGAGGAGGATGTCGAAGTAGGCCTGTTGCGGCGCGAGTTGCTCGGGGGCGATGCCGGAAGCGGCGAAGAGCCCATGAGCCAGGGGGCGGGCGGCGAGAATCAGCGGGTAGGCGGCAACCGCGAGGAGCAGCGCCTGGGTAATGACCCGGGGGCAGCGTTCCTTGCGCCCGGCGCCGAGGTACTGGGCGACGAGGGCGGTGGTGTAGCCGATGAGGCCAATGAAGAAGGTCGTCATCATGAAGGCAGTCAGCCCGCCGGCCATGGAGGCGCTCATCTCCGTCGTGCCGAGCCGGGAGAGAAAGAGCCGGTCGACAAACATCATCGCCGTTTCGCAGGCTTGGGAAGCGACCATCGGCAGGGCGACGGCGAGCATCTCCCGCAAGCCGCCGGGACGGGCGCTTCGGGTTACAGGTAAAGTCAACGATTCCGTCATGTGCCGTTCATCCATCAAAAGGATAGAAGCCTTCACCACCCTTCGCTTCGCTCACCAGAGGACACCGAGGAAAAACAAAGAAAATCAGAAATCTCAGGATTCTCTCTGTGAACTCTGTGCGCTCTGTGGTGAAAGCCTTTCCCCTCCCCAAACCGAAAAAGGAGAGAAGACCCGGCGCGGTCCTTCTCTCCTTTTTTTATAGCACTGATCCCCCTTCTAGCGATTTTTTTGCAAGAAGCGGTAAAAGTCCGAATCGGTGGAAATAACCAGTCGGGAATTTGCCTTGAGCGCCTTGCGGTACGATTCGAGGGTTCGCACAAAGGCGTAGAATTCCTGGTCGCGGCCGTAAGCTTCGGCGTAGATGGCGGCGGCTTCGGCATCGGCGCGGCCGCGAATCTGTACCGACTCGCGATACGCGTCGGATTCGATGCGCTTGAGCTCCTTCTGCATCTGGCCGAGGATGTTGGCCTTTTCTCCCTCCCCTTCGGAACGGAACTGGGAGGCGACCTTTTTCCGCTCGGAAATCATCCGCTCGTAAACCCGCAACCGCACCTGTTCGACGTAGTTGATCCGCTTGATCTGCAAGTCAATCATCTCGATGCCGTATTCGGGGATGTTCTTGCGCGCTTCGGTGAGGATGTTGCCGAGGATCTCTTCGCGACCGATCAGATTCTCGGCCTCAATTTTCTGACCCTCGAAATCGAGCACCTCGACCGTTCCCGCCGGGGGCTGGTAATCCTTGCCCCGTACCAGCTCCACCAGCAGGTGACTGGAAACGGCGTCGCGCACCACCGAATCGAGAATATCGTCCAGCCGGCTCAAGGCCCCCTGCTCGGTGGCTACGGTGGTATAGAAAAGCAGCGGATCGACGATCCGCCAGCGGGCCGTGGCATCCACCCAGATGTAGCGCTTATCCTTGGTGGGAATCTGGTTGGGATCGCCGTCCCATTTGAGAATCCGGCGGTCGAAACGGCGCACTTCCTGGATCAACGGAATTTTGACGTGCAGACCGGCGTACTTCACTTCGCCGACCGGTTTGCCGAACTGGGTGACGATCGCCTGTTCTCCCTCCTCAACGACAAAGAGTACAGATTGGCCGAGCAGCAGAAGTAAAATGGCGATGGCGATAAGAAGCTGGTTTTTCATCCTTTACCCCCTTCCTTCGGACTCCGCAAAGGAAGCATTGGCAGTGCGCCGGAACCCTTCTCGTCCATGATGTAGATCTCCTCCAGACGGGGCAGAATCGTTTCGAGGGTTTCGAGGTACAGGCGTTCGCGGGTCACTTCCGGGGCCTTGCGGTATTCGGTGTGCAGAGCGAGAAAGCGGCCGGCCTCCCCCTTGGCCTGATTGATCCGTTCGAGGGCATAACCTTCGGCTTCGAGGATGGCGCTCTTGGCCACCCCGCTCGCCTTGGGCACTTCACGGTTGTACTGCTCCCGAGCCTGGAAGATCAGGCTTTCCTTTTCCTGTTCGGCTTCGTTGACCTCGTTGAAGGCCGCCTTGACCGACTCGGGGGGATTGACGTCCTGGAACTTGACGGTGACGATGCGCACGCCGATATCGTAGCTGTTGAGAATCGCCTGCAAATCCTTCTCGATGGCGGTGGCAAGCAGAGCCCGCTCGGTGGTGAGCACCTCGGTGACGTTGGAATTGCCCACTGCCTTGCGCACCGCCGCCTCGGCGACGTCGCGAATGGTCGATTGGGGATCTTCGATGCGAAAGAGGAACTTGAAGGCGTCGGCGATCTGATACTGGACAATCCACTCCAGGTCGCTGACATTGAGGTCACCGGTGAGGGTCAGGGCTTCCTCGTTCAGCCCCTCCTTGGTATAGGTCGAGGGCGCCCCGGACTGAGCCGTGCGAAAGCCGAACTCTTCCTTCATGACCCTTCCGGTTTTGACCAGATAGACCGTGTCGATTCCGAAGGGGAGTTTAAAATGCAGGCCCGGCTGGGCAAAGCCGGTAAAGTGGCCGAAACGCAGCACGACTCCGGTTTCTTCGGTGCCGACCTGATAGAAGCTGCTGCCAGCGCCGAAAACCAGCAACAGCACAAGGAGGATACCCGCAAAGATTTTGAGGGGAAATTTCTGACCTTTGAAGCGGGCGATAAATTCGTTGATCTTGCGTTCGAGGAGATCGGGATCTCCCCCACCTTGCCAGTTCTGCATGGATCCTCCGTCGGTTGCAACGAGAAGCGAGCCTCGTCGTCTGGAAACATTCGAGGGGCAACTTACCATACCCACCTTTGAGGACGGAGTGAAATCGGCTCACCTATAACAAAGGGAACGGCAAAACCTGAAAAAGGGATGGGAGATTTGCCCAGCGGGAAGGGGTCGACGGTCCTTAAAACGCTCGGAAGTCGCCGGCAGGAGGAAAAACGCGCGCCCGATTACCAAGAATACAGGGCGCGGGGAAAGGCCCGGGGATTACTCCTGAGCGGAGGCTTCCTCGGACGGGATCTCCCGGGTCTCTTGCTTGTTCTTTTTCTTTTCTTCTTTTTTCGCTTTTTTGGCGATTTCCTTCTGACGTTTTTCGTAACCATAATTAGGTTTTCTGGCCATGCGGGTGCTTGTCCTTTCGGGGATTTGGAGCGCCAGGTGCGAGCACGGTGGGAATGGAACCGCTGAAACAAAGAGCCCCGCGAAAATTCGCGGGGCTCTTTTTCATGCTATGCAAAATCCTGCTTAAATTCTGCGCACGTTGGCCGACTGCGGGCCTTTTTGACCTTGGGTCACCGCGAAACTCACGCGATCTCCTTCAGCCAGGGATTTGAAACCATCCCCTTGAATTTCAGAAAAATGGACGAATACGTCGGGCCCATTGTCCTGCTCGATAAAACCAAAACCTTTTGCGTCGTTAAACCACTTCACGGTACCTTCTGCCATTTTTTTCTCCACGTTCCCCTGGGGAACTTTTTGTCGTGCGCACTTTAACCACCCATAAAATGAAAAAACACACGCCCAAGAGGGCTTGTGTTTTTGGTCCGGACCGACACCTTGTCCATCCGGTGAGCGTCAAAAATCCACACAAACTTGCTTAAGTAAAAGGACACTACCACAGGTGACTTTCGAAAAGCAAGCTTTTATGATCTTTACTTGCATAAATCCTTATCCTGAAATTTGAGCACACTCATCGGTTTAGATACCCACCGGGAAAAAGCCGCCTCTTGCGGGCCCGAAAAATCCCGGTTGTCCTCAATCCGTTTCTGCTCTATTCTGCAGTCATGAAACTGATCTCCTTCAACGTTAACGGCCTGCGTTCCCGTCTGCACCAGCTCGAAGCGCTGGTCGAGCGGCAGCGCCCCGACATTCTCGGTTTGCAGGAAACCAAGGTCCAGGATGCCGACTTCCCCCTGGCGGATATCGAACGCCTCGGCTATCGCGCCGCCTTTCAGGGGCAAAAGACCCACTACGGCGTAGCCCTGCTTTCCCGCGAGGAACCGACGCGAGTCCAGCACGGCCTCCCCGACGACGGCGACGAGGCGCAAAAACGCTTTATCGGCGGTGACTTCGCCCTTGCCTCGGGCACAACCCTGCATGTCGTCAACGGCTACTTCCCCCAGGGGGAAAGCCGCGCACATCCCCTCAAATTCCCCGCCAAGCGGAAATTCTACGCCGACCTGCTCGCCTACCTGCGCGCCCATAGTCACCCCGATCAACCCCTGGCGGTCATGGGGGATTTCAACATCGCCCCGGTCGACTCTGACATCGGCATCGGCGCGGAGAACGCCAAACGCTGGCTGCGCACCGGCAAGACCAGTTTCCTGCCGGAAGAACGGGAATGGTTCCAGGCTCTGCTCGACTGGGGCTTGCACGACAGTTTCCGTGAACAGAACCCCGAAGTCAGCGACCGTTTCAGCTGGTTCGACTACCGTAGCCGAGGTTTCGAGAGCGAGCCGAAACGGGGGTTGCGCATCGACCACATCCTGCTCACCCGCCCCCTGATGGAGCGTTGCCGCGCCACCGGCATCGACTATGACATCCGCGCCATGGACAAGCCCTCGGATCACTGCCCGGTTTGGGCCGAAATCGAAATTTCCGATTTGTGAGGATGGATGAAAACCGCCGACATCGAACAACTCAAACGCGAGATCGTTGCGCGACTGGCTCCGCTGAATCCGGAAAAGATCATCCTCTTCGGCAGTTACGCCTGGGGGGATCCGACTCCGGATAGTGATATCGACCTGTATGTGGTGACCAGGGACGACTTTGTCCCCGCCAACTGGCAGGAAAAAAACCGCCTTTTTATCGAAACAAGCAGCGCATTGGATGACCTCCAGGAACAAACCCCGATCGATCTGATCGTCCACACCCGTCCCATGCATAAAAGATTCGTCGAAATAGACAGCATGTTCAGTCGAAAAATCCTGCGCGACGGAGTCCTGCTCTCATGAGGGAGGTTACCGGTGAGTGGTTGGCGGCCGCGAGCTTAGACCTGGAGACGATCGCCGCGATTATCGACAATGAGAACCTGACGGGGATCGTCGCCTTCCATGCGCAACAGGCCATGGAAAAAACACTGAAAGCCGTACTGGAAGAAACCCGCGTCGAGTTCCCGAGAGTTCACAAACTACAAACCCTTTTCGCGCTCTTACCGGCAAGATTTCGTCAGGACTACAACCTGTTTCTAATCAAAACTTTAGATGGGCTCTATATCGAAGCCCGTTATCCCGGTGAGTTTGGGCTCTTGCCCAACGGCAAACCTTCCCTCGACGATGCAAACAAGTTTTTCGCCTATGCCCAGGAATTTCACGCCCGTATGACCCAAACGCTCAAAAACGAGCATCCATAATTTACTCCGAGGTTCCCCCGTGCCGGAAGATGTCCTCCTCGCCTTTGGCCTGACCCTCTTCGCCGGACTTTCCACCGGCGTGGGGAGCGCTATCGCCTTTTTTGCCAAACAAACCAACACCCGCTTTCTCTCCTTGAGCCTTGGCTTTTCCGCGGGGGTGATGATCTACGTCTCACTGGTGGAAATCCTCGCCAAGGCCCGCGTCGCCCTGGAAAACGCCTGCGGTGAGCGCCCCGGGGCCTGGCTGACGGTGGCCGCCTTTTTCAGCGGCATCCTGCTTATCGGCCTCATCGACAAACTCATCCCCAGCATCGAAAACCCCCACGAAATCAAAGGGGTCGAAGAGATGAGCGCGCTCCCGAGCGAGCGCGAGCGAAAACTGCTGCGCATGGGGATCTTCACCGCCCTGGCCATCGGCATCCATAACTTTCCCGAGGGATTGGCGACCTTCGCCGCCGCCCTTTCCGACCCGACGGTAGGTATTTCCATCGCCCTGGCCATAGCGATCCACAACATTCCCGAGGGCATCTCCGTGTCGGTGCCCATCTATTACGCCACCGGCAGCAAACGCAAAGCCTTCTGCTACTCCTTCCTCTCCGGTCTCGCCGAACCGGTCGGCGCCCTCGTCGGCTACGCTCTCCTCTATCGCTTTTTCAACGACATGGTCTTCGGCTTCCTCTTCGCCCTGGTCGCCGGCATCATGGTCTTCATCTCCCTCGACGAACTCCTCCCCTCGGCGCAGAAATACGGCGAACACCACCTTGCGATCTACGGTCTGGTGGTAGGAATGGCGGTCATGGCGGTAAGCCTGCTCCTGTTCATGTAACAGGCGGATGAAAAATGCCCAGGGGTGCCGCCACAGATGGGCGTTTTTGATCCGCTTGGCCATCGAGCGATCGGATAACGCTCCGACAAAAAATTCCGAAAACGAAGAGGGCGCGGAAACTCCCGATGAGGAGTGGTCCGAGCCCTCTTTTTTGCGGACTTCGACCGGGACCGCTCAGAAAGCCATTTTGGCGAAGGGGGACTGGGACGAGGCTCTGAGGGCGTCTTCGAGGGTGAAAATGTTGTGAGCTTCGAGCAGCGGGATGAGCTTGAGCAGTACCTCGGCGGTGGCGACGGCGTCGCCGAGGGCAGTGTGGCGCCCGTGGATGGTGAGATGAAGCATTTCGGCGATGGCATCGATGGAATGATCCTTCTGGTTGGGGCGAACCACCGAAGAAAGGAACAAGGTGTCGAGCACCGGATTCTCGAAGCGCAGCCCGGTGCGGCGCTCCTTGAGTTGCAGAAAACGCATGTCGAAGGCGGCGTTGTGGGCGACGAGCACCGCCCCTTCGGTGAATTTGTGGAAATGGGGAAGCACCTGATCGATGGTCGGCTGGCCATTCAGGCGAGCCGGATCGATGCCGTGGATGGCCACCGACTCGGGGGAAACGCTGCGGCGAGGATCGACCAGTTGGTCGATAATTTCATCGTGCAGCAGCCGGCCGTTGACGATGCGGATGGCGCCGAGTTGGATGATTTCATCCCCCTGCGAAGGGTTGAGACCGGTGGTTTCGGTATCGAAAACCACGTAAGTGAGTTTACGCAGGGGGCGTTTGCCGAGATCGTCCATGCCCGGTCGGTTGAAGAGGTCGAATTCGTAATAGACCGGGCGCGGCTTGTGCGGCGAGAGGAGTTCCGGGTGCGCCAAGGGGGCGGCGAGGGGCAGCTCGATGCGCACTTCGTGGCAGGCCTTGCCTCCCGCCGATTCGATGAAGACGGCGCCGCCAAAGCTGCCGACCAGATCGCTGAAACTTATGGCCTGCCCTTCACTTTCGACGATCACCGGCGCCGCCATCCAGTCGGCGATGAACTGATAATCGAGACAGTAATCGGGCCAGCCGATGGTCATGGAGGCGCTTTCCGGAGAGGTTGGCCGCAGGGTCACCTGGAAAGCACCGAAGAGTTTCTGCCCCTTGAGCAGGCCGGCGAGATGGGCCAAGGCCTGGACCAAGGAATAGCTGTCGAGGCGCAGCCAGAGACCGTCCTGGGCCTCTCCCTGCAACTCGGCGCCGAAACGGTCGAAGAGGGTCTTGCGCAGAATCTCCATGAGGTTCTCGGCGTGGATATCCTCGACCTTGCTCAGGGCGTGGCGGTGATGGGTGTAGTGCTCGCGCACCTGATCGAGGTTCTGTTGCAGGGCCAGGGAAGCCCGGTCGATCACCCGCCGGTATCGTTGCAACTGATGGGGCTTGAGCTCAGGTCGGGCGAGAATGGTGGAGATAGACCGGCGGATGTCGGCGATTCCCTCTTGGAAAGAATCGGCCATGGTCTGGATCAACCGGTCGCGACGATTATCCGCCTCGATCTGCGGGGTCATGTCCTCCAAGGTCAGGACGAATCCGGAAATCTCCTGCTCTTCAACCTTCTGCCCAAGCACCAAAGCCATGTTCAGGTGCAGACAGGCGCCATCGGGGCGGGTCAGCATGAAGCCGAGAGTCGACAGGGCCTGATCCCGATGCAGCGCCTGACGCAGACGCTCGAAAGCATGCATCAGCGGCTCACGCCGCAGCAGACCGAAGACCGAGCGCCCCAGGCCGATGATCCCGGCACCCTCCTGGCCGTTTCCCGTCTGAAGCAGGCTCTGGGCCTGCTGATTGTAGAGCAGGATCAGCCCCTCGGTGTTGCAGACCAGCACCCCGCTGGGGAGTTCGGACATGAGTGCCGCCAGCCGGTTGCGCTCTTCGTCGACCTGGGCCTGGGCTTCCTGGATGCGGGCGTCGACCTCGGTCTTGAGCTTCTGGAACGCATCGGCGTAATCGTTGATGATGCCGGTGAGATAGACGACCTCGCGGGCGCCGCGGGGGAAGATCCGGTAGTCGGGATTGGCGGTAGCCATCAGCCGAGTCTTTTCAGCCAGTTGCAGGATGGGGATAACGTAATAGTAAAAAAGCAAACTGACCAGACCGCCGATGGCGGTGACCAGAATGACCGAGCCGAGCATGGGGAAGGGCAGGATCTTGTCGAGCAGTCCCTTGATGTAGTCCTGTTCGTCGGGCGCCAAGGAAAACCAGGAACCGAAAAGCGCAGCCCAGATCACGCCGAAGATGACGTTGGCAATGGCGAAGAGGAATATCCAGTAACGGTACTGAGGTTTCATAAACGCCCGGAATCAGGGATGCGCAGAAGAGGGAGTTTCACATTGTACGCAATCCGACCGAGGCCCGTCCAGCACTTTGAACGAAAAAATAACGCTGTTTTCATTTCCCCGAAAGTGCGCCATCACCGCTCGGGAAGTTCGTACTTGTAACCCACGCCGTAGACCGAATGAATCAGCTCTTCATCGGAAGCGGCAAGGCTCAATTTTTTACGGAGTTTCTTGATATGGCTGTCGATGGTACGCTCGCTGACGATACGCTCGTCGGGGTAGATGCGATCCATGAGTTGATCCCGGGAAAAGATCCGCCCGGGGCTGGCGAAGAGGATGGCGAGCAGCTTGAACTCGACAGCGGTCAAATCGAGATCGACGCCATGCAACGCGGCGCGGTAGCGGGCCTCGTCCAGCACCAGCCCGTGGTTGCTCTCGGCGGCCGCCCCGCCGCGACGGAGTACGGCTTTGACCCGGGCCACCACCTCGCGAGGGCTGTAGGGTTTGCAAATGTAGTCGTCGGCACCGAATTCGAGGCCGAGCAGGCGGTCGATCTCCTCGACCCGCGCGGTGACCATGATGATCGGCACGCTGGAAAAACGTCGCACCTCCTTGCAGATCTCCATGCCGTCTTTCCCCGGCAGCATCAGATCAAGGAGCACCAGATCGGGCTTGTGCTCGTGAATGGCGGGAACCGCCGTCAGGCCGTCGTCCACCAGCAACACCTCGAAGCCGGATTGGCGCAGATAATCCGCCAACAGTTCGGCCAGCTTGGGCTCATCCTCAACAATCAAGATCTTGCCGCTCATCGCGCAACCTCCTCCAAAGGCAGTCTGACAGTGATCCACACCCCGCCCAGGGGCGAGGGGCGGGCGGAAATCGTCCCGCCGTGGGCTTCGACGATATTGCGGCAGATGGAGAGCCCCAGCCCGGCTCCGCCGCGGTTGCGATTGCGGGAACTTTCCACCCGATAGAGTCGCTCGAACAAACGTCCCAGATCGGCTTCGGCCACACCGGGGGCGCTATCCTGAAAGTGGATGACGGCCCAGCCCGGCTCCCGTTCCAGACGGACGACCAGTTCGCCGCCGGGATCGGTGTAATGACGGGAATTCTCCAGCAGATTGACGAAGAGCTGACCCAGACGGGCACCGTCGGCAAAGAGCAACATTTCGCCGCCCCCATCCGTTTCGAAACGCAGCGCGATACCTTTGCGATCGAATTCGCTCCGCGCCGCCGCCAACGCCTGTCCCAGCAATTCCGTCAGATCCTCGTCGGCTCTGCGATAGGTCAGGGCGCCGACATCGGAGAGGGCCAGCTGGTAGAGATCCTCCACCAGGCGCCCCAGACGCAGGACTTCGCCGTGCAGGGAGGCGAGCGTCGCAGGGGTGGCCTGGCGGATGCCGTCCTGCAGGGCCTCGATCTCGCCGCGCAGCACGGCCAGGGGGGTACGCAGCTCATGGGAGATATCGGCGATCCAGCGGCGTCGGGCCTCTTCGTTCTTTTCCAGGGTCAAGGCCAGGGAGTTGAAATCCCGGGCCAGTTGCCCCAGCTCATCCCCCCGCTCGGCCGGGGTACGCACGGTGAAGTCGCCCGCCGTAAGCCGGCGCGTCGCCGTCGCCAGGGTATGGATCGGCTGTGCCAGGCGCCGGGCCAGAGGCAGGGCGAGGAGCGCCGAAACGACCAGCGCCAGGGCGGCGATGAGCAGCATCGCCCACTGCTGCTCGCGGACAAAGCGCAGCTGGTTGGCATCGGCCAGCTCCTTGCGCGGCACCAGCCCGAGATAGCCGACAACCTGCCGTTGATGATAGAGTTCACGAAAGGAAAGTCCGTCGGGAAATTTCTCCGATCCATGCAGCAGACTTTTTTGGCCGTCGAGCAGGACCAGGCGCTGGTCGAAGCGCTGCGCCTCCGGCCCCCGGGGTTCGCGCACACCGCCTTGGGGGTGGTCGCGGTGTCGCTGCAGACGCCGCTCCAAGCGTTCCAGCTGTTCGGGACTGTAGATGCGCTCGGAGCCGGTCAGCAGAACCAGCCGATGAAATTGGCCCGGGTCGCTCCGCAGGAAAGCCCAATCCCCATACGCGCCGTACTGCTCTTCCAGTTCACCGGCAAGGCGCTCCAGCCGTTCCTCGTCCAGGGTGTTGACATACTGAAGAAAGCCCCGGTCGAGACTCCACTGAACAATGAGCAGCAGCCCCAAAGCGATCAGGGCGCTGGCCGCGAGCAGGGTAAAAAAGAGGCGATATCGAAGACTCAAGCGCATGCGGGAAGACTCCGTGATGTTTGCTGTCCGGTTTTCCTTTTAGCACACCCCTCCCCCAAAAAACCAACATCGCGTCCTAACAGCGCACCTTTCCTCATTTCTTCCATATTTCGTGCAAAATCCTGGGGTATTTATTTCCCCAAGCACATGGGGCGACAAAAACGATGCCGCCCCCATCCGTCAAAGGAGGGCACCATGAAAAGACCCGCTTACCTCGCCACGCTTTTGATAAGCAGCCTGATTGCCGCCACCGCCCTGTCCAGCGACGCCCTGGCCGACCGCCGGGACCACCCTGCCCAGCGACGGGAAGAACGCGCCCCGCGCTTCACCAGGCACGCTCCCCAGCGGGCTCCGGTCAATCATCATTACCGCGGCCATGAACATGTCCGTGTCGGCAAACATGACTATTATCATCGCAACGGCCGTTTCTTCCGTCCCGGCCGCTTGGGCCTGGTTTCGGTTCGCGCCCCCATCGGCGCCATCGTCGGGAGCCTGCCCCTTGGCTTTTCGGTCCAGCTTTTCGGCGGCGACACCTACTTCCAGGCCGGCAGCACCTTCTACAGTCGGGTTCCTTCCGGCTATATGGTTGTCGACGAGCCGCGCCGGCGGCCGGACCGTGCCTACGCTGGAAAGGCGTCGCGATACGTCACCATCAATTCCGCCCTGCTCAACATCCGCACCGGCCCCGGCCTGCATTTCGGCATCGCCGGCCAAGTCGGACGCGGAACTCGACTTCCGGTGCATGGCGACCGAGACGGCTGGTATTATATCCAGCAAGCGAACGGAGTGCGGGGCTGGATCATGGCTGACTTCACCCTGCGCTGACCTGGAACCCGCGAAAACGACCCCGTAACGGGTATCAACAAAGGTACGAAACGTACCCCACACCAAGGAGAAAGACGATGAAACACACCACAAAAGGCCTGCTCATTCTGCTGATGGCAACTCTGACCCTGGCGGGAGGCCTGGGGAGTGCCCTGGCCCAGCCGGGCATGGGCAAAGGGATGAGAGCCGGCGGCCCTGACCGTTCCTGCGATGACCGGGGTTTTAGCCGACACCATGGGGGAATGGCCCAAATGCTCAACCTGAGCGAGGAACAGGAAACCAAAATCCAGGCGATCATCATTGAGGAAAGGCAGAAAGTCGAGCCGCTACGCGCCCAACTGGCGGAAACCCGCGACGAGATGAGTAAACTCTCCGCCGCCGGATCCTTCGACGAAGCGGCGGTGCGTGCCCTGGCCGAAAAGAAGGCTAAAATCCACACCGAACTGAGCGTCGCCAAGGCGCGCACCCAGAGTCGGATCCAGGCCGAACTGACCCCCGAACAACGGGCATTGACGGACAAGCTGCGCCCGGGGATGAAGGACGGCCGGCGCGGCAAGGGGCGGTTCTGGGACAGTGAGCGTTACTCCCGCCGGGGCGGGAATCTTCCCCCCTGGCACTGGAAGCGCTGAGCCGCGCAGATTTGATCAAAGCGGATCACAGACAAACGCGGCCGACGGAAAATCCGTCGGCCGCGACTCTTTTTGCTGATGGGAAGCCCCCCATACACACAAACTCACCCTGACACAGGGGGGTCAGCGCCGGGGCGGATACTGTTCAAAAATCTTCTTGACGGCATTGGGGATTTTCCCCTGGGCATCCCGTTCGTCGGTGATCCCGCCGCTCACCGTCCCCTGCCAGACCAAGGTGCCCGCTCGCCGGTCGATCAGCTCGACATTGAGGAAACCTCGTCCCACCGATTCCGCCTGCCCACGCCCCACACCTTCCCGAACCCAGCGCCATTGATAGCTGTAGCCGAGATCTCCGGGGGTCGCCGCCACCGCCTCGCGGATGCGCGTAGTGTAGCGCACCAGCAGGTCGGGCTCGTCAGCCCGAACCGCCAAACCTTTGCCGATCAATTCTTCGGTCACGGCACGGCGGATGAACTGATCGGTCATATCGTCGCCGAGCAGGGCATCCATCAGCGCCGGCTTGCCGTCCACCCAGAACCAGGAGCGGTAACCGTCAAAGTCGGCCTTCCAGTCGAAGGAACTGGAAACGCTCATCGGCTTGGCGCAGGCAACCATCAGCAGCAGTAGCGAAAGCAGCGACAACCATCTCGGAATTTTCATCGGGACACTCCTTGTCGGCAGGGATGGGGGTTTCGGGCGAAGGGTCTGTAGCCGAAAGTTTACCAGAATCGCGCCCCGATGACGTGCCTTATGTCAAAAGATGGGCCCTTCCGGGAAAAATCTCCGTTTGCCGTCAGGATGGAGGCTGGTATAGGATCTGTGCGTTTTGCTCAGAACTTTTTTGCCGAGCCGAAAGAAAGGGATCGACCGTGAACCGTTTCGCGAACTGCCTGCTTTTCACCCTGCTCTGCCTGGCGCCGCTTCCGGCTCTGGCGGATCTCGCCACCGATCTGCGCGACTGCGCGCACTTGGAAGACGACCAGGAGCGTCTTTCCTGTTACGACCGGCTGGCCGGCGTCAACAGCGCGGACGCCGAAATCGTCGCCCTCCCGTTCACACCAGAAGGCGAAGCGGAAAGTGCGCTCCCCGCCCCCGAGAATGAAGTCCCCTCTCTCCTGACCCGCCGCTGGGATCTGGACGAAAAGCGTCCGCGCGGACGCTTTACTTTGATGATGCATCGGGACAACTATTTGATGCCGGCGACTTACAACAACAATTACTATCAACCGAAAGAAGGCGAGGACTACACCGTCGAGGAAGTCAAGGCGACCGAAGCCAAATACCAGATCAGCGTCAAGACCAAGCTCTGGCAGGACATTCTCGGCAGCCGCGCCGATCTCTGGTTCGGCTATACCCAGCAATCTTACTGGCAGATCTACAACGTCGACGAGTCGGCCCCCTTCCGCGAGACAAACTACGAGCCGGAGCTGCTCCTCAACTACCGAACCCATTACGATCTCGGTTTCGGCGGGCTGCGCCTGCGCACCCTTACCGCCGCCCTGAATCATCAGTCCAACGGCCGCTCCGAACCCATGTCCCGCAGCTGGAATCGGATAACCGGCCAGGTCGGCTTGGAAAGCGGCCCCCTGACCCTGCTGCTGAAGGGCTGGTACCGCATCCCCGAAAGCCGTGACGACGACGACAACCGCGACATCGACGACTACCTCGGACCGGGAGAGCTTCAGGTCTACTATCTCAAAGAAAAACACCGTTTTGGCATGATGCTGCGCAACAACTTCCAGAGCGAAAACCGCACTAGCATGCAGTTGGAGTGGAGCTATCCGATTCTGGAAAAAGTCGGCTTTTACGTGCAGTATTTTAATGGCTACGGCGAAAACCTGCTCGATTACGACCAGCACACCAACCGCATCGGCCTCGGCTTCATCCTCACCGACTGGAACTGAAAAGCGCCCACCCAGCGCCAACCAATCCGTCTCCCGGGGCGAGCAAGGCTCGCCCCGACTCCCTCCTTCCCTGCCGTGCATTCGCTCATTAGTAAAAAAGATCCCACTTGTGGCACAATGGTTGCTTATTCACCTCCCTGAGTATTTTATCAGACAAAACCCTGAACCGAAATGACGTGTCTTCCGGGTGCCGCGCGAAACAGCGACAGGTTTTTTTGACAGGCCCTGTCGGTTTTCCGGCTTTTTTCTGAATCGCGAAGATCGACAACCCGGCGCAAGCCCCTGCAGCAAAGGAGTTTCCCGTGAAAAATCTCAAACTGGCCACCAAAATCATTCTTCTGAGCGGCGTCATCAGCCTTTCCTTCATCCTCGCCATTACCTGGATCTACGGAAAATTGCGCAGCGATCTCCATACCGGCAAGGAAGCCATGGTCGCCAACGCCGTGGCCACCGCCTGGGGGGTGGTCGAGCATTACGCAAACCAGGCCGCGAGCGGCGTAATGGATCGGGAAACGGCGCAGCAGGCCGCCATCGAAGCGTTGCGCCACACCCGCTTTGAAGGGAACAACTACTTCTGGATCAACGACCTGACCCCGGTCATGATCATGCATCCATTCTCGCCCCAACTGAACGGGAAAAATCTCTCCAACAACCGTGATCCGGAAGGCAAAGCGCTCTTTGTGGAGATGGTCGAAGTCGCCCGCAGCAAGGGGGAAGGCTTCGTCAAGTACCTGTGGGCCAAACCCGGATCCAGCGAGCCGGTCCCCAAAATCTCCTTCGTCAAGGTCGTACCCCAGTGGGGCTGGGTGATCGGCGCCGGCATCTATCTCGACGATATTGCTGCCGATCTCTCCCGAACCCGGACTCTGCTCATCGCCATCGTCGTTACCGTTCTGCTTTTGGCCCTGGTTCTGGTCTACCTCACCGCCCGCGACATCTCCGGCCCCATGGCCCAGGCCGTGACCATGCTCAAGGAAATGGCGAATGGACGCCTCGGCAGCCGCTTGCGTCTCGACCGCCACGATGAAATCGGCCAGTTGGCGGCGACCATGGACAGCTTCGCCGACGACCTGGAAAAAGAGATGGTGGAAAACCTCAAGCGACTGGCGGCGGGGGATCTGACCATCGAGGTCCAGCCTCGCGACAACCAAGACGCCATCCGCGGCGCCCTCAACCGCCTCGGCCACGACCTCAACGATCTGGTGAAACAGATCCAGGTCGCCGGTGAGCAGATCGCTTCCGCCAGCGCCGAAGTCTCCGACGGCAGCCAAAACCTATCCGAAGGGATGACGACCTCGGCCAGTTCCATGGAAGAGGTGGCCAGTTCGATGACGGAAATCGGCTCGCAGACCAAGCACAATGCCGAAAACGCCGCCCAAGCCCAGAAACTCGCCGGCGCTGCCCGCGCCGCCGCCGAAAAGGGGAGCCTGCAGATGCAGTCGATGGTTTCGGCTATGCGGGAGATCAACGAATCGGGGCAAAACATTTCTAAGATCATCAAGGTCATCGACGAGATCGCCTTCCAGACCAACCTGCTCGCGCTGAACGCGGCGGTGGAAGCGGCACGGGCCGGACAGCACGGCAAGGGCTTTGCCGTGGTCGCCGAGGAGGTCCGCAACCTGGCAGCGCGCAGCGCCAAGGCGGCCCACGAGACCGCCGGCCTGATCGAAGGCTCGGTGGCGAAAACCCACAACGGCACGACCATCGCCGAGCAGACCAGTTCCGCCCTCAAGGAAATCGTCAGCAGCGTCGCCCGGGTTTCCGACCTGGTCGCGGAAATCGCCGCTGCCAGCAGCGAACAGGCTAACGGCGTCAGCCAAGTCAGCATCGGCATGGAACAGATTGATCAGGTGACCCAGCAGGCAACCGCCAACGCCGAAGAGAGCGCCGCCGCCGCCGAAGAACTCGCCGCCCAGGCAAACCAGATGCAGGAGATGCTCGGTCGCTTCAAGATTCGCGGCGCGACCTCTTGGACCCAAGCGCCGACCCGCCCCAAGCGACTCCCCCCTTCGCCGGTTCCGGCGGCCGCCACCGTCCGGCGCCCTCTGCCCCCCGCCAAGGAAACCGGCTGGGGTGAAACGCCCCCGCCGGACAAGCCGGCAACCGAGTTCCAGGGAAGCGACTTCATCGCCCTCGACGACCACGAATTCGGTAAATACTAAAGGCACACCCACCGGGCCGGTTATCAACCGGCCCGGTTTTTTATGGGAGCACTCGCCCCTCCGGGAAAGGATGCCCAAGGCGACGCTCCTTAATGAGACAACGGCAGATGCCCCTTGTCTTTTCTTTTCCGAGCCCGTATGATTAGCGAAATTCTTCTTTCTTTTCCTTGGGATGGACATGCTGCTCTTTCTCCAACGACATGCCCGGGCCGTCTGGCTGCTGCTCCTCGCTTTCAGCGGGCTGTGCCTCGGCAGCCTGACCGCCGGCTTGCTCGGCCTTGGCCTTGAGCCTTCCCCTGCCCCCACCGCCCTCAAACAAAGACCGCGCCCCGCCGCCGCTGCCGGTTCGCGGGATTATTCCGCCATCACCCAGCGCAACATCTTCGATTCCAGCGCTCCCGCCGCATCGATCCCGGCCGCCGCACCCAGGCGGCGCGGCGCGCCGGCTGGAGCGCCTGCGGCCGTCGCGCCGCCCCGTACCGATCTCAAGCTCATCGGCACCGTGACCGGCCGCGCCGAAGACTCCCTGGCCCTGATCATGGCGAACAACGAGATTACCGCATACCGCCCGGGGGATGCCCTGCCCGGAGGAGGGCAACTGCTCGCGGTCGATCGTAACGTCGCCCACATCGAGAACGCCGACGGCAGCCTGAGTCTGCTGCTGTTGCATCAGGAGCCATCCGCTTCCGCTGCCTCCTCCGCTCGTCGCCAAGCTCCCGCTTCCGCCTTGGCCCAACAAAAAGATTCTGGCGGTATCCGCCCGGTCGCCCCGAATCGCTGGCTGATCGAGGGGGGCGTCGTTGAGCAGGCGCGCGGCAATCTCGGCGAGGTGCTCAAATCGGCACGCATGGAGCCGCGTCTGGTCAACGGCGCGACCGACGGATTTGTCATCGCCATGGTCCGACCGGGTTCCCTGTTGACCCAGATGGGCTTCCGCAAGGGGGATGTGGTCCTGCAAGTCAACGGCATGCCCCTGGACAGTCCGGAAAAGGCTCTGCAGATCTTCCAGCAGCTACGTGAAGCCCGTTCTCTGCGCGTCCATGTCGAGCGGCAGGGGCAGCCCTCCGTCTTCGAATACGAAGTCAATTGAACAAGAGCGCTTCAACCTGAGCTCGGCCCGATAACCCTGTGAGACATCCCGACCCGACAACCCCTGGGAGGAGGTAGCATCCGGTGGCATTCTATAAAGGCATAACAGTGAGCCTGTTCACGGCGTTTCTGCTCTGGCTGGCGACCGCCGGCAGCGGCGCGGCCGAGGAAAAGTTCAATCTCGACTTCAAGGACATCGAACTTCCCGCCCTGGTGCAGGTGATCAGCGAAGTGACCGGGCGGAATTTCGTCTATGACGAAACCGTCAAGGGGAGCGTGACCGTCTCGTCTCCCCTGGAACTCAGCCGTAACGAAGCCTACAACCTCTTCCTCACGGTCCTCGGGGTGAAAGGTTTTACCGTCGTCCCGTCCGGCAAGATCCACAAAATCGTTCCCATCAAGGACGCCAAGGAGAGCACCCTGCCGGTAGGTGGCTGGGGGGGCGGTGAGCAGTTTGTCACCCGCCTGGTGCCGCTGCGCAATGCCGACGCCACTCTGCTGGCGACTACGGTGCTGCCGCCGCTGCTTCCCAAGACCAGTCACATCGCCGCCTTTGCCCCGGCCAACGCCCTGCTGATCACCGACAGCGCCGCCAACATCGAGCGCCTGGCCGGCATCGTCGGCGAACTGGATCGGGCCAGCGCCCTTGAACGGATCGAGGTGATTCCTCTGAGCCATGCCATGGCCGAAGAAGTCGCCAAGATCGCCAACCAGGTGCTCGCCCAAGGAGCGACAACCTCGCCCCGGGCCCGGGGTCTTGCCGCCCAGCCGGCCGGCGACGGCAGTCGCGTCGTCCCCTACGCCGCCACCAACATGCTGGTGGTCATGGCCTCCGACGAAGACATTCCCGGCATCCGCTCCCTGATCGAACGACTTGACCAGAAGCCTTCCCAGCAGCGCTCGCACATCAATGTCTATTATCTGGAAAACGCCGACGCCGAGGCCTTGGCCAAAACCCTGAGCGAAACCCTGAACAAGATCATGCCAGCGACCGCTCCCGCAGCCGCCGGCCAGCCCCCGGCCGCCGCCCCGACCAGCGGCAACGTCGGGATCATCGCCGACAAGCCGACCAATTCGCTGGTCATCAATGCCACCCCGGCGGATTACGACATCATCGAGGGCATCATCCGGCAACTCGACATCAAGCGCAAACAGGTCTTCGTCGAGGCGCTGATCCTCGAACTCTCCATGGACGCCACCAAAGAGCTCGGCGCTTCTCTTCAGGGCGGCATCGATGTCGGCAGCGACAGCGTAATCTTCGGTACCAGCAATCTCAACGGCGGGCCAGTGAACCTGGGCAGCCTAAGTCCTGACGACAATGGTGTTCCTTCCCTGTTGACCCAGTCGATCAACGGTATTCTCCTCGGTGGCCTCTTTAACCCCATCACCACTGTCATTAACGGCCAGGAGGTGACGATCCCTGCTCTCTCCGCCCTGATCGACCTCTCCAAGACCGACTCGGACATCAACATCCTTTCGGCCCCGCGCCTCCTCACCTCGGACAACGAGGAAGCGGAGATCATCGTCGGTTCGAACGTGCCGATCATCACCAACCGCCTGACCGATACCGGAGGCAGTGACGGTCTGGCGCAAAGCGTTTCCGTGGAGCGCAAGGACGTCGCCTTGACCCTGCGACTGACGCCCCAGATCACCGAAGGGGATCAGGTACGCCTGCAGGTGAACCAGGAGATCACCGACCTCGCCGCGACCAATGTCGGTGACGTCGACCAAGTCGGTCCGACCCTGACCAAGCGCTCGGTGCGCAACACCGTCCTGGCACAGGACGGCCGTACCATCATCCTTGGCGGACTGATCGGTACCAACCTGCAGAAGACCATCGCCAAGACCCCCTTCCTCGGCGACATCCCCGGGCTTGGCTGGCTCTTCAAACGGGAACGGACCGAAGAGAAGAAGACCAACCTGCTGGTCTTCATCACGCCCAAGATCATCCGCAACGCCGAAGACCTGCAGGAGGCGACCGATACCGCCTCCAAAGCCATGGACCTCTCCCGCATTCATGAAGTTTCCTCACCGGACGTGATCGACAACCTGCAACCCGCCGCCGCGGAAGCGGAGAATGGGTCGCGATGAGAACCTGGAAACGCCTGGGCGAGATTCTCGTCGCCAAGCACGGCATCGCCCCGCAAACTATCGAAGAGGCCCTGCCCGCCACCGCCGGAAGGGGCAAACGCCTGGGAGAAATCCTCCTTACCGCCAAGGCGATCAGCGAGACGCAGTTGGCCGAGGCTTTGGCCGACCAGCAGGGACTTCCCTGCCTGACCGCCATCCCCGGCGATCCCCCGGCGGAACTGCTGGCGCTGATCCCCATCGGCTATGCCAAGGAACACCGCATCTTCCCCCTGGGACGGGATGATCGCGGGCTGCGCCTGGCCATGGCCGACCCTCTCGACAGCCGTCCGCTCAACGACTTGGCAGTGCTCAGCGGCGAAACCATCCTGGTGACCGTCGCTCCGGCGACGGAGATCGTCGCCGCCATCAATCGCGGTTACGAGGGACGCGCCGAACGGGCCCGGGAAGTGGTGGAGGAGATCGGCGGCGAAGCGCGACTCGGCGACGGTCTGGAACCGGCCGACCTGCTCGACACCTCGGACGAGGCGCCGATCATCCGCTTCGTCAACAGCCTGATCACCCAGGGCTACAAGGAGCGGGCGAGCGATATTCACATCGAACCCTTTGAGAGCGAAGTGGTGGTGCGCTACCGCATCGACGGCATCCTTTACGAAGTCTTGCGGCCGCCGCGTCAGGCCCAAGCGAGCATCGTCTCGCGCATCAAGATCATGTCCGGTCTGAACATCGCCGAAAAACGCCTTCCCCAGGACGGCCGCTTCCGGGTGCGCATCGCCGGCAAGGATCTCGACGTGCGCGTTTCGACCCTGCCCACCGCCTTCGGTGAACGGGTGGTCATGCGCCTGCTTGAACAAAGCGCCAGCGTTCCGAGTCTGGAGGAGATCGGCATGGATGCCGAGATTCTCGAGCTGACCCTGCGCATGATCAGTAAGAGCCACGGCATCTTCCTCGTCACCGGCCCCACCGGAAGCGGCAAAACCACCACCCTCTACGCCGCCCTGAGCCGTTTGAACACCCAAGAAAAAAACATCATCACCGTCGAGGATCCGATCGAATACCAGCTCACCGGGGTTGGTCAGATCCAAGTCAATCCCAAGATCAACCTGACCTTCGCCACCGGCCTGCGCTCCATTTTACGTCAGGATCCGGACGTCATCATGGTCGGCGAGATCCGCGACGGCGAGACGGCGGAAATCGCCGTGCAGTCGGCCCTCACCGGGCACATGGTCTTTTCCACCCTGCACACCAACGACGCCGCCGGTGCCCTGACCCGGCTGGTGGAAATGGGCATCGAACCCTTCCTCGCTGCCTCCTCCATTGTCGGCATCCTCGCCCAGCGCCTGGTGCGCCGGATCTGCCCCGACTGCCGCGAGAGCTACCGGCCAAGCGCCGAGATGCTGCGAGAAATGGGGCTGACCGGAGCGGTACCGGCCGACGCCCTCCTCTACCGGGGCAAGGGGTGTCCGCGCTGCATGGGCATCGGCTACCGCGGGCGAACGGGCATCTACGAACTGCTGACCGTCGACGATGAGATCCGCGATCTCCTCCTGCGCAACAAGGACGCCGCCGGTATCAAGGCCGCCGCCGTCGCCCGGGGCATGCGGACCCTGCGGGATGCCGGTCTGGCCAAGGCCCTGCGCGGCGAAACGACCATCGAAGAGGTGCTCCGCGTCACTCAGGAGGAGACCTAGATCGTGCCCCTGTTCGAGTACGCCGGATTCGACGCCCAAGGCAAAAAGGTGGCGGGGACCGTCGAAGCGCCGGGGAAGAAGACGGCCACCCAGCAGCTGCGCGCCCGTGGCATCTTCCCGACCCGGCTCGCCGAGGGTGCGGCAACCGCACCCGGCGTCTCTTTGTTTTCGCGTCGATTCAGACCTTTCGCCGGCAAGGTTTCCCCCCAAGAGCTGGCCGCCACCACCCGCCAGCTTGCTACCCTGCTTGGCGCCGGACTCCCCCTTGACGAAGCCCTCGCCACCCTGGCCGGACAGCTGGCCGCCTCCCCTTTGGGCCGCGCCCTGGGAGCGGTGCGCGGCGAGGTTCTGCAGGGGAGCGAACTGCACCGGACGCTGGCTCGGCACCCCGCCATCTTCTCCCCGCTCTTCATCAATATGACCGAGGTCGGAGAACACAGCGGCACTCTCGATCAGGTCCTCGGGCAGTTGGCCGACTTCCTTGAGGATCAGGCCCGGCTCCGTTCCCGTTTACAGTCGGCCCTGGCCTACCCCATTCTCATGGGCGTGATCGGCAGCGCAGTCCTGGTCTTTCTCATCACCTTCGTCGTGCCCAAGGTCACGCGCATGCTCGAAGATCTGGGGCAGAGCCTGCCCCTGCCGACGCGCCTGCTCATTGCCGGCAGCGACTTTCTCGCCGGCTGGTGGTGGCTGCTCCTGCTCCTGGCCGGCGGCGCCGTCCTGGCGGCTCGGCGCTATGCCCGAAGCGAAGCGGGACGGCTGAAACTCGACCGGTTGAGCTTGCAACTGCCCCTTTTCGGCTCTCTCAACCTGCTTCTCGCCACCGCCCGCCTGAGCCGGACCCTGGGCACCCTGCTGCACGCCGGTGTGCCGCTGCTCAAGGCCCTGGCCATCGCCGTCAACCTGCTCCCCAACCGGGTTCTGCGCCAGGCGGTAGAGGAGGCCATCGACGCGGTACGCGAGGGTGAGAGCCTGGCGGAACCGCTTAAGCGCTCGGGGGTCTTTCCACCGATGATGGCGCAGATGGCGGCGGTCGGCGAGCGCAGCGGCGAACTGGAGGGAATGCTGCTGCGGGTGGCGGAGACTTACGAGCATCAGGTGGAGTTGCGCATCGCCGGACTCCTCTCCCTGCTCGAACCGGTGATGATCCTGGTCATGGGTACCGCCGTCGGCTTCATCGTTCTCGCCATCCTCCTCCCCATCTTCCAAGCCAGTCAGGGGATGGGGTAGGGAAGACAGAAAAAAGGCTGAAGACTGAAGGCTGAAGGATTTTGAGTCTCTTACTGACCCCTTTTTCCTCGCGCCTGTAATTGCTGGTCGGAAATCAACACAGGAGTTATGCAAATGAAAAAATCGCTTTTACGCGGCAATCGCGGCTTCACCCTCATCGAAATCATGGTCGTCGTCGTCATTCTCGGCATTCTCGCCGCCATCGTCGTTCCCCGCCTGCTGGAACGTCCCGAAGAGGCGCGGCGGACCAAGGCGGCAGTGGATATCAAGGGGCTGGAGGAGGCGATCGGCCTCTTCAAACTCGACAACGGCTTCTACCCCAGCACCGAGCAGGGCCTGCAATCCCTGGTCACGAAGCCGGAGACCGGACGCATCCCGCCCCGCTACCACGAAGGCGGCTATCTGAAAAAAGTCCCCGCCGACCCCTGGGGCAATCCCTACATCTATCTGTCGCCGGGCATTCACGGCGACTTCGACATCATCTCCTACGGCGGCGACGGCGAAGCGGGGGGGGAAGGCAACAACGCGGATGTCAACAGCTGGGAACTGGAATAACGCACGGGGTTTCACCCTGATCGAAACGGCGCTGGCGGTGCTCCTCATCGCCCTCTTCAGCGTCCTGAGCATCCCGCTCATGGGACGGCTCGGCGACGGCGCCCTCGACAGCGCGGCGCGGCGCCTGGCCGGCACGGTGAAATATCTCTACAACGAGTCCGCCCTCTCGGGCCGCCCCTACCGGCTGACGTTCGATCTGGAGAATGACACCTTTTGGGCGGCGCGCCTGGAAGTCGACGGTACCCTGACCGATGAGGGAACGGGGCCGGCCCGGGAACAGCGCCTCAAGGGCGGGGTGCACTTCCGGAACCTGAGCATCACCGGGCGCGGCACCTTCAGCAGCGGCGAGATTACCGCCGAGATTCTGCCGGTGGGCTATATGGAGGAAACGACCATCCGCCTTGACGACGACCGGGAACGGATTTTGACCCTGCGCATCAACCCCTTCACCGGCACCACGGAAATCCATGAGGGGGATCGTGAATTCTGAGCGACACCGGCAACCGGCCGGGTTCACCCTGCTCGAAGTGATGATCGCCCTGGCCGTCGCCGGCATCGCCCTGATCGCCCTGCTGGCTCTGAGCAACCGCTCTATCGCGGTCAACGCGCGCCTGCAGAAGATCACCCAGGCGACGTTGCTGGCTCAAGACAAGATGGGGGAGACGGAAGCAGCCTTTGAAAGCGGAACACTGAGCGAGGACGCAAGCGAAGGGGTTTTTGATCCCCCCTTCGAGGACTTCCGCTGGCGCATCGCCTTTGAACCGACCCCGATCCCTTCGATCCGCATGGTCACGGTGCGGGTTCTCTGGGGGGATGAGAAAAAGAACGAAGAGGTGACAATTGACTCCTTCCTCTTCTAGGCGGCGAACCGGCCGCAACCACTCCGCGGGCTTTACCCTGATCGAAGTACTGCTCGCGGTGGCCCTCACCAGTTTGGTGTTGCTCGCGGTCTACGGCGTCTTCGCTTCGGTCGACGGCACCCGCCGGCGCTTAAGCGACGACAGCGAAGCCTATCATCGCGCCCGGGTGATTTTTGACCGTATCGGCCGGGAAGTCCGCGGCGCCTACCTCGTACCCGGCAACGTCGAGACCTTTCTCGAAGGACGCGGCGGCGATATCCGTGAACCCTCGCTGACCCTGACGACCACCGCCACCACCCCCCAGGGGAACGGCGGCGGGCTCTCCCAGGTCCGCTACGAATGGCTGGAAGACCCTGAAAACAGCCGGGAAACCCTGGTCCTGATGCGCCGTGAACGCGGCGTCCAGCAGCCGGAAGAGAGGGATGAAGAGGGCTACCGTCTCGCCATCGGCATCGAGGAGGCATATCTGCGCTTTCATGACGGCACGGAGTGGAAAGACAACTGGGATTCCCGCAGCCAGGGGCCGCCGCAACGGGTCGAGATCGCCATGCGCATCCGCTCCGGCGAAATCGCCGTTCCCTTCCGGTCGAGTTTCGAACTGCCGGTCATCCAGGGGCGACGATGAGAATCCTGCGTCAGCAATCGGGGATGGTGCTGCTGCTGGTGCTGGTGGTGGTGACCCTGCTCAGCGCTTTGGTGATTGAGCTGGCCTTTTCAACCCTGGTCGATCTGCGCCTCACTGAAACCTTCCGCGACACCAGCCGCGCCTACTATCTGGCCAAGGGCGGAGTGCGAGCCGGGCGAGGGATTCTGCGCATGGACAGCAACGGCTATGACGCCCCGAACGATCCGGCGGAGCTCTGGAGCCTGGGGGTCGCCCAGTATCCGGTGGCCGAGGGGTACCTTTCGGTCACCATTGAGGACCTAGGGGGGCGCATCAATCTCAACGCTCTGGTCAGCGCCGGCAACGTCAATCCGGTGATTAAGTCCCGACTAATGCGCCTCTTCGACGAATTAGCCCTTTCCACCGGCGAAGAACTGATCGCTGCGCTCATCGACTGGCTCGATCCGGACGATCGGGTGTACGTCGATCCCGAGGGACGGCGGGCGATGGGTGCCGAGACCGGCGCTTATCTGGGCGGAGAAAAACCGGTTCGGTGCAAAAACGGCCCCCTGGACAATCTTGAGGAACTCCTCCTGGTGCGCGGCTTCACCCCGGAAATCTTTAAAGAAATCGCCCCCTTCGTGCGCCTCCACGGCAATGACAAGATCAATGTCAACAGCGCCCCCGCCGAAGTGCTCATGGCCTTGTCGGAGGATCCGGAGATCACCCGCGACGCGGCCGAGGCAATCATCGAACGACGCTCGGAGACGCCCTTCAAAAGTCCGGCGGAACTGGGCTGGATCAACGAACTGCCCGGCCTCGCCAATCTGCTGCGCGAACCCTTCACCGTGACCAGCGACATCTACCGCATCGAAGCCACGGCCACGGTCAACGACGGCGTCCGCCGAGCTGAGGCCGTCGTCAACAAAACCGGCGACCAACTGCTCTATCTGAAAGTGGATTAGGAGAATCATGGCGAGACGACTGATCGGCATCGATATTGACGCCCGGCATATGCGTGCCGTTTTAATCGAGGAAAGCCAGGGCAAACGGACCCTGATCGACGCCCGACGCGAGCCCCGGACCGAGGGCGAGGATCCGGCGGAAAGCCTGCGCCGCCTCCTCGGCGAAACCCGTCTCGGCGACCGGATGGCCACCGCCCTCCCCGCCGGATGCACCTATTTCCGGCGACTGAGCTTCCCTTTCGCCGAAGAGAAAAAAATCTCCGCCGCGCTCCCCATGGCCTTTTCCCTACAGTTACCTGTCACCGGCGAGAGTTTCGGCTTCGCCATGGAGAAGGCCATCCCCGGGGAAGCGGGCTTCACCCTGGCGGCGGCGGCCGTGGACCGAGCCACCATCGCTGCTACCCTGGAGCCTTTCGACCGCCGGGATATCCCCCTCAACATCCTCGGCCTGACCCCCCACAGTCACGTCCGGGGCCTGGGGGAGATGATGCCCGACGGCCTCCTCGCCATCCTCGGTGAGGCGGAAGGCTCCCTGGCCCTGGTCGACGGCGGCGCGGTCGTCGATCACCGGTTGCTGCCCCCAGCCGTCCTCAGCGACAGCGTCCGACTGAGCGAGGAGATGTGCCGCGCCGGCAATGCCCTGCGCGCCGCCCACGGTCTGGAACATCCGGCCTGGCTGTTGATCGGCAGCGGCGCCACGGAGCACCTTGTCCAGGCGCTGCTTGAGGCAGGTGAGGCGGCGACAACCCCTCGGGTCGAACTGCACGGAGAACCCCTGCCGGCGGAATTCCTGCCGGCCTTTGCCCTGGCCCGGCGGGCCGGGATCAGTGAGCGGGAACGAGCCTTCAACCTGCGCACCGGCGAGTTCGCTTTAAAGAGCGAATGGGGACGGCTGAAAAAACGCTTGGCGGGCATGGCCGCCCTGCTCGGCTTCTCCCTGCTGCTGCTCGGCGTCTCGGCCTATCTCGATTACGCGCAGAAGGCCCGCGTCGCCGAAAACCTGCGCGAGGAAATGCATCAACTCTTCCGCGCGACCTTCCCCGGTAACCAAGCGATCGTCGATGCCCCCTTGCAGATGCGCGCGCAGCTGGAAGAGCTGCGCAAAATCAGCGGGCTGCTCGGCACTGGCGAGGGGCCTTCGGCCCTGTTTGCTCTCGATGATATCTCGCGCCGCACCCCCGCCGATCTCACCGTCGATATCCGCGAGTTCACCTACACGGCGGAAGCGGTACGCCTCGAAGGGATAACCGCTTCCTTCGACGCCATCAACCGTTTCAGCGACAGTCTGCGCCAATCCCCCCTCTTCGCCGAGGTGCGCATCGACGACGCACGCATGAGCCTGGACGGCAAACAGGTCGATTTCCGTCTCACCCTTCCGTTGCGCAAGGAGCCTTAAGCGATGTTCCAACAGCTGAGCCAACGCGAACGCCTGATCCTCCTCGCCGGCGGCCTCTTCCTGCTGGCGGTGCTTACCTGGTTCGCCGTCATCTCCCCCTACCGTCAGGCCATGGACGGCCTCGACGGAAAGATTGGCGCCCGGCAGCAACAGCTGGCCGAACTGCGCAACATGCAAGAGCAGTATTTTGAGCTGAAGCAGAGCCTCGACCGGGCCGAGCGGCAAATGGAACAGGCCACCACCTTCTCCATCTTTGCTTTCATGGAAAATCTGGCGGCACGCCATGTCGATCGCGCCAACCTGGTTTCCATGCGCCCGCAACCGGCGCTGGAAAGGGAAGGCTTCCGCGAAGAATCGGTGGAAATCAAACTCGAACGGGTTGCCCTGGGACAGCTGGTCGGCCTGTTGCGCGACATGGAGACCGCCGAATCCCCCTTGCAGGTAAAGAGCCTGCGTATCAAAACCCGCTTCGACGATAAGCGTCGCCTCGATTCGGTGCTGACCGTCGCCGCGTACGGAAGAAACCGATGAAACGCTGGAATCCCTTCCATCGCCACGCCGCCAACGGTCAGCCCGGTGCGACCGGACGCGGCCCCTTGCTCATGCTCCTTTTAGCCCTGCCGGTCCTGCTCTGCGGTTGGCTCGCGGGGCTGCTCATCGACTTTCCCTCACCGGCCCTGGAAGCGCGCCTGGAGCAGGAAGTGAACAGCCGCCTGCGAGGCCAGGGACGACTGGAACTTGAAGGGCTGACACCACAACTCCCCTTCACCATCGGCGTCCGCGCGGGCACCTTGAACCTGGTCCAACCGGCCATGGCGATCACGGCCGAAGATCTCGTCGCCGCGCCCCTCTGGCGCTCTCTTCTCGGCGGCAATCCCGGTTTGAGTTTTTCTGCCCAACTGCTGGGCGGGGAGGCCCAGGGCTTCGCCCGCCGCGACGGCGAGCTCGACCTGAAACTGCGCGACCTGCGCCTTGCCTTCCCGCTGCTGGAAAATTCACAGCTGGCGATTGAAGGGGTTCTGACCCAAGGCGCCTTTACGGGTCTCTGGCCCCCTCGGGACGGAAGCGAGAGCCGCTTGGCCCTGACCCTGACCGGGGTCCGTCTCACCGGACTGAGCACCCTCGGCGCCCAGGGTGACGCTTTGGAACTGGGCAACCTGGAACTGGTCGGCACCGGTCAGGGAAAATCCTTCAAAATCGAACGGCTGGAAGGGCGGGACGGTCACCTGATCGGGACCGGCAGCGGTTCGCTGCTCCTCGCCGACAATTTCCCCGCCAGCCGGATGAATCTGACCCTGAACCTGAAAACCACGGCGGAAATGGACGGAGAACTCCGGAAGCTGCTCACCCTGCTCGCCCCCCCCGCCGCCGATGGCAGCCTTACCTTGCGCCTTTCCGGCACCCTCGCCCGCCCCAACCTGAATTAAAAAAGGCCGGTCAGCGACCGGCCTTTTCTCAACCCCCTTCAATCCCCCCTTGTCAGGGGGGAAGAATTTCCTATTCCCTCCCCCCCCACTTTCTACCCACCCAGCTCCCGCGACCGTTCCGTGGCCCTGGCCACAGCGTCCATCAGGGTTGCCCGCAGGCCTCCCTCTTCCAGAGCCTGGACGCCAGCGATCGTGGTGCCGCCGGGGGAACAGACCTTGTCGCGCAATACCGCCGGATGTTCGCCGCCCTCCTTGACCATGCGCGCCGCGCCGAAGAGGGTCTGGGTCGCGAGCATCAGGGCCGTGTGCCGGGGCAGACCCTGAAGTACGCCGCCGTCGGCGAGAGCCTCGATGACGGTGAAGACATAGGCCGGACCGGAACCGGAAAGCCCGGTCACGGCATCCATCTGCCCTTCGTCGACAATCTGAACGATGCCGACGGTTTCGAACAGATGCTGGGCGGTGCGCAGATCGGCGACGCGGGCGTGGCGGCCGGAGCAGAGGGCGGTGGCACCGGCGCCGACCAGGGCCGGGGTGTTGGGCATGGCGCGGATGATCCGTCGCGGTCCGCCGAGAAGCCGCTCCAGCTCAGGGGTGCCGACTCCGGCAAGGATGGAGATCAGCAGCTTGTCGTCGCTGAAGAGTTCGCCAAACCCGGCCAGCGCCGTTTCCCGCACTTGGGGCTTGACCGCCAGCACCAGCAGGTCGCAGTCTCTGACCAGTTCCCGATTGTCGCTGATCACCCGGACGCCGTAACGATCCTCCAGCAAGCGCCGCCGCTCGTCGCTGGGCTCGGCGACCAGTAGCCGGGCCACGGGGAAGGCGCCGCCGAGCAGCCCCTTGATGATGGCCTCGGCCATGTTGCCGCCTCCGATAAATCCGATTTTGTCGATTTTTTCCATGGGGGTTTCCCTTCCTTTCGTCGTCAACAAGACCTCTTCAGTAAAGCGAAAAGCCTTATCTCTGTCAAGGGTTGTGCCCAGCGCCCGCAAGGATGAAAAAACCATTGACCCCTCGGGGCTTTAGCGGTATAACGCCCCGGTTCCGCCGCGCGCGGGACGTCCTTACCCGCAGCCGGGATTGCGGTCGCAACGGGAACTTGCTACTGTAAAAAAAACCTTTCCCGAAAGCGCCGCTATCGGCATGAGGGCGGCTAAATCCTTCCTTCCCTCGCCCCTTTCTTTTTCAGCCCCTTGATCCAGGAGAACTCATCGCCATGAATCCTCGCACCACACCCCGCTGGACGGTGGAAAAGTCCGCGGAACTTTATGGCATCCGGCGCTGGGGCGCCGGCTTTTTCGACATGGACGCCAACGGCGACATCACGGTCAAGGTGAAATTCCCCAACGGTGAGGTCGCGGTCTCTCTCATGGAAATCGCCCGGGGCATCGCCCAGCGCGATCACGCCATGCCGGTATTGCTGCGTATTGAGAATCTGCTTGACGCCCGGATTATCTACCTCAACGAAACCTTCCGTGAAGCTATCGCCGAAACGGGCTACCAGGGGGAATACCGGGGCGTCTTCCCGGTCAAGGTCAACCAGCAGAGCCACGTCATCGAGGAGATCACTCGCTTCGGCGCCCGCTACGGCCACGGCCTCGAAGCCGGGAGCAAGGCCGAGCTGGTGCTGGCTATGGCCTCCCTGCAACCGGGTGCCCTGCTCATCTGCAACGGCTACAAGGATGAGGAATTCATCGATCTCGGCCTGCGCGCCACCCGCCTCGGCTATCGTTGCTTCTTCGTCATCGAATCGCCGGCCGAGCTGGACATCGTCATCGCCCGCAGCCGCGCCCTTGGTGTGCGTCCGCTGATCGGCGCCCGCGCCAAGGTCTACGCCAAGGTCGGCGGCCAGTGGACGGAATCGAGTGGCGACCGCAGCAGCTTCGGCCTCAGCTCGACCCAGCTCATCGAGATCTTCGAAAAACTTAACGACCTGGGGATGATCGACTGCCTGCAACTGCTCCACTGCCATCTCGGCTCGCAGATCCCCAACCTCGCCGACATCCGCGCCGGGGTGCTCGAGGCCTGCCGCTACTACGCAGCGCTGGTCAAGGAAGGCGCGCCCATGGGCTACCTCGATTTCGGCGGCGGCCTGGCTGTCGACTATCTCGGCACCCAAAGCATTCATCCCCACTCGCGCAACTATGACTTGGCCGACTACTGCCGCGCCATCATCGACGTCATTCGCGCCACTTTCGACGTACAGGGGATCAAGCACCCGCACATCGTCACCGAATCGGGACGGGCAACCGTCGCCTTCTCCTCGGTGCTGATGTTCAACATCCTCGATGTCATGCACTTCGAGGCGGTCTCCCTCCCCGACACCCTGCCCGAGGGGAGCCACAAGCGACTGCGCCATCTCTTCGACCTGTGCGAGGATATCGAGGATCACAACCTGGCCGACCGCTACACCGAGGCGTTGGCCATCCGCGGGCAGATCCGCGACCTCTTCCGCCAGGGGCAAATCAGTCTGCGCGAACGCTCCCTCTCGGAAAACATATTCCTCGCCTTGGCCCAGTCCATCGCCGGGCGCATCGACGGCCTCGACGAGATCCCCGCCGGGCTTGAAGGGCTGCGGCAGAGTCTCTCGGACATCTATTACGGCAATTTCAGCGTCTTCCAGTCGCTGCCCGACACCTGGGCGATCAACCAGATCTTCCCCATCGTTCCCCTGCACCGCAATGGCGAGGCGCCGACCCGCGAAGCGATCATCGCCGACCTCACCTGCGACAGCGACGGCAAGGTCGACACCTTCATCACCGGTCGCGGGGTGCGGCCGACCCTGCCCTTGCACGCCGTCAACCCCAACGAAGAATACCTGCTCGGTGTCTTTCTGGTCGGCGCCTACCAAGAAACCCTCGGCGACCTGCACAACCTGCTCGGCGATACCAACATCGTCAGCGTGCGCATCAACGAGGACGGCAGCTACGACGTCATGAAGGAGATCGAAGGGGACAGCATCGCCGACGTGCTCAGCTACGTCGAATACAACCCCCAGGCGCTCTTCGAGAATTTTCGCGCCATCGCCGAGGTGGCGGTGCGCGAGAAACGGATTCGCGTCGAGGAGCGACAGCAGATTCTCAACGAGTTCTCCGCCAGCTTGCAGGGTTACACCTATTTCGAGAAGTAGCCGAACGACCGCTCTTTTGGCCGAATCGTGCAAAAGGCGCTTTTCTTTCGAGAAAAGCGCTTTTGTTTTTGTGCAGAAGGGAGAAGCAGGGACGTGAAGGCGGCATTAATCGTCCGCCAAACGCGGGCTTTTGATACGCAAACGCGGAGAGCCGGTGATCAGGCGCGCCCCTTTGTGGAAAGAGGCGTAGTGCCAGATCCACGAGAACATGACGAAGACCCGGCGGCGGAAACCAACGAGACAGAAGATATGGATCAGCGACCAGAGCAGCCAGGCGAACGTTCCGGCGAACTTGTGCTTGCCGATGGCAGCCACCGCCTTGAAACGGCCGATGGTCGCCATCGTTCCCTTGTCGTGATAAACGAAGGCGGGACGGGTCGGCGGGGTGATTTCACCAACGATTTCACGGCGGATCACGCTGGCGACGAACTCCCCCATCTGCTTGGCCGCTGGCGCCACCCCCGGCACCGGCGCGCCGCTGGTCGAATCAACCACATGGGCGAGGTCGCCGACCACGAAGATTTCCGGATGTCCCGGCACGGAGAGATCGGGGGCAACCTTGACCCGCCCGGCCCGGTCGAGATTGGTCTTCAGCCATTGCGCCGCCGGTGACCCCTGGACTCCGGCCGCCCAGATGACGTTGGCGGTGGCGAGACGCTCTTCGCCGATATGAGAACCGCACCCTCCTCCATCTCCCTCACCAGGCTGTTCAGACGCACCTTCACCCCCATTTCGCGCAGTTTCCGCTCGGCGCGGCGGCTCATCGCTGGAGCAGCCGATCCGCCGCCTCGACCAAGATCACACGAGCGGCGGTGGTGTCAATGTAACGGAAGTCGTGAGGAATGGTGCGGGCGGCGATCTCCATCAGCGCACCCGCCAGTTCTACCCCGGTCGGCCCGCCACCGACCACCACAAAGGTCAGATCCCCGCGCCGGATCTCCTCATCCGCCTCACATTCCGCCTCCTCGAAGGCAAGCAGAATGCGCCGGCGGATCTCCAGGGCATCATCGATGGTCTTCAGGCCCGGGGCGATTTCTTCCCAGTCGTCTTTGCCAAAGTAGGAATGGGTGGCGCCGGTAGCGAGAATCAGGTAGTCGTAATGGGCCGACCCATTGTTGAAACACACCTCGTGCCACCCGAGGTCGATATCGATCAACTCGGCCAGACGCACCTCGGCGTTGACCTGATCCTTGAGGATGTTGCGGATCGGCGAAGCGATGTCCGCCGGCGAGAGCACCGCCGTCGCCACCTGATAAAGCAGCGGCTGGAAAAGATGGTAGTTCCGGCGGTCGGCGACCAGTACCGACACCGGCGTGTCGCGCAAGGCCTTGGCCGCGTTGATGCCGGCGAAACCGCCGCCGATGATGACCACCCGGGGACGGTGAGTAGGGGCGATATCAGGCTTGTCCATGGCAAATCCTCCGCGAAAAAGTCAGGATTAAAGAATAGCACAACCGCTGCTTTTTTCCTTCACCAACTCCCCACAACCAACGCTCCCCGGAAGACTCCAGGCGCATCCGTTATTTCTTTGTTTCATCCTGCTCGCCCTGCTGCTGAATGCCTGCCGCGCCGTGGGAAAACCGGCCCCGGTCGCTGGCGGACAGATCCTCCTGGTCCTCGCGCCAAGCCCGGCGCACCGCTTCGGTGGCGATATCCGGAATAGAACGACCGGCAGTCGCGGATTTCATGTGCAGGACGCAATGGAGATGAGCTCGAAATCGAAGGGTCGGGGAAAAACTTGGGGGGGGGAAGGGAGGGGAGGAAAAAAATTTAGAGCGCGTCGGCGTTTTACCGCCCGCCGCGCCCTATCAAAAAACGGGGAAGGACCATTCTTCCGTCAAATACCCGACAGGCCCGGAAGACAACAGGCTTATCGCCTTTGCCGATCAGAGAAAACCGAACTTCTTCATCCGGTAACGGAAGGCGTCGATGCCAAGATTGAGCTTCTTGGCCGCCTTCGACTGGTTACCCTCGGAGGTTTCCAGAGCCTGGCGAATCAGTTCACGCTCGACATCCTCGATGTCGATGCCTTCCTCGGGCAGATGAACGCTGAAAGAGCCGACGGAGGAACCGCCGGTCTTGGCGACGAGTTCCTGGGGCAGATGTTCGAGCAGCAGGGTTTCTTCGTTTTCGAGGATGATGGCGCGCTCGATGATATTGCGTAGCTCGCGGATATTGCCGGGCCAGGCGTACTCAATAAGAAACTTTTCCGCCATTTTCGACACGCCCTTGACCGACTTGCCAAACTCGCGATTGAAATGGGCGATGAAGTGTTCGACCAGGGGCATGATGTCGTCACGACGCTCGCGCAGGGCCGGAAGCTGGATGGGGATGACCTGGATGCGATAGTAGAGGTCGGCGCGGAAGACCTTCTCTTCAATGGCCTGGAGCAGATCCTTGTTGGTGGCCGAGATGATGCGCACGTCGACCTGGATATCCTTGATGCCGCCGACCCGACGGAAAGAGCGGTCCTCAAGAACCCGCAGCAGTTTGGCCTGCATGCCGGGAGCCATGTCGCCGATCTCGTCGAGGAAGAGGGTACCGCCGTCGGCGAGCTCCAACAGGCCTTTCTTCTGCACCTTGGCATCGGTGAAGGCCCCCTTCTCGTGCCCCATCAGCTCGCTTTCGAGCAGGGTTTCCGGTACCGCCGCGCAGTTGATGGCCAAAAAGGGGCGCTCGGCGCGGCTGCTCTGGTAGTGGATGGCCTTGGCGATCAGCTCCTTACCGGTACCGCTCTCCCCCTGGATGAGAATCGTGCCGGCATCACTCTTGGCGACCTTTTCCACCATGGCGAGGACATTCTGCATGTGCCGGCTGCGGCCGACGATACTGCCGGAGCTGTACTTACGGGACTGCTCGGAACGCAGGTGCGCCACCTCGCGACGGAGTTCGCCGTTCTCCAGGGCCTTTTTGATGACGATGGCCAGCTCGTCGAGATTGAAGGGCTTGTTGATATAGTCGTAGGCACCCATGCGCATGGCCTTGACCGCAGTTTCAAGCACCTCCAGGGCGGTGACCATGATGACGATGATCTCCGCCTCCATCTCCTTGACCCGCTCCAGCACGGTCAGCCCATCGATGCCGGGGAGCTGGATGTCGAGAAGCATCAGATCGGGAACGTCATCTTTGACCAGCTTCAGCGCATCTTCACCGCTGGCGGCGGTAACCACGTCGTACCCCTGCTTCTTCAGGTTCTGTTCCAGGGACCAGCGAATCAGATGTTCATCGTCGACGACCAGTATTTTCTGTTGACGCACGGTTATCCTCTTTGACAATTGGCGATGTCCCCGGCGGAGACGGGAAGTTCGATGGAAAAGACAGTCCCTTCGCCGAGTCGGCTCTCGACCCGGATGTCGCCTCCCTGCTGCTCCATCAGGCGACGGCAGATGGCCAGGCCCAATCCGGTTCCCTGGGCCTTGGTGGTGTAGAAGGGAGAGAAAATCTTCTCCAGTTCGCCCTCGGCGATGCCCGGCCCGGTATCGCTGACGCTGATTCGCGCCAGCGACTCTTTGCCGCCGGCGACTCGGGCGGTCTCCACGGTCAGGGTGCCGCCCTGCTCCATGGCCTGGAGAGCATTGATCATGACGTTGAAGAGTACTTGCTGCAACTGCTTTTCGTCGGCCCAGACAGGGGGGAGATCCTGGTCTAGACTCTTGACGCGGTGAACATTACGCGATTCCGGGTGCTGGACGACGAAGAACAACGTCTTGTTGACCAGCTCGTTGAGATCGACATAGGTGGGATCAGGTTCGCCGGGCTTTCCGAAGAAAAGCAGATCGCCGGCGGTCTTGTTCAGGCGGCTGATCTGTTCGAGCACCTCGGCGACAATCCGCCGCCGGGGATCGTCCTCTGCGTAGTCATCGGCGAGCACGGCGATGGCGCTGCCGATGCCGGCCAGGGGATTCTTGATTTCGTGAGCCACGCCGGAAGCCATTTCCCCCACGGATGCGAGACGATCGGCTCGCACCATCTGCTGGTAATGGTACTGTTCCAGGGTTTTACGAGCTTTCTCCAGGTTGTCTACCATCGAGTTGAAACTGCCGGCCAGACTGCCCATTTCATCGGAAGCCAGGGGGGTGACCCGACCGCTCAGATCGCCCTGCTCGACCCGGGACATCTGTTCGATCAGGGAATGAATCGGCCGGCGCACGAAGCGCAGCAGCAGAAAGGCCGCCCCGACCGAGAGCAGAACGAGGATGGCGAGGGTAGAAAAGACGAAAAACTGGGTCGATGCCCGCAGCTTCTGCCGAGTATCGGCGAGGGAGTAGTTCAGGTTAAGCAGCCCGAGGACCTGATGCCCGCTGCCGTGGCAGCCGTAACAACGCGTGTCGCCCATGATCGGCTTGATAATTCCCAGCATTTCCTGCTCGCCATAGCGGAAAATGGCGTGGTCACGCCGGTTCTTGAAGAGCGCCAGTTCATTGAAGCCCACCTGTTGGCCGATCTCTTCAGGGTGCGCCGACTTGAGAATAGTGCCGTCGGTGGAGAAGACGCGCAGGGCGCTGAGCTGGGGATTTTCGCCGACGGACTGGAGAATCACCTGCACCTCGTCGTTCTGCCCCGTACACATGTTGTTAAAGATGGCCTTTTCGATGGTGGCCAGCAGCAGGACGGCGTTTTGCCGGGTCGAACCGACCAGATGCCGATGCTCCCGCTGCAGATGGAACAGGGTCAGAATGCTGATCCCGACGGTTAGCAACAGAATGTGCAAAAAGATGACGCGCGTAACGAGACTTTTGAAAAACAATGCGCCCCCAGGCTTTTAATCAGTTGGCCGGAAGATCCCCGGCGGCGGTCGGTACGCCCGCGCCTTGCGTGGTGCCGACGCGATTCTTCTCGGACGAGTAGGAGAATTCCCATTCGCTGTATTTTCCGCGGTTGGCGAAGGTGTCGTATTCCTCGGGAAAGTCGTCTTTCTTGAAGGGTTCGTCGTTGCTCGAACTGCGCACCCCCTTGATCCCCCCGGCGGGATCCTTCACCACCACCCAGTCGCCGCCGGTCATAGGGTCGGGATAAAGCCGTCGCAAATGGCGTTTGACCTGGAGTGAACGCGGGTCACGGAGCAAATCCTCAAGGCGCTCAGGGGAACGCCGGAGGCCGCCGTGATTGATCTGCCGATAGCTTTCGAAAGCGCGCCGGTACTGATCGCCGCGCCAGAGCAGTTCCTCTTCCCGCTCCCGCTGCATGAGCGAGCGCCAGCTCGTTCCGGCCATGCCGAGGGTGAGACCGATGACCACCACCATGACCAGTACCGTAAGCAGGGTCACGCCCCGCTGGTTTCCGGAAAAACCGCGTCGCGAGGCGAATCCTGTCATCACTCAAGAATCCTCACCCATAAGATAAGAGAGAATGATGTCATCGAGGCTGGGGGCTTCAGGGACTTTCGTCGGAGGCGGCTTGACCGTCGGAGAGGCGGCCGCGACCGGGGCGGGTCCGGCGGCTGGTGGGGCGACGGGACGCACCACCTCGGCCGAAATTCCCGGCGCCGAAGCGGGACCCGCAGGAGTCGCGCACGAGGGGGAGGGACCGGATGCGGCCGAAGCCGAAGCCGCTCCAGGTCCCGAAGCGCCGGAAAGTTGCGTAGCGGCTGCGAACCTGAGGTTCTCGATACGCCCGTCGAACTCCCCTTCCTTGAGCCGCCGCAGCATATCCCGATGCTGCTGTTTCATCAGCTCCTCGACCCGCTTTTCCAGCTGCTCCACGCCACGCTGATCGGCGTAGGAAGTCTTGGTCGACGCGAGAATGGTGCCGCCATGGTAAAGGAGGGTGACAACCTGGGGGTTCTTCTCCCCGCCGTCCTCGGTCTGGACGTGGTAAACGCCCCCCTTGTAACGAAAATTATGGTTGAAACCAAAGACCATGCCCGCCTCGCGACCTAGTGAAATAACGGTTCATTGTTAACACATTACGCGAAATGGCGCAAGATCCGCCCTCTGGACTCTCAACGGGCCAGCAGCGCCTTGACCTTGGCCACCGCTTCAAGGGCATCGGCGGCGTAGAGATCAGCGCCAATGGCGTCGGCGTAATCCTGGGTAACCACCGCTCCACCAACCATGGTGAAGACCTTGATTCCGGCCTCACGCAACTGCCCCAGAACCACCTCCATCTGCTGCAAAGTGGTGGTCATCAGCGCCGAAAGACCGACAGCATCGACCTGATGCGTGCGGGCGGCGTCGAGAATGCGCGCGGCGGGAACGTTCTTGCCCAAGTCAATGACCTCGAAACCGTGGTTTTCCAGTAGGGTGCAGACGATGTTCTTGCCGATGTCGTGAATATCCCCTTCGACCGTCGCCATCAGAATCTTACCGAGGCTTTGGGCGGCGTCGCCGCGCAGCTCCTGCTTGAGGCGGGCGAAAGCGGTCTGCATGGTCTCGGCGGAGAGCATCACCTGGGGGAGGAAAATCTGATTACGCCCGAAGCGCCGCCCGACCTCCTCCAACCCCGACAAAAGGCCTTCATTGCTGATCTGCAACGGGGAAAGCCCCTCAGCGAGGGCCCGTTCCACCAAAGCGACGATGCCGTCCTTGTCCCCTTCGATGACGGCATACCCAAGGAGCTCGCGGATTGCCGGTTCCGGCCCTTCCCCTTTCGGCACCACCGGCACCGCCTGGGCACCGCCGTAGACGGCGATGTACTCCTCGGCCCGTTCGTCCTTGCCGAGGAGGACCATAGCCGCGCGGAAGGCGTCCATCATCCGTTCTTCCTTAGGATTGACGATGGCGGCGGCGAGTCCGGCCTCCAGCGCCATGGCGAAGAAGGTCGCCGAGAGCACCGGCCGGTTGGGCAGGCCGAAGGAGATGTTGCTCACCCCAAGGACCGTGGCCAGCCCCAGTTCGTTCCGTACCGCGCGCAGAGCGCGGATGGTTTCCATGGCCCGCTTCTGCTCGGCGGAAACGGTCAGGGTCAGGCAGTCGATAACCACATCCTCCTTCGCCAGCCCGGCCGCCAGTGCCGCTTCCAGAATCTTGCCGGCAACCTGTGTCCGTCCTTCAGCGGTTTCGGGGATGCCGGTTTCGTCTAGGGCCAGTCCGATCACCGCCGCGCCATACTTGCGGGCCAGAGGCAGGATAGCGCACCGGCTCTTCTCCTCGCCAGAGACGGAATTGATCAACACCTTGCCGTCCACCGCCTTGAGCGCCCGCTCCAGCGCCGCCGGGTCGGAGGAATCGAGAACCAGCGGCGCGCCGCTGACACCGCTGACGGCATAAACCGCCCGTTCCAGGGCGGCCGCCTCGTCAACCCCGGGGGTGCCGCAGTTGACGTCGAGCAGCACCGCCCCGGCCCGGGTCTGCTCTTGGGCCTCGCGGCGAATGTAAGCGGTCTTCCCTTCCCGCAGCTCGGCGCTGTAGGCCTTCTTACCGGTGGGATTGATGCGTTCGCCGATGATCGCGCAGGGAGCGTCGCCGCCGATCTCCACCACCGCCGAGCGGCTGGAGAGGAAGCCGCGGCGCTTCGGCGGCGTCCAGCCCTGCTCCCGGACGTCGAGGGCGTCGCGCATAGCGCGGATATGAGCCGGAGTGGTGCCGCAGCAGCCGCCGATAACCCGGGTGCCGAGGGCGATCAGCCGATCATGGTAGGCGGTCATCTCCTCGGGAGTGCCGGGAAAGACGGTGCGGCCGTCGACCAGTTGCGGCAATCCGGCGTTGGCCTGGGCGATGAGCGGGCGGGCGGTCACGGTGCGCATCTTTTCGAGAATGGCGTAGATGCCGTCGATGCCGAGGCCGCAGTTGGAGCCGATGACGTCAGCGCCCAAGGCATCGAGGGTGACGGCAGCGGCCTCCGGCGGGGTACCAAGGACGGTGCGCCCGGCGTCGTCGAAGGTCATCTGGGCGATGATGGGCAGTTTCGAGAATTCGCGGCAGGCGATCACCGCCGCCCGCAGTTCGCGGATATCGAGGAAGGTTTCCATGGAGATGAGATCGGCGCCACCTTCGACGAAGGCCCGCACCTGCTCACCGAAGATCTCGACCATCTCGTCGAAACCGGCATCCCCCACCGGCTGCAGAAAGCGTCCAGTCGGACCGACGGAGGCGGCGACGAAATGCCCGGGACCGGCGGCCCGACGTACGATCTCCACCCCCGCCCGGTTGATCTCGGCGACCCGTCCCTCCAGACCGTAATGGGCCAGCTTGACCCGACTGCCACCGAAGGTGTTGCTCACCAGGATATCCGCCCCCGCTTCGGCATAAGCGCGATGCACGCCCTCAACCACTGCGGGAAACTCCAGGTTCATCGCCTCAGGAGAGGCGCCGGGTTTGAGTCCGCGCTCCTGCAGCATGGTGCCCATGGCGCCGTCGAGCACCAGCACCCGCTCCTTGATGGCTTGAAGAAAATCGGCCATGTCATTCCTCGTTGGGTTGAGCGGCGCCGGCGTCAAACCGGGACCGGACCAGGGAAAAATCGGCGGGGATCGGGCCGCGCAGATCGACGTGCCCTTTGAGGGTCTGCACCGGTTCCCCCTCGATGAGGATCCGGATCTGGCGGATATGAGAAAAATTGGCGGCCAGGGTATTGGCCAGGGCCTGCACGGTGAGCAGCTCACTCATGCTCCCCCCGGGATGACCGGAAACCAGTTCGCGGCTGAAGCTGACCCAGGCCGTCGTCCCGTCAATAGTCACCGTCTGCACCCGGGTGCGGGGTGGCAGCACCGGAACCAGGGCCCCCTTGGGGCCCGCGACCAGAACTTCCAGGGTACGGCGCAGGCACTCCTCCAGTTCCGGACAATCCTCGATCCGACCCGTCTCCGCCTCCAAGCCGTCACCGGCGACGGTGGCGAAATAAAGCTGGACCTCGCGCATCACCGGCGGCGGTTCGGACGGCGGCGGGGGCGGAGACGACGGCGCGAAAAACCAGCGCCCGAGCAGCAGTCCGGCCACGCCGATCAGAGCAATCACCAGCATCGGCCACAGCCTGTGACCGACGGTTTTTTTTCGTGGCGCAACCATGGAGAACCTCCTCAAGGGACACAGTCGTCCTTTTTTCGCGAAGACCGATTCTGTTCAGTCGAGGCTGACCTGGGTCACCCAGGTCAGGTCGCGGCCGAGAAAGGCGCCGCCCACCCGGACGAAGCGGGTCGGAATATCGGTGACGAAAAAACGCGGCGCGGCGGGGTCGCTCCGGCGTGGCAGGCGATGGCCGTTGAGCATGGCCTCGACGGTGCGAGAGGTCTCCTCTGCCGAGTCGACCAGGGCGACCTGATCGCCGAGTACCTCGCGTAGGGTCTGCTTGAGCAGGGGATAGTGGGTACAGCCGAGCACCAGGGTGTCGATCCCCCTTGCCATCAGCGGCGCCAGGTATTCCCGGGCGGTGAGCCGCGCCACCGGATGTTCGGCCCAGCCTTCCTCGGCGAGGGGCACGAAGAGGGGGCAGGGGGCGGAGAAGACCTCGATGGTCGGATCGAGGGCATGGATGGCGCGGGTGTAGGCGCCGCTGGCGATGGTTCCCTCGGTGCCGATGACCCCAACTCGGCCGCCGCGGGTCACCGCCACGGCCTTGCGCGCGCCGGGCTCGATCACCCCGACCACCGGCAGGCGGAAGCGATCCTCCAACTCGGTCAGAGCGACCGAAGAAGCGGTATTGCAGGCCACCACCAGCATCTTGACCCGCTGTTCGACGAGAAAAGCCGCCGCTTCCAGGGCGTAGCGCAGAACCGTCGCCGGGCTCTTGCTGCCGTAGGGGACACGGGCGGTATCCCCGAGATAGACCAGTTCCTCGCCAGGGAGCAGGCGCAGCATTTCCTTGAGGACGGTCAGACCGCCCACCCCAGAATCGAAAACCCCGATAGCACGTTCGGACAAGGCGCGAATCTTCTTTCCACGAAAATTAAAATAGGGGTCGATAGTAGTGAAGCGCCCCGGGAAAGTCAAGGATACGAGGGGTTTTTGCACTTTACCTTTACCGGCGAAACCTGTTATCGTTCAGCAAATATATAGGAGAAGTCGGATTCCGGAGGAATCCGCGGAGTTGCCATGGATTTTTCCTCTTTTCTCGAATTTCTGCAGCAGTTTGAAACGGGTCGGGTGATCGCCGCACTGCGCGAAGTCGACCTGAACAACCTGCTGCACAACCCCTGGCTGCTCGGCGGCATCGCCCTGCTGACCATTACCGCCCTGATCATGCGCTGGCGGGTGCTGCTCGTCACTCTCTTAACCGTTGCCGGCATGGCCGGCCTGGTGGTGCATACCCTGAGCAAGGGGGCAACCGCCGGCGAGCTCGGTACCCAACCGCTGGCGGTTTTCATCCTGGTCGGCGCCGCCATCGTCTTCGCCGCCATCTACTTTCTTTTCATCCGGGGAGAATAGGCGCGTCGCACCGATACCGTGCCGCCCCCCCCCTCCTCCTCCTCATCATTATCATCTACCGGCCGCTCAGCGGCCCTGCTCCACACGAGGTACGCATGTCCCTGAAAAAACGTGATCTGCTCTTTGTCGTCATTGTCGCCGCGGTCTTCGGCATTTTTTACGCCATCTCCGGCGACATCAAGACCGCCCGTGTTCCCTATGACGACAATCACAAGCAATACCTGGCCGTGGTCCAGAGCGACGGCAAGATAGCGGCCGAAAAGTTTTGCAGCGAATGCCATTATAGCGGCGGCCCCGCTCCCCTGCCCGACGACCAGAACCACAAATCCCCCTCCCGCTGCCTGATCTGCCACAAGTGGGAAGAGCGTTGATCCTCGACCTCTCGGCGAACCTGGAGACTCTTTGCCGCCATCTGACCGAAACCCTGCCCGAACTGTCCCACATCGACTCGGCGCGGGTGCTATTCGCCGTCGCCCGCTCCCGCGCCGAGGGACGGCACGGCATGCTTGCCCGCATCGCCCCTTTGCGCTTCGCCGGCGGCGAGCGGGAACTGACCCGGCGCCGGGGCCCCTGGCGGGAAACCTACCGGATGCCGACCCTCAACCACGGCGGCCGGGAAATCCATTATCTGATCACCGTCTTCGTCCCCCGCTTTCTCCGCCTCTCCTTCGCCGAAAAGCTGGCCACCATCATCCACGAACTCTACCATATCTCCGCAGCCTGTGACGGCGACATCCGCCGGTTTCCCGGCCGCACCTTTGCCCACGGCTCCTCGCGGGCCGGGTTCGACCGCATCGTCGCCCGCCTCGCCGACGCCTACCTGAAGAGCTCGCCGCCCCCGGACGTTCTGGCCTTTCTCCACCTGGAGGAAACCGCCTGGCAAGGAGGCGCTCTGCGTCTCACCGGGTTGCGGGTGGCGGTCCCGCGAGCCAAGATCGTCGCTCGCACGCGCGCTTGAAGAGCTTTTTGCGACTGTAAAGATGAAGTCCTACTGAAAAAAGCAAGGAGGTGGTGACGAGCGGAACCACATCCTGCCATCCGAAAAGTTTTCATTCCCGTAAAACGCCACAGGGCCTCCGAAAAAAATCTTGTTCGCTTGTGGGCTCGGGGGAAACCCTGACCCGCGAGGATTTCTTCTTCCGGTAAAAAAAACCACGGCCGAACAGGTCGTGGTTTTTGTCGTTTGCCTTTTCGGGTTTTTTCGCCGGATCAGAGACCGCGCAGGGAAACCCGCTCCACATAGCCCTCGGCGACGCGGGCGAATTCCGCGAGACGTTCCGGCGAATGCGGCCTGATGGCACGCCACTCCTCGGCCAGAGCATAGCGGGGGATATATTGCTGAAGCACCCAGTGGCGGGCGCCGACGATCGCCTTTCCCATAGGGGAGAAATCGGGCTCCTCCACCAGTTTCGGCACGCAGGTGGTACGGATTTCGTAGGGAACGGTGGAAGCAAGAAGCACCGAGATGGAGCGGCGCAAGGCGTCGGGGTCGACTGGTGCGCGGTGGAGTTCTCCATAGCGTTCCGGAGCGGTTTTCAGGTCGAGGGCGAGGTAATCGACCAAACCTTCGGCAAGAAGCCGCTCCAGCACGGCGGGAGCGAGGCCGTTGCTGTCGAGCTTGACCTCCAGTCCCAACGCCTTGACCTCGCGCAACAGCAGCGGCAGATCCCGGTCGAGGGTCGGTTCGCCGCCGGAGACCACAACCCCGTCGATAAAATTTCGCCGCTCGCACAACTCGGCAAGAAGATCTTCCAGGGGATAGTCGGGATACTGCTCGGGATCGAGCACCAGGGTCGAATTATGACAGAAGGGGCAACTCAGATTGCAGCCGCCGAAAAAGATCAGCGAGGCGATCCGTCCCGGGAAGTCAAGCAGGCTGGTGCCCTGAAAACCTTTGATTTTCATGAAAGTTCCGCCAGTAAAAGAACGGGATCGCTCCCATCCCTGAAAACGGAGGATGGATACCGTAACCTCAGTCCCGCGCCGGCGCCGGGGCAATAACGAACTCGGTGCGCTCCTTGAATTCCTCCTTCTTCCCCCGATTCCACTGCTGCACCGGCCGGAAAAAACCGCAGACGCGGGAATAAACCTCAGTCTTTTCAGTACATTTTTCGTTCATTCGCTTTCTCCTCGGATGATAGATACAGAGTGGTCACGCCGCCTGATGATGCGGACATTCGAAATGCTCACCGGCGATGTAGCCATGTACCGGGCAAATGGTGAATGTCGGGCTGATAGTGAAGTAGGGCAGACGGAAATTCTCGGCGATGCGTTTCACCAGCAGCCGCGCGCCGCGCCAGTCATCGATGCGTTCGCCGAGAAAACCGTGAAAGACCGTGCCGCCCGTGTACAGGGTTTGCAGACTGTCCTGGTGGGTCAGGGCCTGGAAGATGTCGTCGGTACAACCCACCGGCAGCTGAGTCGAATTGGTGTAGTAGGGCTCGTCCTCGCCGGCGGTGATGATGTCGGGGAACATGGCCCGATCCCGCTGGGCGAGACGGAAACTCGTCCCCTCGGCAGGGGTCGCCTCCAGATTGTAGAGATGCCCGGTCTCTTCCTGATAGGCTTCAAGCAGACTGCGCATAAATTGCAGGGTGCGAATTGCCAGATTCTTCCCTTCGGAGGTATCGATGCCGCTGCCGACGAGATTGAGGCAAGCCTCGTTCATGCCGATCAGGCCGATGGTAGAGAAGTGATTGTCCCAAAAGTTGCCGCTGCGCTCACGGATCCCCTCAAGATAGAAACGACTGTAGGGATAGAGCCCGTCCGCGGTGAAACGTTCCAGCTGCTTGCGCTTGATTTCCAGGGACTCCTGGGCCAGGCGCATGAACTCGGCAATGCGGTCGAAAAAGGACTGCTCGCTCTCGGCCAAGTAGGCGGCGCGGGGCAGGTTGATGGTGACGACGCCGATGGAGCCGGTCAGCGGGTTCGAGCCGAAGAGCCCGCCCCCGCGCCGACGCAACTCGCGGTTGTCGAGACGCAGGCGGCAGCACATGGAGCGCGCGTCCTCCGGATCCATGTCCGAATTGATGAAATTGCTGAAGTAGGGGATGCCGTACTTGGCGGTCATCTCCCAGATCGGCCGGAAACGGGGGCTCTCCCAGTCGAAACCGGCGGTGATGTTGTAGGTGGGAATGGGGAAGGAGAAGATCCGCCCCGAGTTGTCCCCAGCCATCATCACATCGCAGAAGGCGCGATTGAAAAGATCCATCTCTTCTTGGAAGTCGCCGTAAACGGCGTCCATCAGCTTGCCGCCGATGATCACCGCCTCGTTCGCCATGTTTTTCGGCGGGCTCATGTCCAAGGTGATGTTGGTGAACGGCGTCTGGAAGCCGACCCGGGTCGGCACGTTCATATTGAAGATGAACTCCTGCATCGCCTGGTGGACCTCGGCGTACCCAAGCTTGTCATAGCGGATGAAAGGGGCGAGCAGGGTATCGAAGTTGGAGAAGGCTTGGGCTCCGGCGGCCTCCCCTTGCAGGGTATAGAAGAAATTCACGGCCTGGCCGAGGGCGGTGCGGAAGTGGGCGGCCGGGGCGCTCTGCACCTTGCCGTAGGCGCCGGTGAAACCTTTCAGGAGCAGATCCTTGAGATCCCAGCCGCAGCAATAGACCGAGAGCATCCCCAGGTCGTGGAGATGAAAATCTCCCTGGCGATGGGCATCGGCGATGGGGGCGGGATAGATTTTGTTGAGCCAGTAGTTGCTGGTGATGTTGGCGGCGATGTGGTTGTTGAGCCCTTGCAGCGAATAACCCATGTTGGCGTTTTCATTGACCCGCCAGTCCTCCTGAGTGAGGTAGGAATCGATCGAGGCGATGGACTCGCGCATGAACTCCCGAGTTTTGCGCAGGGCCTCGCGCTGCTTGCGATAAAGGATATAGTTCTTGGCCACCTTGGCGTGGCCGTTTTCGATGAGGATCTTTTCCACCAGATCCTGGACGTTCTCCACCGTCGGCACTTGGCCATCCTTGTAGAGCACCTCAAGAATGCCGACGACCTGACGGGCGATGCGCCCGGCCTTGTCCATGTCGCTGCCGCCTACGGCGCGCACCGCTTTCTGAATCGCGCCGACGATCTTCTCTTCCTCGAAGGAAACCAGACGACCGTCCCGTTTGCGAATGAATTTCACCATTTTTCCACCCTCCCAACCGTATTCAAACAACGGAAGAACCTTAGCACAGGCGCCGTTCCAGTCAAGGACAAAAACCCCATATATTGGCGAAAATTTTCTCGCAGGCCACAACATATTGTGAATATCCCGTGGACAAAACTGTGGATGAAAGTCCCGCCGGCAGGTGCCGCCCGGCCCCCGGACGCTATCCCCTTGACCCGTTCGGGCGAGCGTGCTACACAGGCAAAAACCTGCCCGCCCCGGAGGATCCATGAGTAACCTGACCCGTTTCGGCATTTCCATCGATGAACGTCTGCTCAAGCGTTTTGATGAACTGATCACGGAGAAGGGTTACAGCAACCGCTCGGAGGCGATCCGCGACCTGATCCGCAACGCCCTGATCGAAGAACAGTGGGCGCGGGGGGAGGGGGAAACAGTGGGGACCGTCACCTTGGTCTACAACCACCATACCCGCGACCTCTCCGACAAACTCACCGAGCACCAGCACAACCACCACGACGCCATCGTCTCGGCCCTCCATGTCCACCTCGACGCCCACAACTGCCTGGAGGTGGTGGTGGTCCGGGGACCAGCCCGGGAAGTCAAGCGCCTGGCCGACGAGCTGATCGGCACCAAGGGAGTCATCCACGGCAAGCTGGTGACAACCACCACCGGCGCGGGTTTGCCCTGATCGCTCCTTACCCCTTTGGGGAGCGACATAAATCCGCCAGCGCCAATGCCCTGCACGAAGGCCAGGTCGTCACCGACGACCCCACCGCCGATCTGAACCGCCAAACAACGTAAAAACCGGCCCTCCCTGACGGAAGTGACCGGCTTTTTTTGCATGCCTCTTGGCTATCGTTTTTTGCCCCCCGTCAAACTCCCGCCACCCCCGGCGGAATCCGTTCCTCGCAAGGGATACCCACTTGACAGAGGCCGCAGGGGGTGACTTCGGCGCCGAGCAGAGTTCGGGCGTGAATCGCCGTAACTTCGCGGATATAGGCGTGACATTTGACCTTGTCGTATCCCCTTTCATCAATTGCCCCGACCAGCGGCAACCCCCAAACCGCCTCCCCACCGTCACCGGTCAGGGAATTCGCCGGCGATTCAGCACAGAACGCTTTGACTGTTTCAACGATCATCCCCGCAAGATTCATCGCGCCCTCCTCACTCCTCTCTCCCCCGCCAAGGGGCGAAGAGATACTCCAACCCGTTAACCTTGATTTCGTGCACCTCTTGCAGCTGACGTCCGAGCTTCCCCGGGGGGAACCCCTGACCGGCGAGCCAGACGACGTAGGGCTCGGGCAGATCGATCAGCCGCCGACCCTGGTATTTGCCGTAAGGCATGCGCGCCCGCGCCAGTTCGAGCAGATGCGCCGGATCAAGTCTCGGGGTCTCCATCCTCAGCCCAGCCTCTCCACCAGTGCGAGAAAACGCGGCAAGGTCGCAGCCCGCTTCAGGTCGCGTACCGCCATAGTAAAATCGGGATCGTCCATGGCGCAGAGCACCGCCTTGAGCTTGGCCAGCACCTGGGTATCACCGCAGAAAAGCTCCCGGTAGCGGCCATGCAATCCGCGCAGATATCGGCGCAGCATCGCGGAACGCTCGGACCGGCTCGGCGTTGCCGACGCCCGCCCCCGCAGCCGTTCAAAAAGGAGCGGGTCGGCGATCGCCCCGCGCCCGAGCATCAGCCCGGCGGCACCGGTCGCCCCCAGCACCCGCAAGCCCCCCTCGGCGGAGCGGATGTCGCCGTTGGCAATGACCGGCAGGGTGGTGGCGCGTACCACTTCGGCGGTGAGGGCATGATCGGCCTCTCCGGCGTATTCCTGCTTGACGGTGCGGGGATGGAGAATGAGGAAATCGACCTCGGACTTCTCGAAAAGCGGAAGTAACGAGAAGATCTGCCGGGGATCGTCATAACCGGCGCGCAACTTGACGGAGAAACCGCCGGCGACAGCCGCGCGCAGAGCCGGCAGCAGATCACAGAGCAGATCGGGACGACGCAGCATGTTGCCACCGGTCAAGCCCGAGGTGGTCCGCCCGTAGGGACAGCCCATATTGAAGTTGATGTGGACCGCCCCCGCCGCCTGTGCCTCGCGCGCCGCCGCCGTCAGCGCGTCGACGCCGTGGCCGATGAGTTGGGTCACCAGGGGGATGCCTCCTTCCGTGGCGGCAATCTCCCGGCGATCGGCGGCGGAAACGCGACGCTTGACCGAGGCGCCGTGAACCCGCACGAACTCGGTAAAAAGAACATCCGGGCACACCCAGGCGGCAAACTCGGCGCGCAGTGCGCGGTTGGTCAGGCCCTGCATCGGCGCCAGCATCAGCGGCCGGGTGCCGTCACTCCAAGGCAGCGCGGCGCGGTTAGACATCGAGATCTTCCTGTTTGCGCGCCTCCTTGGAGGCATAGAGCTGCTGATCGGCGACTTTGAGCAAAGCGGCGGTATCGCCGATGGCGTCGTTCTCGCTGGAGGCGATCCCGTAACTGGCGGTTATCCTGATCGGCTCTCTGTCGACCAAGAGGGGATGTCGCGCCAGGTCGCCAAGAATCCGCACCATCAGCTTTTCCGCCCGCTCCCTGCCCGTTTCGGGGAGAATGAGCACGAACTCGTCGCCGGCGAAGCGGGTAACCACATCCGAGGCACGACAGAGACGGCTCAATCCCGCCGCCAAGTGTTTGAGCAGCAGATCGCCACAATCGTGTCCGTAAGTATCGTTGACGCGCTTGAAGTCGTCGAGATCGATGAAGACCAGGGAAAGGGGGCGGGCATAACGGCGGGCCCGGTCGAACTCCCGCTGCAGAATGCTCTCCATCGCCCGCCGGTTGAGGAGCTCGGTGAGGGGATCGTAATGGGCGACCTTCTGCAGCTTTTCATGGGCGGTGACGTTGGAAAGACAAAGGGAAACCTTGAGCGCCAGCCGTTCCACCAGCACCGTGTTCAACCCCGGGGCGTAGCGGGAAACGGAACGGTCGGCCAGATTGAGGCTGCCGACCACCTCACCGTCCAAAGTAACCGGCACCAAGGCCAGGGAACCGAGCGCCTGGAGCCCCGAAGCGGGAAGCAGGCGCAGGTAGCGATGCAGACCCTCGTTGACCAGCAGCGGTCGCTCGGTGTCGGGAAGAAGCTGCGCGAAGGTCTCGCGGTCGACGACCTTGATCCGCTCGCGCAGCAGCTTGCTCGTCGCCGAATGGCGGATCAGACGAGAGAGATCCACGTCGTCGAGGAGGCTGAACCAGACTTGGGGGATGGCGAAGATCTCACCGATATCGAGGAGCAAATGCTCGAAGAAATCCCGGAAATTGAGGACTGAAAGAATGCTACTCTCCACCTCGTGAAACTTGCGGGCCAACTCTTCGTTCTCGCGGAAGCGTTCTATCAGGGTAAGTTGATCCATGGCCCCTCTCCCGGGGAAGTTCCTGGTCATTGAAATAATCCGGGAAAGCCGAGTTTCCGGCGCAAGGGGGGAAAGAAAAATGTTCTGGTCTATCCCGCCGCCGCTACCAGCCACACCGCCAACCCGAGAGCAAGCAGGGAGGTGAGATACATCAGCCGCACGGCGGCGTGGTAGTCGGCCACCGAAACCGGATGGGCGTCGTCCCCCAGCGTTGCCTTTTCAACCCGGATACCGAAGTAGACAGCCGCTCCGCCCAGCCGCACGCCCAGGGCACCGGCCATGGCCGCTTCGGGAAAACCGGCATTGGGACTGGCATGTCTGCGCGCGTCTCGCAGCATGATGCGCCAGGCTCCACGAATCCTAAGCCCGGCCAAAGGCGCAGCCAGAACCATCAGCATTCCAGTCAAGCGCGCCGGAAGCAGATTGAACAGGTCGTCGAGGCGGGCCGAGGCCCAGCCGAGCTCGCGGTAACCGTCGTCGCGATAACCGACCATGGAATCGAGGGTGCCTGCCGCCTTGTAGAGCAGAGCCAAAACCGGCCCTCCGACGGCCAGGTAGAAGAGTGGGGCGACCACCCCGGACGAGGTGTTTTCCGCCACCGTTTCGATGCAAGCCCGCAGGATGCCTTCTTCGTCGAGGGTCGCGGTCTCCCGTCCGACAATCAGCGCCAGGGCGCGCCGGGCCTCGGCCGGCCGCTTCCCTTCGAGACAACGCACCACCTCGCGGCTTTCCCGATGCAGGGCGCGCAAAGCGAGAGTCGTGTAGGCCAACCAGATGCCGACGATCAGGGCGGCCAAGGGATGGATCTCCGCCGCCAAGCGCAACAGGGCCCAAGCGAGCCCCCCGGTCACCAGCAGGGTCAGAGCGGCCAGCAGCGCCCCGGCCAGGCGACGGTTATCGAAGAAACTGGCGAAGAGAATTTCGAGACGGTTGATGACGGCACCGACCAGCATCACCGGATGAGGCATGGGCGGATCGCCCAGCAGCAGATCGAGGGCGAAAGCCGCCGGAATCAGCCAGTCCATGGCGAGTTCACTCCCCGTTTGAGTCGTTTTTCAGAGCGATCGCCAAGACGATGCGGCCATGCTTCTTTTTCGCCACCAGCAGTCGCCCGCCCCGCGAGGAGAGAATCGCGGCCCCTTCGCAGTCGCCCTCCCCGGCTGCCAAAGCGGGGGTTTCATGCCCCTCGACGGGCAGATCGAAACGCCGGGCGAAGTCGCGCAGCCCCGGCTCTTCGACCCGGTCGGCGGCGCTGGCGATACAGGCCACGCTCGCCAGCGCCAGAAAAGCCCGCTCCAACTCCCAGGCCACCGCCCGCTCGAACTCCCCGGCCGAGACACCCGGCTCGCAACCGATGCCCAGCACCAGATCCCGGGGGCGCAGCAAGAGCAGATTGGGCAGCCGATCGAGATTGGGAACCAGGCGATGGGTGACAAAGACCATCCCCGCCGCACCGCTGTTCAGAGCGGCGCTAAAAGTCTCCGCGCGTTCCACACCGGGCGTCTCGATGAAATGATGGGCGATGCGGCCCCGCCGGTCGACCAAGGCGATCTTCTCGCCGCGCGCCAGCTTATCGTTGAGATCCCGCAGATTGGCCGGCGGTTCCACCACCAGAGCCGTCTGCCGAGCCGCTTGGTCCCAGGAGGTCTGACCGTCGACACCGGGCGCAGTGGTAATGACCGCCCGCCCACCGGTGATCCCCGCCATTTTCCGCGCCAATTCGTTGGCCCCGCCGAGGCGGCCGGCCAGGAGACTGACGGCGAAATTGCCCGCCTCGTCCATCACCACCACCGCCGGATCAAGGGAGTTGCCCCGCAGATGGGGAGCGAGCAAGCGCACCACGACCCCGGCGGGAAGGATGCAGAGCAGTTCCCGATGGCGCCTGAAAAGTTCCGGCAGCAACTCCGCCAGAGGCATCTCGAAATAGTGTCCGCCATCCCCCTCCCACAGCCGTTCCGGAAGATAAAAGACGCAATCACCGGTCCTGGCGGCGATTTGCCGGGCCAGCCGCGCCCCCGCATCCGTGATAGCGACCATAGCGAGACTCAATTCAGACTCCCGAATTCGTGAGAAACAATTCCTGGTGCGAGATTGCCCCGGTCCCTCACCCCTCTCCTTGACAGGATGATCTGGGAGGGGGGGTCAGTGCCTCAGCCCTTTTCGCCGACGATAATGTAGACCGGGTTGTAAGCCTCGAACATCTTGTACTCGGTCAGTGGCCGGGTGCGGGCGACGTTGATGGTGGTCACTTCGACCTGATAGCCTGCGTTCTCGAAGAATTCAGTGGCGGCGGTGAGGGTTTCGAGGGTAATGGCGTTGATGACGATGCGCCCTTCGGCGGGGAGTCGGGCATCGACCGCTTCGAGGATGCGGAAGAGATTGCCCCCCGAGCCGCCGATGAAGACCCGGTCGGGATCGGGCAGATCCTCGAAGCAGTCCGGGGCTTCGCCGGCGACCAGAGTGATATGGCGGGTGTGAAACTTGTTGAGGTTCTGCTTAATGAAGGCAAGACTCTGTTCATTGCGCTCCATGGCGAAGATACGGCCGTTGGGAAGCAGATGGTCGGCCTCGATGCTCACCGAACCGCTGCCGGCACCCACGTCCCACAGGCACATGTCGTGGCGCAGTTTGAGCTTAGCCAGGGCCACAACCCGGACTTCTTCCCGGGTAATGTGTTTCTTGATGCTGGCGAATTCCTCGTCGGGGATGCCGAGGGTCGGCATGTAATCGTCCCCCTCCCCTTCATATTCCTTGATGAGAATGAGTACATTGAGGGGGGAGGAGGAAACCCGCAGCAGGTCGGGAAGGGAAAGATTGCGGATGCGTTCGTCGACGCCGCCGAGATTTTCACAAAGCCAGGCGGTATAGCCGTCGCGACCGCGCTCGATGAGTTCGGCAGCGATGGCTGCCGGGGTGTTGACCTCGTCGGTGAGGACGGCGGCCTTGTCGTTGGCGACGATGCGATCCACCGCCCCTCTGATTCCCCGGCCTTGGATCGAAACGAAGACCGCGTCGTCCCAGGGCTCCTTGATCTTGGCGAAAGCGTACTGCACCGAGCTGACGTTGGGAACGAACTCCAGTTCGTCACGGTTGAAATTGCGCAGCAAAATGCGGCCGATGCCGAAGAAGAGCGGGTCGCCGGAGGAGAGAACCACCGCCGGACCCTTGCGGGCATTGAGCCGTTCGACCAGATGCGCGAGGTTGCCGTCGATCACCAGCTTTTCCCCGGCGAAATCGGGGAAGAGGCGCAGATGCCGCTCACCGCCGCAGAGTAGAGAAGCTTGGGAGATCAGTTCCAGGGAGCGACGGCTGAAACCCTCATGCCCTTCGACGCCGGCACCGATGACGTAAATCTTGTTCATGCTGTCCCGCTCCTCTCGAAAACCGGGGGAATCCCCAGATGATGGCGAACCCGTTGCCCCGGGTTGGAGTCCGTGGGGGCAAAGACCATTCTTTTCATAGACATTATTGCGCCTACCGGTGAACCTTAATACTTTCGCAAAAAGCATATTGTTGGATGGCGCTTTTTGCGATGCCATCAAGTTTAGCGTTTTCGCCGAGGCGTCGTCAAGACCGACGGAGGCGCCCGTTCAGAGACTCCAGCCGGCCTCCTGCAAAGATGCGTCAATCCGCTCACGCACGATCTCGGCCAGCTTGCGGTGAACGCCCAGCGGCTGCCCCAGAATCATCTCCAGTCCGGGATGGCGCCTGCGCGCCTGCGCGATCTCATCGGGAAGATCCTTGAGCACATGGGCGCCGGCATAGAGAAAGTAGGGATAAAGCAGGACACGCGCCGCACCCTGCGCGACACAACGGTCAATTCCTTCCTGAATGCTGGTGAGGTGGGGGGCGAGAAAGGCGACCTCGACAATCGCGGCGCCCGTATCGTCTTTGACCAGAGCGGCGACAGCGTAGAGAGCATCGTTGGCCCCGGCGGCCCGGGAACCGTGACCAAGCAGGAGAATGGCGGTTTTCAAGACAAATTCATTTCTCCGAACGGCCGGGAGAGTCGTGAACGTTTGACCTGCGCGAAGGGACCGGATCAGGACACGAGAAAAGCAAAACGCCAACTGCGCACGCTGTTGATTAGCCACAGGCTATCGGCGCGGCGGAGGTCCTGGGGCGTCAGCACCGTTTCGGCGATGACCTCCCGCTCCAGCAGTTCCGCGCGAAGGACGCCGGGAAGCAGACCGCAGGCCAGAGCCGGAGTGAGAAGCCGTCCATCCAGCCGCACCACCAAGTTGTGATAGCTCCCTTCGGTCAGCTCGCCGCGTTCGTTGACGAAGAGCACCTCGTCCGCCTCGGGGTGACGGCGCCGGGCGTCGTCAAGTGGTTCGCGGCGCTCGGTCTTGTGGTAGCGCATACAGTCCCGCGAGTCAACCGGGACCTCAGCCATTGCCACCCGTAAAGGAGAAGACCGATCCGGTCCCAAGGGCTCGCTCGTAATACCGAGCCGACCATCACGGGCCAGCAACAGGCGAACCTTGTGTTTGCCCCGCAAACTCCGGCCCGCTGCATCCAAGGCCGCGCGTGACGCCGCCAGATCGCAACGGAAGCCGAAGTAGTCGGCCGAGGCGGAAAGACGCGCGAGATGGCGATCCAGCAAGGGATAACCGCCGTCGCGACAGAGCAGCGCCTCGATCAGGCGAAACTCCCGGGGCGACAAGTCAATGAAGCGCCCCTTTGCCAGACACTCGGCGTACTCGGCTTCTGCCCGGGCATCCCAGGTGATGCCGCTGCCCAGGCCGAGTTCGGCCTGGCCTTCCCCATCGACCACGAGGGTGCGGATCGCCACCGAAAAGACCGCTTCCTCCCCCGGCGAGACAAAGCCGATGGCGCCGCAGTAAACCCCGCGCGGCTCGGGCTCCAACTCGGCGATCAGCTCCATCGTGCGCCGTTTTGGCGCCCCCGTCACCGAGCCGCAAGGGAAGAGAGCGGCGAAGAGGTCAGGCAATGTCGTCCCCGACTTGAGCCGGGCGGCGACCGTCGAGGTCAGATGGTGTACCGTCGGATAGCGCTCGCCGTCGAACAGGGATTCGACCCGCACCGATCCGGTTTCGGCGATGGTGCCAAGGTCGTTGCGCACCAGATCGACGATCATCAGATTTTCAGCCCGTTCCTTGACACTTTCCTGCAGGGTTCTGGCCACCGCGCGGTCAGCCGCCGCCTCCGGCGCGCGCGGGGCGGTCCCTTTCATGGGACGCATGAGGATATCGGGCCCCCGGCGGGCGAAAAAAAGTTCCGGCGAAGCCGAGAGGATGCGCCGGTCGCCAGTGTCGAGCCAAGAGCAGAAAGGCGCCCGTTGGGCCGCGGCCAGTTGCCGGTAGAGCGCGAAGGGGTCGCCCGCGACACGAAAACGCTGCCGCAAGGTGTAGTTGACCTGATAGCTCTCCCCCCGGGCGATCGCTGCATGGATGGCGGCGACGGCCGCCGTGTAGCAATCGGCGGCGACCGAAAGGACTCTTTCGCCATCGACGGATGCGAAGGAATCGACCCAATCCGCGCCTCCGTACCCATCCCCCTCAATCCGCTCCCGAAATATCCCGAACCAGGCCAGCGGCAAGCCGGCAACCGGCTCCCGCCCCGGAAGTGTCGGATTGATTCCTGAGGCGGCCTCGTAAGAGACAAAACCGGCGGCGTGGAACCCTTGCATCACCGCCTCCTCCACCGCCGTCAGCACCGGCATGACCGCGTCCGCTGTTCGCGCCAAGATCACCTGCTCCAACCCGATGAAGCGATACGACGCGGGAAAACGGTCCCAAGGAGCATGGGATTCGAAAAGCGCTTGAGGACAACCGGTCCGACTCATGGTCAACCACCCCAACCTATCCGTTCAACAGCTTCACTACGGCGACGCCGTCGGGATAATAGTCGATGATGTTGTGACAGCCGTAGTTCTGTTCGATATGGAAAAGTCGGTCGAGGGGGGCGCCGATGGCGTCGAGCAGGATGACCCGGTTGACGCCGCCGTGCCCCACCACCAGCACTTCTTCGCCGGGATGCCGATCGAGGATGCGACGCAGGGCGGGACGCAGACGCCCCGCGAGTTCGAGAAGGGTTTCCCCTCCCGGAACCCGGTAATGAACGATGTCGGCGAGACGCGCCTGCCACTCTCGCGGATAGCGTTCCTGCAGTTCCTTCCAGGTCAGCCCTTCCCATTCGCCGATATGCAGTTCGCGCAATTCGGCGAGCGCCGTCGGGATGAGGTCGTGGGGCGCGGCAAGCAGCTCCGCCCCCTGCCGGCAGCGGCTCAGATCGCTGCTGTAGACGGCGCGCAGCGGCACCTTTCCCAGGCGGGGGAGCAGCGCCCGGTACTGGGTCCGTCCTGCGGCGGTCAACGGCACATCCCCCTGGCCGTTGTAACGCTTCTCCTCGAAACCTTCGACTTGGCCGTGACGGATAAGATGGATGCGGGTCGGGGTAGGTTCCATGCCGTTTTTCACGCGTGCCGGAGCAAATGAACCAAAAGCAGGGCGAAGATCTCCATGACTTCGTTCCCTGCGCCCAGAACGTCACCGGTAACACCGCCCAGCCGATAGTGGAAATACCTGAGCAGAGCAAGGCCGACAAGGCCGAAGACCAGCAGTAGCGCCAGCCCCTTCAGACCGAAGAGGATCAGCGTCGCGATGGCGAAGGTCGCCGAGGCGATGGCGAACTCGCGCCCGCCGACATGTTCGACAAACGTACCGCCGGTCCCGCCGCCGGAAGGGATGTAGCTGCTGTAAGCAGCGAGCAGCACCTGGATCCAGCGCCCGGCCATGGGCATGAAGATCAGGGCCGGAGCCTTGAGCTGAAACGGCACGTTATGCAGGATGACGTACTTGAGCAGCAGCACCATGACCAAGCCGCTGACCCCCACCGGGCCGACCCGACTCTCCTTCATGATGCGCAACGTCCCCTCGCGGTCCTTGCCGCCGGCCAGACCGTCGCAGAGATCGGCGATGCCGTCAAGATGCACAGCGCCGGTAATGGCGATCATGGTCAGCACCAGCAGGCTGTCGACCACCGCCCGGGGGATAATCGGCGTCAGGGCCTGATCCATAGCCACCAGCCCCAGCCCCATGAGCAGGCCGACGGCGGGCCAGAAAGCCATGCCGCGCCCCAGGCGCTCGGCATCACCAGAAAGATTGTCGGCCACCGGAAAGACGGTCAGGAACCCGCCAGCCATGCGAAACTCTTCCCACCAGCGCTTCATTGCTCGTTCCCTTCAACCACCTTCGCGGCGACGGTTTCGGCCTTGCGCGGGGCATGGAGCGCCTCCTCAATCCGTTCCCAGATTTCCTCCCGCCCCTCTTTGCTCAGAGCGGAAAAGAGGGTGAAAGCGTCCAGGGGCAGGCCGGTGGTTTCGAGGATCGGCCCTATCTGGGCGGCGCGCCGGTTGCGGCTGACCTTGTCGATCTTGGTGATGACCGGAATGGTCGGAACCTCAAATTCTTCAAGCCAGTCGAGCAGATCGAGATCCTCTTCCCGAGGAACACGGCGGATATCGAAGAGCACGACCACCCCCCGAAGCTGCTCCCGTCGTTCCAGATAGGTCCGCACCATCGGCCCCCAGGCCTTCTTTACCGCCAGGGGAACCTTGGCAAAGCCGTAACCGGGGAGATCGACCAGGGAAAATTCGCCGTTGATGTCGAAAAAATTGAGCAGTTGGGTGCGACCCGGCGTCGAGGAGGTGCGCACTAGGCCGCGACGATTGACCAGGGTATTGATCAGGGTACTCTTGCCCACATTGCTGCGCCCGGCGAAAGCCACTTCGGGGCGTTCCTCCTCAGGGTAGTTGCCGGGGTGGGTGGCGCTCTTGATGAAGGCGGTGGAACGGATAATCACGAAAACCTCTTCAGCGCTGAAGAAACGAGAAAAAACCAGGTGACGCGGGAACTTTAGCACAGGCGAAGGGAAAAAAACACCCTCACCACCCAAACCCGACCACGGCAATGATTAAATCGGCGTCAAGGGGTTTGAATCGCAACCCTTACCCGTAAAAACCATTGCTTTTTTCTTCCAAAGCTGTTACCAAGTAGGCTGGTTTTGCGCCCCACCCCCACCGGAGCGCCCCATCAGCGGCTGCCGATTTCAACTTTACATATGTAAATCCACACCCAAGGAGACCTCTGCAATGAACGTCCGCATACGGATCAGCCTTTTCGCCATCCCGATCCTGTTTTTCGTACTTCAGGCAGGCCTTGTTTTTGGTGGGGAGTCCCGTCCCGGAAAATTCGTGACCATTGACGGCCAAGAAATCGGTTTCTTCCAGATCCAGGGGCGCCCGGTCATCAAAGGCTGGCTGAACGGAACCGCCATTGACATCCCTCTGGAAACGGTTTCGCAGATCGTCTTCTTCGACAGTCCCGACATCAACTACAGCATGTTCGGCAACGACATCAGTTCGGGCACCATCGAAGTTACCCGCAAAGCGGACGGCAAGAAGTTCTTGATTCAAGACGCCTTCCTCCCTTCGGACTGTGACTGCACCTACATCACCTACACCTACCGCAACCCCTTCACCGAAGAGATCAACCAAGGCAATACCGCCGTGGACGGGCTACGCAAGATCATCTTCGACAACGACACGATGTAGGCGATTGACCTTCACGAACATTCCTGACGGGATCCGGCAACGGATCCCGTTTTTTTATTCCCGACGCCGACGCGCTTTGCCTTCTCCCTCTGGACATTCCTGGAAATTCTGCTATAAACTTAAATGAAGATAAAAATAGTCATCTATCCCGAACCCAAGGAGCCCGCCATGCTCAGCCCGAAACTTCAGGACGCCCTCAACGAGCAGATGAAGAACGAGTTTTTCTCCGCCTATCTGTACATGGCCATCGCCGGCTACTTCCAGTCCGAAGATCTCCCCGGCATTGCTTCCTGGATGCGGGTGCAGGCCTTGGAAGAGATGACCCACGGCGAGAAGTTCTACAACTTCATCGCCGACACCGCCGGCCGTACCGACTTCCGGGGCTTCGAAGCGCCGAAAAACATCTACGAATCGCCTCTCGACGCCTTCCGGTACAGCCTTAAACACGAAAACTTCGTCACCGACCGCATCAACAAACTCATGGACTTGGCCAAGGAAGAAGGCAACCACGCGGCGCAGATCTTCCTGCAGTGGTTCGTCACCGAGCAGGTCGAGGAAGAGGCCGGCTTCTCCCTCATCGTACGCAAGCTCGAACGAATCGGCAGCGATGGCAACGGCCTGCTGCGCCTCGATGAGGAACTGGCGCAACGGGTCTTCGTGCCGCCGACCACGGCGGTCTGAGAGTTCCCACCCTCCCAACACAACAAAGGCGAACCTTTCGGTTCGCCTTTGTTGTTCGTTTGTCCAGCGAAGCGGGCAGAGGACGGAGTCAGCGGGTCAAATGCCGGTACTTGATGCGGTGCGGCTGATCGGCGGCAGCGCCGAGGCGCTTCTTGCGATCCGCCTCGTATTCGGAGTAGTTCCCCTCGAACCAGACCGCCTTGCTCTCCCCCTCGAAGGCGAGGATGTGGGTAGCCAGGCGGTCGAGGAACCAGCGATCGTGGCTGATGACCACAGCACAGCCGCCGAAATTTTCCAGCGCCTCCTCCAGCGCCCGCATGGTGTTGACGTCGAGGTCGTTGGTCGGCTCGTCGAGCAGGAGCACGTTGGCCCCTTCTTTCAGCATCTTGGCCAGATGCACCCGGTTGCGCTGACCGCCGGAGAGAGTGCCGACCTTTTTCTGCTGCTCGGTGCCGGAAAAGTTGAAACGGGAGACGTAGGCGCGGGAATTGATCAGCTGCTTGCCGAGCTGGAGCTGTTCCTGCCCGCCGGTGATCTCTTCCCAGATCGACTTCTCCGAATCGAGGGTGCGGCTCTGGTCGACATAGGCCAGCTGCACCGTATCGCCGATGCGGATGGTGCCGGCGTCAGGCTGCTCCTGGCCGCAGATCATTCGAAACAGGGTCGACTTGCCGGCGCCGTTGGGTCCGATGACACCGACGATCCCGCCCGGGGGCAGCTGGAAATTCAGCCCTTCAACCAAGAGCCGGTCGCCGTAGGCCTTGCTCACATCCTTCGCCTCGATGACCACATCGCCTAGGCGCGGTCCCGGCGGAATATAGAGTTCGAGATCTTTTTCGCGCTTCTCCGCTTCCTGGCCGAGAAGTTTCTCGTAGGCGGTGATGCGCGCCTGACTCTTGGCGTGGCGCCCCTTGGGGGACATGCGGATCCACTCCAGCTCCCGCTCCAGGGTCTTCTGCCGATTCGACTCGGACTTTTCCTCACGGCGCAGGCGCTCTTCCTTCTGCTCCAGCCAGGAAGAGTAGTTTCCCTTCCAGGGAATGCCCTCGCCGCGATCCAGCTCGAGAATCCAGCCGGCAACGTTGTCGAGGAAGTAACGATCGTGGGTCACGGCGATGATGGTCCCGGCGTAACGTTGCAGATGATGTTCCAGCCAGGCGACGCTTTCGGCGTCGAGATGGTTGGTCGGCTCGTCGAGAAGCAGGATGTCCGGCTTCTGCAACAGCAGTCGGCAGAGGGCGACGCGGCGCTTCTCGCCCCCGGACAAGATTTTGACCGGAGTGTCGGCGGGCGGACAGCGCAGGGCATCCATGGCCATCTCCAGGCGGCTGTCGAGATCCCAGGCATCGAGGTTGTCAAGGCGCTCCTGAACCTCCCCCTGGCGCTCGACGAGCTTGTTCATGGCGTCGTCGTCCATCGGCTCGGCAAATTTGAGGTTGATCTCCTCAAACTCTTTAAGCAGATCGACGGTCTCCTGGACCCCCTCCTCAACCACCTCCCGCACCGTGCGCTCCTCGTTGACCAGCGGTTCCTGCTCCAGATAACCGACGGTGTAGCCGGGGGAGAGGATCGTCTCGCCGTTAAACTCCTTGTCGACCCCGGCGAGAATACGCAGCAGCGAACTTTTGCCCGAACCGTTCAGACCTAAAACGCCGATTTTGGCGCCGTAAAAATAAGAAAGGGAAATATCCTTGAGAACCGGTTTTTTGTCATAAAACTTGCTGACCCGGATCATCGAATAGATGACCTTGTTGCCTTCGTTGCTCATGAAACGTAAAACCTCCCTGTGTATGGATTAAGATGGGCGTATCGTTCTTTCAAAAGCCTGAATCTTAGTCTTTTTCGTCGTCAACTTCCACCCCTAAATCAGCCTCTGTCGGCAGGGCGATTTCGGGAGAAACTCCACCGCCGAAAAGCTGTGGAAACCGATCCAGACTCTTCAGGATGAGGCCTTTATCGACGAAGGACTGATCCGCTCCCTGCTGGAACGGCGCGCCGGATACGACGTCATTCTGCCCGGGACTCCGGAAGGTCTGGAGCCGCTTTTCGCCTGCCCCGCTCCCCGAGTGGCGCTCCTTTCCACCGGCGACGAACTGGTGGAACTGGGCGAGACGCCGGAACCAGGCCGGATCGTCAACGCCAACCAACACCTGCTCGCCGCCCGCCTGCGCGAGGAGGGCTGCGCCGTCATCCCCCGGGGAAGAAGCGGAAGTGCTCGTGCTGCGCCTGCCGCCGGGGCGGGCCAATGCCTGATTTTCCTTCGACAATGACGGCATCCCGATGTATCCTTCCCCCATCCACGCAACAAAGGAGACCAGGCCATGTTCGGATTAGGCACGCAAGAGCTGATCATCATTCTCATCCTCGTCCTGATTGTTTTCGGCGCCGGCAAACTGCCCCAGGTCGGCAGCGCGCTCGGCAAGGGGCTGCGCAACTTCAAGCAGGGGATGAAGGATGATGATGCCGAGGGAAAAAAGAGGGAGGTCGAGGAGAAGAAGGACGAGTAGCGGTTCATCCCTTCATCACGAAAAAAACCCGCCTTCCGGTCATCGGCAAGGCGGGTTTTTTTCGTGATCGCGGAAAGTGCCCGGGACTTAGCCCTGGGCGGCTCCGGCCCCTTGGGTGGGGGTGATGGTGATTTCGACCCGGCGGTTCAGCTGCTTGCCGGCTTCGGTGTTGTTGTCGGCGATGGGCTTGGTCTCACCGAAACCGAGGGTGTTCATACGCATGCCGTCGACGCCCTGGGACACCAGGGTGTTCTTCACCGCCATGGCGCGCTGCTCGGAAAGGCGCTGGTTCATGTCCTCAGCGCCGCTGCTGTCGGTATGCCCGGCGATGAGGATGGTGGTCTGCGGATATTGATTGAGCACCTGCGCCACCCGGTTAAGCTCGGTCATGCCGCCCGGCTTGATCACCGAGGAGCCGACGTCGAAGAGCACATCCGACTTGAAGGTGACGGCGATGGTTTCCGCCTGGCGCTGCACGCTGGCGCTTTCGGTGTAGGCCAACTGCTCGCGCATGGCCGTTTCCTGGTTGTCCATATAGCGACCGATGGAGCCGCCGGCCAGGCCGCCGACCAAGGCGCCGATGCCGGCACCGATGAGGGTTCCTTCAGTATTCCCGCCGATCGCCTGGCCGAGACCGGCCCCCGCCGCCGCGCCGACGCCGGTACCGATCAGGGCGCCCTTGCCGGTCTTGGTCTGAGGCGCGGCGCAGCCCGCCGCTGCCAGGGTCGAAGCCAAAAGCAAAACGATCAATCTTTTCATTGCCGTCTCCTGTGTTCGAGTTCGGATTAACGTGCCGCCGGGATGGCGACTGAAGGAATAATACCCGCCAAGGGCACCGATTGCAACCTCGTCCCCCCCCGGCATTGGCTCGAAGACCAGGAGGCCGTGTCAAGTCGCCGGCCTTAAAAGTTGAAAAATCCGCCGTTTCCGTGCTATCGTCCGGCCCTGTTTCAGCCATTTCAGAGATTGAGGTCATGCCATGAAAATCACCCGTCTTGAGGTCGAGCAGGTCGCCCGCCTCTCCCGGCTGGCCCTGGAGGAGAGCGAACTGGAGGCCCTCACCGGTCAACTGGACGCCATTCTCGGCTATGTCGACCAGCTCAACGAACTGAACACCGAGGGCATCCTCCCCACGGCCCACGCTGTTCCCATGGAAAACGCCTTCCGTCCCGACCAGGTCGCGCCCCCCCTCGGCGCCGAAAAGGCGCTGAGCAACGCGCCGGACGCCGACAACGGCTGTTTCCGGGTGCCCAAGGTTATCGAGTAAATTTGTTAGGAGTGAGGCGTGAGGGGAAAAGCCTCCCGCCGGCGCCCGTAATCACTACCGATGCTTTAGCGAAAAGCATCCCGTTGGATGGCTAAGCAAAAAGCGCCCAATGCCAGGCGCGCCATGGTCGAGCAATGAAGCGTACTGACGTACGTCGAAGCGGCTAGACGATGGCGGCAACGCAGCCGTTGGTGAGTTTTTGCAACGCCATCATTTATTGGAGTCAACCCGCATGGAACTGACGGATCTTACTATCCACGGCCTGCATCAGCGGCTGCTCCGGCGCGAAATCACCGCGCTGGAGATGACCGAGGCCTTTCTCGCCCGCATCGAAGCCAGTAACCCGCAACTCAACACCTTCATCACCGTCACCGGCGACAGCGCCCGCCAGGCCGCCGCCGAGGCGGACAAGCTGCTCGCCAGCGAATGCGGCGAGCGCAAGTTCGGCGTGTTGACCGGCATCCCCCTGGCCCTCAAGGATATCTTCGTCACTGCGGGAGTTCGCACCACCTGCGCCTCGAAAATCCTCGACAACTTCATCCCCCCCTACGACGGCACCGCCGTGCGCAAGCTCAAGGAACAGGGGGCGGTCATTCTCGGCAAGCTGAATATGGACGAGTTCGCCATGGGCAGTTCGAACGAAACCAGCGCTTTCGGGCCGGTGCGCAACCCCTGGAATCTCGACTGCGTCGCCGGCGGCTCCTCCGGCGGCAGCGCGGCTTCGGTCGCGGCCCTGCAAACGGTGGCGGCCCTCGGTACCGACACCGGCGGTTCGATCCGCCAGCCCGCCTCCCACTGCGGCGTGGTCGGACTCAAGCCGACCTACGGCCGGGTCTCCCGCTACGGGGTGATCGCCTATGCCTCGTCCCTTGACCAGGTCGGGCCGGTGACCCGCGACGTGGAAGACTGCGCCATTCTCCTCGGCGCCGTCGCCGGTCACGACCGCGCCGACTCGACCTCGGTCAACCGGGCGGTTCCCGATTACCGCAAAAATCTCCGGCAGGGAATCAAGGGGATGAAGATCGGCCTGCCCAAGGAATATTTCATCGACGGCCTCGACCCTGAGGTGCGCCGGGCCGTGGATGATGCAATTCGCGTCTGCCGCGAACTGGGAGCGGAGTTCGTCGAGGTTTCCCTCCCCCACACCGCCTACGCCGTGGCCTGTTACTATCTCGTCGCCACCGCCGAAGCGTCGAGCAACCTCTCCCGCTACGACGGCGTGCGCTTCGGCCTGCGCATCGACGAGGGCCAGGGTCTCATCGACATGTACATGAAGAGCCGCGCCGCCGGCTTCGGCGCCGAAGTCAAACGACGCATCATGCTCGGCACCTACGCCCTCTCCTCGGGTTATTACGACGCCTATTACCTCAAGGCGCAGAAGGTGCGCACCCTGATCCGCCAGGACTTCCTCGACGCTTTCAACCAGGTCGACGTACTCCTCACCCCGGTGGCGCCGACGGCGGCCTTCAAGATCGGCGAGAAGACCGCCGACCCCCTGCAGATGTACCTGTCGGACATCTTCACCATCCCGGTCAACCTCGCCGGTACCTGCGCCCTCAGCCTCCCCTGCGGATTGTCCTCTGCCGGGTTGCCCATCGGCCTGCAACTGATCGGCCGCCCTTTCGGCGAAGAGACCATTTTGCAGGCGGCTTATGCCTTTGAACAGGCGACGGACTGGCACAAACAGGCGCCGAAAATCTGAAGGATGTCGTAGGGGCGAACCTCGTGTTCGCCCGTTTTCCGTCCGGGATAAAACGATCAAGGGCGAATACAAAATTCGCCCCTACTGCGATAGATTGAATCGAGGATCGAGCATGAAATCCAAATATGAAGTCGTCATCGGACTGGAAGTCCACGTCCAGTTGACCACCAAGACCAAGATTTTCTGCGGCTGTCCGACCGAATTCGGGCAGGCGCCCAACTCCCAGACCTGCCCGGTTTGCCTGGGCCTGCCCGGCGCCCTGCCGGTGCTCAACAAGCAGGTGGTGGAATACGCCATCCGCACCGGCCTGGCCACCCATTGCACCATCGCCCCCCGCTCGGTTATGGCGCGTAAGAACTACTTCTATCCCGACCTGCCCAAGGGTTATCAGATCAGCCAGTTCGAGTTGCCGATCTGCGAGCACGGGCATTTGGAGATCGAAACCGAGGACGGCGGCCGCAAGACCATCGGCATCACCCGCATCCACATGGAAGAGGACGCCGGCAAGCTGATCCACGGCGACACCCCGGAAACCGCCGGCGCCTCCTTCGTCGACCTCAACCGCGCCTGCACGCCGCTCTTGGAAATCGTCTCCGAACCGGACATGCGCTCTTCCGACGAGGCCATCGCCTATCTAAAAAAGCTGCATCAGATCGTGGTCTATCTCGGCGTCTGTGACGGCAACCTGGAGCAGGGCTCCTTCCGTTGCGACGCCAACGTCTCCATTCGCCCCTGGGGGCAAGAGAAACTCGGTACCCGCGCCGAACTGAAAAACATCAACTCCTTCCGCTTCATCAAGCAGGCCATTGAGTATGAGATCGAGCGGCAGATCGAGGTGATCGAGGAGGGCGGCAAAGTGGTGCAGGAAACCCGTCTTTTCGACGCCAACGCCGGCACGACCCGCTCCATGCGCGGCAAGGAAGAAGCCCACGACTACCGCTACTTCCCCGATCCCGACCTGGTACCCATCGTCGTCTCTCCCGAGTGGATCGAGAGCGCCCGCCAGGAGTTGCCGGAGCTGCCGGAAGCCAAGCAGGAGCGCTTCGTCCGCGAGTACGGCCTGTCGCGCTATGATGCCGAGGTGCTCACCGCCGAGCGGGCCATGGGCGATTACTTCGACGCTTGCGTGCGCCTCCACGACGACGGCAAGGCCTGCGCCAACTGGGTGATGGGCGAGGTCCAGCGCCGCCTCAACGACGAGGGAATTTCCATTGCTAACGCCCCCGTCTCCCCCGAGGCACTGGTCGGGATGCTTAAACGCATCGACGACAACACCATCTCCGGCAAGATCGCCAAGACCGTCTTCGACGCCATGTGGAAAAGCGGCAAAAGCGCCGACGCCATCATCGACGAGCAGGGCCTTAAACAGGTCACCGACACCGGGGCCATTGAGGCCGTCATCGACCAGATCATCGCCGCCAACCCCGGCCAGGTCGAGGAATACCGGGGCGGCAAAGAAAAAGTCTTCGGCTTCTTCGTCGGCCAAGTGATGAAAGCCAGCCAAGGCAAGGCCAACCCGGCGGCGGTGAACGAACTGTTGAAGAAGAAGCTGGCGGGATAACCGTAGGGGCGATGTTTGTCATCGCCCTGGGCGAACACAAGGCTCGCCCCTACAACCAACATGCCGGAGAATATCCATGGACGAGACTCGGCTGCGGGAACGCATCGGCGACTACCTCAAGGCGCTGGCGCAACTGGAAAAAGCGGCGGCCCTGCCCAAGGATGAATTCGTCCGCGATTCGGTGATTCAGCGCTTCGAATTCACCCATGAGCTGGGCTGGAAGATGATGAAGCTGAAGCTCGAAGCGGAAGGGTTGCCGGTACGGACCCCGCGTGAAACGGTGCAGGAGGCGTTGCAGGCCGGACTGATCGAGAACGGCAATCTCTGGACCGACATGCAGAAGATGCGCAATCTCACCAGCCACACCTATCATGAAAAACTGGCCGACGACGTCTACGACTTCATTGTCGGCACGGGGATCGTCCTTTTTCGGCAACTGGCCGAGAAGTGCCGGACATGGCAGACGAACGCCTGATTTTCGGTCTGGCCGAACGGCACTATGCCGACATGGCGGAGATCTTCCGGCGCTATCCCCAGATCGAACAGGTGCTCATCTTCGGCTCCCGCGCCAAGGGGACCGACAAACCCTGGTCCGACTTCGATCTGGCGGTCGTCGCCCCGACCCTGAGCGACAGAGACTTCTCCCAGCTCTGGAACGAAATCGACGACCTGCCCCTGGCCTTCAAACTCGACCTGCTGCACTGGGACAAACTGGGGGAAATTCCGCTGAAGGAAAAAATCCGTCGGGAAGGTCGGCGGTTTTATCCATTGCCGGAAAAATAATAAATAAGTGAATGGTGATTGGTTTTCACCTTTGCCAATCACTGATAACCAATCATCGATTTCGGAGAAACTCCATGGCCATAAAACCCATCGAATACCATGACGGCGTCTGCCGGATGATTGACCAGCGCCTGCTGCCGACCGACGAGGTCTGGCGGGATTATTTCGACTATCAGGGAATCGCCGAGGCGATTCGGACCATGGTCGTGCGCGGGGCGCCGGCCATCGGCGTGGCGGCGGCCTTCGGTGCCTGGTTCGGCGCCCGCGATATCGACGAGGACGATTTCGACCGCTTCTTCGCCCGCTTCGAAAAGGTCTGCGCGACCCTGGCGGCGACCCGGCCGACTGCGGTCAATCTCAGCTGGGCGCTGGAACGGATGAAAAACTTCGCTAGGGCCAGCAGCTCCTATCCGGTAGAAGACATCAAGGTCACCCTGGAATATGAGGCGATGTCCATCGCCGACGAGGACATCCGGGTCAATATGGCCCTGGGACGCCACGGTCAGGAACTGATTCCCGACGGGGCCCACGTCCTCACCCACTGCAATGCCGGGGCGCTGGCCACCGGCGGCTACGGCACCGCCCTCGGCGTGCTTCGCGCCGCCCGGGCGGCGGGCAAGAACATTTCGGTGCTGGCCGACGAAACCCGCCCCTTTTTGCAAGGCGCGCGGCTGACCGCCTGGGAATTGCAGAAAGATAACATTCCGGTCACCCTGATCTGCGACAACATGGCCGGCTACCTGATGAGCAAAGGCGAGATCGACTGCGTCATCGTCGGTGCCGACCGCATCGCCGCCAACGGCGATACCGCCAACAAAATCGGCACCTACACCGTGGCGGTGCTGGCCAAGGAGCACGGCCTGCCCTTCTACGTCGCCGCGCCGACTTCGACCATCGATATGAGCCTGGCCAACGGCAGCGCCATCCCCATCGAGGAGCGGGACGCCTGCGAGGTGACCCACTGCGGCGACAAACGAATCGCCCCCGAAGGCGTGGCGGTGCGCAATCCCTCTTTTGACGTGACTCCGGCCCGGCTCATTACCGCCATCATCACCGAATGGGGAATCGCCTGCGGCGACTACGGCGAAGGGCTCAAGACCCTCATGGCCCGGGTGCGCTGATGACCGTGGCGGCTCTCGCCGAACGCCTTAGCCGGGCCCTCACCGGACGGCCGGACGCCCGCCGGGAACTGGCGCGGGAACTCGGTTTCACCGAGCCGGAGAAGACCGCGACCAACCTGGAGCTGCTGCACGAGTTGCTGGGGGATACGACGCTGCTCGCAACCCTGACGGAAGATGCCCGCACCGCCGCCGATCCCGACCTGGCCCTGAACAGCCTGGAACGCCTGGGCAACAACCTGCCCCGCGAAGGTCTGACGGCGGTGCTGAACGCACCGGAGGATCGTCGTCTGCTGCTCACCGTGCTCGGCGCTTCCCCCTTCCTCACCGGCATCCTCTGCCGCACGCCCTCTTATTTCCAGGAGCTCTTTTCCGCCGGGGAAATCCGCCGGAGCAAGGACGAAACGGCGATGCTCGCCGAACTGCGCGAGCGGATTCCGGAAACAGCCCCCTTCGCCGAACTGCAGAAAGGGCTGCGCCGCTACAAGTCCCGGGAAATCCTCCGCATCGGCGCCCGCGACTTGGGGGGACTGGCCGACCTGGTGGAGGTCACCGCCGAGCTCTCGGCTCTGGCCACCGCCACCCTGCAACGGGCCTTCGAGGTCTGTACGGTGTTGTTGCGGGCCGAATACGGCGCGCCGATCCTTGACGACAGAACCGGCGTACCGGGAACCGAGGCGGAATTCATCATCCTCGGCATGGGCAAATTCGGCGGGTGCGAGCTCAACTTTTCCTCGGATATCGATCTCATCTACTTCTACTCCTCGGAACGGGGCTTAAGCAGCGGCGTCCCCGATCCCACCGGCGCGGTCAAGAATCGCATCCACCTCCATCCCTACTTCTGCAAACTGGCCGAGCTGATCACCAAGGCCATCAGCCAACCGACGGAAGACGGCTTCGTCTTTCGCGTCGATCTGCGCCTGCGCCCGGAAGGGAACAGCGGCGATATGGCCAACTCCCTGCGCAGCGCCGAGGTTTACTACGAAAGCTGGGGGCAGAGCTGGGAACGGGCGGCGCTGATCAAAGCGCGGCCGGTAGCCGGTTCCATCCCCCTCGGCGAGCGGTTGCTGAAAAGCCTGGAGCCCTTCGTCTTCCGCCGCTACCTCGACTACGGCATGGTCGAGGACATCAAGGGGATGAAGCAGAAGATCGACCAGAGCCTGGCCCGCAAGCAGGAAGCGGAAACCAATCTCAAACTCGGCCGGGGAGGGATCCGCGAGATCGAGTTTTTCATCCAGGCCCTGCAGCTGATCCATTCCGGGCGCAAACCCGCCCTGCGGGAAAAAAACTCTCTGCGCGCTCTCGACCGCCTGCACAAAGAAGGACTGATCAGTGCTAATGTGCGCGCGACCCTGCGCGAGGCCTACATCTTCCTGCGCACCGCCGAGCACCGCATTCAGGTGGTGCAGGAGCGCCAGACCCACAATCTTCCTGCTAGCGAGGCCGAACGCCGCGCCCTGGCCCGCCGCTGCGGCTTTCCCGACCATGCCGCCTTCGCCCGCGATCTGGAGAAGCATCGCGGGGGCGTCGAAGCGATCTACCGCGACCTCTTCTACACCAGCGAGGCGGAGAGCCGCGAAGAACTCCGCCCGGAGGTGAACTTCCTTTTCGATCCTGCGGCCGACGTCGATTTGGTCAAAGATCTTCTGGAAGAGAAGGGTTTCAAAAATCCCGACGCCGCCTATGAGACTCTGCTCACCCTCCGCGACGGGCCGCCCCACTCGCATCTCACCCGCCGTGCCCGACGCCAGCTTGAGCGGATTGCGCCCCTGCTGATGCAGGCGGTGCTCGACTCCCCCGAACCGGAAATGGCCCTGCTCAACCTCGACCGCTTCATGACCACGGCGGTACGAAGAGCGCGGGGCACCTTCTACGCCCTGCTAGCGGAGAATCGCGAGATCATCGCCATCCTCATCTCCCTCTTCAGCACTAGCCAGTTCCTCTCGCGGATTTTCATCCAGCATCCGGAAATTCTCGATTCCCTGGTTTCGGGAGGTCACGGCCGAGCCTACAAGAATCGTGAAACGATGGAAAGGGATCTTTCCGCGCTCCTCGCCGAAGCGGACAATTACGAAGAGAAGCTCGAAGTGCTGCGGCGCTTCCGCAACGAGGAATTTTTACGCCTGGCCATGAGCGACACCCACGGCAAGACGCCGCAGGGAGGGTTGACCTCGCAGCTCTCCTATCTCGCCGATGCCTGCCTGAAGCAGGCGACGGTCATCGCCCGGGAAGAGCTGATCCCGCGCTTCGGCCTCCCCTTTTGCAAGGACAGCGGCGAGGAAGCGGGTTTCGCCATCGTCGGCATGGGCAAGTTGGGGGGGATGGAGCTGAACTATCACTCGGATTTGGACATCATCTTCATCTACGAGGGGGAGGGGGAAACCCGGCCGGTCGAGGGGACCGAACCCGACCGTTTCAAGAGACAGACCAATCCCGAATACTTCGCCCGACTGGCGCAACGGATCATCTCGGTGCTGACCCTGATGACCCGGGAGGGCTCCGTCTACCAGATCGACACCCGGCTGCGTCCTTCGGGGAACCAGGGACCGCTGGTGACGAGCCTGGCCGCCTACCGGCGCTACCACGAGTTATCAGCGGCCCCTTGGGAGCGCCAGGCCCTGACCAAGGCGCGGGTCGTCCTCGGCCCCCAGCCCCTGGCAAAACAGATTGCGGAGATCAACCGCGAGATCGTCTACCTGCGCCCGGTGCCAACCGAACTGCAAACCGAAATACGCCGGTTGCGGGCGCGCATGGAAAGTGAGATCGCCAAAGAAAGGGCCGGTCATTTCAACATCAAGACCGGACGCGGGGGGATGGTGGATGTCGAATTCATCGTCCAATACCTGCAGATTCTCCACGGCGCCGCCCACCCGAAGGTACAGGTCGGCAATACCCTGCAAGCGCTGGCCGCCCTGGAAGGAGAAGGCATTCTCGCCCTTGCGGATCGCGTCGCTTTGGAGAGCGGCTACAAATTCCTGCGCCGCCTGGAAAACCGCCTGCGCCTGGTTCACGACCAGTCGATCAACGACCTCTCCGGCGACCGCGCCTATCTGCTCAAACTCGCCCGCCGCCTCGGCTACCCCGAGCGCCCCCGACGGCCGGATGAGGTTTTTCTGGAGGAATACCGCCAGGTGACGGAAAAGATCCGGGCCATCTTCGACCGTCTGCTCGGCGACGACGAGACGACGGAAAACTCAACCATGTAGGATGCGGTGACGCAGGAACCGCATCGCGGTGTCGGTGCGGGGGCTGATGGCAGGAATCAGGCAACGCTGATTTCGATCTGGCGGGGCTGGGCGTCCGGTTTTTTCGGCAGCACGATCTTCAGTACGCCCCGATCACAGTGGGCACCGGCCCGGTCGGGGTCGACGCTCGCCGGCAGGGTAAAAACCCGCCGAAAGGGGCCGTGCTCCCGTTCAATCCGCTGATAAGAAGCCTGGCGCCCTTCCCGTTCCAAGTGCCGCACCCCCTGCACGATCAAGGCCCCCTCCTCAATGCGCACATCGATATCCTCTTGCTCGACTTCGGAGAGGTCGAGCTTGATGACGACCTCTCGCTCATCCTCGTAGATATCAGCCGCCGGCTGCCACCCTCCCTCCTGCGTGAAAGGCTCGCCGGCGCTCCGTTCCCGGCTCATCTCCAGCAGGCGGTCCATACGTTCTTGCATGGCCCGAAGCTCGGGCCAGGGACTCCATCGGGACATGACCATTCTTACCTCCCGTCGGTTGTTGACTCCATCGGGCGCAAACCATTCGCCCCACGTTTGTGGCCTATCATGAAGGCTCCCTATGATACGACTGGAGTTCCTGAAAAAACAATGCTATAAACAGCCGGTCTGAAATGAAACCGGGGGGGGGGTATCATGGAAGGATTGATCCGCAAACTACTTCAGGAATCGGGAAACGATGATATCAGGCTGGTCGCCGGTATCGAACGACTGGCCACTTGCCATGGCGACGAGGTCTATCAAGAAGCCCTGCGGCAACTGACCTCCAAAAACTTCCCGCACAAAGCCGCCCGTGAACATTGGCGTCACGCCTTGCTCCACCGCGACCGGCTCTTTCCCGCGAACAACCGCTCCGGACGGCTGCGTGCCGCCCTTCTCGACTATCTGCACGCCGTCACCAACGAAATCGACGATCCGCGCATCGTTGAGGGCCGGCATCTGGAAACCATCCGCCAAGCCTCCATCACCGACGGGCTTACCGGCCTCTACCACCAAACCTACTACAAAGCCCATCTCGAACACCTGCTCGACCGTCGGACCGGGTCCGGGGATCGCCGTTTCGCCGTGGTTCTCCTCGATCTCGATCATTTCAAGCAGTACAACGACCGCTGCGGCCATCTCGCCGGGGACCAGGCCCTGCGCCGCACCGCCGAAATCCTTCAGTTCAACCTGCACCAAGGGGATCTTGCCTGCCGCTACGGCGGCGAGGAGTTCGCCCTGTTGCTCCATCGCGCCGGCCAAGACGATGCCTTCGCCGTCGCCGAGCGGATTCGCGCCGCCGTCGAAGAGACCGCCTATCTGGGTCAGGAACTCATGGACCGCGGCAATCTGACGATCAGTGCCGGCATCGCCGTCTACCCGACGCATGGCGCTTCGGCCATGGATCTGCTGGCCTTGGCCGATGAGGAACTCTACCGGGCCAAGGAACAGCGCAACTGCATCAGCCCTCCCCTTAACGGCCAGCGCCGGGAAATCCGCCACAGGCGCCTGTCGTTGGTGGAATTCACCCTGGCACCGGGAGAACCCTTCCAGCCGGGTCTAAGTTTCGACATCAGCCGCACCGGCCTCTCTTTCGGGTGCAGCTTTGACCAACTCGCCGCCGGAGCGGTTCTCGGCATCCGTTTCAGACAGCCTTTCTGGCCCGTTACCTGTGAGCTCGACGGTCGTGTCCGGCATGTGGAAAAGCAGCAGGAAAACGGGCTGGTGCGGATTGGCCTGGAATTCGTGGATCTCCCCGCAAGCCTCCTGCAGCTGCTTCCGGAACGTCCCCGCATGGCTTCCCTCTTCTCCCCGAGCCGGGATTGAATGCCCCCGACGATTTGAATTCGGCCCCCATCCGTGGTAGCTTTTCCCCCGCGAGCCTCACCCCGAATTCCCTAGGAGGAGTACCATGTCCGCTACCGTCTATCTGGCCGATCTCCGCGCCGGGCATAAAGAAAATCTCTTCGACAAGTTGCTGCGGCTGCTTGATGCCGCCGGTATCGACCGCATCGTCGGCCGCGACGAGCTCACCGCCATCAAGATCCACTTCGGCGAAAAAGGGGGACATGCCTATATCCGCCCGATCTTCATCCGCCGCATCGTCGACCGGATCAAACAGCTTGGCGGCAAGCCCTTTCTCACCGAATCCTGTACCCTCTACCCCGGCGAACGCAAGGAAGCCGTCTCGGCTCTGACCTGCGGCATCGAAAACGGTTTCGCCTATGCCGTCGTCGGCGCCCCGCTGATCATGTGCGACGGCCTGCGCGGCCACTCGGCGCGGCGCGTCCCGGTACAGGGGGAGATGTTCAAAACTGTCGACATCGGGCTGGAGATTCTCGAAGCCGACGCCCTGATCACCGTCAGCCACTTCAAATGCCACGATCAGACCGGCTTCGGCGGCGCCCTGAAGAACCTGGGCATGGGCTGTTCAAGCCGCACCGGCAAGATGGAACAGCACTCCACCGTCGCGCCGGAAGTCAACGACCAACGTTGCACCGGCTGCGGCGTCTGCCTGCGTGCCTGCGCTCACGGGGCAATCCTGATCAGCGGCGGCAAAGCCCGCATCGACGGCGAAAAATGCACAGGCTGCGGACGCTGCATCGCCGTTTGCGAGGCCAAGGCGATCCAGGTCCAGTGGAACGAGAAGGCACCCCTGGTCATGAAGAAGATGGCCGAATACGCCCAGGGCGCCCTCCACGGCAAGGCCGGCAAGGCCCTGTTCGTCAACTTCGTCACCCAGGTTTCCCCCGCCTGCGACTGTTACGGCCATACGGACGCCCCCATCGTTCCCGACCTCGGCATCCTCATCTCCACCGACCCGGTGGCTCTCGACCGGGCCTGCGCCGATCTCGTCAACAACGCCCAAGGATTGCCCGACACCGCCCTGGCGAACGGCCACGAACCGGGCGGCGACAAGTTCCGCGGCGTCCACCCCGACATCGACTGGCACGTCACCCTCGACCATGCCGAAAAGATCGGCCTCGGCACCCAGGATTATAAGCTGGTAAGGCTGGAACCGAAGAACCGGAACTGGTAGGGGAAAAAGGCTGCGGCAGGGCGCCTCGATGTGCGCCCTGGTCCCCAGCGATAATTGATGCTTGTGTATGTAGCAAACCCCTCTAAATCTCTCCTGATAAAGGGAGATTTAGAGGGGTTTGTTTTAGACCTTAGTTCGCTTTGTCCTCTACCTCTACCAGCTCCACCACCCGCGCCCAACCTTCCCCAGCCCGCCAGCGCACATCCAGATCGAAGAGCCGCAGACCGTAAATCCGCTCGACTTCCTGATCTTTGCGATAGGCCGGGCGGGGATCGTATTGCAGAATCTGCTCGATCAATTCTCGCAAGCCCGGCCGCTCTCCCTCCAATTCGCGACAGCGGTCGAGAGCCTCGGGGGTAAAGTCGACGCGCAGACTCGGCGCGGGGGGCGCGTCGGCGAAACCGCCGCGCGCGTCCGGCAGGGCATCGGCGTAGGGGAGATAGGGTTTGATATCGAGCACCGGGGTGCCGTCGAGGAGATCGGCCCCTTGCAGCTCCAGACGCCACTGGCCGTTCTCTTCGACGATGTCGAGCAGTTTCGCCACCGACAGGCCGAGGGGGTTGGGGCGATGGGTGCCGCGGGTAGCGAAGACGCCGAGGCGGCGGTTGCCGCCGAGGCGCGGCGGACGCACCGTCGTTTGCGTCGGCGTATGCGGACAGGCGTGAAAGACGAAGAGCAGCCAGAGATGGGAGAATTCCTCCAGACCGCGCAGAGCCTCGGCGCGGTTGAAGGGGGGAAGGAGTTCGAGACGGGCGCGGGCGGCGTGAACCAGCCCCGGCTGCCGGGGAATACCAAACTTCTCCTTGAAGCAGGAGCGGATGATGCCGACGGGACGGAAAGAGAATTTCACAAATTCCCCCTTTCTCCTCCACATTGCCAAAAAGAGGAAAAGGCAGAGGCCAGGCTGAAATGCCTGGCCCCTCATTTGACGTAGGGGCGAACCTTGTGTTCGCCCCTACCGGATACCGGATTATTTCTCGGCAAGGATCCGCACCATGCGGCGTAGCGGCTCGGCGGCACCCCACAGCAGCTGGTCGCCGCAGGTGAAGGCCGACAGGTACTGGGGACCCATCTTCATTTTGCGCACCCGGCCGACGGGGGTCTTGAGGGTGCCGGAAACCGCCGCCGGGGTCAGCTTGGCAAGGCTCTCGGCCTTGGTGTTGGGAACCAGATCGGCCCACTCGTTGTCGTTGGCGATCATCGCTTCAAGGTCGGCGATGGGCACGTCCTTAGTCAGCTTGATGGTCAGCGCCTGGCTGTGGCAGCGCATGGCGCCGACGCGGACGCAGATGCCGTCGATGGGAATCGGCTTCTCGGTGCCGAGAATCTTGTTGGTTTCGACCAAGCCTTTCCACTCCTCGCGGCTCTGGCCGTCCTCGACCTCGCGATCGATCCAGGGGAGGAGGCTCCCGGCCAGGGGAAAGCCGAATTCTTTCGTCGGCAGCGAGCCGTCGCGCAGGGCGGCGGTAACCTTCTTGTCGATTTCAAGGATCGCCGAAGCGGGGTCGGCTAGCTCTTTGTCGACGGTGCCGTAAAGCGCGCCCATCTGTGACAGCAGTTCGCGCATGTTGGGGGCACCGGCGCCGGAGGCGGCCTGGTAGGTCATGGAGGTCATCCACTCCACCAGATTATTGCGGAACAGGCCACCCAGAGCCATAAGCATCAGGCTGACGGTGCAGTTGCCGCCGATGAAATCTTTCTGGCCGTTCTTCAGCGCCTTGTCGATGACGTTGCGGTTGACCGGATCGAGGATGATGACCGCGTCCTTCTCCATGCGCAGGGTGGAAGCGGCGTCAATCCAGTAGCCCTTCCAGCCGGCCTTGCGCAGTTCGGGATGGACGGCCTTGGTATAGTCGCCCCCCTGGCAGGTGAGAATGACGTCGAGTTTCTTCAGCTCATTGATGTCATCGGCGCTCTTCAGGGTACCGGCGCCCATGGGCGCAGCCCCGCCCGCCTGGGAAGTGGAAAAGAAGACCGGCTCAATACCGGCGAAATCGTTTTCTTCCTGCATGCGCTGCATGAGGACCGAACCGACCATGCCCCGCCAACCGACAATACCGACGTTCATTATGTGGACTCCTTTTACGCTAGGGGTTGTGGATGAAAGTTTCCGGAGTATAACCGAAACGGGAAAAAAATTTAAGGGGCGCGATAGCGTATACGGCAGAAAAATAAAAATATTTTCTATTTTTGCGAATGTCACGGATGAAAAAACCGTAATACCTTGGATGTCCACGGAAAACACGGAAGGCACGGAAAAAGACCATAAGACAATCCAATCTCCAGTATTTACGAGATTGGCTTCGTGATTATCGGTTCTATTCCTGCTTTTGTCCGTGTTTTCCGTGCCTTCCGTGGACCCAAAAGCCTTTAAAACCCCTTGCGCCCGGGCTTGCCCCTGTGCTAACAGAGCGGGACTTTTTTCCTGACGGAGCTTCCTTTATGATCCACTTGACCAACATCACCCGCCAGCACGGTGCCCACGTCCTCTTCAAGGACGCCAGTTTTCAGATCCTCCCCGGCAGTCGCAGCGGCCTGGTCGGCACCAACGGTGCCGGCAAATCGACCATTTTCCGCCTGATTACCGGCGAGGAAGACCTCGACGGCGGCGACATCAGCTGCTCCAAGAAAACCGTAATCGGCTACTTCTCCCAGGAAGTCGGCGACATGGCCGGGCGCAGTGCGCTTCAGGAGGTTATGGCCGCCTCCGCCCGCACCATGCACCTGGGCGAACAGATCCAGCAGATGGAAGCAGCCATGGCCGAACCCATGGAGGACGACGCCCTCGCCACCCTGCTGGAGCGCTACGGCGAGGCCCAGGAAGAGTTCGAGCATCGCGGCGGTTACGATCTCGAAGCCCGCGCCCAGGCGGTCCTCACCGGCCTCGGCATCGGCCCTGACGACTATGACCGGCCGGTGGAAAGCTTCAGCGGCGGCTGGAAGATGCGCATCGCTCTGGCGAAGATTCTCACCATCAACCCCGACGTGCTGCTCCTCGACGAGCCGACCAACCACCTCGACGTCGAGTCCATCGTCTGGCTGGAGAACTGGCTGGCCGAAGAGTTCAAGGGGGCGGTGCTGATGACCAGCCACGACCGCGATTTCATGAACCGCCTGGTGACGCGGATTATCGAGGTCGGCGGCGGCACCATCACCACCTACGGCGGCAACTACGATTTCTATCTGCGCGAGCGGGAGATCCGCCGCGAGCAGCTTTTGGCCAGCCACCGTCGCCAGCAGGAGATGCTGGCCAAGGAGGAGGACTTCATCGCCCGTTTCGCCGCCCGCGCCAGCCACGCCGCCCAGGTGCAGTCGCGGGTCAAGAAACTGGAGAAGATCGAGCGCATCGAGATTCCCCCGGAGCAGAAGACCATCAAATTCGAATTCGCCGCACCACCCCGCAGCGGCGACGACGTGGTCAAGATCGAGGCCTTGAGCAAAACCTGGCCCCTGCCAAATGGCGGAGAGAAATCGGTATTTGGCGGAGTCTCGGGGCTGATCCGACGCGGCGAGAAGATCGCCGTGGTCGGCGTCAACGGCGCCGGCAAGTCAACCTTCCTGAAAGTGCTCGCCGGCCAGACCGAGCCAACCACCGGCGGCGTGACCATCGGCGCCAACGTCTTTCCCGGCTATTTCAGCCAGCATTCCATGGATCTGCTCGACCCCAAACGCACCGTCTTCGAGACCGTTCAGGACGCCCTGCCACAGGTGAACATCGGCGTGCTGCGCAACCTCTGCGCCGCCTTCCTCTTTCAAGGAGACGACGTCGACAAGCGGGTCGACAAGCTCTCCGGCGGCGAAAAGAGCCGGTTGGTGCTGGCCACCTTGCTCGGCCGTCCGCTCAATTTTCTGATCCTCGACGAACCGACCAACCACCTCGACATCGCCTCCCGGGGAATCCTCCTTGAAGCCCTGCAAGGCTTCACCGGCACCGTCGTTCTGGTCAGCCACGACCGCCATTTTCTGCGCAGCCTGGTCAACCGGGTCTTCGAAATCGACCACGGCGAAATGCGGATCTACGAGGGGGATTACGAATACTACCTGGACAAAACCGATCGGGAACACCGAGCGGGGTAGCCTCGGCATAAAAATTGCGCCATTAGCCGAAACTTAGGGCCACAGACCACCCCGATCGCTCCCTCTTCTCACGAAAGAACGTTGCCGGTGGATCGAAGATTTTCACCCTTGAAGAACGGTCAAGGCTATTCCCTCATCGAATTGCTGGTCGGCCTGGTGATCTTTACGATTGCGACCATGGCCATTTTGACCATGGTCATTACCGCAATTCGCGGCAACTCCAAATCCCAGACCATCACGGAAGCCCGACTTCTCGCCCAGGAAAAACTGGAAATCCTGCAGAACACCCCGGTCGACACCCTGATCAATCTCGACGCCTGCCCTGGGAACACCGACCCGAAAAGTGACCTAGTCTGCACCTATGAATGCGCGCCTGAAAGTTGCGAGTTCTATCGTGTCCTCGGTCCTAGTGACCCGGAAAAGCCGGACCATATCTGGATTACGGTGACGTCGGAATCGCACAATTTTTCACTCAAGAGGCTGGTTCGGGAATAAGCATATGGGCCAAAAAGGGACCACCCTGATCGAATTGATTGTCGTCATGGCGATAGTCGGGATCATCGGCTGGCTTGTCGTTTCGTCTTTTATCAACCTGAGCGACACGCTTTCCAATCAGGACAAGACGGTTGACCTGTAATCCGCCGGTCGCGAAACCATCGACAAGATGGTGCGGATACTCCGTGAGGCGGGGCTGAATCCCATGGAGCAAGAAGACTTCAACGGCATTGAAAAAGCGACGGCCACCAAGTTGCGGTTGATCCTCGATAAAGATCTGAGCGGCGAGATCGAAGAAGGTGCCGAAGAGCGGGTTACCTTCGAATTCGCCAACGGCTCGTTGCCGGAGGAGAATATTTCACAGCCCAAAATTCCGACGAACTGAAAAACGCCTTCGACAGCATTCAAGAGCACAACGCCTCCTTTGTCGCGCCCACCGTGCCGCCGAGTGACAACAATCAGATGTTCGCCGGCGACCGGATCTATTTCGGGCTCTTCAAACCCAAGCAGAGCGGCCGCTGGCAGGGGAACCTCAAAGCATTTAAACTGGATGATGCCGGGGAGATTCTCGACGCCAACGATCAACCGGCGCTCAACGCCAACGGCACGTTCAAGGCGACGGCCCAATCCCTGTGGTCGACGTCTCCTGACGGTTACAACGTCGACCAAGGAGGCGCCGGTGGGAAACTGGTCACGAACGACAGCCGTAACCTCTATACCTTCATCACCGGCAACTCCACCAACCTGACCCATGCCGACAACCGCTTCAGCGTGGATAATCCCCTCATCACCGAGGGGCTGCTCGATGTGAGCGCCGCCCTGCGTGACGGCATCATCACCTCGGTTCGCGCCGAAGACCAGGACTGGCCCTTGGGCGACATCGTCCATTCGGGACCGGCCGTACAAAAAATTCCCTTCGATTCCAATGCGGACGGTACTGACGACGGAAGCAAATCGTATATCTATGTCGGCGCCAATGACGGCATGCTGCACGCCTTCGACGGCGATACCGGCGAAGAACTCTGGGCCTTCATTCCCCCCGATCAACTTTCCCGCCTGAAAAAATTACTCGACGACGGTCATGACTATTTCGTCGACGGTTCGGTTTCGGTCATCGAACGGGAAGACAGCACCCTGCTCTTTTTCGGCGAACGCCGGGGGGGACCGTACTACCATGCCCTCGACATTACCAACCCCCTGCAACCCGTTTACAAATATGCCATCAACGAAGCGCACCTGGACCAACTGGACTGGGATGACGACGGCGAAATGGAAATCGACGCGATTGGCGCGACCCTGGGGCAGTCGTGGTCCCGTCCGCATGAGATCAAACTGAAGATCGGCGAGGAATCCCATGATCTGCTGCTCCTCACCGGCGGCTATGACGCCGAGAATCAGGACAATACGGAATCCCCGCCGCGACGGATACGGCCGGTCGCGCCATTTTCGCCATCGACCCCGACACCGGCGAAGTGACCGGTCTGAATGTAAACGGAGCACTCTGGTCGACCATGACCCACAGCATCCTCGACGCCAGCCCCATCGACCGGGACATTGACGGCCATGACGACATCATCTATGCCGGCGATCTGGGAGGGAATATTCTGGCCCTGCGCGACAAGGAGCAAACAGGGGTCTGGGAAAAACATCGGCTCTTCGATCTGCCCGCGACCCTGATGGTCGCCGGCCAAACGATCAAACTCGGGCAAAAGTTCATGTACGCACCGGAAGTAGGTGCCGCGGCCTTCGGCGAAATGCTCTACATCGGCACCGGCGACCGGAAAGATCCCACCGACACCGACTTTGTGAATGCGATCTATGCCATCCCCAGCACCTGGGTCAATACCGACGTCGGCACTGAGCCCCAGTACAAGACGCTGACCCCAGCCGATCTGGTCGATGTGACCGACAACAGAATTCAACTCGGTAGCGAAGAGGAAAAGTCCGAAATCCGGGCGGCTCTGGCGGAAAAAAAGGGTTGGTTCATTCGCTTGAGACCGGGGGAAAAAGTCGTCTCTTCGCCACTTCTTCATAACAAGGTGCTTTATTTCACGACCTACACCCCCGGCACCGACACCGAAAGCTCCTCCGACCCCTGCACCAGCAACGTGGATATGGGGGATGCTCGGCTTTACGCCATCGATTACATGACCGGTGAATGGAGATTCCCAGATGGGCGAGACAAAGAGGTAGGAACTGGCATCCCCTCCCCTCCGAGTATCATAGAAGCCCCCGGTGGCCCTAAACTCCTCGGGATTGCCCAGGGTGGTGGAGGTGGTGGAGGTGGTGGAGGTGGTGGAGGTGGTGGAGGTCCTAACGCCTTCGGAGAAGATCTATCCGATGGCGACGATGCTCGATTGAAACAATTTTTCTGGCGCCAAATTCGCTGACGTCGACACCCCCAATGAAAAAAAGCGGCCTTTCCGGCCGCCTTTTTTCATTGGCCAAATTCCCTTTCGGGATGCTAATTTAGCCCTCCCTTTGCAGCCCGAACCCGGAATTGGCCGATTATGAAACGACCCCTTCCCTTCCACTATGCCTGGATCATCGCCCTCTGCGGCGCGCTGACGCTCTTTTGCTGTTTCGGGCTGGCGCGCTTTTCTTTCGGCATGCTGCTGCCGGCCATGCGCGCCGATCTCGGTTTCGGCTACGACCGCATGGGCTTCGTCAGCACCGGCAACTTCGTCGGCTATCTGCTGTCGGTGGCTCTCGTTCCCTTTGTGCTGCGCCGGGTCATGCCGCGTCTGCTCATTTCCCTGGCCCTGGCCTTGATCGCCCTGGCCCTGCTCGGCATCAGCCAAAGCAGCAGTTTCGTCGTCATCGTCGGGCTTTACGCCCTGGTCGGTGTCGGCGGCGGCTTTGCCAATATCCCGATCATGGTTCTCGTTTCCCACTGGTTCCGCCGCGAACGACGCGGGCGGGCGGCGGGGCTGATGGTCGCCGGCAACGGCGTCGGCATCATCCTCTCCGGCTTCCTTATCCCCTACCTCAATGATGTGCTGGGCGCCGACGGCTGGCGCGCCGGTTGGCTGATCCTCGGCGGCCTCATTCTGCTGCTGGCCCTGGTGGTCGGCCTGCTCCTGCGCAACGACCCGGCCGATCTCGGCCTGGAGCCGGTCGGCCGCATTCAGGCGCCGCGCGAGGCTGAGCTGATACCCCACGAAGCGCCGGGGGCGGGGCGGGTGCTGGCGCAGCTCGGGCTGCTTTACGCGATCTTCGGCGCCACCTATCTGATCTACGGCACCTTCATCGTCACGACGTTGGTGGAGGAATATGCTTTCGGCGAGGGGACGGCGGGGCTCTTCTGGTCGTGGGTGGGATTTTTCGCGATCTTTTCCGGGGTGAGCTTCGGCGCCCTCTCCGACCACATCGGCCGAAAATGGGGGCTAATGGCGGTCTTCATCCTGCAAACGGCGGCCTACGGCCTGGCCGGATCGGGCTTCGGCCCCTGGGCGATGTTCGTCTCGGTGGTGCTGTACGGGCTGGGGATGTTCGCCATTCCGACCATCATGGCGGCGGCGGTGGGGGACTATCTCGGTCTGTCGCGAGCGGCGGCGGCCTTTTCCCTGCTCACCTTCTGCTTCGCCATCGGCCAAACCCTGGGGCCCTCCGGCGCCGGGATGCTCGCCGAGGCGGTCGGCGGCTTCGCCCCGGCCTACCTCCTCTCCGCCGCCTCGACCGCCCTGGCGGCCCTGCTAACCAGCCTGCTGCCGAAACCGGCGGAGCCACATTGAACAAACCCCCTACGAGTCCGCCCAAAAAAAGATGCGGTTCCTTTCGTCACCGCATCCTACAGGCTAAACCAGATTTTTCACCACAGAGAACACCGAGGACACAGAGAAATCAAAATCAGAATCAAATCAAGCGAAACCCCAGCAATCAGGCACCCCCGACCTTCCAACATCAAGCCTTAACTCCTTGTTTTTCCTCTGTGTTCTCTGTGCCCTCTGTGGTGAGATCGATTTTTTACCCCCTGCAAACAGCCATTTCAATCCGCCGCCTATCGATGAAAATCCCCCGCCGCCTCGGGTTGATAGAGGATCTTGCCGACCTTGAAGCGGCGGGCGCCGCCGGGGACTTGCCAGGTGATGGTGTCGCCGGTGCGGTAGCCGATCAGCGCGGTGCCGACCGGAGCGAGGATGGAGACCCGGCGTTCGGCGGGATTGGCCTCGGCGGGAAAGCAGAGGGTGTACTCCGTATCCTCGCCGCTGTCGAGATCCTTGAGCAGCACCCGCGAGTTCATGGTGATGACGTTGGCGGGAATATCCTTGGGCTCGACCACTTCGGCCCGGCTCAGTTCGTCCTCCAGCGCCTCTAAGTGCTTGGCGGTGCGGGCGCCGCGCCCGGTCTGTTCCAGCAGTCGCTCCAGACGTTCGAGATCGAATTCGGTAATGTAGATCGGTTTTTCCTTTTTGGCTCGGGCCATGATATCTATCTCCTTTCGCGGCCTGGGGGCTCTCCCCTTCACCGGATAAAACCCGGCATCATACAGACTTTGCCCCATTAGGCAAGGGCGATCCCCATTCCTCTTCAAAATTCCGTTTGTCGATGCTAGACTTCCGGCGTCTGACCTTCACCCGTTTTTCCATGCCGAGCGCCGCGCCATGTCCCACTTTCTCGACCCGATTCTCGATCACTTTGCCGACGACCTCGCCGTCGATCTCGGCAGCGCCTTCACCCGCATCTGGCGCAAGGGCCGGGGGCTGGTCTTGGCCGAACCCTCGCTGATCGCCCTGACGGCGTCGGGAGAAATCCTGGCCGTGGGGGAAAAAGCCAAGGCCCTCTGGGGCTGGGAACCCCGGGGCGTGCGCGTGACCGCCCCGCTGCGCGGCGGCGCGGTGACCGACCCGCCGGCAGCGGCCGCGATGCTCGAAGCCTTCTTCGCCAAGCTGCCGCGTTTTCTGCCGGGTCGCCACCGGCGGGCGGTGCTGGGCCTGCCCACCCAAGCCACGGCGGCGGAGCGGCGACAGGCCAAGGATCTCTTCCATAGGGTGGGGATTCAAGAGGTCTACTTCATCGACACGCCCCTGGCCGCCGCCATCGGCGCCGATTTGCCCATCGACGAACCGGCGGGACAGTTGCTGGTGAATATCGGCGCCGACCTGACGGAAGTCGTACTGGTCGCCGCCGGCGCCATCCAGCATCAGCACAGCCTGCACATCGGCGGCGCGGCCCTGGATCAGGCCATCAGCGACCACCTGGAGCGCACGCGCGAGCTGCGCATTGCCCCGCCGACGGCCGAAGCGATGAAGATAGCCCTGGGCCGTTGCGGGGGCACAGCCCCTTGCCGCAGCCTGCGCATTCGCGGCCGAAACCCTCGAAAGGGCACGGCGCAAGAGGCTGTCGTCGACGCCGAGGAAATCGCCGCCGCCCTGCAAGCCCCCCTCGACGAATTGCTCGCCGCCATCGCCGCCGCCATCGGGAAAATCCCTGCGGACGCCACCATCGACCATCTCGACCGCGCTGTCCTTCTGGCCGGAGGCGGCTCCCTCCTGCCGGGATTCGCCGAACGCCTCGCCCAACACATCGACCTGCCCGTCGCCCGCGTCCCCCAACCCCTCGCCGGCAGCGTCCTCGGCGCGGCCCGGGTCCTCGACTATCTCAGCGTCCTCCGCCGCCTGGAAAAACACGACTGAGCAACTCCCTTCAGCCTTCAGTCTTCAGCCTTCAGCCTTCTTCCTCCCCTCTTGCCCGATGCTTCTCCACCCGTTCGCTGAGCTGGGCGATAACCTCGGTGGCGGCGTTGATGATATGGTTGTTGCTGAAGCCCGCCTTGCGCAGTTCCCGGTAAAACGCCCGCCCGAAACTTTTCGCCAGAAAGGCCGGATTCTTCAGCGCCGCCTCGACGGCATCCTCGACCACGGCGTTGGCCTCGTTGAGCACGGCGAGTTGAGCGAAGCGGCTGCGCAGCAGATTCTGCAACTGGCGCACCTGGATCGACTTGCCCGCGACCAGGGCGACGGTGGTGAGCTGATAGAGGTCTTTTTCGCCATAGGTGCGGTCATCGGCCGGGGAGTTGACGTTGATCACCCCCACCACCTTGCCGCCGATGAAGATCGGCGCCGAGACAAAGCCCTTGTGCCGACGCTCGGGCCAGCGCGCCTTGGGGGCGAAGGGGGATTGCTCGATATCGGGGATGAGCAGGGCCTGGCCGGTGGCCGCCACCTGCCCGGCGATTCCCTCCTTGTGCCGAGCCTTTTCCGTGTAGGCCGCCGCCGGCAGATAGCCGTGACTGGCGTAGATGCGCATGACCGGCTCATCTTCCCCCTCGTCTTGAAACAGCATCAGCGAGCAGTTCTCCGAATCGAGCAGATTGGCCGCCAGCGCCGCCATCTCATTGAGGCTTTCGTCGAAATTACCCTGCTCTTCGAGAAAACCGGCGAGACCGACCAGTTTCATGACCGATGCGTTGAAGGATTCCATAGATGACTCCCAGGGTTATGGATCAGCGTTCACAAGATTCGCTTAATGTATATCAGGAATCCTTCTCTTGCGGGAAGGCTCCGGACCATAACCCCACGAAAAAGTTCCGGGCATTGACGCCGAGCCGACGGGTATAATAGCCCCCTTCCTGCACCACCAGGGTCGGCAGGCGCAAAGCGCCGATCCTCCGTCCCAAAACTTCGAAATTCGCAGCGGTGAAAGGCCAGGTGCCGGTGGGATCCCCCTTGGCCGTATCCAGCCCCAGGCAAAGCACCAGATAGCTCGGCTGAAAGATGCGGATCTTGCGCAGCGCCTTGTCCAGGGTTTTCAGATACAGATCGAAATCGATCGTCTCGGGCAGCGGGTAGTTGCGGTTAAAGCCGAGTCCTTCCCCCTCCCCTTTTTCGTCCTCGAAACCACTGAAATAAGGGTAGGCGAAACTCGGATGTCCGTGCAGGGAAACTGTCAGCACATCCTTGCGCCCGTAGAAGATCACCTGCTGGCCGTTGCCGTGGTGATAGTCGATATCGAGCATGGCGATCGGCCCGAAACGGCTCAGATAATGGGCCGCCACCGCCGCGTTGTTGTAGTAGCAAAAACCGCCGAAAGCCCGCACTTCGGCATGATGTCCGGGCGGGCGCACCAAGGCATAGGCCAGGCGGTGCCCGGCGAGAATCCGGTCGGCGGCGGTCAGGGCGCAGTCCACGGCCCGGGTCGCGGCCAGCTGTGCGTTGCGGTTGATGGGGGTGAAGGTATCAATGCAGTAATAACCGGCGCGCACCGCCAACTCCTTCGGCGGCCGCGCCTGGTTGCGAATGGGGAAGACGTAAGGGTAGAGGGAACGGTCGCCGCCGAGATTGGCGCAGACCTTCTTGAAGTAATCGACATAGGCTCCGTCATGCACGGCGCGGATGTGCCGCTCGGGATAATCCGCAGGCGCCGTCCGCTCGAACATCCCCAGGGGCGTCAGTTCTTTGAGGATGGCGTCGATGCGCACCGGCGCCTCGACGTAACCCCGTTCCCGCACATGGTGGATGGAGTGCTGATCGTTGACCACCAGGGGGATGCGCCGCAGCTTGCCGCTCACCGCAACCTCGGCCACCGTCGGCGTCTTGCGCCGGTAGCGGGGCGGACGCAGAAGCACCGGATCGTCCTGGAAGGATGTGACCACCATATCGATGTAAGCCGGGGAGCAGAGGTGGCCATAGCGCCGTTCGAGAATGGCACGAACGATGCGCCGGGCCTCTGCTGCCGGCAGGGGCCGCTCCTGCCCCAGATTATCGAAAACGAGATAGGGGGGATTATCGTCGCCGGGCTTCACCGGCGTCTCGTAGGCGGTCCCGACGATGGGACGGGCACCGTACTTCTCGTAGAATTTGAGTCGGGCCCGGTTCTGGGCGAGGGTTTCCGGGTCGCGGCACAGGGCCGGATCGTCGGGCAGGCACTCGAAAAAAATCCCCCGGCAACCGAGCACCACCGCTTCCTCGCGCAGCCGTTCGTAGAGGGCGCCGCCGATACCGCCGCCGGTGGCCGCCTTGGCCGCTGAAATGTAGTCGAGGTAGGCAAAGTGCAGTTCCGGTTCGTGGGAGAGGAGGGCGAAGCCGGTCACCGTGCCGCGACTGTCTTCGGCGACATAGAGGATGGAGCGGAAGCGGTGCTTGAGGGGATTGCGCAACAGTTCGGGAATTTTGTCGACATCCTCCGGCTTGAGCGCGGGAAACTGCTCGCGGAGGATAGCCTGGACCTGGCGCAGCGCCTCGCGGTTGCGCGGCGCGACTTCGTCGAAAAAGCGGCGGATGATGAACATGGGGCCTCGTCAGAAAAGCAAGGATGCCCTTTCATTCTAACCTAGGTCGGAGAAATGGACAGAAGCGAAAAACGGCGCCCCGTATCGAACGGGGCGCCACGGTTCAGGGCATGGCGGAGGTGAATTCGGGCCAGAAGAGCCAACTGATCAGGATCATCAGAAAGCTGCCGCCCAGCGCACCGCAACCGACCAGAAAGAGAACCAGGCTGGTCCGCGAGTTCTTGCCGATGCACAACCAGGAAAGGTAGAGACAGAGTACCCCGATGGGGATCGCGATAATGAGACTCACCAGGGGCCTCCCCCACGGTGAAGCACCGTTTTGACCAAATTTTTCCGACTAGAAATAGTAACCGACATTGATATTGAACTTGGTGTTCCAGCCTTCATCTCGATGGCGCCCGGCACCGAAGCCGTCTTCGCCGATGCTGCCGATCCAGGTGGCGTTCTTGCCCATGATGAAGTCGATGTAGGTGTAGACGGGACCGGCGGTGACCAGGCAGCCGAGGGTGTTGATCTCCGAATCCTCGAAATCTTCTTCGGCCTTCACCAAGCGGCTGTAGTCGTTATAAAAGGTCAGCTTGCTGACCGGCCCCCAGCTCACCGGCACGTCGTAGCTCAATCCGGCGACGTAGACCGTCCCCTTGGCGGCGACGTCATGCCCCCAGCCGAAGGCGCCCATACGCACCACTTTGTCGTCGACTCCAGCGGGATTTTTCGGATTGTGCTCGTACTCGATGACCTCGAGCATCAGGTTGAAGGGCCCATAGGTGCCGTTGACATGGGCGGCGGCGGCCCAGTGGTCGCCGTTGCGGCCGGTGTCGCCATTGTAGAGTTGGCCCCACTGCCCGGAGACGCCAAGTTCGGTATCACCCAGATCGCCGTGGTCGAGACGGTAGGCGAGGCGGGCGTTAAACTGGTTGCTCTCCTCGTTGTTCTGATCATTTTCCTTGACGATGTCGTAGGAATAGCGGTCGAGATCAGAGGCGTTGCCGAAGTCGGCGTTCTTGAAAAAGGCCAGTTGCAGATCCCAGGGACCGTTCTGATGAATCGCCTTCAGACCGAGATCGTAGTCGTCCTCGAAACCGAGATAGTAGGGAAGCCCGAACCAGAAGTTGTGCGAGGCATAGGGGAGCAGACCGAAAGGAACCTGAGTCAGGCCAAGCTGTACGCCGGTCTCATCGCTGAAATTGTAGCCGAGCCAGCCGTGGTGAATGAAATGCCGATCCTCCATGAACCGGTACTGGGCGGAGAGTTTCACATCACTGTACGAGCCGTTGACGTCAAGCCGGAAGAGATCGAACTTGAAATCCCCCCCTTTCTCCTTGCCGTCCTCATGCCAGCGATCATCATCGTTGTAGGTGTAGTTGAAACGCAGGGCGCCGCCGACTTTGAGATGATCCGTCGTCTCGCCTTCTTTCTCGGTCACGGCGACGGCAAGGGTTTCGCTTTCCGAGGGAGCTTCGGCTTTCTGTTCGGCCGTGACCGGCGCGGCGGCGGCCTGGGGAGCGGGCGTCGGCATCACCCCCTGGCCGCGCAGGAGCAGAGCTTCCAGTTCGGCGACCCGGGCCTTTAAAGCGTTGAACTCTTCGATAGGGACCGTCTCCCCGGCCAGGGTCGGGAACGGCAGGGCGATCAAGGCCAAAAAACACAGAAGCAAAGGCAGGCGTAGAGATGTCGACACGGGGGTCCTCCTCTTCATTTATGCGGCCTTACTTGCCGAGCCAACCGTTGACCAGATCACGATGATTTTCCACCCAGGACTTGGCGTTGACGTAGGGATCGGCGCCATCTTCCTGGTTGGCGGCGATCAGTTCCTCGCATTGGGGCGCGGTCCAGTTGAAATGGTCGAGCAGGGCGTAGACCTCGGGCATCTCCTCCTTCAAACCCTTGCGCACGATGGTGTTGATCGTCTCTTCGCCGCCGTAAATCCCCTGGGGATCTTCCAGATACTTGAGATCCCAGCGGGCGAATTTCCAGTGCGGCGTCCAGCCGGTGACCACCGCCCAGTTGTTGTTCTTGATCTCGTCGGACAGGGCCGCGGTCATGGTCGCGCCGCTGCCTTCCACCAGACGCAGGTTTTTGATCCCATACTCCTCGACGGCTTTTTCGGTGAGACTCATGATCCCGGCGCCGGGGTCGATGCCGATGATGCGGCCGGAAAATTTGTCGGCATGGGCGTCGAGTTCGGCGATGGAGTCAATCGTCACATACTCGGGAACGACCAAGCCGATACGGGTGCCGACGAGATTCGGGCCAAGGTCTTCCACCGTCTCCCGCACTTCCTCCAGATAATGGCCGTGGGTGGTCGGTAGCCAGGCCGAGGTCATGGCGTCGGCATCGCCACTGCCCAGCGCCTGCCACATGGCGGCGGCGCCCACCGGCAGGGTTTTCACCTCGTAGCCGAGTTCTTCCAAAACGACACGCATGACGTTGGTGCTGGCAACCTCGGCGACCCATTCGACATAGACAAGGGTCACCTCTTTCTTGGCCGCCGGCGCGACCGCTTTCGTGCCGTCAGCAGGGTTTTGCTCCTGGGTGCAGGCCCAAAGCAACGAAGTGAAACAGAGCAGGGTAATGAGCAGAATACGTTTCATGGGGTACTTCCTCCTAAGAAGGGGTAGATGGCAGTCGTTCTGCGGCTTGGCATAAATGCCGCGTTTGTCGTCAGCCCACTAACGATGCTTTCGCAAAAATCATCAAGATTCGATGGCTAAGCAAAAAGCGCCAAATGCAAGGCGCGCAATTAGCGAGCAATGAGGCGTACTTACGTACGTCGAAGCAGCGAGCCGATTGCAGCAACGCAGCAGTTGGTGAGTTTTTGCGACGCCATCACCTACCGACCCTGGGGCGGCACGTTGAACTCATAGCCGCAGGCCGGGCATTTGACCCGGGGCCCTTTTTCCGGCGCTCCTTGAGTCCCGGCGCAGGCGCTGAACAAAAACAGGCCGAAGGCGGCGACGGCGAGCAGGGATAGTCGTTTCATGGGCAATAATCCTTTCTTTTCGGGGCGTAAACCAAATCAGCCGCGGGCGTCGCGACCGATACGCTGGGTAATGCGATCGAGGATGATGGCGACGATTACCACGCCAAGACCGGCTTCGAAGCCCATCCCCGGCTTGAGCCGCTGAATCGCCTTCCAGACTTCGCCGCCGAGGCCGCCGGCACCGATCATGGCGGCGATAACGACCATCGACAGCGAGAGCATGATGGTCTGGTTGACACCGGCCATGATCGTCCCCTTGGCCAGGGGCAGCTGGACTTTGAAGAGTTTCTGCGAACGGTTCGAGCCGAAGGCGTCGGCCGCCTCGATGAGATCGGCCGGCACCTGCTCGATGCCGAGGCAGGTCATGCGAATCGCCGGCGGCATGGCGAAAATCACCGTGGCGAAAATCGCCGAAACCGGCCCGAGGCCGAAAAAGGGGATGGCCGGGATGAGATAGACGAAGGCCGGCATGGTCTGCATGAAGTCGAGAATCGGCATGGTCACCCGATGCACGGGGTTAAACAGGGCCGCCATAATTCCGATGGGGATGCCGATGACGACCGCCACCAAAGTGGCGATGAGGACCAGGGCGATGGTCGAAACGGTCGGCTCCCAGAGCCCGAGATTCCAGACGAAAAGCAGCCCCAACAGGGTAAAAAGGGCGATGCGCCGGGTGCTCAGCCAGAACGCCAGGGCCGTGAAGAGCAGGATCAACAGCCAAGGGGGAAGAAAGAGCATGCCGTCGACCAGGGCCTCGATGCCGACTTCGGTGATCTTCGACAGCCCTTTGGTGATGAAGGCGAAATGTTCGGTGAAAAAATCGATGGTGCTTTCCACCATCGCCCCGAGGGGGAATTTGGGCAGCGGCATCTCCATCAGTTGTTCCTCCCTTCGGCCATGGCAGCCAGTAACGCGCCGCGGACGATAATCCCCTTGAGCTTTTGTTCTTCATTGACGACCACCACGGGGAAGGATTCGATCGAAAAGAGCTCTTGCAGGGGCGTGCCCGGCTCGACCCGGGGAATGTCGCGGACGATGATCGCTTCGAGACTGGTTGCGCCGCTCTTGGCCAGGCGCGAGGCCTCCTCGGCGTGAACAATGCCGAGCAGGCGCCGCTCCTTATCCACCACCAGGATGCTGGAAGTACCGATTTCCTTCATTTTGTGCAGGGCGGTCTTGGGACCGTCCTTGGGGAAGGTCACGGCGGTGGCCTTGTGCATGACCGTTTCGGCGGTGAGCACCTTGGAGACATCGACATTTTCGATGAACTTCTCCACGTAATCGTCGGCGGGGCTGGTGAGAATCTCCTCCGGCGTCCCCTGCTGGACGATGACGCCGTCCTTCATGATAATGATCGTATCGCCGAGCTTGAGGGCTTCATCGAGATCGTGGGTGATGAAGACGATGGTTTTGTTCACCCGGCTCTGCAGGGCCAGCAATTCGTCCTGCATCTCCCGGCGGATCAGCGGATCGAGGGCGCTGAAAGCTTCGTCCATGAGCAAAATATCGGGGTCGAGGGCCAGCGCCCGGGCCAGGCCGACCCGCTGCTGCATGCCGCCGCTGAGTTGTTCGGGATAGGCATCGGCCCAGTCCTTGAGTCCAACCAGGTCGAGGGATTCCAGCGCCTTGCGGGCCCGCTCCTCAGGTGCGACCCCCTGGATCTCCAGTCCGTATTCGGCGTTTTTGAGCACCGTACGATGGGGAAAGAGGGCGAATTTCTGGAAGACCATGCCGAATTTGTGCTGTCGCACCTCGCGCAGGGCTTTTTCGTCCAGGGTGGTGACGTCGACCCCGTCGATGAGAATTTTTCCGGCGGTCGGCTCGATGAGTCGGTTCAGACAGCGGATGAGGGTCGACTTGCCGCTGCCGGAAAGGCCCATGACGACCAGGAACTGGCCGGGGTCGATGTAAAAGGAGGCGTTGTTGATGCCGACGGCCAGGCCGTGCTCGCGCAGCAAACGTTCTTTGCCGAGCCCCTGGCGCAGCAGGGCAATCCCCGACTTCGCCGACGGACCAAATATTTTGTAGAGATTTTCAACGGTTATTTTTGGATGCATGACAATGACCGGCGGGAAGAGAGCAAAGCACTTCGACCCGCCCGGAACTCCCTGGTGGCTTCAGATAAAAACGAGCGGTACGGAGGTAAGCGACAAACGAGGAAGAAAGAGAACCGTCAGGGCTCTCCGGCGGGAGGGTTCAGCGGTCCGGTTTCCAGAACCGGCGCGGCGGAAATGTTGCGGGCTTCCATCAGATCAACGACTTTTTCGAGGGAGAGGGAGATGGAGACCCGCTCCAGTTCCGACAGGGCCGCCAGGGAATCCCTAAGCGTATCCTGGAGCAGCGAGGGCGCGTCGGCGGCCAGCGCCGCCCCGGAAGGGGTCGCCTCGATCAGCACCTGCCGACGGTCACGGGGACTGCGAGAGCGGCTGACCAACCCCTTTTCTTCCAACCGATCAAGGATACCGACCAGAGTGCTGGGGCTGAGATAAACGATCTTGGCCAGCCGGGCGGCGGTAAGCTTCCCCTGATCGCGGATGGCGAGCAGGCAGGAGAGCTGCGGCCCGGTAATGCCGTAGCTGTGCGCCAGCTTATGCGAATGGATTTCAATCGCCCGGATGATACGCCGTAACGACTGGAGGATACGCAAATCATACTGGCTGTCGGGAATTGTGGGGGACTCGTGCAGAGGGATGACTTCTCCCGCGTGATTTTCTTCCGTCAACCCCGTATCTTGCAGACCCTGCCTGATTTCCATGACTGCTCCTGAAACATTCGAATCCAATAGTTTGAATCCAAACGTTTATAACACAAACCATTCTCCCTGTCAAAAAACCGACCTGTCTTTTCTTCTCAGCCAAGCTGTGGCATGATGCGCGGCACTCGAAATCGCTGCCGCTCCCGCGACACAGCCCCCTGAAAGGCTGACCGGGGGTTCGCTTCGGTTTTCGTTTTCCCGCCGCCCCCGACGGCTATCGGATCGACATCGTGCGCAACGACTGAGTCTCTCGCGGGAATGCGCAGTAATGGACTGTTCCATTGACTATTGCGTCCAGCTGACTAATCCGGTTAAATTTTATGACATATGGGAATGGAGCTTCCTTGGTGCGATACTGGCTTGCTAAACATCTGTCCGGACTGATCCTGCTCTTCTATGTGATGAGCAGCGTGGCGCTGACCCTGGTCTGCGGCGGATGCGCTGCGGCCGAAGAGCACGCCCACCACGCACCGGAAAACGCATTTTCCCCCTGCCCGCTCTTCGCTGACAAAGCCGGGACCTGTCACGGCCGGTGTCTCGATGGACAGCTCCACCTCCTCTCCCAGACCCCGCCGCACCGCGCCGCCCTTTCGGGGCCGTTGCCGCCAACCGCCGCCAAGCCGCCGCGCAACCTCGCGACCTGGGGGGCACCCCCCCGGGAACCGGTCCGGGATTACCACGAGCCTTGGGTGCTGGGCCCTCTTCTGGCGCAGCGCCATCTGGGGACGGTGGTCCTCATCGTCTAGCCGCCCGTCCCCGTCCGACGCCGATTTCCGGACCGGGTCCGTTCCGGCCCCGTCGCTCGACCTCGTTTTCGCTAGGAGTCTTCCCCGTGACGACACAAAAACGTTCCTTTCTCTATAGCCTCTGGGATTTTTTCGCTTCCCTGAAACTTTCCATCATTCTCCTCATCCTGCTCGCCGCCACCTCGATCATCGGCACGCTCATCCAGCAGAACCGCTCTCCCCAGGAATATCAGCAGATGTACGGTGAAACCCTGCATCGCCTTTTCGACCTGCTGAACTTCTATGATATGTACCACTCCTGGTGGTTCCTGGCGCTGCTCGGCATCTTCGCCGTCAACCTCACGACCTGCTCGCTGAAGCGTCTGCCCAGGGTCTGGAAGCAGGTTTTCGAGCCCCTGACGGTCGCCGATGACGCCCACTACAACAGCCTGAGCAACCGCCACGAACTGCGTGTGCCGCTGGCTCCGGAAGCCGCCCGCGACCGCCTGGCTCCGCTTTTCGGCGAGGCGCTGGCCGCCCCGGTAACGACCGAGGCCGACGGACGCATCCACCTTTACGCCGAAAAACATCCTTGGTCGCGTTTCGGGGTCTATGTGACCCACCTGTCGATCCTGATCATCTTCGTCGGGGCAATCATCGGCAATCTCTGGGGCTTCAAGGCTTTCGTCTCCATCGAGGAGGGAACTTCGACCGACAAGGTCTGGACCGCGGGCGGGCAAGAGCCTCTGGATCTCGGCTTCACGGTGCGCTGCGACGACTTCGCGGTGACCTATTATGACGGAACCAATCGCCCCAAAGAGTACATGAGCATCCTCAATATCATCGACAACGGCGAGGAGGTCGTCAGCAATCGCAAGGTTGTCGTCAACGACCCGTTGAAATACAAGGGGATCACCTTCTACCAGTCGAGCTTCGGCCCAGCCGGCAATCCCCAACTGAACCTTGAAATCACGGACAAGGCGAGCGGCGAGGTGCGGGAAGTCACGGTCACCGAGGGCCGCCACTATCCCCTCTCCGCTGGCTATTCCTTTGCTGTGACTGGTTATACCGACAGTTACGGGCAGTTCGGTCCGGCGGTGGAAATGCATGTCAATACCCCGGAGGGACTGCACAAAGCGCCCTTCGTGGTGCTAAAGAATTTCCCTGGTTTCGGCGGCAAGCAGGACTCGCCCTTCAGCTTCGCCCTGCTCGACTACCAGCAGAAACACTACACCGGCCTGCAGGTGAAAAAAGACCCTGGGGTTTGGGTGGTCTGGCTGGGCTGCGCTCTGCTGGTGCTCGGCTCCATCGCCGCCTTCACCCTCTCGCACCGCCGCCTCTGGGCGTGCATCGTGCCGGCGGGCAAAGGCTCGAAAATTCTTCTCGGCGGCAACGCCCATCGCAACCAGCCGGCCTTCGCTCTCTTTTTCGATGATCTGAAACAACGAACCAACGACGCCATCAAAGCCTGAACTTCGCGCTAATCCACGGAGAATGCCATCATGACCAGTTCCCTCTTTTTCAATATCACGACCATCGCCTATTTCGCCGCGATGGTGCTCTTCATCATCTACCTCGTCAGTCGCAGCCGAGCCGTCGCCCTGGCCGCGACCGGGGCGGTCTGGGCCGGTTTCGCCGCCAACACCCTGGCCATCGGCCTGCGCTGGCGCGAGGCCTACGCCCTGGGCTTTGAGCAGGCACCCCTCTCCAACCTCTACGAGTCAGTGGTCTTCTTCGCCTGGAGCATCGCTCTCTGCTATCTGCTCATGGATTTCAAGTACAAACAGCGCGCGGTCGGGGCCTTCGTCATCCCCTTCGCCTTCATCTTCATGATCTGGGCGCAGCTCGGCTTAAACGCCCAGATCCAGCCGCTGGTGCCGGCCCTGCAGAGCAACTGGCTGACCTACCACGTCATCACCTGCTTCCTCGGTTACGCCGGTTTCGCCGTCGCCTGCGGGGCATCGATCATGTATCTGCTGGTGATTGGGCGCGAAGAGCGCAAAGGGGACAAGCAGGGGCTGACGGGGATTTTCCCAAGCGCCAAGGTGTTGGACGACATCAACTACAAGGCGATCATGTTCGGCTTTCCCATGCTCTCTTTGGGCATCATCACCGGCGCCGCCTGGGCAAACTACGCCTGGGGCACCTACTGGAGCTGGGACCCGAAGGAAACCTGGAGTCTGATCATCTGGTTCATCTACGCGGCTTTCCTGCATGCCCGTTTCACCCGGGGCTGGGTCGGGCGCAAGGCGGCCTGGCTGTCGGTCATCGGCTTCGTCGCAACAATCTTCTGCTATCTCGGCGTCAACCTGCTGCTCGCGGGCCTGCACTCCTACGGGAGTTAGGGAAGGTGAGGGGTAAGGGGTAAGGGGTGAGGGAAAGGCGAGGAAAGGCGTTTACTCCACGCCCCAGGGGTGTCAGAAGATCGAAGCAATACGTTCGTAGGATTTGCTGAGACGTCGGGCAGTGGTCAAAAACATGTGCCGCAGCAGGGCAAGGCCGAGTTGGGGATAGTGGCAAAGCATCTCTTCGAATTTTCCGCTGTGCAAAAGAAGCAGGTCGGCGGTTTCGATGAGTTCGGCGCTTACGGTACGGGGATTGCGGGTCAGCAGACAGAGTTCACCGGCAATCGAGCCGGGCCCATAGAGTCCGACGACCACTTGGCCGCCGCCGAATTCCGTTCGCTTCTTGATGCCGAGCTTGCCGGAAAGAATGAAAGCGGTGAAGTTATCGGTCTCTCCCTCTTGCCAGAGAACGGTTCCGGCCTCGGCCCTGACCCGCCGGCAACAGGAGAGAAAACGCTCGATCTCCTCGTTCTCCAGGTTGTTAAAAAAAGGGAAGAGCCTGCGAAGTCCGGCGACGGGCATGGGACAAGTCCTCCTTCTGGTCAGCAACGCTCAATCCGCTGCAAATTTTAAGCCCGCACTCATCGCAAAACCATTGTCCCGAAGCCCCGGTATTCAAGGATTTTCCGGAGACCCCGTGCCCCTTATCGAAGACCAGCTCTTTCGCAAGATCAGAAAACTGACGGGCAAGGCCATCGGCGACTTCAACCTCATCGAAGACGGCGACCGTATTGCCGTCGGCATCTCCGGCGGCAAGGACTCCTACACCCTGCTGCACATTCTCGACAGTCTGCGCCGGCGGGCGCCGGTGCGCTACGAGCTGGTGGCGGTCAATGTCGACCCGGGCTTTCCCGGCTACCGCAAGGAGCATATCGAGAAGCATCTGCGCGAGCACGGCTTCGCCCAGCACTTCGAAAGTACCGACTGCGCGGAAATCATCGACGCCAAGCTGCGCCCCGGCTCCTCCTACTGCGCCTTCTGCGCCCGCCTGCGGCGCGGCGTCCTCTACACCGTGGCGGACCGCCTCGGCTGCAACAAGCTGGCCCTCGGTCATCATCTCGACGACGTCATCGAAACGCTGCTCCTCAACCAGTTCTACATCGGCACCCTGGCGGCCATGAGTCCCTGCCTGCTCGCCGACAACGGCCGCCATACGGTAATCCGTCCCCTGGTTTACGTGGAGGAAGCCGACATCGCCGAGTTCGCCGCGCGCAACGGCTTTCCCATCGTCTGCTGTTCCTGCCCGGTGGTCGGCGCCGTCGATCAGAAGCGTCAGCGCATGAAACAGCTGATCGCCGAACTTTCCCGGGAAAACCCCCAGCTGCGCCGAAGCCTGCTCAGCGCCTGCGGCAACGTCCAGCCCCGGCATCTCATGGATCCTCGCCTGACCCCCTTCGCGCCCCTCGGCAAGCAGCCCGATATAGTGTAGAATGGTCGCAGTGATGAATAGTGCGGGAAACGGGGGAATAATGAAAAGCGCCGACCATATCGTCTTCGACATCGATCTGGCCCGGGAGATTCAGCAACTGCTGCTGCCGAAGAACTCCCCGACCTGCGACTGGTGCTGTCTGGGAGTGAAAAACCGCATGGCCATCGGCCTGGGCGGGGATTACTTCGACTTTCTCACCGCCCCCAACGGCTGCCAGGTGATCTTTCTCGGCGATGTCACCGGCCACGGGCTCACCGCTTCGGTGGTCATGTCCCTGATCTACGGCTACCTGCACCACGCCACCGCGCGCCAGTGTACCCCCCTGGAGACGGTGGCCAGGGTCAACAGCTTCCTGCGCTCCTTCGCCACCCGCTCCGACCGTTTCGACTACCTCTTCTCCTCCTCCCTCTTCTTCAGCGTCATCGATCCGGCGACGTTGAGCATGCGCTACGTCAATGCCGGCCATGTTCCCCCGATGGTGCGCCGCGGCGACGAAATCTTCCATCTCCTGCCCACCGGCGTTCCTCTGGGCTTTTTCGACGATCCGGAAATGTTCATGTGCTCCTTCCAGTTCCTCAAGGGGGATCGTCTGCTGCTCACCACCGACGGCATCACCGATGCGAACAACGACCTCGGCGAATTCTTCGGCTACGGGCGCCTGGAAGCGTCTCTGCGCTCCTTCCAGGGGGATCACCTGGAATTCCTCGACGAGATCTACCGGGCCATCGCCGCCTTCGGCGCCGCCGAAACCCTCAAGGACGACTGCACCGCCATCGTCGCCGACTTTCACGACCCGCTCTCTGCTTACTCCGTGTCATAAGGGATTCCGCCGGACCAGCGGCAGCCGCCGGGCCGGAATGCGGCTGAATGTGGTTTTCAATCTTCGGCGGGGGGTGGAACGGATTCCTCAAGGTTCGCGGCACCCTCGACCTCCACATCCCGGTGCAGCTGACGATAGAGGGCCTCGGCAATGCCGAACCGGCCCTGCTCGGCCGAAGCCTTGGCAACTTCGAGATCCATCATGTCCTGGAACGAATCCTGGGCCATGCCGCGCGGAAAGAGGCCGCCGGCGGGGACGGTGGAACGCATCGCCTTGAACATCGACTGGACGAAAATCGCCTCGAACTCCCGGCAGGTCTGGCGCAGCGCCGCGTCGTCCTGCGTGGCTGTGTCCTTCGCGGCCGCTTTAAGATTCTGAGCGACGAGCAAACTCGGATCGACCTGAGTCAATTTCATGACACCCCCCTATCGCTGGTTCTCATCGGAAACGCCCTCCCATCATTCATCACTCCGCATTACAGAATAACCAGCTCCGCATGCAACGCCCCGGCGGCCTTGATCGCCTGGAAGATGGCGATGAGATCGCGGGGGGTGGCGCCGATGGCGTTCAGGCTGCGGGCCACGTCGCCGATGCTGACCCCTTTTTCGAGCACCACCAGTTCGCTGTCCTTTTCCGAGACCTCGATGGTGGTCCGGGGTACCACCGTCGTCTGCCCCTGGGAGAAGGGCGCAGGCTGGGAAACCTCGGCTTCTTCGCTGATCACCAGACTGAGGTTGCCGTGGGAAACGGCCACCGTCGAGATGCGAACATCCTCGCCCATGACGATGGTGCCGGTCTTTTCGTTGACCACCACCCGCGCCGCCAGATCGGGGGTGACATCGAGACTTTCCAACGCCGCCACGAACTCCACGGCGCGGCCGCGATAGTCGTCGGGGATGAGGACGCGCAGGCTGCCGCTGTCCACCGGGCGGACGATGCTGCCGCCGAAGCGCCCGGCGATGGCTTCGCTCATGCGTGTCAAAGTGGTGAAATCGGGGGTCTTGAGGCGATAAACCAGAACCTCGCCGGTACCGAACTCGTAACCGACCTCCTTCTCGACAATGGCCCCGCCGGGAATCCTGCCCACCGTCGGATGGTTGGTCTGCACCTTGGCGGCCTTGCCGCCGAAGGCCAGGGAACCGACCACCAGCGGCCCTTGGGCGACGGCGTAAACCTGGCCGTCCGGCCCGTTCAGAGGGGTCATCAGCAGAGTGCCGCCGACGAGGCTGTCGGCATCCCCGACTGAGGAGACTTGGACATCGATGGTACTGCCGGCGCGGGCAAAGGGGGGCAGAGCCGCAGTGACGACGACGGCCGCCACGTTGTCGACCTCGACCTCCTCGCGATCGACGGTGACGCCGAGACGTTCCATCATGTTGACCAGCGACTGCACGGTAAACTGGGTCTTATCGCTGTCCCCCGAGCCGTTCAGGCCGACCACCAGGCCATAGCCGACCAGCTGGTTTTCCCGGACTCCTTCGAGGGTGGCGATGTCCTTGATGCGCGCCGCCTCGCTGGGAACGGCGCCAAGCAGCAGCAGCAGGCAGAGAGCGAAAGGGCCAAGAGGCTTTTTCATAGAAAGGTTCCCCATCGTGGTTCAGAAGGGCCAGACATTGTCGAGAAGGCGCATCAGCCAACCTGGTTTCTGCTTGTCGCTGAGCACCCCTTTGCCGGTATAGGCAATACGGGCATCGAGAATATTTTCCGAATTGACCACGTTCTGGGCCGAGATGTCCTTGGGCCGCACGATGCCGGTGAGTTTGACGATCTGCTTTTCGTTGTTGACCGTCACTGTCTTCGCTCCGGAGATGCGCAGATTGCCGTTGGGATAGACCTCCACCACTTGGCTGGTCAGGGTGGCGATGAGATCTTCTTTACGCGAAGTCCGTCCCGACCCTTCGAAATCGTTGTCGAAACCGGCTGAAACCAGGGCGGTGGGATCGATCGCCTTGTTGATGGTGGCCATATTGCGCTCCAGGCCAAAAGCCTTGGAGATATCCGCCGACATGCTGCTCGACCGACCGGTGCTGGTCTTGGCTTCCTTGCTGGCGCTGGCCCGCTCGTAGATGGCTACGGTCACGATATCCCCCACCGAACGCGCCTTGGTATCGTAGAAGAGACTTCCCTGTTGCTGGGTCCAAAGGGAACCGGGGCTCGCCGGTTTCGGGGGCTCGATGACCACCGACGAGGCGTCGGGCAACTCCTCGGTCTCGCTGAGAGGCCTGGTCTGATGGGCGCACCCGCCGAGAACCAGCCCGCAGATTACTATTGCCGCCAATCGTTTCATCATTACTGCTCCACAATGACCACGCCCGGTTCCACGACCCGCCCGGAAATATCCCGCTGGCTGTCGTTGTTGCGCACGCGGATGGTTTCGTTCCGAAGTCCGTTCTGCAGGGCTTGGCCCCGGGCCGTCAGACTCAGCGTCCCGCGACGGAGCAGAATGGTGACCGTCTCCCCCCGGCTAACGACCGGCGGCATCTCCACCGTCGCCGGATCAAGGGGCGTTCCCTGACGCACCGGGCGTTTGAGCTTCTTGCCGAGAAACTCGTCGGGGTCGAGACAGGGGTTACGCAGGGAGGTCAGATCCATCTCCACCCTATCGAGATCCGCCTCATTCAGAATCGTCCCCCGGTCGAGATCGGCGGCGGCCACCACCACCGGCGCCAGGGCTTCGAGTTCGCCGCGCAGGCTGAGATTGCGCACGACCTGCCCATCCACCCGAAAGATCACGGTAAAGCGCCGACTGCCGAGAATGCGCGAATCGGCGGGGATCACTTCGGTCGCAAGCTTGCCTTTGGGCAGCACGAAACTCGGGGGAAACTGCATATTTTTGAAGGCGATGCGGGCCTTGGGCAGACGCTCCCGGTTGGCCTCCAGGTAACCGGAAAGGAGTTTCTCCAACGCCGGCTGATCGATGACCAGGCCGTCGCGGCGCACCGTCACCGTCTGCGCACCGGCCCAGGTCGCCTGATTCAGTTCGGGAGCCCGTTGCAGAAGGGCCTGGCGGATCAGCGCGGCGGAGAGAGTGCGCTCCTGCCCCGGTTCCGGGCTCCGCATGAGCTGAAGTTCGGCAAAGGGGGCGGTTTCCGCGTCAAGCTCGGCCAGTTCCCCCAGGGTCACCATGGCATCCGCCACCAAGGCGTCGGAACGCAAGGAGATTTCCTGGCCCGAGGCGCCGGCAGCGCCAAACAGGAACAAAAGAAGCAGGGCAATCGGTACGAGCTGTGGCATGGCGTTCCTTGCGACTGAGGTTGGTCTTGCCCCATAAGCACTGCGATTGGCGTGCCAAAAACGCAACTCAGGAACCGGATTTCGGGTTCGAGACGGCCGGCTCGGCCCTCTCTCCCCATTCCGACTCCTGAGTTTCGTGGTTCGTTGTTAGAAATTTTTCGCCTAGCGGATGAGTCCGTTGGCCATCTGCAGCATCTCGTCGGCGGTCTGGATGGCCTTCGAGTTGATCTCGTAGGCACGCTGGCCGGCGATCATATTGACCATCTCTTCCATGATGCTGACATTGGAACCTTCCAGGTAGCCCTGGGAAATGGAACCCATGCCGTTCTCGCCGGGGATGCCCGTTTCCGGCGCGCCGGAGGAGACGGTTTCGCCGTAGAGATTGTGGCCGAGGCTCTTGAGACCGGCCGGGTTGCTGAAGCGGGCCAGTTCGATGGTTCCCACCTCGGTCGGGGTGTTGCTGCCGTCTTCGAGCACTTCGACGATGCCGTCGGAACCGATGGAGATCTGCGTCGCGCCCGCCGGGATGACGACTTCCGGCTCGATAGCCAGACCTTCGGAGGTGACGATGCGCCCGGTGCTGTCCATCTTCATGGCACCGCCGCGGCTGTAGGCGATCTCACCGTTGGGCTGGGTCACCTGGAAGAAGCCTTCCCCCTCGATGGCCAGGTCGAGTTCGTTATTGGTCGTGCGGATGTCGCCCGTGGTGAAGACCTTCTGCACCGCCGCTACTTTTGAACCCAGACCGACCTGGATACCGGTGGGAACTTCGCCGCCGCCAGCCGCCGTGGCCCCCGCCAGTTTGCTGGTCTGGTAGAGGATGTCCTGGAAATCGGCGCGGCTCTTCTTGAAACCGTTGCTGTTGACGTTGGCCAGGTTGTTGGCGATCACGTCCATATTCAGCTGTTGCGTTTCCATCCCCGTCGCGGCGGTCCACAGTGACCTGATCATAGTCTATCCTCCTTCGCTTTCTTACGCGAGTATGCCGATTTCGTTAATTTTTTCGGAAATGGTGCTGTAATTGAGCATGGCCTTCTGGCTGTTTTCAAAGACCCGCTGGATTTCCACCATGCGCGCCATTTCCTGCAGGATGCTCACGTTCGATTCCTCGATGCTCCCCTGCATCACCCGGGAGTTGGGCGACGGTTCGACCGCCGCACCCTCTTGCAGAGTGAAGTAGGCGCCGCCGGAGCGCTCCAGCAGGGTGCTGTCGTCCAGTTCGTAGAGGGGAATTTTCGCGGTCGCGCCCGATTCCATCTGGATGGTGCCGTCTTCACCGATGATCTTGACCTTGCCGTCGATGACGATCGGCGCGTTCCCCTCGTTGAGCAGCTTGAAGCCGCCGGCGGCGACCATGTTGCCTTCGGTGTTCTGTGAAAAATTGCCCTGGCGGGTGTAAAAAACGTTGCCGAGATCATCGCCGACCTTGAAGTAGCCGGAACCGGCGATGGCCAGATCAAGAGGCTGGCCGGTGGTGGTGATGACACCCTGGGAGAAATCGCTGAAACCTTCCTGCCCCTTGGCGAAGTTGAGCCCCTTTCCCTGGTTGCAGGACTGGGCTTCGCTGAGCGCCGCGGCGAAAGCTACGCGTCCCCGCTTGTAACCGGAAGTGCGCAAGTTGGCCATGTTGTGGGTGATGGTATCGAGGCTCTGCATGGCGGTCCGGGCCGCCGAAAGCGCTGCGTATTTTCCTGAACTCATGGCTACCTCGCTGTAGTTCTCATCTTGCCCATGTTATCGGCGCTCACGCCCCATTCCTTTAGGGATTTCTTTGCCGCTCAAAAAAAAAGCGACGCATGCGTCGCCTCTGACTGTCATAAATAATCCATTATGCCTTAGGGCTGATCAAAAATGCCCAGGTGCAAGGCGCCCGAAATTCGAGGAGCGAATCGTACCAGTCAGGTACGTTGCAGTGACGAGGATGAGGGCAACGTCGCAGATGGGCGTTTTTCATCAGTCCTTACCGTTCGCCCGAAACCCGGGCCAGCGCGATCAGCTGCTCCGCCTCCCCCGGCGCGATCTCCAGAATCTCGGCGATGTCCGCGGCGACCAGACCGCGTCGTGCCAGGGCCGCGACCAGCCGGTAGCGCTCAGGGATCGGCTTGGACCCGTCCCCCCCCTTGAGGCGCTGCTTGAAATCGGCCTGGGCGAGATCGGCGGCGAAGGCCTCGGGCCGCGCCCCCTCCTTCGCCGGAGCGCGATCCGGCATCAGGCGCAGACGCTCGACCACCTCGCGCAGCAGCTGATCCTGTTCCGCCAGCTGTTTGCGCCGCTGCTCCAGGCGCCGCTCCAGCAGCCAGCAACGCAGCGCTAGGCCGAGACAGGCGAGGAGCAGAAAGACAAAGAAAAGATCCCGCCCGGGCATGATCTACCTGCCATCGCGGCCCAGGCCGCGCCGCGCAAGCTTGCCCTTGAGCTTGGCTAGGGCCTGGCTGTGCAACTGGGAAACCCGTCCCTCGGTGACGCCGAGGACTTCGGCGATCTCCTTCTGGGTCAACTCCTCGTAGTAATACAAAGCGATGACCTGGGTTTCCTTTTCCGACAGGGTCTTCAGACAGGCGGCGATCTCCCGGGTCAATTCCTTGGCTTCGAGACGATCGAGAGCGCTCGGAGCGTTCCGGTCCACCAGGGTATCCTGCAGGCTGCGCCCCTGGCCGGCATCGTCCAGGGTCTCCTGCAGACTGACCAGGCCGAGATGATTAACCTCGCCCAAAAGCTGATGGTAATCGGCCAGGCTCAGCCCCAGCTCGCGGGCCACCTCCTCTTCCTCCGGGGAACGCCCGAGGCGATGTTCGAGGGTGGAAAGGGCATCGGCCACCCGCCCCTGCTTGTCCCGAAGACCCCGGGAAAACCAGCCCATCTTCCGCGCCTCGTCGAGAATCGCCCCGCGCATGCGCTGTTCGGCGAAGGTCTTGAAGAGCACCCCCTTGCCGGGATCGAAGCGACTCGCGGCATCCATCAGCCCAACCATGGCGGCGCTGGCCATATCGTCCCGGGTCATGTAGGCGGGCACCTGACAGACCATGCGCTCGACGATAAAGTCGACCATCGGCAGATGCTCGCGGATCAGCGCTTCGCGATCCACCGGCACCAGCGGCGGTTGAGGATAGATGAAGGTCTCCAGATCCATGGCTATTCGCCCTGACCGAAGGAAAGGAGCCGCTGCCAGAAGAGCTGCTGGGTCCCCTTGGCCTGCACGTTCTGGATCATCGCCGTCAGACTTTCGGCCAGATCCTCGAAAGCGCTGCTGATCTTGCTCTTGGGATAGAGTTCGACCATGACCTTCTGCCGGGAGATGGACTCGCGCATGCGCTTGTCGTAGGGAATACAGCCCAGGTAGTCAATGGAAATATCAAGGTAGCGATTGGCCACCAGGGTCAGTTTTTTGTAGACGTCGAGAGCCTCGTCGGGATCGACCACCGAGTTGACGATGAGATTGAAGCGCTTTTCGTGATACTTGGTCGAGAGCAGCTTCATGATCGCGTAGGCGTCGGTGATGGCCGTCGGGTCGGGGGTGGTCACGACCAGAATTTGTTGGGCGGCGACGTTGAAATAGGTGACGTTCTCGGAGATGCCCGCCTCGGTATCGATGATGATGATGTCGAAATCACCGTGAAAGGCTTCCATGGCGTCGAGGAACCGCAGCCGCTGCTCAGCGCTGAGATGAGTGGTGGACTGGAGACCGGACCCGGCGGGCAGGATGCGTACCCCCTCGGGGCCTTCGACGACGATTTCGTTAAGGGTCTTTTCCCCGGCGAAGAAATGGTTGAGATTGTACTGGGGGGTCAGACCGAAGACGACATCGACGTTGGCCAGACCGAGGTCGGCGTCGATGATCAGCACCTTCTTGCCGGAGCGCGCCAGAACGATGGCGATGTTGGCCGCCACGGCGGTCTTGCCGACTCCGCCCTTGCCGCTGGTAACGGAGATGACCTGCGGGAATTTGCGCCCCTCTGCCGAAGAAAACGCCGGGCGGGCGAAGTTGCCGCTGAGGGAGCGCAGGGTTCCGGCCTGATCGACAGGTTCCTTGACCATATCCATATCTCTCATTCCTTGAGTTTCCCCATGACCATCCCCGCCAGACGACGGGGATCAGCCGGCAGCAGATCCTCAGGGACGCGCTGGCCGTTGGTCAGATACGAAATCGGGCAATCATGCTTGAAGTGCACATTCAGAATCGAGCCAAGGCCCTCGCACTCGTCGAGCTTGGTGAAGATCAGGCTGTCGACGGGCAACCGCCCGAAGCGCCGGATAGCCCCGAAAAGTTCCTGCTCGCGGGTGGTCGCCGAAAGCACCAGATGGTTTTCCACGCCGCTGCCGGCACCGATGAATTTCTCCAGTTCGTCGATTCCGGCCTTGTCCCGGGGGCTGCGCCCGGCGGTGTCGATGAGAATCAACTCCTTGTCCCGATGGCGCTCCAGCACCTGGCGCAGCTGTTCGGGAGAGAGGACGACGTCAACCGGCACCTGCATGATTTCGCCATAGACCTTGAGCTGTTCGGCGGCGGCGATGCGGTAGATGTCGATGGTCACCAGGGCGATCTTACGCCCCTGGTTGAGCAGAAAATCGGCGGCCAGCTTGGCTACGGTGGTGGTCTTGCCGACCCCGGTCGGGCCGATCAGGGCCAGGGTGCGCGGGCCACGCCCCGGCGCCAGAGGATGCGTGACGCGAATCAGGTCAACCATGGCGGCAGCGAGAAAAGCTTCCAGAGTGACCGAACGATCCTTGGGGGGATAGTTGCGCAGGGCGCGCTTGACGATCATCTCCGCCACGTTTTCGCTGAGGCCGCGGGCCAGCAGCGCTTCCATCATGCGCACGATGGCCGGCTGCCCGGGGCGGCGCGCGGGGGGCGCGGACTCCACCGGGATCCGCGCCTCGACGGCGCCCTTGACCAGTTCTTTAAGTTCGTTGATTTCACTGCGCAGGGAATCGACATTAAGGGAGGAAACCTGCCCTTTCAGGGCATCAAGTTCCTGCTCCAGGGGGTCGATCACCTTCCGCCGCCGCCAGATGTCGGCATAGTTCAGTTCCGGCTCGACCGGGGCGCGCTCAGCGACGGGCTCGGCACCGAGGGCGCGACCGTAGAGATTGGCCGCCGCCGCAGGCGGTACCATCGGCCGGGGAGCCGGCTCCGAAGAGTCGATGGCGGCGGTGACTTCCAGCACGGGCTTGCCGAGCAGCCCGCCCTTACCCTTGCGCACCGAACGCGTGGAGAGGATCAGGGCCTCGGGACCGAGGCTTTCCTTGACCAGCTTGAGGGCGGTCGCCATATCCGGAGCTTCGAAGACTTTAACTTGCATGGAGGCGTACCGTTCCGACCGACTTCACCTTGAGGTGGGACGCGATCTCGTTGTGGGAGAGAACCACCAGATTGGGCAGATAGCGTTCGGTCAACCTTTTGACATGGGGCCGCAGGGTCGGGGCACAGAGCAGCACCGGCTGAGCCACGCCGACCAGCGCCTTGATGCGCTCGGAGAGCCCTTCCAGAACCGAGCGGGCGGTCCCCGGGTCGAGAGCCAGGTAGCTGCCCTGGGCCGACTGCTGCAGAGCATTCTGCAGGCGCGACTCCACATCGTGATCGAAGACCAGCACCGGCAGGGTTTCGCCGTCGGCGGCGTGGCGGGTACTAATCGAGCGACCCATGGCCTGGCGTACATACTCCGTAAGCAAGTCGGGATCGTGGGTCGAGGCCACCCAATCGGCCAGGGTTTCGAGAATAGTTCGCATATCGCGGATCGACACCTGTTCGCGCAGAAGGTTTTGCTGCACCCGCATGACCAGCCCGAGGCTCAACGGGTTGGGCACCAGCTCTTCGACCAGTTTCGGATAGTTCTTGGCAAGATTATCGAGCAAGTTCTGTGCCTCTTGGCGGCCCAACAGCTCATGGGCGTGTTTCTTGATGATCTCTCCCAGGTGCGTGGCCATGACCGTGGTGCAGTCGACCACCGTGTAGCCCAGCATCTGCGCCCGTTCGCGCTTGTCCTCGGAAACCCAGGTAGCGGGCAGGCCGAAGGCCGGCTCGGTGGTCGCCACTCCGCGCAGGCTGTCGCTCGCGGTGCCGGGATTCATCGCCAGATAATGCCCGGGAAGCATCTCGCCGCCGGCGATGCGCACCCCCTTGAGCAAGACGGCGTACTCGTTAGGCTTGAGCTGCAGATTGTCCTTGATGTGGATCGGCGGGACGATGAAGCCCATCTCCAGGGCGAACTGACGGCGGATTGCCTGGATGCGCGTCAAAAGTTCGCCCTTCTGGGCGGCGTCGACAAAGGGTATAAGCCCGTAGCCAACCTCCAGTTCCAGCAGGTCGACGGTGAGCATCTCCTCGTAGTTCTCCTCGCGGGGGGCCTCGATCTCCTCGACGGGAAGTGGCGGCGCGGCGGCCTTGGCCTGCTCCTGCTTCTGCACCAGCCAGGCGATACCGGCCAGAGCCGCTGAAAGAACCAGAAAGGAAAAGGTCGGCAAGCCGGGGATCAGGGCGAAAAAGAAGAGGATGCCGGAGACGACCCAGAGGGCGCGGGGGTGGAGGGTGAACTGGGTCTTCAGGTCGGAACCGAAATCGCCGGAACCGGCGCTGCGGGTCACCAGGATACCGGCGCCGGTGGAGATGATCAGGGCCGGAATCTGTCCGACCAGACCGTCGCCGACGGTGAGAATGGTGTAGGTCTGGGCCGCGTCGGCCATGGCCAGCCCCTGCTGGGCGACGCCGATGATAAAACCGGCGCCGATATTGACCAGGGTGATGATGATGCCGGCGATGGCGTCGCCGCGGACGAATTTGCTGGCACCGTCCATGGCGCCGTAGAAGTCGGCCTCCATGGAGATTTCCTTGCGTCGGGTGCGGGCTTCTTCATCATTGATCATGCCGGAGTTGAGGTCGGCATCGATGGCCATCTGTTTGCCCGGCATGGCGTCGAGGGTGAAACGGGCGGCGACTTCGGCGACGCGCCCGGCGCCCTTGGTGATGACCATGAAGTTGATGACGACGAGGATGACGAAGATGACGATCCCGACCACATAGTTGCCGCCGACCACGAACTGGCCGAAGGACATGATCACCGCCCCCGCCGCTCCGACCCCCTCATGACCATTGAGAAGAATCAGCCGGGTCGAGGCGACGTTGAGGGAGAGGCGAAAGAGGGTAGTCGCCAGCAGCAGCGAGGGGAAGACGGTGAAATCGAGGGCCCTGGCCGTATAAAGGGAGATGATCAGGATCATCAGCGAAATGGTGATGTTGGTCGCCAGAAAAATGTCGAGCATAAACGGCGGGATGGGAATGATCATCACCAGCAGGATGGCGACCAGGGCCAACGCCACGATGACGTCGCTGCGCACGATCAGCGCCGCCCATTTGTTCTCGGTGACCCAACTCATTGTTTCGTTTTCCCTTTAAGGCTGTAGACGTAGGCGAGGATTTCCGCCACCGCCGTATAGAGCTCCTCGGGCACGGCCTCCCCCACTTCGAACTTGTACAGAGCCCGCGCCACCGGCACGTTCTCCACCAGCGGCACCTTATGCTCCTTAGCGATCTCGCGAATCTTCATGGCCAGGGCATCGGCGCCCTTGGCGACGATTTGCGGGGCATCCATCTCGTCACGGCGATAGGCGATAGCGACGGAAAGATGGGTCGGGTTGGTGATGACCACGTCGGCCTTGGGGATCTCGGCCATCATCCGCTTGCGCGCCATCTGCATCTGGATCTGGCGGATCTTCCCCTTGATCAGCGGATCCCCTTCCGTCTCCTTGTACTCTTCCTTCTGCTCCTGCTTGGTCATCTTCATCTTCTCTTCCATCTCCCAGCGCACAAAAAGGTAGTCGAGCAGCGCCAGGACGATGAGGATGCCGCAGGTCTTGAGAAGCACGGAAAAAGCCAGCTGGCCGGTAAAAACCAGGGTGCTGACCGGCGGCATGTCGATCAGATAGAGGGACTGTTCGAACTCGTTACGCACCGTCTGATAGGCGAAATAGCCGATGACCAGAACCTTGACCAGCGACTTGAGCACCTCGATAAAGGAGCGCTTGGAGATGAATTTGCTCGCCCCTTTGATCGGATCGAGCTTGGTCAGATCCGGCTCCAGAGGCTTGGTGGTGAAGAGCCAGCCGATCTGCATGAAACTGGAGAAGAAACCGACCACCAGCACGAGCACCAGCAGGGGCGCGACCAGCAGACCGAGACGGGTAAGAATAAAGAGCAAAAGGCCCTGGATCGAGACGGGGGTCACGTCGAAGCTCCCCACCATCCCCAGCAGACCCCGGGTCAGCAATTCCAGCTGATCCCAAAAATAGGGGGCGTAAAAGAACCAGAGGAGTAAAAAGAAGGTCATCAGCGCGGCGGTGTGGACTTCGCGGCTCTGGGCGACCTGCCCCTTTTCGCGAAAGTCCCGGCGCCGCTTCGCTGTTGCCTGTTCGGTTCTGGAATCCTTGTCCTCGTCGGCCATGCCGCCTTACCTTTTCATCCAGCCGCGGCACCACGCCGCGGCCTACGGTTTCTCATCAGCAAAACCCGGTCCAATTTTTCCTGAGGGATGAAACGGGCGCGGCTTTTTCGTCTAAAACCGGCCTGCGGAAGGGATGAAGGGCGAAAAGAGCGTCGCTTCCCGCTATCTGAGAGCCTGGATGAGATGGAGAATCCGATCGGGAACCATGGCGAATTCCCGCTCCAGCACCAGCACCAGAAGGCTGAGTGTCAAACCCATGACAAGGAAGCCGACACCGATATTGAGGGGGTAAGAAAGCATGAAGACGTTGAGCTGGGGGAAGACACGGGCAAGGATGCCCATCACCAGGCTGGCCAAAATCAGCACCGCCAGAATCGGCGCGCCAAGCTGAATGCCGAGGACGAACATGCGGCTGACCAGGGTCATCAGAAACGGAACCGCGTCGCCGCCCAGATCGATGCCGCCCGGCGGCAGCAGTTCGTAGGAACGCACCACGGCACGAATGAAGAGATGATGGGCGTCGAACGCGAGAAAGATGAGAACCGCGATCACGTTCTGGTACTGGGAGACCAGCTCGATCTGGCGCTGGCTCTGGGGGTCGAAGACGTTGGCCGCGGCGAAACCCATCTTGTAGCCGATGATGGTGCCGCCGACCTCGACGGAGGTCAGCACCAGCTGGGCAATGAACCCGACCATCAGGCCGAGCAGCGATTCGGCAAGAATCAGCTGAACCAGGATGACGGGGGAAAAGTCGGGGGCAGGAAGATAGGGACGGACCACGGGAAAGATCAGCAGCGCCAGCATCACCGCCAGACCGAGGCGCACCCGCGCCGGGGCGGTGCCGCTGCCGAAGACCGGCAGGGTGCCGAGCATGGCGGCCATGCGCGCCAGACAGATGAGAAAGAGCTGGAAACCGGCGACGGTGAAGGGCAGGCCGTCCATGGGGCGGCTCAGATCCCGGTGCCGGCGATGCCCACGAGGATGCCGGAAGTGAAGGCGAGCAGTTTCTGGATCATCCACGGAGCGAAGATGATCAGCGACACCAGAACCGCGACGATCTTCGGGATGAAGGTCATGGTCTGCTCGTTGATCTGGGTCGCGGCCTGGAAGATGCTGATGAGCAGGCCGACCACCAGGGCGCAGATGAGCATGGGCGCGGCCAAAAGCAGAACCAGCTCTACCGATTGGCGACCGAGGGCAACGACGAATTCGGGGGTCATAAGGTTCCTCCGGTGGTTCCTGCGTTTTGCGAATGGGCGTTTTTCATCCGTCTGCTAATAAAAACTTTTGACTAAGGAACCGACCACCAGCGCCCAGCCGTCCACCAGCACGAAGAGCAAAATCTTGAAAGGGAGCGAGATGATCGGCGGCGGCAGCATCATCATGCCCATGGCCATGAGTACCGAAGCGACGACCATGTCGACCACCAGAAAGGGGATGTAGATCATGAAGCCCATCTGGAAGGCCCGTTTCAGCTCAGAGAGCATGAAAGCCGGAATCAGGGTCAGAGTCGGCACGTCGTCCTTGGTCGCCGGCGCCTCGACCCGGGCGATCTCCATGAGCAGCGCCAGATCCTTCTCGGCGGTCTGCGCGAGCATGAAGTCGCGCATGGGATCGAGGGCCCGCTCCAAAGCGATTTGCTGGTTGAGTTCGTTCTTGAGATAGGGTTGCAGAGCGGTCTCGTTGATTTTGGTCCAGACCGGCGCCATGATGAAAAGGGTCAGAAAAAGCGCCAGCCCGATCACCACCTGATTCGGAGGAAGCTGCTGGGTGCCCATCGCCTGGCGGACGAAGGAGAGAACGATGACCACCCGGGTAAAGGCGGTGGTCATGAGCAGGATCGCCGGCGCCACGGAGAGAACCGTCAGCACCATCAAGACTTGCAGCGCCGTGGAGACCTGCCCCGGCGCCGTCGCCTCGCCGATGCCGAAAGTCAACGTCGGCAAGCCCTGGGCCTGGGCCAGGGCGGGCAACAGCAGCAGAAAAACGACGGCAAAGGCGGCTTTCATGAAGATTCCCCCGGTTCTTTCTCCAGGGTCTCGGCGAAGCTCGTCTTCGGGCCCTCCAGGCGCGCCAGCAGCTCGACCCGGTCGCCCCCCAGGCCGAGGAGGAATTCCTCGTCCCGCACCCGGATCAGACAGACGCCCTTTTTCGTTCCCAGGGAGCGCATCTCCAGGACCCTGATCTGCCCTCCCCGGGCTACGGGCAGCAGGCCGAAACCCTTGCGGCTCGCCCCATAGAGCAGAAGGATCAAGCCGAGGACGAGCAGCAGGGCGACGATCAACTTCACCCAGGGGATGAAAAGATCCCCGCCGCCGGAGACCGCCTCGGCCCCGACCGGAGAAGCCGTTGCCAAGAGCAAAAGGATGGCTTGCGCCTTCATCATCAACCGCATACCGCCCGCCTTTTCAGCCCAGGTTCTCAATGCGCTCGGCGGGACTGACCACATCGGTCAAGCGGATACCGAACTTCTCGTTGACCAACACCGCCTCGCCCCGAGCGATGAGCCGCGCGTTGACGTAGACGTCGAGGGGCTCCCCCGCCAGTTTATCGAGCTCGATGACCGTTCCCTCCTGCATTTCCAGCAGTTCCTTGATGAGAATGCGGCTGCGGCCGACCTCCACGGAAATCTGCAGGGGAATGTCGAGCAGAAATTCGAGGTTCTTCACCTCGCCTTGGCCCTGGGCCTGTTTGCCGTTGTCCATTATTTACTCCGTTGCGGCATCCGGTTGATGATGCGAATCGCTTTATTGCCGTTCTGGGTTCCCCCCGTCGCCCAGAACTTGGGACGGCCTTCGACCAGCACCTTGAGGGGAACGTTGGGGGCGCAGCCCAGGTCGATAATATCCCCCTCCTGAAAGTTGAGGATGTCCCGCACCATGACCACCACCTCGGCGACCTGGGCCGAAATTTCCACCGGCATAGCCGCCACCCCTTCGGCGAGCAGTCCCGGCCATTCGTCGCTGTTGCGCAGTTCCACCGACAGGGTCGACTCACGCAGCCTCTCCCGCAACGGCTCCAGGGAGGCGTGGGGAATGACCAGGGTCATCACCCCGGAAAGACCCTCCAGGTTCACCCCGAAGGTCACGACCAGAATCCCCGCCTCGGGGGGAACGATGTTGACCAGCCGCGGGTTGGTCTCAACCTTGAGCAGCTGCGGATGTAACTGCTCCACCGGCTCGAAGGCCTTTTTCAGATCGGGACAGAGGGAGGTCATCAAACCCTTGAGCAGGGTGGTTTCGATGCTGGTCAGGGAGCGCTGCAAAGGGACGATCTTCTTGATCGCGCCGCCCAAGAGAATTTCCAGAAGGATAAAGGCAAGCTCGCCGCTGTAAATGAGCAGCGCCCCCGACTTGAAGGGTTCGAGATCGAGCAGACCAATGGCGGCGTTGTTTTGCACCGTCTCCAGATATTCGGCGAAGCCGAGGGAGTCGCTACCGGTATATTTGACCGTAACCTGCCGTTGCAGGCGATTGGTCAGGGTAATGCCGTAGCTGCGGCCGATAGCCTCGAAGATGAGATCGAGATTGGGAATCCGCCAGCGCCCCAGACCGCCCCGGCCACCGACCAGGTTGAGTCCGCGCACCGGCTGATCGCTCGGCGGCGGCGGCACCTCGACGGCGGTCTCGATGGTCCCGTGCTGGACCGCCGAGAGAAGTTCCGCAATTTCTTCCCTGCTGAGGATACGATCCACGGTCGCCTCTACTGAACCACGAAATCAGTGAAATAGATGGTCTTGATCTTGCCCGTGGTCAACAGGGCGTTGAGCTTGCCGATCAGATCGGCGCGCAGTTGCAGCTTTCCCTGAAGATCGCGGATTTCATCGAAGGTCTTGCTTCCCAGATAAAGCAGAATGGTGTCGCGCACCTGGGCCTTGCGCCCCTCGACTTCCGCCAGCCCTTCGGGGGTGAGCAGCTCCAAGGTCATGGAGACCTTGAGATAGCGGGTGCCTTCGGCGTCGAGGATGTTGACGATAAAATCGTCCAGCGGCAGCATCGGCCCAACCGGCGCCACCCCCGTCTCGGCCGGCTTGTCCGCGGCGGCGGGCGTTTTGGCGGCTTCCGGCTTGGCGGCGCTGCCGGCACCAAGAAAGTAGGCACCGACGCCTACCCCGGCAAGAAGCAGCACCGCTCCGACGATGATGAGAATGAGCTTGAGCTTGCCGCCGCCTTTTGCTTCGCCTTTATCGTCGCTCTTGTTTTCGGCCATGATTTCTTCTCGTTTCCCGGCGGAACGGGGCACGCCCCGTGAGATTCATTTCCGCCTTAAAAGGGGACTTGTTTTCCGGCATCGATCAGATAGGGGAGCCCCTCGCGATTGCCGCCGATACTTTCCAGAACAAACTCGACCCGCCGGTTGAGGGCCTGGGCCGCCTCGCTTTTATCAGGGGTCAGGGGACGGCGGGAACCGTAACCCACCGCCGACATGCGATCGAGGGGGACGAGGTTTTCCCGCTCGAAGAACTTCAGGGTCGAAACGGCTCGGGCGATGGAAATATCCCAGTTGGAAAGACCGCTCGCGGGAGGCGTATCGTCCGTATGCCCTTCAATACGCAGATTGAGAGGCAGATTCGCGATCAGGGCGGCGACATCCCGCAGTACCGGGTAGGCCTCGGGGCTCACCTCGGTCTGGCCGGAAGCAAAAAGGATCGCCGCGTCGACCCGCAGGATGACCGCGCCGCGATCCTTGACCAGTTGAATACGCCGGTCGATCTTCAGCTGATTCATCTGGGTGAGCATGCGCTGATAGAGGCGGCTGGTGAAATCGTCCTGAATCGGCGCGAACTCAACCACTTTCGGCTTGGAAATCGTCGTCTGGCTCCCGCCACCCATTACGCCGAAGGCACTGCGCAGCGATCCGGCCGCTTCCTCGAATTTGATCTTATCCATATTGGCCATGGACAAAAGGAGCACGAAGAAGGTCAGCAGCAGGGTCACCATGTCGCTGAAGGTGACCATCCAGGCCGGAGCGCCGGGGTCTTGTTTTTTCGGTCTTTTTGCCATCTGCATGCCGCCTTTTGGGGTGCCGCTACTTCTTGAAATTGCTCTCGCGCAGCTTGGGCGCCACGAAGGTATGCAGCTTCTGCTCCATCAACCGGGGATTCTCCCCCGCCAGCACGCAGCGCATCCCCTCGGCGATGAGGGTTTTGCTCAAAATTTCCTCGCCGCTGCGGTTTTTCAATTTCCCGGCGATGGGCAGACAAAGGATGTTGGCGATGATCGAGCCGTAAAAGGTGGTCAACAGCGCCACCGCCATGGCCGGACCGATGGAAGAAGGGTCGCTCATGCTCTGGAGCATCTGCACCAGGCCGATCAGGGTGCCGATCATCCCCATGGCCGGGGCGTAACTGCCCATGGCGATAAAGATATCCGCCCCCGACTCGTGCCGTTCCTGAATGTATTCGATCTCCTTGTCGAGCATTTCCTTCATCGCCTCGGCCTCCTGTCCGTCCACCGCCATCTGCAGCGCCTTCTGGAAGAAAGGATCCTTGACTTCGTCGAGAAAGGATTCGAGGGCCAGGATCCCTTCCTTGCGCGCCTTGCCGGCGAATTGAATAAGCTGGGCGATGATCGCCTGGGGCGCCGTCTCCTGATGAAAGACGGTCTTTTTGAAAACCGCCATGGCCCCAAAGACGGACTTGAAGGGATAGTGAACCAGAGTGGCGCCGACGGTTCCGCCGAGCACAATCATCATCGAGGGCGGATCGACAAAGAGCATCAACGATCCCCCCGACATGATGGCGACGATCATGAGGGCAAAAGCGGCAACAATTCCGACGACAGTCGAGAGATCCACGAGGGGCTACTCCAGAGAGAAAGGCCAGCGGCGCGAGCCGTCCGGCATGCCTGCCGAGACTATGAGCAAATGCCATGCCAGTGAGTGCGGTTGATGAAAATGCGGCGAAAAGCGGATGAAACCTCCATTCCCGCGGCAAAAAAATGGCCGGGAACCCATCCCGGCCATTTTCTGTCAAAATATTGACTTATAGATTAACGCTTCAGGTTGATCAGCTCGTTGAGCATCTCGTCGGTGGTGGTGATGATCTTCGAGTTGGCCTGGAAGCCGCGCTGGGTGGTGATCATGGCGACGAATTCGGCGGCCAAGTCGACGTTCGACTGCTCCAGCGAGTTGGTGAAGATCTGCCCGATACCGGAACCGACGGTACCGACGATGGCGGCACCAGACGATCCCGAAGCACTGAACATGTTATTACCAACCTTGGTCAGCCCTGCGGCATTACTGAACTTGGCCAAGGCGATACGGTACAGGCTGCGAGGCAGACCGTTGGAATAGTTACCCAAAATATTTCCTTCGTTGTCGAGGGAGAGCTGGGCGACGGTCCCGGTACCATAGCCGTCCTGATCCTGGCTGATAACCACCGAGGCGTTGGACCACTGGGTGGTGTTGAAGTCGATATTGAGTTGCACGGACGGATCCGAGTTGTTGTTCCACGACAGGTCATTGGGCGAGGAAGTCAGACCGCTAGGAAAATTCGGATCAAGGGTACCGTCTTCAAGAAATCGTAGAACGCCGCTGGAGATCAAATAAGGTCCATCTTGCGGAGGGTTCAGATTTAATTCGGCGGCGTTTACAGTGATGTTATATTCCCACTCTAGGGGGTTTGTCTGAGGATTCAGCTTGGAAAAGTAAACCGTGACCTGATGGGGGTTTCCCAGAGAGTCATAAATCGTCACCGAGTTGGCGTAGTTGGATGTTTCTTCCGGAACAGCGATGTCAAAACCAGCATCGCGGCCGTTTGTACCTTCGTTGAAAACCAAACCGTAAGTACTATCCGTTCCTCGATTGATCGTCAATTCGCCAATGTCGGTTCCCTTGGCTTGAATTTCAAGCCCGCTGAAAACAGTAGTTTTCAGATTTCCATTGAGACCCACAATATACTCGGAAAGATTCGCCTCCGCCCCAATGTTGATCACTTCAATATTGCTCCCATCGATGCTGGTCAAAGTCATCACATGGGTATTCGGATCTATAACAGCCTTTACACCGACAGGGTTAAGCTTATCATTGAAATGTTGCTCCACGGCGCTATCATAACTAGCTTGATCTAATGTCGGGCTAATCGTCCCCTCGAGGCTCACTCCATTAATGAGCAGTTTGGGCATGGGGTTTTCAGGAAGAGGTGCACCTTCAGTTTCAGGGAGTTCGGTATCAACGATCGACCAGCCAGTAAGATGCTGATCTTCTACTTTACCCAAGCTAAAAGAGCCTGGAATAACGATACCTTCGGCATTGATCCCTGGAACATTGGCAATTGCTTTACTAATTTCGAGTGCAGAACCCTGATTGTAAGTTCCTGCCCCTTCGACTTCGAGCGCATATTCATCTATTTCAAGTTGGCCACTAGGATCGTCAAAATTTATTACAAGTTGTCCACTAGGATCAGTAAAGTCTGTGGCACCGCCTCCAACAGGATAGTAGCCAGCCTCTCGACCATAGATCCCTTGTTCGAAAGCCAGACCGAAAGCCTCTCCCGTACCAACTTCTATATTTAATGGAGCGGATTCAATACTTAAAGCACTGAAAACTGTTTTTTCATAGCCTAGTGAAAGAGATTCTATTTTCGCAGAAAGATCTGCAGGAGAATTTATTTCAATGTTACTTCCATCAAGGCTTCTTATAATCAGGGTATTATCTGCCCCAACTGAAGCCTCGACCCCTTTTGCGGCCAAGTCAGCATTCAGTGTATTTATCAAGTTATTGTTATAAGTTGCTTGGTCCGCTCCGGTTATGACTTTTGTATCAAAAGAAACCCCATTTATTGTCAGACCTGTAATCGTCCAGTCGGCCGGAGGATCTGCAACTATAATCTTACCCAAGTTGATAGAACTTGGATTGATTGTAGAAGCAACTGCAGGATCAGCAGCACTGGAGTCGATGGCTGCTTTGATTTCTTTGGCTGAACCTTGATTATAGGTGCCAGCTCCAGCAACTGCGAGGAGTGCTCCATTGATCTTCAAAATACCGTTGGGGTCTGCGGCACAGTTGGGGTCTGTGGCGTCTCCTGCCGGACCATCATAAACACGGCTACCCACATCATACGTCCCAGTTGTAGCTTCTACCCACTGAACCGTGGGTTCGGACGTAGGAAGGGTACGGCCGACGCCGATGAATTTGCCGATGATCGGCGCCGGATATTGTGCAGCAGCATCGAGGTTGGTGGTAAAGGTGACGTTCTCGGTCGCTTTAGGCGGACTCAGAGTGGTGGTGTCGACCTTGATCTCAGTCAGGTCACCGGAAACGTTACCAGCATCGTTGAGAGAGTAACCGACAACGCGATACCCTTCGGGGGACACCAAGTAGCCCTCAGCGTCCCAGCGGAAAGACCCGGCTCGGGTATAAGAATCCGTATTGGTGCCGGGGTCACGAATGATGAAGAAACCGTCCCCTTCAATCGCTAGGTCTGTGTTCTTGGCGGTATTTTCGAAGGTACCTTGAGTAAAGATATTGTCGACGGATGACATGCCTGCTCCGCGACCAATCTGAGATGCCCCACCGGAGCCAGAAATGGTACTGGAAAGCAGGTCGGCAAAGACCGAACGTCCCGACTTATAACCAATGGTGTTGCTGTTGGCGATATTGTTACCAATGACACTGAGAGCGTTCCCGTTGGTGTTGAGACCGCTAACGCCGCTGTACAATGAAGAGAGGATACTCATGATGTGCCTCCTGTCGAGAGGATCGCCGCTGTCGGTTGGCGATCCGCGAACCTCCCGCGCGGGGACCGGTTCGGCTATGCGATGATTGCGCTGTCGATGTTGGTGAAGACGTTGTCTTTCAAACTGTTTTGATCAACCACGGTAACGACCGTATGGTTTTTGACACTGACGACCATGGCAGTCTGATCGATCAGGACCAGGGAATCTCGCCCCCCTTTGGCGTCGAGTTGGGCAACCGCCTGTTCGACCCGGGCCAACTGCTCCGGCGCCAGGGCAATGCCGCGGCTCTCCATGCGCTGGCGGGCGTGCTGGGAAAAGCGTAAAGGTTCTTTTCCCAGCCGGCCTTCGAGGATCTCCCCGAAGGAAGGGCCGGGCCGGGGCGAACCCTTGTTGACCCTGGCCGGGCCGGGGTTACCGGCAGGCTGGATCGGGGTAGGGAAAATCCGCAGTTGCTCGTCCATGTCATCCTCGCCCGGGTTACATGAGCAGTTGGTTGACGTTGCTGATGGCGGCCTGGGAAACCGCGCCGGCCGTGGTCATCAGTTCGTTGCCGGCAGCGCCGATCTCGACTCCGGAGACCGTTCCGCGGATGAGGCTTGAAGCCGTGACCTTGCTTTCATCCTCACTGGCGGCCGCCGCGTTTTTGGCTTTGACTTCGACGGTGTAGTTCCCAGCGGGAAGGAGATTGCCGCTGGAACCCTTGCCGTCCCAAGCGACGAAGTGATCGCCGGCGGCCGCCGGCGGCTCCTTGATGGTGGCTACCAAAACATTCTGATCATCGAAGATGTTCAGCTCCACCTCGGTCGCAGCACTCTCCAGCCGATAGCCGAGTTGGCCGTCGAGAACGCCGGCGGGGAAGCCGAGACGATCGTTCAATTCCGCATCCGGGGAAGGGGCGAGAGTCAGATCTGTCGACTCGGCCACCACCTCTTTACCAATGAGGCTGAGAGCAGTGAGACGCTGCACATCGGCGCTCGATTCGCTCATTTTAGCCAGATGCTCGTTCGTGGCAAACTGTTGCTCCAGCGAGCTGTACTGGGCCAGTTGCGCGGTAAATTCCGTGGGATCCTGAGGATTGAGCGGATCTTGGTTCTGCAGCTGCGCCACCAACAACGTCAGAAACTCGGTCTTGCCGATCTCCTTGCTCAAGGCGGCAGACTTGCTCTCGCCGCTCTTCGTGGAAACGGCGCTGGCGGCGCCTATTGCGCTGACGTCTGTCATAACTTTGACACTCCCTTCCAATGCGCGAAACTTCATCGCCCGGTTCGGCGAAATAGCTTCTCTTTGCCAGACTTATCGGAATCTCTCGGGGAAGTCTTTAGGGCTCTTTTCACCTTGCACGAAATTTTCACTCATAAAAAACCCCCATCCGATTTCTCGAACAGGGGCGTCAATCTTGAAGAAAAGACCCTCAGACCCGCAGGCTGATACCGCCGGGGCGGGAGTTGGCCGGAGAAGGCGGGGGCGTAACCAGCGGTTCCTCCTCGCCGGCCGTACGCTCGCCGGAACGTCCGGCAGATCGGGCGGCGAAAAAGGACTGGCGGGATTCCTGAAATGAGCCGCGCCCCCCCTGCCCCGGTGAATCGTAAGTGACCTGGGCCTCTTCCAGCTTCAAACCCTGCTGTTCAAAAGATTCGCGCAGACGCGGCAAATATTTTTCCAGCACTTCCTGAACCTGCTGGTTCTGGGCGTGCAACTGAAGCCGCACCCGGTCCCCTTCCACCGTCAGATCGAGCTTGACCTGCCCCAATTCTTCCGGATAGAGGCGCATGGTGAGACGGCTGTGCCGCTGACCGTCGACCAGAGTCAGACGGCTTGCCACCTGCTGATAGACCTGCTCCTCGGGCACCGGCAAAGTCAAGGGCGTGGCGGCGGCCGGCGTACCGGCGCCGGCAGAGGCGGCCTGGGGGGTTGCGGCCCCTTGCCCCACGGCGGAAAATACCGGGGAATTCGCCCCATTATCGGCAGAGGCCCGGAAAATTCCCGTTTCCGCCTGCGCCCCGGGCTCACGGAAGAGCAATTCGACCCCCTCCCCTTTGCCGGCGTCCATCACCGGCAACGATTCCCCTTGCGCGACCGAAACACGAACCGCCCCTGGCGCTTCGCCCAAGAGCTGGGCGAAACGGCGATCCGAAGAGGTATCCAGTCGTTGCCCACGAAAATCTTCCCGCAACCTTAACGGCGTCGTCATTTCCGGCGGAATGACGACGGCCGAAGCCGAAATCGGATCGAAGGTGGGAGTGCTGGGGGAGGATGGGGAACTTTGCACGGCAGGCGATTGCGGCAAAGCGACCCGCAAGGACTCGATCACTTCCGCCCCGCGCTCACCCATGCGAAAAGTCGGGGGGACAACCGCCTTGTTTCCGGAAGGTTGTGGTTGTAATCCAGGCATTGCAACTTTTTGAGAATCAGCCCTTTCGCCATTAATCCACTTTTGTGAAAGAACGGGCTCTGTGTCCCCCTCCCCAGGCGCGGCTTCCGTTCTCGAAGAAATGTGCGGAGCGGCCGACTCCGGATTTGCGACGGCTCGTTTCACGGGAGAATTCGCATCCCCCCCCGTGAAATCGGCAACAGGACGAACCGGATCGGGAATTGACGCACTTGTCGTCCGTTCAGGAGCAACATTCTCAGGCGCAACGGTCGGGGCGGCGGACTCAACGACCTGAGCCGTCACCCGCCCCGGAGTGGACGCAATGTCGACTCCCGGGCGCGACGATGCAACCGAAGGCGCACCCGCCTTATTTATGGCAACAGATTCCGAATCAAGCTCTTCTCCCGAAAACCTTGGTCGGTCGAGCACCACGGGATTTTCAACAGTCCATTCTGCCTGCATGCCGACTTCTGCCGCCAGAGGATCAACGACAGGACGAGTCAAATCGGGGATTGACGCATGTGTCGCCCGTTCAGGTGCAACATTCTCAGGCACAACGGTCGGGGCGGCGAACTCAACGGTCTTTGCCGCCCGCTCCGGAATGGACGCCACATCTTCGGCTTCCGGCAGCGGCGAAGCGGCCGGAAGCGCCCCCGCCTTATCCATAAGAACGGGCTCTACCCCAGGCTGATCAGCGAACAGAGAAGTTCCCTCACCAGCTTGTGCCGATGCCAAGTCGATTTCAGGCGTCCTTTCCGAGACTGAGGCAGCACCGTCAGATTTTTCCAAGACTGGAGCAATTGTCGGCGCCTCCGCTCCTTCGGGGGAAGTCGCGGCAGAGACTGGAACGACGTCCTCTTCCGTCACAAATGAAGAAACCGGGGGAAATTTCCCTTCATCTCTGCCGCCCGCCTCTTTCAGTGGAGGCGACCCAAGGCTTTGGGCCGAAACTGTGACCGAGTGAATGTCCGCGGAAGACAGATCCACAGCCGAATCTGTGGAAGACGGTAAAATCCGGTTTCCCTTATTCAAGGCCAGCCCGGGCTTTTGACCCGCCGGGGGTACGGAGGCTGTCTCCAGAACCTCTGAAGAAGAATCGAGAATCGCTTCGGGAACGCCGGCGAGCAGGTCAGGGGTATCGGAATGGCCAATGCCGGCGGTAGCGGGAGAGGTTAGCGAAGGGCGTGGCAACACCTCCGGCGACGACGCTATCTGCGTGCCATCAACCAAAGGGCTTTTGGCAGCCTGGGGCGCGGAGGCGAAAAGGGCCTTCGCTTCCACCACTGGACCTGTAGCAGAGAACAAAGGCTGCGATTCGGCAAGCGGAAGGATTTCAGTTTTCTGGGATACCCGTCCCGGGGTCGCGGGAGTGGATTTATCCCGGGAGGAGGTTCCCTTTTCTGCTGAAAGGGAATTATCGCTATTCTGGGGGAAGTCGCCTTCCCGTGAGGAGGATTGATTCTGTGGGGGGGCGGCGGATGTGGTCACCGTCGACGCGAGGGCGTCCTGTTGCTGCCGCAAGGAGCGGGCAAAACCACCGCCGTCCGACGCGGGAGGGGCGGTCGGGTTCGCCGTAGGCAACAGGCTGTCGAGGGAAACGGGGGGAATTTGCATACTGGCTCACCCTTCACGGAAGAATGGAAGAGCCCGGCTTAATCCTTGACGAGGGTGGAATAGGAAGTGCTCAGGAGACGCGCCTGTTCCGGAGGCATGTTTTCCAGCAGGGCGCCGGCGGCCTTGGCCTTCATACCGGCCAGAATCCGCACCGCCAGTTCCCGTTCGAGCTCGGCGAGAAGAACCGCGCCCTGGGCGGGGTCCATCTTTTCGTACATCTTGCCGAGCCCCTGGATCCGTTGGGCCTCCACCTCGTCCTTGGCTTCCAGCAGACGACTCAGGTCGTCCCGCGCCTGCTGGAGCTGGGCTAACTTCTTATCGACCTCGGTCTCCAGGGTCTTTAGTTCTAATTCCCGCAGGGTGAGTTTTTCTTCCCGAGCGGCGAATTCCTGCTGCAACGCCTCTCGCTCCTCTTGCAGGGAAAAGAGCAGACGGCGCTGTTCCAGGGAATCGATGGCGGGGAGCAGGCTATCCTCGCCGCCGGTGGGCGGCGCTCCGCCAACGAGCAGAAGGCCCGTCAAGGTGATCGATAAGAGCAGAAATCCGGGACGCATGGCCTTACTCCTGACTACTTCCTGAAATTTCGCACGGCGACTTCATCGAGCTGCACCGCCTCTTTGTGCAGTTCTTCGGCATAGGCTTCACGCAGATGCTTTTCCTTGAGCTTGTCCAGCAGTTGCCGCTCCTGACTGGCGACGCACAGCGCCTGGCGTCGGCGCTCGACCTCGTCGCGGGCGGCCTCTAAGCGCTCCACCAGCTCCGCCACCTGGCCCATGGCATGGCCGATGTGATTGCTGTAGAGCGAGAACTCGAAAGCATCCAGCCCCTTGCGCTGCAAATCCTCGAATTCCTCCCGCAGGGCATCCAACTCACGGCGTTTGGCGGTCAATTCCCCGAGCAGGCGGTTCTCCTGGTCGAGAGCCTCGGCGTGGGCCTGCTGCGCCAGGCTCTCCAGGCGTTCCCGGTAGTCGAGCACGGTTTGCAGCTTGAATTTCGCCATGACCAAAATCCTTTACGCCGTGGTGCGAGCTTTCTGGAATCGTTACCTAAGGCTGATCAAAAATGCCCAGATGCAAGGCGCCCGAAATCCGAAGAGTGAGGCGTACCCGTAGGTACGTCGCAGCGATGAGGATGAGGGCAACGCCGCAGATAGGCGTTTTTTATCAGCCTTTCAGTCGAGGCCCAGTTCCTTGAGCTGGGTGAGCGTCGTCGGCATATCGAACCATTCCCCCATCTCCTGACGGAGAAAGCGAGTGACCGCATCGATCTTGGCTACCGCCCGATCGATGCGGGGGTTGCTGCCGGCGACGTAAGCGCCGATGTTGATGAGATCCTCGGCCTCGCGGTAGGTGGCGAGAACCTCCCGCAAAAGACCGCTGCGCTTGAAATGCTGGGGATCGACGATGTCGCGCATGACGCGGCTGGCCGAGGCGAGGATGTCGATGGCCGGATAGTGGTTGCGGGCCGCCAGCTGCCGGGAAAGGACGATGTGGCCGTCGAGAATGGAGCGCACCGCGTCGGCGATCGGCTCGTTCATGTCGTCGCCGTCGACGAGCACGGTGTAGAGGCCGGTGATGCTGCCACCGGCCTTGAAATTTCCGGCTCGTTCCAGCAGCTTGGGGAGGGTGGCGAAGACCGAGGGGGTATAACCCTTGGTGGTGGGCGGCTCGCCGACAGCCAGGCCGACTTCGCGCATGGCCATGGCGAAGCGGGTCGCCGAATCCATCATGAGCAGCACGTTCTTGCCTTGGGCGCAGAAATGCTCGGCGATGGTGGTCGCCACGAAGGCGCCGCGCATGCGCAACAGCGGTGACTGGTCGGAAGTGGCGACGACCACCACCGACCGGGCCAGACCCTCGGGCCCTAGGTCGCGCTCGATGAATTCGCCGACCTCGCGACCGCGCTCGCCGATCAGGGCGATGACGTTGACATCGGCCCGGGCGAAGCGAGCCATGGTGCCGAGGAGAACACTCTTGCCGACCCCAGAACCGGCCATGATGCCCATGCGCTGACCGGTGCCGCAGGTCAGCAGGGCGTTGATGGACCGCACCCCAAGATCGAGAGGGGTGGTGATCTTGCGCCGTTCCAGAGGACCGGCGGGGAGGGCGTAAATGGGCATTTCGTGATCGAGAGGGGGCAGGGGCGGCCCGTCGATAGGCTCGCCCATGGCATCCACCACCCGCCCGAGCAGGCCGTCGCCGACCTTCTGGGTGGCGCTGCTGCGGCAGACCTGGATGAGGCTTCCCGGCCCGAGGCCGCGCAGTTCGCCGAGAGGCATGAGTAGCGCCCGGGAATCGCGGAAACCGACGACTTCGGCGGGAACCGGCGCGCCGCCGTCCTTGGGCGTGAGCATGCACAGGGTGCCGACCGAGGCGTCGGGACAGTAGCCCTCCACCACCAAGCCGACGATATTGGTGACCTTGCCCCGCACCCGCATGGGATTGAAGCCTTGCAGCTCACCAACCAGGTTGGTCATCTAACCCCCTCCGGCGGCGCGCAGAATCTTTTCGCGGATCTCGTCCAGCTGGCTTTCGATGGTGGCGTCCACCTGCCCCAGTTCCGACTCAACCAGGCAACCGCCCCGGGCGATGGCCGAGTCTTCCTCTACGGTCAGATTCTTCAGCCCGCTGATACTCGCCATAAGCAGAGGCTTTTTCTCCATGACCACCGCCATGTCGTCGGGATGCACCTTGATGTGATAGCTGTCGGCATCGGCGGCGGCCTGCAGGGCCTTGACGATGGTGTGATGGATGATTTCGGGATTGAGAGAGACGGCGCAGGGGATGATCTGTTCGGCAATGGCCAGAACCAGGCGCAGCATGTCGTCGGAGCTGTTTTTCAGGATCGATTCCCGCAGGCGACTGAGCTCCTCAACCGCCGAAGCGAAGGCCTGAATGGTCGGACCGAGGCGTTTTTCCATCTCTTCGGCCCCTTCCCGCTTGCCCCGGGCATAGGCTTCGGCGGCCTGGGCCTCGCTCTCCCGGGACGGACCTGCCGGGGCATGAACCCGGGCGCCATCGGCGGCGGCCGCCGGCGCAGCGGCAACGGCCTCGCGGAAAACCGCACCCCCCGGCACCATTCCGCCGTCGCCACCGGCGAAGTCGGCAAAGACCAGGCGTTGCAGGTCGCTGCACTCGTTCCCTTTGTAAATTCTAGACCAGGACATCGGAGACTCCTCTTCCCGGGATGACGACCTTGCCCTCTTCCTCCAGCTTCAGCGCCACTTGGATGATCTCCTGCTGGGCCGCTTCGACGTCGGCGAGGCGTACCGGCGCCATCGCCGCCATGTCCTCCTTGATCATGTCCACGGCGCGACTGGAAATGTTGGCGAAAAGCTTGTTGGTGAGCTCCTCGGAGGCGGTTTTAAGGGCCACCACCAAGGTGTCGTTGTTGACTTCGCGAAGAATCTGCTGCAAGCCCCGGCCGTCGATGTAGACCAGATCGTCGAAGACGAAGAGCCGGCGACGGATGGTCTCCGCCAGTTCCGCGTCGGTCTCCTCGATCATGCCGAGGATGACGCGATCCTTTCCTTTCTTCATGCGCCCGAGGATATCGACGACCTTGTCGACGCCGCCGACCTGCTGCTGTTCGCTGTCGACCACGGCGCCGATCTCCCGGCGCAGGGACTCCTCGATATCGTTGATGACCTCAGGCGAAACTTTGTCGATGCGCGCCATGCGATAGACGATCTCGGCCCGCATCGCCTCGCTGAAGCCTTCGAGAATCTTGCTGGTATGCTCCGGGGTCTGGGTCGAAAGGATCAGAGCGATGGTCTGGGGATGCTCGTTCTGGAGGATGCCGGCGACCATACGCGGCTCCATCATGGCGATCGTCTCCAAGGGGCGAAAACTGGCCCCGGCAGCGAGCTGATCCATGAGCGCCGCCCTGCGGTCTTTGTTGGAGCTGCCGGAGATGGCTTTCTTGACGAACTCGTCGCCGCGCACGAAAAGCCCCGCCAGTTCCTCCTCGGCCTTGAGAAAATGATCCACCACCTGCTTGGCGACATCGGCGGGCACATGCTCAATACTCATCATGCAGCGGCTGATCTTGCGCACTTCGCTGTCGTCGAGACGCTCGAAGATGCGCGCGGTCGCCTCCTCGCCGAGGCAGAAGAGCAACATGGCGGCCCGCTCCACTCCGGACAGACGCGATAAGAGACCCGTTCCCGCCATCTCAGCCCTCTCTCAACCAGGTCTTGATGATCTGGGCGAACGCCCCCTGTTCCTGCAGGGCCAGCTCGCGCAGGCGCTCGGCCGGATCGTTCTGCGGCCGGGGCAGGGCCTCGGTGCGATTGAGCTCGGCCTCCAGCTCTTCGACGGTCTTCATCGGCGTCACCACCCGGGCGGAGCCCTGCAGGGTGCGCAGCATCGGCCGGGCAAGAAGGAGATAGAGCAGGAGCGCGCCGACGAGGAGCAGTCCGTACTTGATGAAGGGCATGTACTGGTACAGTCCGGGACCTTCCAGGCTCTCGGTGGAGGCCATCTCGAAGAGGGTGCTCTCGAAGGGCATGGAACTGACTTCGAGCTTGTCGCCGCGGGTCGCGTCGATGCCCAGGGCGCTGCTCACCATGGCGCGAATCGCCTCCAGTTCCTTGGCATCGCGGGGAACCGGCGCGGCCTCCGCCTCCCCTTCGCCCGCCGGTGCCGGGCGGTCGGCGACCAGCACCGCCACGGAGAGCTGTTTGACGGTACCGACGGGGAAGACCTTGCGGCTGACGACCTTGCTGACCTCGTAGTTGATCGTCTCTTCATTGCGGCTCGATGCACTCATGCCGGTCGCCGGCGCCGCCTCCCCCAGGTTCGAGGCCACGCCCGGCACCCCGGCAGCGGTGGGCGCGCCGTTCTTTTCCTGGCTGCTCTGCTCGCTGCGCACGGCGGTGCGGTTGGGATCGTAACTCTCCTCGGTCTGTTCCTGCTGCATGAAATCGACGGCGGCGGTGACCCGCACCACCGAGTTGCCGGCCCCGAGGGCCTGGTCGAGAAGGGACTGGGCGCGACTTTCCAGACGCCGCTCCAGGGTCTGCTGGTAATCGAGCATGCCCGGGGTCATCGGCCCGGCGATTTCATCAGAGGGGTTGGTGCTGAGAATCTTGCCGCTGGAGTCGACAACCGTGACATTCTCGGGCTCGATGCCGTCAACACTGCCGGCGACCAGATGGATGATCCCCTGGATCTGGCTCTCCTTGAGCTGACGACCGGCCCCCAGTTTGAGGATGACCGAGGCGCTGCCGACTTTCTGCTGTTCGCTGAAGAGGCGTTTTTCCGGCAGGGCCAGATGCACCCGCGCCCCTTCCACCGGCGCCAGGGAGGCGATGGTCCGCGACAGTTCCCCCTGCTGGGCGCGCAGATAGTTGATCTTCTGGGCGAAGTCGGTCATCCCGAAGCTCTGCTGGTCGAAGATCTCGAAACCGACGCCGCCCCCCCGGGGCAGGCCGGCGCCGGCCAGTTCCAGACGGGTCTCGTAGACCTGGTCGGCGGGAATGTGGATGGCGGTGCCGTTGCTCTCCAGGCGATAGGGGATCTTCCGTTCCTTGAGCCACGCCACCACCTCGGCGGCATCAGCGCTCTCCATCTGGGCGAAGAGCAGGTGATAGTCGGCCACCCGCGCCTGGAGGATGATGGCGGCAAAGACCGCCGCGCAGATCAGCGCCACCGCCAGCAGACTCAGTTTGCGGGACGTCGGCCAAGCACCCACCGTGCGCATCAGATTTCTATTCGTTGCCACCGCCATTGCCGAAACCTCTCTTCAACACAATCGAATTATCGACCATCCCTCCGACCCGGGAGATTAGACCTGCATCCGCATGATTTCCTGATAGGCCTCAAGCACCTTGTTGCGCATCTGCACCGCCAGTTTCAGCGAGATATCGGCTTTTTCCATGGCGATCATAATCTCGTGCAGATTCCGCGATTCACCGGTCTGCAACTGTTCCACCGCCAGATCGGCCTCGGCCTGGGCGCTGTTCACCGAGTCGAGAGCCTCGCCCAGAGCCTTGGCGAAACCGCCGTTACCCCCCTGCGCCGGAGCGCCGGATGGGGCGGGGGGAGTGGAAATCTGGCGCAGATGGGAGAGCAGGGTAATATCGCTCATGGCTTACCGTCCTATTTCAAGAGCTTTGAGAGCCATCCGCTTGGCCGCCTTGATGGCGGTGACGTTCGCCTCGTAGGCCCGGGTGGCGCTGGTCATGTCGACCATCTCGTCGAGCAGGTTGACGTTGGGGAGCAGCACCTGACCGGCCTCGTCGGCATCGGGATGGGAGGGATCGTAAATGACTCGGGGGGGAGCGTTGTCGACCTGGATGGCGGCGACTTCCACGCCCTGCACCCCTCCTTTCAAGCTTTGTTCCAATTTTTTCGCAAAAGGGCTCTCGGTGGAACGAAAGACCACTTCCCGCTTACGATAGGGACCGCCGTCGGGCGTGCGGGTGGTTTCGATGTTGGCCAGGTTGGAACTGATGGTATTGAGGCGAACCTGTTGCGCCGCCAGCGCCGAGGAACTGATCTTGAGCGAATCGAAGATGTCCATCTAGTCCTCCCTATTGCCCGTTCTGGGCAACGTATTTGAGCAATCCGAGCTTCTTGCTGATGACCTGGGTGGCGGTTTCGTACAAAAGCTGGTTTTCCGCCAGGGCAATCATCTCCCGCTCCAGATCGACCCCGTTACGGTCGCCGAAGCCGAGGGTGTCCGGTTCGCGGATGAGCTTCCCTCGCACCCCTGAGAGGTCGCCGGCGCCAATGGGGAAATGGGCGGGATGACTCGTCGCCGGGCCCCCGGGCAAAGGCTTGAGGGCCTGGCGCAGCTGCTCTTCGAACTCCAGACGCGAGGGCGTATAGCCGGGAGTTTCGGCGTTGGCGATGTTCGAGGCGATGACCTCCTGGGCGCGCTGGCGCATATCCAGGGTCTTTTCCAGCAGGCGGATCGATGAATCGAAAAGTTCCAATTTGGGCATGGTTTGGGTTCCTTTACCGCAGATGACGGGATGAATGATCCCGCTACCGGGATGTCTCTGCAAACAACGCGCCCGAAGCGGCCTGGCGCCACTGGGGAGCTTCCCCCTTTTCGGCCAGATCCTCCCATAACTTAAGGGCTTCTCCCCGGCGACCGAGGGCAAGAAGAATCTGCCCCTGCCGGTAGCGGGCCTGATCGGCGAGGCCGGCGACCCCTTCCAGCTCGCGATAGAGGGGCAGGGCCGCGTCGTGGCGCTTGCGGCTGAACTCGGCCTCGGCCCACAACAGCAAGTGCTGCGGGTGCGCCGCGCGAGCCGCCGGATCGGCCAAGGCCCGGGCCAGAGACTCGGCCGTCCGGTTCATGTCCGCCACCTCCCAGAAGACCGTTCCGGCCAGAAAATCGAGCTCTAGGGTACGCTTCAGTTCGGTGGAAGTCAAAATTTTGGCAGCCTCCGGATACGCCTTTCGTGCCGTCAGCGCCTTCAGTTTGTAAAACAACGCCTCGGAACGCAACGCGCCCTTGGGGAAGCGCTCCAGATAACGGTCGGCGTATTCGATAACCAGCCGGTGATCGTCCCTGGCCGCCAAAACCGTCAACAGCGGTTCATAGAAAGGCTCCTCCCCCGCCTCCCCCCGGTAGGCATCGAGCATGTAGAAATAGACCTCGGCGGCCTTGTCAAGCAGCCCCAAGCGGCGCAGGGCACTGCCCAGATCGAGGAGCAGGCCGCTGTCCGCGCCGAGCGCCACCAGCCGGTCCCGGTATTTTTCCACCAAGACCAAGGCCCCAAAATAGTTCTCCCGACCGACCTCCAGGCGGATAACCCGGGGCAGGATTTCATTGAGCAGGGCCTGGGCAAAATCCCGGAACCGGCCCTGGCGGTGCTGACGGATGAATTCTTCGAGAAACCCCAGGGAAGAGCGATCGACACTTTGCAGAGCCGCGAGCAGGACATGTTTGAAGGCCGCCTCCTCGCGCAACTCCCGACTGGCGGCGGTCACGCCCAGCTGCTGATAGTCGAGGACTTTCATGAACCCTTTCTCGGCGGGGGCAGCCAGCACCTCCCGATCGAGAATCAGCAGTCGTGCCCGCTGCGCGGCTTCCTCCCCCTCCGGTCCGGCGGCCAGGGTCCGCAGCTGCGACATTCCCGCATCCACCCGGCCGTCGCGGATCAGGGCGCGGGCATGGCCGAAAGCGGCAAGATTCCCGGCAGAGTCATTGCCGGCGACTTGGGCCAGCTCGGCGTAGCGGGCGACGGCGGCGGCGAAATCCCCTTTGCGGTAACAGGCCTCGGCCAGACGCGCCAGGGATTGGGGAAAGGCCCCCCAGGCCCTGATCTGTTCGCCTAGGGCCCGGTAACGGTCGAGAGCCGCGGCGCTATCGCCGAGATCGAAGAGGGCGTCGGCGCGGACGCGCTCGCCGTAGAGGGAGAGCGGCGCAGCCAGAGGTTCCTGGTCGAGGTTCGCCAGTGCCGCCTTCGGCCGCTCGGTGGCAAGTTCGACCTCGGCCTGCAGCAACCGTCCCAACTGCCGGTAGTAGGCGGCGTCCGTCGCCGTCTGCTGGAGGGTATCGAGAAGAAAGCCCGAATCATAGGGTTCCCCCCGCAGGGCCCGCAGATAGCCGAGCAGGTAGAGGGCGCGACTGCGCAGAAGCGATTCGGGAAAAGCGCGCAGGAACTCGTCGAGCACCGTCTGGGCACGTGCGGATTCACCGAGGCGCAGCAGGGTTTCGCCAAACAGCAGGGCGTACGCTTCGCGATCCACGCCCTGGAGTCCCTCCGGAGCGACAGCGTCGAGAAGCTCCCGCGCCCGGCGCCAGCTCCCGCCCCGCAACGCCTCCACACCCTGGGCCAGACGGGCGCCAACGGCACCGGTGGTCGCCGGACTGAAAACCAGCAGCGGCAAGGGGGGCAAAGCGTAGCGCACCGGAACGGCAACACGCAGGGGCGTTTCATGATCCTCGCAGAAACGCTGCCAGGAAGCGGCGAAATCCTTCCCTTCGAGAATGTTCTTCACCACCTCTCCGCCCTGCAGCGCCGTCAGCCGGGGCGCATTTCGGGAGATGGCCAGGCGCGCCGGCGCACGACCGTTCCCCCAGTCGAGGTGAAGAAGCAGGCGGCGATTTTCCGCATCGGTCAAGACTTTGACACTCGCCGGAGCCGTGCGCAGCAAAAAAGAAACCATCAGCTCCGGCCCTTTCCGGGCGAGCAGCACCTTCAGCACCTTGCCGTCCTCCGGCGGCGCCGGCAAGGTCGAAGCATCGGCGTCGGTCAAAAAAAGGTCGACACGCTGCCCGGAGACTTCCAGGCGATGCGCGGGGAGAGCGGAAAAGTCGAGACTCAGGTGGGTCGAGGTAGTCTCGTCCGCCTTGGTGATGCGGTGCAATTGGATCGGCGCCGCCGCCGGCACCGCGACGGCGAGGATCAACAGCAGAATCGAAGTGGCTACGAGAATGCGCAAAGGGCCTCCACGAAGATGATTTCATCCGCGGATGAATCTTGCCATTTATGTGCCAAGGGGACAGACGGTCCAACGACAGAAAGCGTTCGGTCACCATCCGGTCAAAATCCGTTCAGGTCGCCGTAACGACACCGGATAACCGGGTTTTTGACAGAATCACCGGCGGCAAATCTTCGGCGGCACTAGGTAAAGCCCTCATCTCGGGGGTTTTACCTAGGAAAATCAAGGCCCTGGAGAAATCACCAGGAAGCAAAAAAAAGTGGTGCGAAATTTGTATAGCCAAGAAAGCGGTATTTTCGTCCCCCAACTCCACCCTGCCCGCAAAGTATTCCTCGCAGGGCGCACAGAGGTGTTCATGAGTAACGATATTTCCAGCGACCAAATTGAGATTATCCTGGAATTTGTCCAGGAAAGTCGTGACATGATCGACCAGTTGGAGCCCATCATCATCGAGCTGGGACAGAGCTGCCAGCCAGGAGACTGCTGGGAAATCCTCGGTTGCAGCCAGGCCGACTGCCATCGCCAGGGGCGCTCACCGGACTTCCCCTGCTGGCTCGATACAGGCTACATCGGTGACGGCAAGCAGACCTGCCCCCATGCCAATTCCGAGCAGGAATGCAAGAACTGCCCTGTCTTCCAGCGTATCAACGGCAACGTCGATACCATCAACGCCATCTTCCGGCTCTTCCATTCGATGAAGGGAAGCGCCGGTTTTCTCGACCTGACCAACCTCTCAGGGGTGGCCCACGCCGCCGAAAGTCTGCTCGATCTGATCCGCGCCGGCAAGATCATGATGGATCCCTCCCACGTCGAACTCCTCTGCCAGTCCTGCGACTTCGCCAAGGAAGCCCTCGATCTGGTCGAGCGGGACTATACCGACCAAGCGATGGCTGACGTCGCCGAAGACACGAAAAGCCGTCTGGTTCAGGCAACGGAACTGGCCCAGGAACGCATCCGGCACGGTGCCGCAGAACCTTTAACCGCCCCGGCAGCGGAAGCCGTGGCCCCTGCGGGCAAGAAACTCGCCATCGACAGCAGCTTCGAACTGGAAATCACCCCGGAGATGGTGGAGCGTTTCGCCCAGGAGGCGGATGAACTTCTGCAGAACGCCGAACAGGGGCTGCTGCAATGGACCGAAGCCAAGCCTGCCACCGAAGTGGTGGCGGACCTCTTCCGCCATATCCACAGCTTCAAGGGAAACTGCGGCTTTTTCGGCTACGCCGACCTGGAACGTCTCAGCCATCAGATGGAATCGGTCCTCGACCTGGTCAAGTCGGGCAAGGATCTCGGCGACGGCAAACCAGCCGAGATTCTCCTCGACTGCCTCGACTCCTTGCGCGCGGCGGTGGCCGACGTCACCAACGGCGGCTCCGGCGACATCGCTACCCTGACGACACTGCTGAAAGAGCTCGACGCCCTGATGGATCCGCCCGCTGCCGTCAAAGGGGAAGCATCCCCTGCTCCGGATCCACCGACGGCGGCTCCCGAACCAACCTCCGTCGCCGCTCCGGAAGCAACCGCGCCCCCGGCCGCCCCCTCCAAACCGGCACCCGCGCCCGATCCCGTCGCGCCGAAAACGCCATCGGCTCCTTCCAAGGTGCCGGTCGCGGCGCCCGCGCCGGCGCCTCCGGCCAAAGCGGCCGCCGGAGCCAAACCGGCGGCGGCGCAGCGCCAGGACATCCGGGTCGACCTGGAGAAACTCGACCAGCTCATCAACCTGATCGGTGAGATGGTCATTGCCGAGAATATGCTTATCCATAATCCCGACATCGCCGGGCTGGAATTGGAAAACTTCCACAAGGCCGGCCAGCAGATGAGCAAGCTGGTGCGCGAGCTCCAGGAAATCGCCATGACGATCCGCATGATCCCGGTTTCCGGCCTCTTCCGGCGTATGATCCGGCTGGTTCACGACCTCTCGCTGAAGGCCGGCAAAAAGGTCGAACTGATCCTCTCCGGCGAGGATACCGAGGTCGACAAGACGGTGGTCGAAACCATCACCGATCCCCTGGTCCACCTCATCCGCAACTCCCTCGACCACGGCCTCGAACCCCCGGACGAGCGGCTGCGCGCCGGCAAACCGGAAAAAGGGGTGGTACGCCTCTCCGCCCGCCACGAGGAGGGGGAGGTGTGGATCACCATCGAGGACGACGGTCGCGGCCTCAACCGCGAAAAGATCCTGTCCAAGGCGATCAGCAAGGGACTGATCGACGGCGACGGCTCGGACATGAGCGACAAGGCGATCTACAACCTGATTTTCCAGGCCGGCTTCTCCACCGCCGACAAGATCACCGACGTTTCCGGCCGCGGAGTCGGCATGGACGTGGTCAAGCAGAACATCGAAAAAATCAAGGGGAAGATCGAGGTCACCAGCAAGCCCGGCCAAGGCTCGCGCATGGTGCTGCGCATCCCCCTGACCCTGGGGATCATCGACGGCATGATGGTGCGGGTCGGCGACGCCAAGTGCATCGTCCCGACCCTGGCCATCCGCGAGGCCTTCCGCCCGCAGGAGAGCGCCATCACCATCACCCCTGACGGTCAAGAGCTGGCCCGAGTGCGGGAGAACTTCTTCCCCGTCATCCGCCTCCACGAGGTGCTGAAAAAGGAACCGGAATCCCAAGCCCTGCCCGACGGCATCCTGATCCTGCTGGAATACCAGGACAAGGGGGTCTGCCTTTTCGTCGACGAAATCGTCGGCCAACAGCAGACGGTCATCAAAGGCCTCTCCGATTACATCGGCAACGTGCGCTGGGTCTCCGGCTGCACCATCCTCGGTGACGGCGAGGTCTGTCTGATCCTCGACGTCGGACACCTGGTCGATATATTTGAAGAAAAAGAAACCCTCGGCATTTAGCTTCCCATTTATCGCGGTAAGAGCAGGAGTACACCGACATGGCCGAAACCAAGATGAGCAACCTGAATCTCAATTTCTCCGGAGATAACGACAGCGAGGATTCCCAGAAGGGGATGTACCTGACCTTCCATCTGGCCAAGGAGGATTACGGCATCGAGATCCGCTACGTCACAGAAATCATCGGCATTCAGAAGATCACCGACGTTCCCGACATGCCCGCCTTCGTCAAGGGGGTGATCAATCTGCGCGGCAAGGTGGTGCCGGTGATGGACGTGCGCACCCGCTTCGGCCTGCCGGCCCGGGATTATGACGACCGTACCTGCATCATCGTCGTCAACATCGATGACAAGGAGGTCGGGCTGGTGGTGGACAAGGTCAACGAGGTGGCGGACATTCCCGACCAGCAGATCGAACCCCCACCCCGCACCAACCGGGAATCGACCCGCTACATCCAGGGTATGGGCAAGATCGGCAACGAGGTGAAAATCCTCCTTGACGTGCAGAAACTTCTCTACAGCGACGAACTGGCCATGCTCGGCGGCGGTGGCGAACTCTTCTGAGTCGCACCCGGCAACCTTCGCCCAGCGGATAAGGGAGCGGTTTCATGTCCAGCTACCTGATGGAAATCAGCGATCAGGAATTCAAGCTGATGCGCGACCTGATCTACCAGCGCTTCGGCATCAACCTGACCGACCAGAAAAAATCCCTGATGGTTGGGCGGTTGCAGAAGATTATTCGCACCTCGGGCTTTGCGACCTTCAAGGAGTATTACGAGCACCTGGTCAACGACAAGAGCGAGAAGGCGCTCAGCGACCTGATCGACCGGATTTCCACCAATCACACCTTCTTCAACCGCGAGAAGGAGCATTTCCGCTTCTTTGTCGAAACCGCCCTGCCGACCATCGTCGCCCGACTGGAGAAGGAGAACCGCCGGGATCTACGGGTCTGGTGCGCCGGCTGCTCGACCGGTGAGGAACCGTACATGCTGCTCATGCTCATGGCGGAATTTTTCGGCGCCAACTACGGCCAGTGGTCGGCGGGCATCCTCGCCACCGACATCTCGGACCGGGCGCTCTCCATCGCCCGCGCCGGATCCTACGCCGAAGAGCGCATCGCCGATGTTCCCGAAGCCTTGCGCCGCAAGTATTTCCGGCGTCTGCCCAACGGCAACTGGGGGGTGATCGACCGCCTGAAGAATGAGGCGACCTTCCGCCGCTTCAACCTGATGAACGCCCAGTTCCCGTTCAAGAAGCCTTTTCACATCATCTTTTGCCGGAACGTAATGATCTATTTCGACCAGCCCACCCGGGAAGCCCTGATCGGCAGGTTCCACCAGTTCACCGAACCGGGCGGTTACCTGTGCATCGGTCATTCGGAAACGATCGGCCGCGCCCAGTCCCTCTACAAATATCTGATGCCCGCCACCTATCAGAAAGAGGCCGGAAGATGATCCGAAAAATCCGTGTGCTCGTCGTCGACGACTCGGCCCTGGTGCGCCAGATCCTCACCCAGGGGCTGGCCATGGACCCCGGACTGGAGGTGGTCGGCGCGGCCGTCGACCCTTACTCGGCCCGGGATCTGATCGTCAAGTGCAAGCCGGACGTCATGACCCTGGATGTGGAAATGCCGCGCATGGACGGACTGGAATTCCTGCGCAAGCTCATGCCCCAGTATCCGCTTCCGGTGGTGATGGTCAGTTCTTTGACTCAGACCGGCAAGCAGATCACTCTCGACTGTCTGGAAGCGGGCGCCGTCGATTTCGTCGCCAAGCCGACCTCGAACATGGCCCAGGGATTGAACGCCATGCTCGCCGAACTGCGCACCAAGGTCAAGATCGCCTCGACGGTCAACGTCAGCCGCTGGAAGAACCGCCGCGATCTCCTCCCCAGCCGCGGCCTCGCCCGTCCGGTCAAGGCCCTGGCCGAGTCGACGGACAAGGTAATCACCATCGGCGCTTCCACCGGCGGCACCGAAGCCATCAAGAGCGTTATCACCGGCTTTCCCGGCAATATGCCGGGGGTGGTCATCGTTCAGCACATGCCGGCGGGCTTTACCAAAATGTTCTCCGACCGCCTCAACCAGCTCTGTCCCATGGAGGTCAAGGAGGCGGAATCAGGCGACCGGATCATGACCGGCCGGGTGCTGGTGGCGCCCGGCGGCAAGCACATGCGCGTGCGCCGCTCGGGAGGCATCTACCAGGTCAGCTGCGAGGACGGCGAACTGGTCAGCGGCCACCGCCCCTCCGTCGACGTTCTCATGCATTCGGTGGCAGAGCAGGTGGGGGCCAACGCCATCGGCATCATGCTCACCGGCATGGGGGGAGACGGCGCGGGCGGCATGCTCGCCATGCGCCAGGCGGGAGCCCGTACCCTGGCCCAGGATGAGGCGACTTCGGTCGTCTTCGGCATGCCCAAGGTGGCCTTCGAAAGGGGGGGGGCGGAACGCCTGGTCCCCCTGCCGGATATCGCCCCGGCAACGATCCGTCTCCTTTCGGAGCGAACTCCATGAGCCAAATGGTTCTCGGCATCGGCGACTACGGCGCCAGCAAGCAGCCGGATACGGAGATCAAGACTTACGCTCTGGGCTCCTGTATCGCCGTGGTGCTGCTCGATCCCCAGACCCGCACCGTGGGGATGATCCACATCGCCCTGCCGGAATCGAAGATCAATCCGGCCAAAGCCAAGGAAAAGCCGGGCTACTTCGCCGACACCGGCCTTCCCCTGTTGCTGCAGGAGATGGTTCGCCACGGCTGCCAGCCGAAAGGCAAGGGGTTGATTATCAAGCTCGCCGGCGGCGCTGCCATCATGGACTACAACGACACCTTCAACATCGGCAAACGCAATCTGCTGGCGATCAAGAAAATCCTCTGGTCCTACGGACTGGGCCCGCGTTCCGAAGATGTCGGCGGCACCTTCAGCCGCACCGTTTCGGTCTCTGTCAAGACCGGCGAGGTGATCCTCTCCTCCCCCGGCCGGCCCAACTGGAAGATATAGGAGCGCCCATGACGACCTTGAACCGGCAGGCGGAAATCGCCCGGGCAATCCAGGCGGCGCCTCTGCTCAGTCCCATCGCCAACAAACTCTTGCAGGTCACGGCGCGGTCCGACCACGAGATGAAGGAGGTCATCGACCTGGTCAAATGCGACTCTCTGCTCACCGCGCGGATTTTGCGGGTAGTGAACTCGGCGGTGATGGGCTTGGTCCATCCGATCGGCTCGGTGGACCACGCGGTGAGTTATCTGGGAGAGCGCATGGTCGTGGGAATCGCCGTCGCGGAATGCACCTCGGAATTTTTCGGCAAGCCCCTGGAAGGCTACGAAGGAGAGAGCGGCCAACTCTGGCGCCACGAACTCTTTACCGCCATCGCCTCACGCGCCGTGGCCCGTCACGCCCGCGCCCCGCTCCCTGCCGACCTGGCCTTCACCGCCGGATTGCTGCACGATATCGGCAAGGCAATCCTCTCGGAATTTCTGCGCGGAACCTCTCGGGAACTGGTAGCGGATATCGTGCGCGGCGACACCGCCGACTATCTGGCCGGCGAACAGGAACGGGTCGGTCTCGACCACGCGGAGGTCGGCTTTGAACTGGCGCACCACTGGAAGCTGCCCGACACCCTGACCCAGGTCATTCGCCATCACCACCATCCGGAAACCGCCGCGCCCGGTCTCCGACCTCTGGTCTACGCCGTGCACCTGGGGGACATCCTCGCCATGATGGGGGGCCACGGCACCGGAAGTGACTCGATGAAGTATCACCTGCATCAGGGATACGCCGAGCACTTCACCATATCCAAGGACGATTTGGCCCTTTTACTTCTGGAATGCAGCGATGAGTTCCGCAAAGTGGAAGCGTCCCTGGCAAGCCTCAAGGAGACCTGATGTGAAGCGCATCGTTATCGCCGACGATTCGGCCACGGCCCGAATGTTCATCAAGCGCTGCCTGGAAATCATCGGCTGCGGCGGCGCCGAACTGGTGGAAGCCGCCAACGGCAAGGAAGCCCTGGCCCGGGTCAAGGAAGCCCCCACCGACCTGGTCATCACCGACCTGAATATGCCGGTGATGGATGGCGAAACCCTGCTTAAATGGATCAACGCCAACCCGAAACTCAACCAGATTCCGGTCCTGGTCGTAAGCAGCGCGGGAACGCCGGCCAAGGAAAAGGAGCTGATGGCCCTGGGCGCCCTGGCGATTCTCAGCAAGCCGATCTCGCCGCCGGCACTGCTGGAGAAACTGGAACCCCTGCTCGGCGACCCGGATTGAAAAACCCCCGGTTCCGCCGCGAGAAAGACGAGCTATGAGCGAAGCCACCGACCGTTGCGACCGCGCCATGCGGCAAGCTGTCGTCGACACCCTGGAAAATATGGTCTTCATGGAGGTCTCGCCGGTCGCTCCGGAGAGCACCGCCATCCCCCCGGAAGACGCCATGTGCGTCGGCCTGCTCATCCACGACCCCCTGCAAGGGGAGTTGCGCCTGTGCATGCCGAAGAAGCTGGTGGCTCTGATTACTGCCGGCGTCTACAGCCTGGAGCCAGAAGAACTCAGCGACCAGATGCTCACGGATAACTTCGCCGAGTTGATCAACATCATTGCCGGTCGCTTCATGTACGAGCTGCTCATCGACGGCCGCCCCTTTCGTCTCGGTCTGCCGGAACCGGAACCGGAGGAACTCGACCCAAGCGCGCCGCGCCGCATATGGGCCTACGCCATCGACGATCTGTCTTTTTCCATCACCGCCATGGGCCAGACCCTGTGGACGGAGTGAACTTCAACCTACTTATCGCTTAGCGATCTTCACTGGAAAGGATCTTCATCATGGGCAAAAAAGTTCTGATCATCGACGACTCCAGCACCATGCGTAAAATCGTCACCCGCTCCCTGCGCCAGGCGGGTCTCGATTTCGACACCATCCTCGAAGCGGGAGACGGTCAGGAGGCTCTGCAGCTTCTCGCCAAAGAGGGTGTCGACATTATCCTCAGCGACATCAATATGCCGAACATGGACGGTATCGAGTTCCTGCGGCAGAAATCGGCCAATGCCGCCATCAAGGGAATCCCAGTGGTCATGATTACCACCGAGGCCGGGGCCGACATCCTCGCCGAAGCCAAATCCCTCGGCGCAAAAGGGAGCATCAAAAAGCCCTTTACGCCGGAACAGGTCAGTGAGACCCTGGGCGGTCTCATGTAGTGTCCTTGCCGTCAGGGTCGGATCCCTGCAAATCCGACCCTGACGACCCCCGGAGAATCACGGCAACCACCCCATAAGTCTGGAGGGTCTTTTGAGCTGGGATACGCATATCGCCGACGCCACCGTCGAAATCTTCTCTACCATGTTGATGATGGAGGTCAATCCGCTAGCGCCGCTGACGGAGCGGATTAAAACCCATCAGAAAAGCGTCACCGGGATAGTCGGCATGGCCGGTCTTTACAAGGGAATGCTCGCCATCCACGCTCCCGCGACCGCTGCTATGGCCATCACCGGCAACTTTCTCGGCCTGGAGGTCGATGACGTCAATGACGACGTCAAGGACGCCATGGGTGAACTGGCCAACATGCTGGCCGGGTCGATCAAGGCCAAACTCAGCGACAACAGCAAGGATATTCAGCTTTCCATCCCTTCGGCGGTCTGCGGAGGTTCCTACTCCCTCGACTATCAGCCGCAGCAGGGCTGTTCCATGGTGCCTTTTGAGAGCACCGCAGGACGATTTCTCGTGGAACTGCAACTGGAGCAGCAGACCTGATCCCCGTTTTGCTCCGACGCGGAAAGGATATTCCCATGGATTTTGCCCAAGCCATCATCGAAGCGACCAGCGATGTGTTTAACACCATGGTCATGCTGGAGGCCGCCCCCGGCGCTCCGGCCACGGAAAAGACCACCGCTTTTAGCGACGCGATCAGCGGCATCCTCGGTTTTTCCGGTGACATCAAGGGGATGTTGCGGATAAACTGTCCCAACCAGGTGGCCATGGCCATCACCGGCAGCCTGCTGGGGATGGAGGTGGAGGAAATCGATGACGACGTGCGTGACGCCATCGGCGAAATCGCCAATATGGTCGCCGGCGGTCTCAAGATCTATTTCGCACGGCACAACCAGAACATCGAACTCTCCATTCCCACGGCGATCGGCGGTCAGGCCTATACCGTGCACAGTCTGGCCAACGCGGAATGGGTCGCGGTCCCCTTCACCCTGGCCAACGGGGTCATGCTGGTGGAACTCCAGTTCGTCGGACTCAAATAAACCGGGCATCACGAAAAGGTCGTCATGGACAGACTGGCCTACCTGAACAGACTCTCAAACGAAATTCTCGAAAAACTCAGTGAAGAGGTCGGCGGGCTGCTGGGGCAGGACTTCACCGTCGATGACATTACCCACGGTTTGCGTTCGCGGGATGAGATCTACGCCCCCTTAAGCGGCAAACAGGTTCTGTCCACCCTGACCGTCAGCGGTGACGCCGAAGGTCTCGCTTACGTGGTCATTGGCCTCAAGGACGCCATCACCCTGGGGGGAACCCTGATTCTCCTGCCCCCCGACGAGATGGCGGCGCGCCGGAAAAAGCAGCTCTTCGACGGCGAAGTCTCCGATGCCTACGGCGAAATTGCCAACATCATGGCCGGGGTCTATACCGCCGTTTTCATTGAGCACGCTGATCCCAAGCTGCACTTCAAGAAGACCGAACTCAAAGAGTTCACCCCCAGCCCCAGCGACTCGACCATCCCGCCAGGCGCCTACTATACCTGCTCCGGCCAGGCAAAAATGGATGGCGCCCCCCTGGGCCCGTTGAGCATCCTCATCCCCCCCCAGTTACTGAAACTGCCCCTTCCCGGCGGGGTGGACAACAAAGAGGAAGGCGCAGCCCCAGCGTCGCCGGAGGCGCCACGGGCTATTCAGGAGACAAGCGGCCCGATCGTCCTCGACAGCGAGGGGCTACTGATGGTCGTATCGGAAACCCAGCAGTCGGCCGAAGCCTTCGCCAGAAATTTTTCTGATCAGTGCCGATGCAATCTGGCCTGTCTACATTTTCAGGAGGATTTTCCGGGGGCGATTCAGGGGAGGAAGGTTCTAGGAGTTTTTCTCGCCATGCGCGAGGTGGGGGAACGAGGGCTGGCCTCGATCATCAAGATTCAATCGGCGGTCGGTGAAAAGACGCCGCTGATCGCCGCCGGCCCGGAATGGACCCGGAAAACGGTCTTGCAGGCGGTCAAATACGGCGCCCGGGACATTCTCGTCACCCCCGCAAACAGCGGCGAAATCCTTGTTAAGATCCGCCAGCACATGCAGGAGCAAAGCCGCTGAAGCCGCCCGATATCAGACAAACTCGCCGGGGGGAGCTTCGGCTTCGAGCTGTTTTTTCTTGATCTTCTCGATCAGGGTCGTGCGCTTGAGATTAAGGAGCCGGGCCGCTTCTTTCTTGTTGCCGCCGGTCTTGGTCAGGGCCTTGAGAATCAGGCGATCCTCAAAATCGCTGACCAGGGTATTGAAGTCGAAATTTTCTTCGTCAATTCCCTCGACACATTCCTCGACCATCGCATTTCCCGGCGCCTCGACGACGCTCGCCCCGGCCGCTTGATATTTCTCCGGCAGATCTTCGGCGGAAACCCACTCATCGGCATGCAGCACCGACATACGCTGGACGAGGTTTTCCAACTCCCGCACATTCCCCGGCCAGGGGTATTCAAGCAGCGCCGCCATGGCATCGGGGGCGAACCCCTTGAGGGCATTCTTCCGTCCCCGGTTAAACACTTGGACGAACTTCTCGATGAGCACCGGGATATCTTCCTTGCGCTCGCGCAAGGGGGGTATCTGGACCGGCACGACGCTCAGCCGGTAGTAGAGATCCTCCCGGAAACGTCCCGCAGCGACCGCCGCTTCCAGATCGCGATGGGTGGCGGCGACGATGCGCACGTTCACCGATACCGGCTTGACTCCGCCCACCGGTTCGAATTCCCGTTCCTGGATAACCCGCAGCAGCTTGGCCTGCAGGGCCGGTTTCATGTCACCAATTTCGTCGAGAAAAAGGGTACCGCCGTCGGCGTACTGGATACGGCCGATCTTCGACTGGTTGGCGCCGGTAAAGGCGCCCTTGACGTAGCCGAAAAGCTCGCTTTCCAGCAGTTCATCGGGGATCGCTGCGCAGTTCACGGGAACAAAATTCTTCCCTTTACGCGGACTATAGGCATGAGTAGCGCGAGCGACCAGTTCCTTGCCGGTACCGCTTTCGCCATGAATCAGCACATTGCTTTCGCCGTCCTCGGCAACCTTTTCCAGAATCGAGAAGAGCCGCAGCATCTTCGGCGACTGGCCGATGATCCCGTAGAATCCGTCGCTCTTGCTGATTTTCGGACTGCGTTTCTGCTGATAGACGAGAAGATCGCGGTGTTCGAGGGCACGCGCCGTGGCAATGACCGCTTCCTCGAAATCATAGGGGGAATGGATATAGAAGATGGCGCCGCGGCGCAGGGCTTCCACCACCGAGTCGCGGTCGCCGTAAGGCACACTGACGATCACGGCCACCTGGGGATGGTCGGCCCGCACTTGCTTGAGCAGGTCGATTCCCCCCTGGCGGGGGGCGAAAAGATCGGTGACAACCAAAGAGATGTCCTGTTCCTGCAAAGCCTCAAGAGCCTCCGCCGGGGACTGGCATTCAAGCACGACGCAGCCGATATGCTTGCGGAACATGACGGCCAGACCCTCCCTGGCCTCACGGTTGCCATCCACCAACAGAATGCTGCGCATTGATTCGGACATCATGAACACCCTTGGTACATTTTGGTTAGCGCCCCCGGCCCGGAAAAGGCATACGAAGATGGCTCCAAGCTCCCGGCCTCCACAAACCCTTTGAAATTCTTCATTTTATATCCACACCGCAGAATCGCAATCGCAGGGTGTGTCCGGCGCCGCGAGTGAATGGCCCCGATAATATCCAACAACCCAAGAAAAATCAACGTGTTATTAACAGGATTTCGACCCTTTGCCGACCGCCTTCCGGAATCGTCGCAACGAGACGAAGGATTTCAAGCCGTTATCCCGTGATTCGGAAGATGGCGTTGGTAATCATTCGCAACGCCCTCCCCGTCCACTTGCATTTCCCCGATAAATCACATAAAATCCTGATTTATCTACTCTTTCATTTGACTCACCTAAAGGGAGTTCCGTGCATCTCAAATTGATCAATAAATACAATATCGTCATGGGTGCCGTCTTGCTTACGGCCATGATCATGTATGCCTTCCTCAATGTCGAAACCCTGACCAACATGTTCATGGACGAGGCCCTGAAGGATGTCGAGAACCTGAGCGAGACCATCATCCGCACGACCCACTACCAGATGCTCGAAGACGACCGGGAACGGGTCTATCAGATGATTGAGGAAGTCGGCTCTCAGAAAGGAGTCAACCGAATCCGCCTCCTCGACAAAGAGGGGACCATCAATTTTTCCACTCTCAAGGAAGAGATCGGCACCTGCGTCGACCGCGGTTCGGAAGGATGCAGCGGCTGCCATACCGGCGAAACCACTCGCGTCCAAGCCTCATCCACGGCTCGTAGCCGCATCTTCGTTAACCGCGACGGGGTGGAACTGCTCGGCGTCACCAAGGAGATCCTCAACAAAGAAAGCTGCTACACCGCCCAGTGCCATTTTCATCCGCCCGAAGCACAGATGCTGGGGATTCTCGATGTCCACGTCGACCTTGCCGGCGTTCGGGAAACGACCGCCGCCTATCGTAACAACATCATCGTTTTTACCTTGGTACTGCTTCTGATTCTCGGCACTTGCCTGTCCATGCTGACCCATCAGTTGATCAACGTGCCGGTCAGCAATCTGCTTGAACAGACCCAGCGCGTAGCCCAGGGAGATCTCTCCACCCAGGTCACGACCTATCCCCGGGATGAGTTGGGGGAACTGACCGAAGCTTTCAACAACATGACGGCGAAGCTGCGGGTCGCCCAGGAGGAGAGCCGGGAGTGGGCCAACACCCTGGAAGCCAAGGTCGCGGAGCGCACCGAGAAGATTCAGCGCATGCAGTCGAAACTGCTGCGCTCGGAAAAACTGGCTTCTCTGGGGGAACTGGTGGCCGGCATCGCTCATGAGATCAACAACCCCCTCACCGGCGTGTTGATGTTCGCGACCATGCTCGAAGAGGATTCCCGCCTCGACCCGGCCCTCAGAACCGACCTCGGCACCATCGTTCACGAAACCCAGCGCTGCGCCAAGATCGTTCGCGAACTGCTCGACTTCTCGCGGGAATCGGTGCCGCAGAAAAAAATCGAGTCGATCAACCTGCTGCTCGACAAAACCATGTCTCTGGTCGAGCACCATACCTCCTTCCACGATATCGAGGTGGTCAAGGAATACACGCCGGATCTGCCGAAAATCCTCATCGACCCGAGTCAGATCGAACAGGTCTTCATGAACATCCTGATCAACGCCAGCCAGGCCATGCCCACGGGCGGGCGGTTGATCCTCCAGACGGGGGTCATCGAGCCGGAAAAGTTCCTCTTCACGCGGGTAACCGACACGGGTATCGGCATCTCCGAGGAGAACCTGCAGAAAATCTTCGATCCATTCTTTTCCACCAAGGGGAATGCCGGCACCGGTCTCGGACTCAGTGTCTCCTACGGTATCATTGAAAATCACGGAGGAACGATTGAGGTCGCCAGCGTTCTCGGCCGTGGCACCAGCTTCACCATCAAACTGCCTATCGTCCAAGAGCAGGCCCAAGAACAACCAGCAACCGTGAACGCCTGACTCCTCTCTTTTCAGGCGACAGGATCTCCTTGACAACAAAAAACCCCCGACGGCCTAGAGCTGTCGGGGGTTTTTCAGAACTCCACGGTTGTGCTAAAGCTACTCCATCACCCGATCGCGCACGGAAATTCCTTGCTTCTTCAGCAGGGCCTGGAAGTTGGGACGAAGCATGCCGACTTCCTCGGCGGCCTTGGTGATGTTCCAGTCGTTACGCTTGAGAGCGTCCAACACAAAGGCCCGCTCGATGGGCGCCACCGCCCGCTCACGAATTTCTCGCTTGGCTTCCTTGAGTTCCTCGGTGGTACGGGGAACGTAATCCTCGCCTCCGGCCAAGTCCTCCATCTCATCCACCGGCAATTCCAGATCCTCGGCCTCAATCAGATCACCAAGACTGAGGACCACGGCGCGTTCGATGAGATTCTCCAATTCCCGGACATTGCCGGGGAAGGGATATTTCTTGAGCATGGCCATGGCACCGGGGGAGAGTCCTCGCACTTCCTTGCCAATTTCGTCGCCGAATTTCTTGAGAAAAAATTTGACCAGCGGAACGAGATCTCCTTTGCGCTCACGCAGCGGGGGCAGGTCGATGGGAATGATATTGAGGCGGAAGAAGAGGTCTTCACGGAACTTGCCCTCGGCCACCATGTCCTTGAGATTACGATTGGTGGCGGCGATCAGGCGGATGTCGATGGGGACCGGCTTGGTTCCGCCGATCGGCGTCACTTCCCGCTCCTGCAGGACGCGCAGCAGTTTGGCCTGGGTGGTGAGACTGATATTGGAAACCTCGTCGAGAAACAGGGTGCCGCCGTCGGCAACCTTGAACAGGCCCATCTTGGTCTGCACCGCGCCGGTGAAGGAGCCTTTAACGTGGCCGAAGAGTTCGCTTTCGAGGAGGCTCTCCGCCAAGGAGGTGCAATCGACCGCGACAAAGGGCTGGTCCTTGCGCGGACTGTTCTGCTGAATGGCACGGGCCACCAGTTCCTTACCCGTTCCGCTTTCGCCAGTAATGAGAACCGTGCTTTCGGTACGCGCCACCTGCGTGATGCGCTTGAAAACCTTATGCATCTGCGGACTCTCGCCAACCAGGCCACCGAGCCCGAGATCCTTGATCTCCGACTCCTCCGCCTCCGCCGAACCCAGCAGCAGAGCCCGCTGTTCCAAGGCCTTCTGCGCCTTTTCCGTGATCTGCGCCGGCGTAAAGGGCTTGGCCAGGTAATCGAAGGCACCGTTTTTTATGGCCTCCACGGCGGTTTCCACCGTGGAATAGCCGGTGATCAGGATAACCGGCACATTCGGCTGCAGAATCCGAATCGCCTTGAGTAGCTCCAGACCACCCATGCCCGGCATTTTCAGGTCGGTGATTACGAGATCGAAGTCTTCTTCCTGTAAACGTTCCAAGGCAACCCGGCCGCTCGACTTGGGCTCGACCTGGTAACCCTCCTTTTCAAGAATGCGGCGAATTCCCTCGCGAATCACCGCCTCATCATCTACCACAAGGATCCTGGCATTGGTCATCTGCTGCAAACTCCTCATCTGCCGACGCTGGGGGGTGCCGGCCGGGAACAAACACTCTCCCCGAAAATTCGGATTAATCTTACTGGTTTTTCTTCATAAAATCAATCCAATGTTGATCTGGTACCGCGATTCGTGATAATAGAAACTTGAAAAATCTTCCATTGGAAGAATCTGATTGTATACACACCACTCTGAACATTTTTATTGTACACCTAATACGGCCGTCCAACCAACTGATTTTACCGGTTTTTTCGCGTACACACAAAAGCCGCTGGGTGCCGAAGAGCTCTTCAAAGTATAACTTTAATGTACTACAGCTCGAACCGCTTTCCGCACACTGTCGACAATGTTTTGAAAATACATGTAATTTTAGATATTTAAAAAACAAAAAAAGGATACTACAAGTTGGCACAGGCGCTGCTAGTAAGTTTACGATTACACATAAGCGTCCCATTAGAAAAGCGTCGATCACTAGGGAAAGGAGAAATGGATGAATGCCTTGCGATACATTGCGGGCGTCGTGGCGCTTTGGGTCGCGCTGAGCGGGACGGCTCTCGCCTCGGCGGAGGGTGAAGCCGGAACGATGGGAATCGGCGCCTGGTTGTTTATCGGCTTTTGCGCCCTGATTTTCGTGGCGCAGATGGTTCCGGCGCTGATGCTCCTCGGCGGAATGGTCAGAGGACTGTTCATCGGAAAGGAAAAGGCCCCGTCGGCGCCATTCAACTAAACCGGGACTGTGGATTTTTATCGTCAACCAAGCATCAACTCGAGTAAGCAACCTCAACTTTTCCAGAGAAAAGGGGGAAACACCGTGCGACAACTGAACAAAACCATGTATGGGGTACTGAGCCTAGTCCTGGCCCTGATTCTTGGCGTTTCCGCGGCCGCCGCCATGGAGTCGGCGGACTGCCTGGCGTGCCACAGCGACGCAAGCATAGTCGGCGACGCCTTCGCCATCAACGAAAGCCAGTTCGACACCACCGCCCACGCCGAAATGGGCTGCACTGCCTGCCATGAATCGGTCACCGACGCCCATCCCGATGACGGGCTGACCCCATCGAAAGCCAGTTGCAAGGACTGCCACGACGAAATTGACAAGGAATACACCACCAGCGTCCATGGCTCCGCCGCGTCCTGCGCCGACTGCCACAATCCCCACGAAGTCAAGTCGGCCACCGAAGTCGCCGGTTTCGACATGAACCAGCAATGTGCCAAGTGCCACGACACCGTCGAAATGACCAAGCTGCACGACCAGTGGCTGCCGCAGGCGGGTCTGCATATCGAAGCGCTGCCCTGCATCACCTGCCATACCGGCTCGGAAAACTACGTCATCACCATGTACCTACTACAACGGGACGCCGAAAACCGCTACAGCAACTTCGCTCCCGCTTCGCAGGAGGATCTCGCCAAACTGGCCGGCGACAAACCGGTGCAGGCACTCCTCGACAGCGACGGTAACAACGAGATCTCCCTCGCCGAACTCCGCGCCTTCAACGGCACCCCCGAATACCAAGGTCTGCGCCTTTGGGGGATGATGACCCCGGAAAAAGTGACCCACACTTTCCAGATCCTCGACAACCGCTGGGATTGCTCCTTCTGCCACGCTTCGGGCCCTGAGGCCATGCAGACCAGTTATGTCGCCTTCCCCGAGCAGGACGGCAGCTACGCCCGTCTGGCCGTGGAAAAAGGCGCGGTCCTCGACGTTCTCAACGGCACTCCGGATTTCTACATGATGGGCGCGACCCGCAGCAAATGGCTGAACATCGCCGGTCTTCTGATTATCCTCGGCGGCCTGGTGATGCCTGTGGGCCACGGTACCCTGCGCTTTTTGACCCGTAAAAACAGAGAAGGGAAGGAACACTGATTATGTCTGAGCAGTCGAAAAAAATGATCTACCTGCAACCGACCCCGGTTCGCATCTGGCATTGGCTGAACGCCCTGGGAATTGTCACCCTCTGCGTTACCGGCGCACAGATTCGTTTCCCCGAGTATGTCAATATCTTCGGGACCTACAAGTCGGCCATCGCCCTGCACAACACCGCCGGGATCGTCGTGGCGATCTCCTTCGTACTGTGGATCGCCTACTATCTGGTCTTCGCCGGCACCCTGAAACAACTTTACGTGCCGACCAAGGGGGACATCCAAAGCGGCATGCTCCGTCAGGCCATCTTCTATTTCTTCAACTACTTCCGAGGCAAGCCCAATCCTCACCATACCTCCCCGGACAACAAATTCAATCCCATGCAGAAGGGGGCCTACCTGGTCATCATGTTCGTTCTGGTGCCGTTGGTCATTATCACCGGCTTCATGCTGCTGAACATCGACCCGTTGCGCAATACCCTGCTCATGGTCGGCGGTTTGAAAATGGTGGTCGGTCTGCACTTCATCTTGGCGTGCTCCCTCTGCGCCTTCGTCTTCACGCATTTCTATCTGGCGACCCTGGGACATACGCCCTTCGCCCACTTCGTCCCCATGTGGACCGGTTGGGAAGAGGTCGAGGAAGAGCACGAACACCCCGCCCATTGAGTCTGAGATTTCGATTTCCTGTTCATCTTCACGCGGCGCCTTCGGGCGCCGCTTTTTTTGAGTCGATGTTTCATTTATCAGACCCCTCATGGTGCGCTAACACAATCGTAACATTTCTTGCCGATACTCCATCTCAAGAAAAACAAACCGACCCCCCGCAAGGGGCACAATCGAAAAAACAAGGAGATCGGCATGAAAAGAGGAATTGGCAAAAAATGGCTGCTCGCCGTGACCGCCTTGGTCGCCCTGAGCTCGACCCCGGCCCTGGCCGAAAACATCACCGTCGACCCGGCATTGAAAGGGTACGTAAAAAGTGAGGGAGTTTCCGGCAATCTGAACAGTATCGGTTCCGATACCCTCAACAACCTGATGACCTTCTGGGCCGAGGGCTTCCGCAAGCTCTACCCTAACGTCAACATCCAGATCGAGGGCAAGGGTTCCAGCACCGCCCCTCCGGCCCTGATCGAAGGCACTGCCCAGATCGGCCCCATGTCCCGTGAGATGAAAAAGAGCGAAATCGAAGCCTTCGAAGCCAAATATGGCTACAAGCCCCTCGCCGTCGGTGTCGCTCTCGACTCTCTGGCCGTTTATGTCAACAAGGACAATCCTCTCCAGGAACTTTCTCTGACCCAGGTTGACGCCATCTTTTCCAAGACCCGCAAAAGTGGTGCCGCCGAGGAGATCACCACCTGGGGCCAGGTCGGCCTGACCGGCGAATGGGCCGGCAAGCCGTTGAGCCTCTACGGCCGTAACTCGGCCTCGGGTACCTACGGGTACTTCAAAGAGAACGCCCTGGCCAAGGGGGATTTCAAAGACACCGTGAAGGAACAGCCGGGCAGCGCCTCGGTGGTCCTTTCCGTTACCGAAGACAAGGCCGGCATCGGTTACTCGGGTATCGGCTACAAGACCTCCGGAGTCAAAGCCCTGGCCCTGGCCAAGAAAGACGGCGAGAAGGCGTATGAGCCATCCTATGAAAACGTTCTGGAAGGCAAGTACCCGCTGGGCCGCATGCTCTACCTCTACGTCGCCAAGCAGCCCAACCAGCCGCTGCCGAAGATGGTCGATGAGTTCCTCAAGTATGCCCTCTCCAAAGAAGGCCAGGAAGTCGTGGTCAAGGATGGCTATCTTCCCCTGCCCGCAACGGTCGCCGAAAAACAGCTGAATCTGCTCAAGTAAACTTGCGCTTCACCTTGTTATCATGAAAAGGACCGGGTCTTTCGATCCGGTCCTTTATGTGCAACGGGCTCCCAGACAAGGCTCAATCCATGGATAAAAACGTTCTCCGGCAGGTCAAGATTCGAGACCGCCTCGCCCGCTACGTCATCACCATCGGCGGACTGGCGATCATCGCCAGCGTCATCCTGATCCTGCTGCTGATCGGTAATGTCACCCTGCCCCTCTTCAAGTCGCCGGCGGCGACTCCGCTCGCGGATCTTTCTCCAGCGGATTCTGCGCCATCCGTAAAAATTCTCGCCGCAGATCTCGACGAATACCTGGAAACCACCGTGGTCCTTGACGCCGACGGCTTTTTCCGCTTTTCCGCACTGCCCGGAGGAGAAACCGGTGAAAGCCTGCCCCTGGCACCCCCAAGCGCCAATGCCGCCCGCCCCCTTGCGGCCCAAGTCGAAGCGCCTTTGACCTTCTCCATCCTCTGGAGTGACGGCACCCTGACGATCGATCAGGTGCGTTTCAGCGCACATTTTGACGCCGGGGGGGGACGCTCCTTCAACCGCGAAGTTCAGCGCCAAGCGGAATTCCTTCCTCCCAAAGAAGGCCTTCCGAAGCGATCCCTGGCCCGGGTAACGGACGAGGGTCGAATCCGCGTCGATCTCTTCGCCGACAACCGGCTCAAGGTCACCCAGGAAACCATCAGCAGGGATTTCTTCGGCAATGAAACGCGCAACACGGCGAGCCACTTTCTGACGGATACGAAGGAACCGATCACCGCCCTGATTCTCGATCACCCGGGAGCGGCCCTCTATGCCGGCACCGCCCAAGGCAGCCTACTGCACTGGGAATTGGGCGAGAACGCCCCGCCGAGATTGACGAATCACGTCAGCGCCCGGAACGACAACGCCGCCGTAACCGCACTGGCTCTGGTCTTCGGTGATATCTCCCTGGCCGTGGGGGACGAGAAGGGCCATCTCTCCACCTGGTTTCCGGTACGTCCGGCCGAAGGCGGGGACCCCCGCCTGACCCGCATTCATCGCCTGAGCGACCACGACCAGGAAGTGCGGGAAATCGTCCCGTCCCGGCGGGATAAATCCCTGGCCAGCTTCGATGCCAACGGCAGCATCCACCTTGACCACATGACCAGCGAGCGCCACCTGCTGCGTATCGAGACCGAATCCCCCCTGATCCAGATCGTTCTCGCCCCCCGCGGTAACGGCCTGCTGGGCCGGGACGAAAGCGGCCGCCTGCAACTCTGGGGCATCGACAACCCCCATCCGGAAATCAGTTGGCGCACCCTCTTTGGCAAGGTCTGGTACGAAAGCTACGACGAACCCGCCCATGTCTGGCAATCCTCGGCCGCCAATGACGATTTTGAGCCGAAACTGAGCCTGACCCCGCTGATCTTCGGCACCCTCAAGGGCACCTTTTACGCCATGCTCTTCGCCGTCCCCATCGCCCTTTACGGCGCCATCTACATCAGCCAGTTCGGAAGCCCCCGGTTGCGCCAGTGGATCAAACCGGCGGTGGAGGTCATGGCGGCGATCCCTTCGGTCGTCATCGGTTTTCTCGCCGCGCTGTGGTTCGCACCGAAACTGGAAAAAGCCGTGCCGGCCCTCTTTCTCAGCGTTATTTTGATCCCCCTGGCCCTGGTGCTGGGCATTCTGCTCTGGCAATGGCTGCGCCGCTTTCAACCCCTGAAACGGGTGGAGCGGGGGTACGAGTTCTTGGCTGTGGCACCGGTACTGCTGTTGGCCATCGCCGCCGCTGTGACCCTGGGACCGCTGGTTGAAGGTTGGTTTTTTGACGGCAACTTCAAACTCTGGCTCTTCAACGAAACCGGCCAACGCTACGACCCGCGCAACAGCATCGTCATCGCCTTCGCTCTCGGCTTCGCCGTCATCCCCATCATCTTCACCATCGCCGAGGATTCCCTCTCCAATGTTCCGCCCAGCCTGCGCGCCGCCTCCCTGGCCTTGGGCGCGAGCCGCTGGCAGACGGTCTGGCGGGTGATCCTCCCCTCGGCTTCGCCGGGAATCTTCGCCGCCATCATGATCGGCCTGGGCCGGGCCATCGGCGAAACGATGATCGTGCTCATGGCCACCGGCAATACTCCGATCATCGATTTGAGCATGTTCAACGGCATGCGCCCGCTCTCCTCCAACATCGCCGTGGAAATCCCCGAGGCGCCCCACGGCGGCACCCTCTACCGGGTGCTCTTCCTCTCGGCGGTCATCCTTTTCGTGTTCACCTTCTGCCTCAACACGGTCGCCGAGGTGGTGCGCCAGCGGCTGCGCAAAAAGTATGGACGCTTCTAGGCGGCCATCCGAAAACATCAATCACTCATCACCAATGACCACTCACTGGATTTCGATTATGAAAAATTACTGGCGTGAAGGCGAAACCATGGTCTGGGCCACCGGCGCCGCCATGGCCCTGACCTTGATGATTGCCGCGACCCTGATCGTCGTCATCTTAATCAATGGCCTCGGCGTCTTCTGGCCGAAAAACCTGACCCTGGCGACCCTGGATGACGGCAGCCGGGTACTAGGTGAGATCACCCAGCGCAAACCCGCCGCTTCCGGCGAGGGGATGCGCTTGCAGTTCAAGATTGGCAACCGCGATCTCTACGGGCTCGACTTCCGCTGGATCGACGAGGCGAACATCGTCAAGCAGGAGGAACCGGCCGCCGCCCTGACTCTGGAACGGAAGGAATACGGCAATTTTTACGGGATGTTGACGAGCATCTCCGGCCCCAACCTGAGCGGCACCGACCTTCCGGCCCTGGAACAGCTGCGGGAACGGGTCGCGGACGAGGCCGAGAATGGACGGATACTGGACGAAGAGATGGCCAAACTCAACCGCGACGTCGCCAAACTCGAACAGCGTCGGCAGAAACTTCTCCATCAGGGAGCCGAAAAAAACGCTGAGGATATCGCCGACATCGATCGCCGCTTAGGTCAGCTCCGCACCAGGTTCGAGCGCATCTTAACCGACCAGGCCGAAGCGGCCGCCGGACTGCGCAACTACACGGCCACTTTCGTCACCGCCGACGGCCAAGAGAAAACCCTCCAGGCCTCTGACCTCGTCCGCTATTATCCGCCCAACGCCATGGGCGTCTTCGCCAAAAGCTGGGTCTATCTCGACAAGGTCAAGGAGCTCTTCGTCGGCGAGCCCCGCGAAGCGAACACCGAAGGGGGACTCTTTCCGGCGATCTTCGGCACGGTCATGCTGATCTTCCTGATGAGCCTCTTCTCCTTCCCCTTGGGCGTACTGGCTGCCGTCTATCTCAAGGAGTACGCCAAAGACGGCCCACTGGTGCGCATGGTACGCATCGCCGTCAACAACCTCGCTGGCATCCCCTCCATCGTCTACGGCATCTTCGGCCTCGGCTTCTTCGTCTACGGCCTCGGCTCGGGACTTGACCAGCTGCTCTTTCCCGAGCGCCTGCCGACACCGACCTTCGGCACCGGCGGCATTCTCTGGGCGAGCCTGACCCTGGCCCTGCTCACCGTGCCGGTGGTTATCGTCGCCACCGAGGAAGCCCTCGGCGCCATCCCCGCCGGGATCCGCGAGGGCTCTCTCGCCCTTGGCTCGACCAAATTCCAGACCCTGGTGCGGATTCTGCTGCCCATGGCCTCCCCCGGCATCATGACCGGCCTGATCCTGGCTATGGCCCGCGCCGCCGGCGAGGTTGCGCCGCTGATGATCACCGGCGTGGTCAAGCTGGCGCCGACCCTGCCTTTGGACGGCACCTTTCCCTTCCTCCATCTGGACCGCAAGTTCATGCACCTGGGCTTCCACATCTACGACATCGCCTTCCAGTCGCCGAACGTGGAAGCGGCACTGCCGATGGTCTACGTCACCACCTTGCTGCTGGTGCTGATCGTGCTGCTGATGAGCAGCCTGGCCATCTATCTGCGCAACAAGATGAAAAAGCGCTACACCTACGGAACCTTCTAGAAAGCCTACGCTTTCCGGACATTTTTCAAACGAGGTCGACTGTGGATCAAGACACCCGCGTTACCCCCGCCGTCGAGCCGGACGTTCCGGTCATCGACGTCAAAAAACTGAATTTCTACTACGGCAACTCCCAGGCTCTGTACAACCTCAACCTGACCTTCCCCCGCCGCCAGGTGACGGCGCTGATCGGTCCTTCCGGCTGCGGCAAGTCAACCTTTTTGCGCTGTCTCAACCGCATGAACGATCTCGTTGACGGCACCCGCGTCGAGGGGGAAATCCTCCTCGGCGGTACCGAAATCAACGGCGCGGGCATGGACGTCATCGAGCTGCGCCGCCGGGTCGGCATGGTCTTCCAGAAGTCCAACCCCTTCCCCAAATCGATCTACGAGAACGTCATCTACGGCCTGCGCATCGCCGGGGTCAAGGACAAGGCGACTCTCGACGAGGCGGTGGAACGCAGCCTGAAAGGAGCGGCCCTGTGGGACGAGGTCAAGGACCGCCTGCAGGAATCGGCCCTCGGCATGTCCGGCGGCCAGCAACAACGCCTGTGCATCGCCCGGGCCATCGCCGTCAATCCCGAGGTCATCCTCATGGACGAGCCCTGCAGCGCTCTCGATCCCAAATCGACGGCCCGGGTCGAGGAACTGATGGGCGAACTGCGCCGGGACTACACCATCATCATCGTCACCCACAACATGCAGCAGGCGGCGCGGGTCTCCGACTATACCGCCTTCCTCTACGAAGGCCTGCTGGTGGAGCACGGCGCGACCCAAAAGATTTTCATGAAACCCAAGAACAAGCAGACCGAGGACTACATCACCGGCCGTTTCGGCTAAGGGAGCTGAATTTATGACGTTACTGATGCAGAAGGAACTCGACCGGCTCAAGACCCAGCTGCTGACCCTGTGCGCGGTCGTCGAGGAAGGGGTGGATCAGGCCATCCAGGCGCTGGACACCTTCGATGTCGCCTTGGCCAAGCAGGTCATCGGCCGCGACGAAGAGATCAACCACATGGAGGTGGAACTGGAGGAGGAGTGCCTCAAGGTGCTGGCCCTGCACCAGCCGGTGGCCATTGATCTGCGCTACATTGTCGCCGTGCTCAAGATCAACAACGACCTGGAGCGCATCGGCGATCTTGCCTCCAACATCGCCGACCAGTCCCTGGCCCTGGCCGGCGGCACGCGCATCGCCCCCCCCTACAACTGCGCGGAGATGGCCCACAAGGCCCGTAACATGCTGAAGATGAGCCTCGACAGCCTAGTGCACCTGGATGTTCGACTGGCGCGCCAAGTTCTGCGCCTGGACGACGACGTCGACCGGCAGCACAAGGAAAACTTCACCCTGATCAATGAGCAGATCCGCCAACACCCGGAAAAAATCGATCCCTTGAGCCACTACCTGACGATCTCCCGCCATCTGGAGCGGATCGCCGATCTGGCGACCAACATCGCCGAAGATGTCTATTACATGATCGAAGGGGAGATCGTCCGCCACACCAACACCTGGTGCACCTGGGCACCGGACGGCGAGTGACGACGACTATAACGATGAAACAAAGGCCAGGCCCCCGGAATGCTTCGGAGGCCTGGCCTTTGTTCATAAGACGAGAAAAGAAAACCGGGGGAAATTTCAGGCTGAGCAAATATGCCCAGATGCAAGGCGCCCGAAATTCGAGGAGTGAGGCGTACCGAAAGGTACGTCGCAACGACGAGGATGAGGGCAACGCCGCAGATGGGCGTTTTTCATCAGCCTGACTAGTAACGCACCCGCGCCCGATAGGTCAAGGTCGCGCTCCCCTCGGCAGGCACCGGTACCGACCAGAGCGCCAGCCCCGAGGCCGCCTTTTCGTGGGGATGACTCTCTTGGACGATTTTCCAGTCCCCCGGCAGCGGTTCCGCCACCTTGACCGTTACCGCCTCACTCTTGGCGTTCTTCAGCACAATTTCATAGGCGCTCTCGAAAACATAGTTATAGCGACCATCCCCTCCCAGCTTTTTGAAGTCGGTCTGTTTTCTCTTGGCGGTCACATCAAAAGCGTCGCCGAGCTTGAGGCGGATCGTTTCGTTTTTCGGCGTATGCTCGATGCGGTCTTCGCCGACAAACTGGGCATTGCCCCGGCTGTCTTTCTGATAGACCCGAACGGTTCCCTTGGGCAGAGGCATCCCCATCCCCCCCTTTTCGCTATTGACCAACTCCAGAAAGACCCCGACCTTGAGCTGATCGCCGAGCCTGTCGAAACGGTCGCGGTAGTAGTAATCCCCCCCGCGCAGCAGATATTCCCGGGCCACCGGCACCCCGGCGGCGCCGAGCAGGCTGACCTGTTTGGCCTGGTTGTCGGCCAACGTGGTGGGGCGGTCGAGACTGTAGAGGTGGTATTCGAAAAGGCTCTCCTCCCGCATCGAGGCGCCAGCGGCGACCATCCCCTTCTCCATGGCGAGCTCCCGGGCCATGGGCACCGCCTGACGCACCAGATGGACATCCCCCGCCACCAGTTGCAGACGCGCCTGGCGATAGGTCGCGCCGCTGCGGTTGGTCAAGGTCACCCAGCCGGAAAGATCGAGCCGCTCCCCCTTGGCGTCGAGCTGCGCCACGTAGTCGGCGACCCAGGAGAGACCCGAGGTCAGGTAGGCCAACTCGATCTGCTGCGCCCCCCCCTGATCGCTGTGCAGCTGCGTGACCAGAGTCGGCCGGTCGCGCAGGTTGGCGGGGACATCGGGGTAGACCAGCCGCCCCGGCACCCCGGTCTCGATACGATCGCCGATTTTCAGTACCGGCCCTTCGGCGGCGGCCAGTACCTCGGCCGACTCAAAACTCTCTGCCCCGGTCTGGGGATGGGTTCGCACCACTTGGACCTTCTTGCCCACATATTTTTCCAGCAGCTTGCCCGGCGTCAGCAGATCGAAATCAAAATTCTGCTCGATCACCCGCAGCCCCTGGGGACGGGTCAGACTGTGCAGCAGGGCGGTTTCCGGACGCATGCCGGCGCTCACCTCGCGCAGCGCCAGGCGGTTCTCCCCGGCCTGCAACGCCACTTGGCGCTGGTCACGGATCAGGGCCAGGTTCTCATTGTAGATGGTGACCGCCACTTCCTGCTGGTCGGCTAGGGTGCTGCGCTGCTCCGTCACCTCCGCCCAAAGCGGCAGGGCTGAGAGCAGGATCAAGGTCAAGGTCAAGGTCAAGGTCAAGGTCAAGGTCAAGGTCAAGGTCAAGGTCAAGGTCAAGACAAGAACCGAAGATTTCTTCATGAGACCTCCTCTGAAACGAAGGGATTAATAACTTCCGCATAGTATAGACGCCCAGACTTGCCCGTCCAGGCGGAAACCTGTCCCACCCCCGGCGAAACGGCAAAAAGCTGTTATACATTTAACTCAGGCCGCCGCGCGGCGGCCTCCCGTCCATCCCCAAAATGACCAAGACCACGCAAGGAGGCGACCATGAGTTCTTATCGACGGGGCAGCAAAGGACCGGAAGTCCGGCGGATTCAGGAAAAACTCAAGGAGCTCGGCTTCTACCTCGGCGACATCGACGGTATCTTCGGCGGCGGCAGCGAGGCGGCGGTGAAGCGCTTCCAAAAGAGCCGGGGACTCGCCGCGGACGGCGTGGTCGGGCCGCGAACCTGGCGCGCCCTTTTCGACGAAACGGACCTGCCGGTGCCGGCGATCATCCAGGAAAGCCTCAACTACCGCTGTCTGGCTCTGACCGGTTCCTTCGAAACGGGGCGGCCGGTGCCCGACTGCTTCGCCGGCATCACCGGCGATTTCGACGGCCAGGGCTTAAGCTTCGGCGCCCTGCAATGGAACCTCGGCCAGGGTTCCCTGCAGCCCCTCTTCAAGGAGATGGCCCAGGAACATCCGGCCCTGCTCGAAGAGCTCTGCCAGGATTACTATCCCGAACTCAAGGCGGTCTTCACCTCGGAAAAGGACGAGCAACTCGCCTGGGTACGCTCAATCCAGGACCAGCGCCGCTACGTTCTCGCCGAACCCTGGCGCGGCCTGCTCAAAAGCCTGGGCCGGCTCAAGGAGTTCCAGAACATCCAGGTCCGCCACGCCGACCGCCTCTTCGCCCAGGCCCAAGATCTGTGCCAACAGTATGGCCTCTGGTCGCAGCGGGCAACGGCGTTGATGTTCGACATCAAGGTCCAGAACGGCAGCATCTCATCCTTGGTCAAATCCCAGATTTTCAGCGACTTCGACCGCCTCGGCACGGTGCTGGAGAGGGAAGCGCTGGAAGCGGCGCGGCTGGAGATCATCGCCAACCGCCGGGCCGAGGCGAGCAATCCCCGCTGGGTCGAGGACGTGCGCAAGCGTAAGCTGTCTATTGCCCGGGGGGAAGGGACGGTGCACGGCCATTACGTCCATCTCGCGGACCAGTTCGGCATCCAGCTGGCTCCCTGCTGACGGAAATCCGTAAAAAAACCCAACTATGCTGCTTTCGCAAAAGCAGCATAGTTGGATGGCTAAGCAAAAAGCGCCAAATGCAAGGCGCGCAATTGGCGCGCAATGAGGCGTACTTACGTACGTCGAAGCAGCGAGCCGGTTGCAGTAACGCAGCAGTTGGTGAGTTTTTGCGACGCCATCCCAAATGATGAAGGAGACATTCTATGCAGAATCTGCGCATCCCCGGGCAACGGGAATCCCGGGTCGCCCCCCACGAACTGGAAGGCAAACGGGCCGGTGGCCTGCTGACGGTGAAAGCGGTCGACGCCTTCCGCCTCGACCTGACCCGGGCCGCCGTAGGCGAAGGCGTGACCCTCAAGGGTCTGGCCGACGACGCCCTGATGGAGCTGGAACTCGAAGGGGGCCTGCGCCTCTGGACGACGGCGGCGCAGTTGCGCGAGGATCTGCCACCCCAGGCGGAGCGGGGGGAGGGCGAACTGCTGCTGCCGACGGAGCTCCCCTTCGGCACGCCGAGCCGGGGCTTCGGCCGCTGGGCACTGAAAGCGCTGCGCATCTTCCACGTCGAGCTGGCAGAGAAAACCGCCGTCGCCATCGCCGCCAAGCTCGAAGACCAGTTGCAGCCGGGGCCGGGGCTCTATCGCTGCGCCTACGCCGACCGTTGCGAACTGCGCCCCCTGACGCCCGGCGAGGCCCCCTTTGCCAATGACGCCCCGGTCCTGCTCTTTCTGCACGGCACCGCGTCGAGCACCGACGGCAGTTTCGGCGGCCTCTGGGAACGGCCTCAGCTGCCGGTGCTCAAGGCCCTGAACGACTACTATCGCGGCAACCTCTTCGCCTATCAGCACCGCACCCTCAGCCAAAGTCCCGTCGAAAACGCCTTGGAACTCGTGCGCCTGCTGCCCAAGGGGGCACGCCTGCATCTGGTCAGCCATTCCCGGGGCGGGCTGGTCGGCGAACTCCTCTGCCGGGGCGCCCTGGCCGAGGGGCGAGTGCCCTTCGACGACGAAGATCTCGCCCGCTTCGCCCCTCCGGATCGGGCGCGGGATCACGCCGCCCTCCAAGAACTGGGGGAACTGCTCAAAAGCAAGGGGCTGCGGGTCGAACGCTTCGTGCGTGTCGCCTGTCCAGCGCGGGGAACGACCCTGGCCTCGAAACGCCTCGACCGTTACCTGTCGATCATCTTGAACGCCCTCGGTCTGGTGCCGGCCTTGAAGGCCAGCGCCGTCTACGATCTGACCAGCGATTTCCTGCTGGCCATGGTCAAGACCCGCACCCAGCCGGAGGAACTGCCGGGGCTGGAGGCGATGATGCCCGAGTCGCCGCTGGTGGCGGTGCTCAACCGTCCCGGGGTCAAGACCGAGGCCGACCTTTCGGTGATCGCCGGGGATCTGGAAGGCTCGGGGCTATGGGGACGACTGAAGGAACTGGCCACCAATCTCTTCTATCGCGAGGATCACGATCTGGTGGTCAACACCAGCGCCATGTACGGCGGCGCGACACGGACGCAGGGCGCCCGCTATCTTTTCGATCAGGGATCGTCCGTCAACCATTTCAACTATTTCCGCAATGAACGAAGCACTCTGGGGCTGAAGGCGGTACTGACCGGCGAGCCGGGCGGCGACTTCCTGCCCCTGGAACCGCCCCGGGGGATCACCCGTGCCGTCTATCGCGGCACAGCTACGGGGCCGCGTCCGGTGGTCGTGATCATCCCCGGCATCATGGGCAGCCATCTGACGGTGGACGGCGACCGGGTCTGGCTCGACCCGGTCGATATCGCCGCCGGCGGCTTCCGCAAGCTGGCCATCGGCACCTCCGGGGTGGCAGCCGAGGCGCCGGTGGGTATGGCCTATCTCGACCTCATCGAATATCTGCAAGCCTCCCACGAGGTCATCCCCTTCCCCTTCGACTGGCGCCGCTCGATCCTTCAGGAAGCCCGCCGCCTGGCCGACGCGGTCGCCGCCGCCCTCGACCGGGCCGAGACCCAGAATCAGCCGGTGCGCCTCCTCGCCCATTCCATGGGCGGGCTGGTGGCGCGGGTGATGATCGCCGAGCGGCCGGAGCTCTGGGAGCGCCTGACCCGCCATCCCGGCGGCCGCCTGATCATGCTCGGCACCCCCAACGGTGGCTCCTACGTCATCCCCCGGCTGCTCCTCGGCCGGGAGAAGATCGTTCGCCAGCTGGCGCTTCTCGACTTCCGTCATTCGCAGAAGGAGCTGTTGAAGTTCATCGCCGCCTTCCCCGGAGTGCTGGAAATGCTGCCGACGACGACGGAGCGGGATTTCTTCGACCGGGAGACCTGGCAGGAACTGCACGCTGCCGACGGCGCGGGCTGGGTGCCCCCCGACGCCGCCACCCTCAATGCCGCCCGCGCCTGTCGCGAGCTCCTCGACAAGAGTCCGACCGATCCCCGGCGCATGCTCTACGTCGCCGGTCAGGCACCGGCCACCCCGGTGGGGCTGCGCCTCGACGACCAAGAAGGGAAGGGAAAAATCACCATCCTCGCCAGCGCCCGTGGGGACGGTCGGGTGCCTTGGGCGACGGGGATTCCCGCAGGGTTACCGGTCTGGTACCTGCCCGCCGAGCACGGCAATCTGGCCGATCATGCCCCGTCCTTCCCGGCCCTACTCGAACTGCTGCAAAGCGGCCATACCGGGCTTCTGCCCCAGTCCCCGCCGGTCACTCTGCGCGGGGCGGAAGAGCGCTTTGTCCTTCCCGACGAGGAACTGGCGATTCACCCCGACAGCCAAGAACTCATCGCTGCCGCTCTCGGCGCCCTGCGCCATAAACCGCAAAAAGCCGAGAGCCACCGCACCCGGGTCACGGCCCGCCACGGCAACCTGCGCTACGCCCGCCATCCGGTGGCGGTCGGCCATTATCAGGGGGATACCATCATCAGCGCCGAGGATTATCTCGACCGGGTGCTCGACGGCCGCCTGCGCGCCCGCCATCGCCTCGGCCTCTATCCGGGTCCGGCGGAAACCGCGGAGGTCTTTCTCAACCCCGGCGGCAAACCGGGTGGAGCGATTGTCGTCGGCCTCGGCAAAGCCGGCGAACTCAGCTCCGGAAAGCTTACCGCCTGCTTCGCCAGGGCGGCCCTTATGTACGCCGCCGCCCTCGCCGAATGCCCCGACCCGGCCGGGAGCACGGATGCCAAAGGACGTCGTTCGGCGACCCTGACCACCCTGCTCATCGGCACCGGCGCCGGCGGCATGAGCGTCCAGGATTCGGTGGCGGCGATCTTGCGCGGCCTGGCCCAAGCCAACCGGCTGCTGATCGAATCCCGTTACGCCAACCGGGTACTCATCGACGAACTGGAATTCATCGAACTCTACGAGGATCTCGCCATCCAGACCGCCCGCGCCATCGCCAAGGCCGTCGCCGAACCGGATCTGGACAACCAGTTCACTGTCGAGGAGCGCATCGGCACGGTCCCCGGCGGCCGGCGCCGGCCGGTCTTTTCCGAAACCCCGGGCTGGTGGCGGCGCTTGCAGATTCTCGCCGAGGCCGACGGCGCCCTGCGCTTTAATACCCTCACCGACCGCGCCCGCGCCGAGGTCTCCCTGCAAGCGACCCAGCGCGCCCTGGTCGACCGCTTCGTCGAACAGGCCATCACCCGCACCGGCAGCGACCGGCAGCTGTCGACCACCCTCTTCGAACTGCTCATCCCCAACCGCCTCAAGGAACAGACGCCGGACCGGCAGAATCTGGTGCTGGTGCTCAACGAGGCCGCCGCCCGCTATCCTTGGGAACTCATGCAGGATCGCGACCGCCCGCTGGCGGTCGAGGCCGGCATCATCCGCCAGCTGGAAACGGAGATCTACCGGGAAAATCCCAACATGAGCACCGGCAAGATCGCCCTGGTGGTCGGCGACCCGCCCAGCGACCAGGTCGAACTCCCCGGCGCCCAGGAGGAAGCAACGGCGGTGGTGGAAACCCTCGTTGCCCAGGAATTCAAGGTCATTGCCCGGATCGGCAAGGAGGCGGACCCCGACAGCGTCATCAAGGCACTCTTCGCCGAGAGCTACCGGGTGCTGCATCTGGCCGGGCACGGCGTCTACGACCATCCCGTCCCCTCCGCCGTCCCCGGCGCGAGCGGCAGCCGGGTCTCGGGCATGGTCCTCGGCCCCGGGCTCTTCCTGACCCCCACCGAGGTCGGGCAGATGCGTCAGGTTCCGGAGCTGGTCTTCATCAACTGCTGCCATCTAGGGCGCATCGAAGCAGGAGCGTCCCCGGACTTCGCCTTCGCCCATCCCCACAAGCTGGCGGCCAACCTCGCCACGGAGCTCATCCGCATGGGCGTGCGGGCAGTGGTGGCAGCGGGCTGGGCGGTGGATGATGCCGCCGCTGCCCTCTTCGCCCGGGAGTTCTATCAGCGGATGCTCGCCGGCTGCATGTTCGGCCGCGCCGTTCTCGCCGCCCGGCGGCGGATCTACGAGGAATATCCGGCGGTCAACAGCTGGGGCGCCTATCAGTGCTATGGCGACCCCGATTACACCCTGGTTCCCCGGGAAGGGCTGATCGAGACGGAAACCCGCGTCGGCATCTATCACGCCGTGGCCGAAGTCATCAGCGATCTGGAAAACCTCGCCGGCGATGCCTACGCAGCGGCGCCGGAAGCCGTCGCCGGGCTAAAGGCGCGGGTCCACGCCATCGAGGAACGGCTCCCCGCCCCCTGGCTGACGATGGCGGCAGTACGCTCCGCCCTGGGTCGAGCCTACGCCCAACTCGATGACTTCGCGACGGCGATCGGCCATTACCAGGCGGCGCTCAGCGCCGAACCGGCGGAGCTTTCGGTGAAAGCCGTCGAACAGCTGGCCAATCTGCAGATCCGCTGGGGGGCGAGTCTCGCCCGCGAGGGCGGAAAAGGGGGAGCTCCCGCGGCGGCGGAAGCGATCCGCGGCGGGCGGCGTCGGCTGGACCTGCTGCTGCAGCTCGGCGCCACCGTCGAGCGTCTGAGCCTTATGGGCGGCGCCTGCAAGCGCTTGGCCATGCTCGCCGAGGGGGCGGAACGGGATGAAGCGCTGGCGGCGATGATCGACTACTACCGCCAGGCCCATGAACTGGCGCAGCAAAAGACCGGTGCCGTCGATCCCTATCCCCTGCTCAACTGGCTGGTCGGCCTGCATCTCGCCGACCTGCGCAAAAAAACCCGCAGGGCCCGCGCCCCCCTGGGCACCTGGCTGAAGGAGGTGGAACAGATCGCCGACGAGCGGGACGACCGTGAACCGGATTTCTGGAACGGCATCGTCCGCACCGAATGCCTGCTTACCCGGCATCTCGCTGCCGGCGATCTCGCCGCTCACTGGAAAGCCGTCGCCGAGGGCTATCTCCGCGTCTTCCGGCGCGGCGCCACCCCCAAGGAGCTGCGTTCGGTGATCGAGCATGTCGATTTCATCATCGCCCTGCTCGACGGCGAGGCCCAGACCGAAACCCGTCGGGCGCTGCTGGAGCTGCGGAATAAGCTCAAGCTCTCCCTGGGCTAAAAAGGAGGCGGACATGGCGCAAATCCAGGTCTTATGGCTATCGGCCGGGGAACAATCGGCGGCGGAGAAAATCCTTCGTCGCCTGCGGCAACGCCTGGGGGAGGATCAGGTCGGTGTCGGCACCGGGCCGCCGCCAGGAGCGGAAGGTTGGCTGCTGCTGGTCATCGGCCCGGAAGGGGCGCGATCCCTGCGCGAGCCGATGACGAAGGAGGTCCAGCAGTTGGCCGAGGCTCTGCATCGGGGGATTCGTGTCCTGCCGCTGCTGGTCGCGGGCGCGGTGCTACCGGTGGCCGGGCAGCTACCCGAGGAACTGCTGGAACTGACCCGGCACGGCGCCCTAGAACTGAACGCAGAGCACTGGGAGGCGGATCTGGAACGGCTCTTTGCCCGTCTGCTCGGGCCGGTCGCAGGCGGCGGCCCGCCGCCGCCCAAGACACGCTCCAAATTCTTAGCGCGCTTGCGCGCTCCGGCCCGGCCGTTGTCCCGGGATCGGCCGAAAATGTCCGGCGATTATAAAAAAGCCATGCCCCCCCGTCACTCCGCGGACGAACCGGCCTCCGCGCCGCCAAGTGGGGAGGAGGAAGGACAAGAGCGGTGGACGGAATCGCCGCCACCGGCAACGGCCGCTCCCGAAAAGAGTGAGCCGGAGGAAGTCCGGCTCGGCGCGGCGGCACCGACGGCGGTCAGGCCGGGAAGCGAATTCACCGCCTCTTTCACCGCCTATGTTCCGGAACAGGAAGAAGAGGTGCGGCGCCTGCTGGCGAAAAGCAGCCCGCGCAGCGAAACCCACATGGGTCTGGCGAGTTGCCGCTGGCTTCAGGGCACCAAGGTCATGGTGCGCCTGCGCGGTCGTGGCCTGATTATCGACCCGCCGGAACAGAAGTTCGTCTGGCGGGGCGGCCGCAACCTCATCCCCTTCGATGTGGAAGTCCCCAAGGAGGCTTTGGACGAGACCGTCGTCCTTAAATTCGACGTGCTCATCGAAGAGACGGTCGTGGCCCGCCTGCGTCTCGATCTGGAAATCGGCGCCACGCCCAAAGCCGAGATGCGTCGGACCCCGGCGGTGACGCCGGCGCGTACCGCCTTCGCCTCCTATTCCTCCCGCGACCGCTCCCGGGTGCTCGACCGGGTCGACGCCCTGAATCGACACGCCGGGCTCGAATTCTTCCTCGACTGCATCGACCTGCACCAGGGGGAAGAATGGAAACCCGCCCTGGCCGAGGCGATCCACCAGCAGGAACTCTTCATGCTCTTCTGGTCCCGGCACAGCGCCGCCTCCCCCTGGGTCGGCTGGGAACTGGAAACGGCCAAACAGGCCAAAGCCAGGGATTTCATCCAGATCCAGGCGCTGCAACCGGACCTGCCGCCACCCACGGGCTTCGAAGCCATCCACGGCAGCAGCGTCTATCTCTGGGTACGGGAGGGAAACGAAGCGGTGCGCAACCGGCCGCCCGCGTCATAAAGGGGATCTTTAGCGACGAGTTGGAGGAATTTCAGGCAGATATAAAAGAAGGGATAGCGGCAAATGACCAAATGTTGGGCCTGAGATGCCAGATATTGCTAGACCCCAGATATTACCCCGGCAGCAGATTGCCGCATCGCAGATGATCCCGCAAGATAGGCTGGATTGACGGTTACTCCGCGTCCAGAAGAAATTTGCGTAACTGCATTTCTTCCCGCATGACGTGAACAATTAAAACCACACCGTTTTCTTGACGGTAAAATATTCGGCAGGGCCTGACAAATATTTCACGATAAATCGAGTTGGGAACCTCGGGTGGAACGTGGCCCGAGTCTGGAAACTGCCCAAGCCGATCCACGGTTGAAAATATGGTCTTAACAAGCCCGGCGGCAGCTTCCGGCTTATCCAAAGCGATGTAATCCGCGATGTCTTCCAATTGCTCCAGAGCGGGATCCGTCCATACTATTTCAGCCACTTCCGCATCCGCTCTTTGGCCTTCTCATGGGAGGTCGTCCGGCCCTCCAGAATTGCCCTTTCTCCCTTGGACAACCCTTCCAGCAGCGCGAGCCTGCGCTGCATGAATTCGTAGTCCTGAACATCGACCAGGTAGGCTGACGGCTGACCATGTTCGGTAATCAGCACAGGTTCCTTGCTCTCATGCAGATCAGCAAGTATTCTCGTCGCTTGACGCTTCAGACTGGTGACAAGCTCTACTTTCATGAGTGACCTCCTTCGAAGTGCCACTATAGTATCACTCTTGTCGGTTTATGGCTACTCTTGCGAGACAAGGAGACCAATCTTGACGGCTAACGACTAAGCTCACCGGCGGCAATGGAGCGTAGCGGAATTGTCGTCCGGTGCAGCGCCTTGTTATGTGCCTGATTTGAATTCAACCGTAGGTTGATAGCTATCTGACAAGCGTCCTTTTATTATTTCTACATATTCAGCTTCTATTTCAATTCCAGTAAAATGATAGCCAAGCTGTTGAGCCGCCACTAATGTTGTACCGCTTCCGGCGAAAGGGTCTAGCACAATGTTATCTTTAGATTTTGGGACTAATGTAAGTATTAATTTTTTTATCAACTCCAATGGCTTGACGGTGCAGTGTGCGAATTTCTTTTCGGATTTATTATAATAGCCTTCGAGAATATTCGACTGAAAAGACCCGTCTTCGTTGATTGTCTTAAATACGCCAACTCCGGTTTCTTGAAGTGTTTCCCAATAGTTGTTGAGAAGTGGTTTTTGAACCAACACAATTGATTCCCACTCATTCCTAAAACACGTATGCCAGCCATCCCATTTTTCCGCATCAGGATGGTTCATTTTTTCAAGTTTGCCCTTGAGGTTTAGTCCTTTTGGAATGCCAGAATGCCTTCGGTAAACCAAAACATCTCGCGTATAAAACCCGGCGTCTTCCAGCGCAACTTGCACATGAGCCGCTGTCCTAGTGCTATTGAACACAGCAACGGGAGCGCCGTGCTTACACACTCTAAATAACTCTCGGCCCCATTGTTTACACCAATTGGTGTATTCAATAGTATTATCCTGATTTCTTTCGTACCATCTAGCATTGCGCACCCCGCCTGCCAGCCCACTGCCGTATGGTATATTTTTAACTAAGGTGTTACTGTCCTTGATTCTCTCTAGCCGCCTATTGATTTCCTTGTCATCCCACTTGCGACCAATAAATTCATAGTTATATGGTGGATCAGTGATACATGCCGCAATTGAGTCGTTAGGCATTTCAGACATTACGGATGTGCAGTCACCTAAGATTATTTGATCTAAATAATGCATATTCAACCCCTGTTGATAAAGAAGGTTTTTTGATCTCTATGAAAACAAAGCCATTCATACAGATCAAAACCTGTCTTATCCTTTAAATATTCGAATGTTTTCATTCCATTGTAAACATACCATCCACCAGCTTGACAAGCTGTCATTGCAGCCGGAAGATTATCTTCTCGAAGAAATAGAAACACAGGTCGATAACCTTTTTCTGTCAGGAGGTCTCCATACTGTTTGAATTTCTTCAAAGTTCCAGAGTCGCCAGAACCTACTCTATATTTTGTGTCAATAGCATCTTTTCCGAGAACCAAGTCACAAGGTTCGTCGGCGCCGAATCTTAAAGCGACACTGAAGTCAGAGCATGTATTTTTGCAAAGCTCTACCACCAGAAGTTGCCAACACATTCCTAGTTGCCTTCCCCAAAATTGTTTGTTTTCACGCTTCAACTCTTGCGTGATGCCAAAGGCTTCCATCAAAACATCTGTGGAGTCATAGTCATCCACATAAACCTTATCGGAAAAGTTGCCTTGATATTTTTTGAGGATGTTTGAGAGTAACTATTCACCCGCCAGCGACAGGCCATCGGATTTTGGTCGCACGTCACCATCCGGCGACATGAAATCCGGCTGCTTGCCTTCGAACAGTAGACGCAAGGCTTCGGCGGCCGTGATGCCGTTTTTGCGGCAGGTCGACAGGTAACCACGAACTCGGCAGAAGATCTTGGCCCCTTCCCAAGAGCGGAAGCATCCGGAGATTTTCTGCTGAACCTTGATGCAATCGCGAAAAAAGCTCACGCGGCTTGAGGCATGAGCCAACCAATTCGGTTGTTGCCGGGCCGAAAGGCCTCGGCAAAATGTCGTAGATATCCCCGCAGCGGTCTTAATGGCTCTT
>NZ_JAVESI010000058.1:0-18163 GCF_034006665.1 Trichloromonas sp.
GTTTCATAAAATTCACCCGCCAAGTGAGTTTTCGACGGGCTAGATGGTAGCATAAATAACAAAGAAAATCAATAGCTTATCTGCATTCGCTGAAATTCTTCTGATTGTGATCTTACGGATTCAGGTTTATGAAATAGAGGTATGGCCATTGCCACAATATGAAGGCAGAGGAACGGCTGACACTGAAGCAAAGGCATATTTAAATTGGCTCGAAATGGATGTATTTGAACATCTACTTAGTCAATCCCATTTCCAAGCTGTTTTAAACGAGAAAGATCCATTGACTGTATTAAACAATGGATATATACGCCCTCAAAGTTTGCGCGGAAGAGTCGTGAGTGATGAGGTATTTGAGTTACGCAAGCACCCCGACACGCGAATCGCTAGGAGGGCAGAAACTCTGTCATTGCTTGCTAAAGTCATAAGCGAACGACAAGTACAAAAAGGTTTGCGGCGAACTCTTTTAACTCAAGCAAAACGTTTGGCTTGGTTAGCTGAGCGTCGTCTGAGCGAACTTGCAAATCAAGTCGAGACTGAAAACAACGAGGAATGAAAGAAACAAAAGAAAAACGTAGCCACACAATGCGATCTGTTCGCTCATGGAACACAACCCCTGAGTTAATAGTTCGTCAAGCGTTGAGAACCCTTGGTTTTACAGGCTATAGACTTCACCGAAAAGACATTAAGGGTAGACCTGACGTTGCCTTTATCGGTAGAAAAAAAGTTATATTTATTAATGGTTGTTTTTGGCATGGCCATCAATGTGCTCATGGGCAACGAAAACCAAAAAACAATGCCGACTATTGGTTTAAAAAAATAAGTGGAAACCAACATAGAGACACTGAAAATCTCTCTACTCTGAACAAACAAGGGTGGGACTGCCTTGTTATTTGGGAATGTGAAATCCACAACAAGGAAAAACTCTTTGAGACTTTGGTTGGTTTTCTCCATCACGACAACCACAATTAGCTCTCAACATCATATAAACATCCCCCCATGATTACCGTGCCTGCTCCGGGTCTTGGTTGCTTTTAGTTTGTCCTCGACGTAGCTGTGACGCGAGTTTTTCTTGAATTTCGTGCCGCTCGGTTTTTAGGGGCGGCATGGTTTTGACGAAATTCAGGACTTCGGTTGAAAGGGCCTGGTCGGTGGGTTCCGGGCTTTTTGCCAGTTCTTTTGCGATGACTAGCCAGCTCCGGCGGACTTCGGTTTGCCGGGTTTTTATTTTTTCCTCCCAGCCCCTCCCCTCTTTTGCCCCTTCGGTTAATTCTTTGAGCGCCGCCCTTACCTTGGCTTCATCCACTTCGGGCCTCTTGCCTCGTCTGCGTAAGGCGAGGATGGCCTGACGGATCGACTTGCGGACCACTCCGCGCGGGGCGCGGGCGGTGGCCTCGGCGTCGATTCCCTGCCGGCGCAATTTCTCGGCGAAGGCTTCCCGCCAGATTTGTGGCTGTCCTTTTTTAACATGAAGCCGGGTGCCGTCATACCCAAGATTTTTAATCGTTAGGTGAACGTGGGGATGATCTACGTCTTTGTGAAGGACGAAGAGATATTGATAGTTGTGGGCGAAGGTGTCTTTAGCGAATTCTCGCGCGGCGGCGCGGACGGCTTCGGGGTCGGTCATGGCGGGCATAGAAAGGACGATGTTGGTGCTGTCGCGGGTGTTGCTTTTGCGTTTGCCGCTGTCCTGGGTCCATTCCTGGGCGACTTCGGCAACGTCTTCACGGCCTGAGATAAGGGTGCCGCGCTCGTCTTCGGCGTCGAGCTTGCCCTTGCGGGTGATGTACTCCAGGTGGGATTTTAGGTGCCCTCCCCCTTTGGCGTTGCCGGTTATCTTTACCATGACCTCGGGGGACCGGCGCACCAGCCGCGCAACCCGGGCGCGGGTAAAGTTTAAATCCTTCGGCTTGGATCGGCTGGTTTTCGGCTTCCCCTCTAACAGCCCCTCGGCCTGGGCGTAGGCGGTTTCACTCATCGGCGACACTCCAGCGGTTCAAGCTCTGGTCGATCAGGCTGGAGACTTTGCGGCGGTGGTCCGTGAGTTGATCCGCCAGGTCTTTGATTTCGGCCCGCTTCATCCTCTCCCCTTCCCTGAAATCCACGTTGATTGCTCGGGCTATCTGATTCAGGTTGCGGCCGATGGCGGCCAGCTCCCGGTTGGATTCGCGCAAGGCTTCTATTTCTTCGTTGGTGAAGGTTGGCTTGCGCGAAAGGACCGCCCGGACCAGACCGACAAGCCAAGCGGTGTGTCGGGTGAATCCATCGGCACGGCTGCGCTTGGTTATCGCCCAAAATTCGTCTTCGGTGAAGCTGAGGGTGGTGCGGTTGCCACGCTCGATCTCTTTCGGCGGCGGCACTTGTGCTTGGTCGCCTAAAACGCGGTGGATCATTTGCCGCAACATTTCGGCCTCGGTCATGCCCCGGCTCTTGGCGAAATGGCGGAAGGCGGCTTTTTCATTTTGGGGGAGTTCGGTCTTGGTGACGGCCATTTTAGGTGCCTTGAAAATTTCGTACGTACGAAATTTTAGCCTGGTGGCGTTCGGGGTGGATGATACGAAAAAGGTAAACGTCCTTTTTTATGCTGTCAAGCGAATCCTGCACTAATCCACCCCCTACCCTAAAATTTCGTACGTACGAAATTTTAGGGTGCCGCCGGGCAAAAACCGCCCGGCGGCCGGGGTTGGTCGTGCTGTGCTGCTGACTTGTATGGGGGATGCTCTGATTTGGTTTTTGACGGCTGCAAATTCCATTTGCAGCCGTCCCGACTGTCCACAGGGAAACGAGCCGCTTTTGCTATCCACAGGCCCTTCCGGGGGGCCCTGCGCGCCACTTTGGCGCGGCCCCCCTCCAACGGGATCGATGAACCCGATCCCTGGGCCTATGGATAGCGCGGCTCTTTCCTTCCCTATGGACAGTCGGGAGCCGCCGGCGCTGCCAGCGGCTAAGAATCAAAAGCTTGGAAAAAATCGAAGAGGTGCGGCAATTAGCGGATTTGGCGGGGAGGGGTTTGTTGCTGTTTCTGCTCAGGCGGGGCCGTGGTCTTTTTCGTCGCGGGGATTGAGAACCTTCAAAACTTCCTCGCGGCCGTCGGAATAGGTCTTAACAATCTTGTTTCCCCTTAACCCGGTCGTGGGAAGACCCATGGCCTTGGACTTTTCAACGGCAGCCCGTCCGGCCGCCGCAAATAAAGTGGCCCGCTCTTCCATCGTCAAATCGACTACCCGGCGCTTTTTCATGCTGTGCCTCCAAAATCCGGCGTTTCAGGGAAAATGCTTGTTGAAAGTCTAGTAGAAATGCCCGCTTCTAGCAAGAAAACCGACTTGGCCGTTATTGTCCTTGATCCTTCTTGAGCCTGGCGCCACCGGCAATCGCGTTGAACCGTGCCAGTAAGTCCAGCCGTAAAAACTCCAGGTGAAGATTGCCGTTTTTGCAGGCCCGGAACTTGAAATAATCGGTCTGGCCGGTGCCGTCCTTGCTTTCTTCAATCGCTTGATAGAGCGGGCCATAATGGCTTTTGACAACCCCCTTGCCGTCGAGCAAATGGAAAACATTGTCGATGGCGTTGAGATAGCAGTCTCGATTATAGAGGACACGGAAGGCGCGTCCGCACCAACCGGCTTCAACGATCCAGGTTAAGACAACCCGCTTGCCTATCTCGAACTCGGAATTTGTCTTGTACCTGGAATGCCGAGGCCGGAGATAATCGAAAACCTCTAAAACCGCTTCCTCCATGTAATTTGGCAGGTTCCCGGCGGTCGCCTCCAACATTTCAATGATGGCGCTCTCGCTGATTTCCGGCAGCCCCTCCCCTGTCTGCAACTGTCGATCAAGTTTGTTTCGTCGCTCCACGGAAAGAAGTTGTTTGATTCCCATGCGGTTAATGATGACCTGCCATGCGTTTATTTTCATCTTCTGCAAGGCATAGTCGGCCCCTTCCGTACCGACGCGGTTGCTGTCGCGGGGGTTTGGATCGAAGTACCAGCCCGAATCAAGAAAGGCATCCCCCAGGCGCTTTTTGGCTTGCTCAAGAAGCCGGTAAGCCTCCCGGATTTCCGTTTCGGCCTGGAGGTAAACCCCGGCCAGCATGGTTGCAGTCTTGCGTTCGACAAGGTCGGTGCTCATGGGAATCATGGTGGTGGTGCTCCTCTCCGAAAACTAGATTTCGTTATCCCGGCAGAAGGTAAAAAGGGCATGGCCTACAGCGTCCGCACAGGACATGATTTTCTTTTCTCCGTCCAGGGCTGGGGGCCGATGACAGGAAATGCCGAGTAAACCCTTGGCAAGATCAACCGGATCGGTCCCGCTGCGTAGGGCAATGGATGCCGTGGCGGTCATGGCGGAAACAACCGCCGCGCCGCAACCGCCGGACTTGCCGAGGCGGGCGAAAATCTCGAAAGGTATTCCGTCCCGCTCCGTGATCGTGATGTAAACGCGACCGCAAGGGCAGGCGATTTCAAGGGTGGTGCTTTCGAGTTTTTGGGGCCTGGCTTTCTTCGGCGTCATGGCCGCCTCCCGTGTTCAAGTTGGTTATATAATAACATATTATATAATAGAATCAAGCAAAAAAGAAAATTTTTATTTACATTTCAGCTACTTACACGGCACGTCCTTTGCGAATCTCTCTTTCAACCGCCCGCCTTTGACCTGCCGCGCCGCCGGGCGCGGCGAACGTGCCGCTTGTTGATCCGAATACCACCCGCGACTGTCCGCCCGCTGCTCGATCCGCTCGGGGTTGGCGCTGAAGGGGCGGTTTTGTCGCCACTTGAGCGCCGCCTTTTGGCCGCCGGCCGGAGTCGAGGCTTCTCTTCGCCTCGGGGCGGCGGCCCGGTCCTGCCGTCCCTCGATGGGCGGCGGGACCGCTCGCGCTGTAAGAACTCTCCCAGGGGAAAATTTCGTACGTACGAAATTTTCCCCTGGCCCGGGCCGGAGCAAGAAGCAATCAGCCCGGGGGATTCTCTGAGCTCTTTTCTGGGACCGACCCAACCACTATCGGCGCCAGCCATTTATATTGAAACCGCCGCTCCCCGTCCCTTGGCCCGCTCCAGAAACCATGCCAGTGTGCCCGGCGAAGGTGAGGGCGCGGCCCCTTGCGCTCTGCATCGCCCCGGGCCAGAGTCGCCCGCAAGGTCTGCCCGATTTCGATCCCAACCGGCCAAATTCGAGGGCGGGCCGCTGGAAATAACCGCCAGCCTCCCTTGACCCGGGTTGGCTTGGGGTGTTGAGGCTTTGGCTCTCCCCGTTCGCCAATCTCCGGCTCATCACTGCACAGATATAGAAGCAGGGACAACAGCGGCGTCAACCAGCGGGCAAGGCCTTGTTCGGCGTCGATCGACGGCACCTTTGCCGGAGCTCCCGCCGCCGTTGCCTGGAGCAAAGTTTCGACCAAAGCCTTATGTACCGCCTCGGCCAAGGGCCATGGGCCGATATGGAGCGGGAAAGGGCGCAGGCCACCGGAATAATCAAGTAATAAGCGAAGCTCTATCCGGTTGTTGTTGGCGTCGCTTTCCATGTGGGCGAAAAACCCGTGCAGGACTTCCCCCTGCTCAAATTCATAGCCCGGAGTTTCGATGTAAACGCACCACTCCGGAAGTCTGAGCAAAACATCAGCGGGAACGTCCCCGGTCAACTCGGTTTTTGTCAAAGCTGCAAACAGGTCCGGATCAAAACGGTAGATTCCCTGGGAATAGCGCCACGTTCCCAAGGCCGCCAGGCTGCCCACGTCCGGGATTGCCTCGGGAGGCAAACGATCCGCACCGAAACGCTCTGAAACAATCGCATACCACCCCGAAACCGGTAAAAAACACCAGTCCGGCCAATCCGGCAACGCCTTACCTCGCTGCTCACGGAAGTCTTCAACCAACTTCCAGGCGCGGGGATATAAACGGCCGGCGGCATTTAAATGGGTCACAGGGCGGGGGGTATTTCCGTGCTTGCTTGGTCCAGTCTGCAATTTTTATCTCCTCACGCCCCGAGTATACGGCAAGATTTCAATCAATCCTCGATGCCGTAATTCTGTTCCGCCATCGCCCGTTGAAAATCCCGACGAAATTTGACGTTGGGATCAGTCGAATAGTTTCCGCAATCACCATGACACCAGCTTTCGCAAGAAAAGCAAAATCCCGAGGCGATTTTCTTTTGAAGATCCTCTTCCTCGGCCTTTCGCGCGGCGGCCAGGCGTTCCGGCCTGGTTCGCCACTTTTCGCGGGCGACCACGATTTTAACCAGAAGCTCATCATCCGTCTGGTTCGGGGTGTCCACGTCATGCCCGCCGGTCAGTTCCTCGCGGCACTCGGCAAGGATTTCCGAATCCGGGCGGGTGATGTCTCCGGTCCACTCACACGGGGAGTAATCACCCCATCCCCGCGACGACAAGTAAATGCTGACGATCTTCTCCTTCTCCTCGGCGGCGACCGCTGCTTTTCTGTCCGCGTCGAGCTTTTCCGGTCTGGTGCCCCATTCCTCGGAAGTGCCTACCCATAGCCCGTTTTCGTTCTCGCCAAGCCGGGTAAACGCTTTTGCCGGGATGTCTCCAAACTTTTGGGCCTTGACTGCCGCCGAAGCCGTTTTAGCCTCGGCGGGGTCGGTAATTCCAAGGAGCGGAACCCCGTTGTACCACAGCGTCCCGTCATCTTCTTGCTCAACCCAGGGCAAGCGGATTTTAACCTCACCGTCCCGCACCGCTACAATATTTTTGATTTTAATCATGGGTGCCCCCTTCGGTGTCGGCGTCAATGTCGAAATCCCACGCCCCGATTTCGACGTGCTGACCAAATTCGGGGGCATAGATGATGTCTTGATATTGCGTTTTCCCGAGGATTTCCAAGGCCATTTTGCGATAACGGCAGGCCTCGGCCCGCAACCGCTGACCCTTTAGATGTTCGGACACGCGGGAAGCGTAGGCACTAACGGCTTTACCTTCCGCGTACCACATCAAGGCGCTTACGATCTCCGGGGTGAATTTTATGTTAATGGGGTTTTCGTGGCGATTGGCCAGGGAGTCCGCGACTTGTTTGATCGTCATTTTCATGATCCAACCTCTCAAGTGGAGAATATAACAAACAAAGGCACCTAAAGGGAGGATTAGAAAAACCGCCTCCCGTGTTCAAGTTGATTATATAATAACATATTATATAATAGAATCAAGCGAAAAAGAAAATTTTTGTTTATATTTCAGATACTTAAACGGCACACCCTTTGCGAATCTCTCTTTCAACAGCCCGCCTTTGACCTGCCGCGCCCGGTGCGCGGCGAACGTGCCGCTTGTTGATCCGAATACCACCCGCGACTGTCCGTCCGCTGCTCGATCCGCTCGGGGTTGGCGCTGAAGGGGCGGTTTTGTCGCCACTTGAGCGCCGCCTTTGGCCGCCGGCCGGAGTCGAGGTTTCTCTTCGCCTCGGGGCGGCGGCCCGGTCCTGCCGTCCCTCGATGGGCGGCGGGACCGCTCGGCCCCCGGGCCGTCCACAGGGAAGGAAAGAGCCGCGCTATCCATAGGCCCAGGGATCGGGTTCATCGATCCCGTTGGAGGGGGGCCGCGCCAAAGTGGCGCGCAAGGCCCCCCGGAAGGGCCTGTGGATAGCAAAAGCGGCTCGTTTCCCTGTGGACGGGGTGGGCTAGGGTAGGGGGCCGAGCCGCTATTGTCACCACTGAGCGAAGCGACAGCCAAACATAGGATATTGGGCTACGATTTAAGGACTAACAGGAAAGGAAAGATAGCGGGGATGGTCATAGCATTCTCGCTCTATGGGCGGAATCTTTTCAATAGGATAAATCCCACGATGCCGCTCATAAGAAGAATAAGGGTGGAAGGCTCCGGCACAGGGGTAGCTAAATAAATATCTTCGCCCATAGACCAAGCTATTTGCCCTCTATTGTTTAATGACGGAGAAAAAGCCAGGTAAGGAAATTCTGACGTTAAATTGAATCCATCAAGAAATATATCATAATTCGCGCCGTCGAATCCGGACCATGCCACTTGACCAAGATCGTTCAAGCCCATCACTGCAGCATGACCTCCGGCTTGTGGCGTCAAATTTACCCCATCAAGATAAACATCATTTTCATTTTGGACTCCAGATGACTGTGTCCAGGCAATTTGTCCAGAATTATTTATAAAAACCGCACCAAGTTCGAACGGAGTAGAAAATTGAGACACACCGTTTAGATACAGCGTATAGGAATTATTATAATAGTGTGTCCAGGCAACATCACCATTATCGTTCAATGATAAAAACCTAGCCGCCCCTGGAAGATCTTGTGTTAAATTGAATCCCTCAAAGAAAACATCCCAATCAACGCCTGTCCATTGCATCCAAGCAAGCTGGCCTTGATTGTTTAACTGAGGCCTTCCAGCGTGATAGTAATTTCCTCCGGCAACGATATCATGTTCAAAAATTACTTGTTCTGTCCCGGATAGCGGAGAATTTGCCGAAAACGATCTTTGCCAAGCTACATTGCCAGAGTCATTGAGCGAAGGACTTCCATTAAATTCATTATAAGTTTCCGGCGTTATATTGACGCCATCAACATAAACATCAATGTTGTTGCCATCTGTAAATGTTGCCCAGGCAACACTTCCATAATTGTTAAGGGAAGGGGATCGGGAATCACCTGCAAGCGCAGCGGTCAGATTTTCTATTTTAAATTCATATGAAAATGACGACTGGACCCCAAAAAAGATCAAAAAAACAAGGGCGGCAATAGCGCAAATTGGCTTTTTCATTATCCCCTCATAGCTGGCACAGGTCGTTTAATCACATCGGAACTATATCAACAATGACCCCCATGCGTCCAATACAAGGACTCTTCCAGGGGGGAAAATTTCGTACGTACGAAATTCCCGCCGTCCTGGGGTTCAGGGCCGGCGGGAATTTTTGTCAGGAATAGGGGTTGATCGCTTCCCGGCACAGGGTTAGAACAAGCTCCCGGTCGGTTCTGGCCCGGATAGCCTGGCGGGCCTGGTTGACTAAAAGCTCGTCTTCGTCTGTCAGGACGATTTGCATAACCCGTCTTTTGGCTGGTTTTTTCATTTGGCCCTCCTGGTCCGCAATTCAATTCAATGGTGTTGGCTGAACTTCTCCGCAAGTTTCCGCAGTCGCTCGGCTGCTGCTTCGCGGAACTCCGAATTATCGACTTCCTTTAGGTAGGACTCCAGGGGCGCAAGGAAGCGCTCAAGCTGTTCCAAAAGGGCCGCTTCCAGCTCCTCGGGGGTTTGCACCGGGGTTAGGGTCTGAACCACTTCAACAACCGTTTTCACCGGTTCGGCTGTGGGCTCCGGCGGGGCCGCTGCGGGCTTTTGGGCTTCCGGCACGGCGGCCGGCGGGGTGATGATCGGCGGCGGTTCGGGCTTCTTGAGGCCCGCCACGAAAACGCGGACCTCGGCGGCGGTGATTTCACGCTCACCGGTACAGAACCCGGCGACCGGGCCGGGAAAGTCCTTGTAGGCCCGATGGAGCATAGCCAGGGCTTGAATGGTGCGGCAACGGCCCGAATCGTAAAGATCGCGGATGAAGTCGGGGAAATCGAAGAAAAGGGCATGATCGCTGATATAGCTGGCGGACTTGCCGAGGGTCTGGGCAATGTCGCCTTTTTTGTCGCCCGCGGTTATCCGGCGCTCGATGAAGTGGGCGATTTCCAGGGGGGTCAGGTTCTCCCGCTGGATGTTTTCAATCATCTGGTCATAGTGGTTGTGGTCGTCGTCGATGAAGGCGGGGATCTCGATCAATCCCGCCAGGCGGCTGGCGAGTACGCGCCGCTCCCCGTGGTTGATGATATAGAATCCGTCTTCGTTTTTCGGCTTAACGGAAATTGGGCTTTTGACCCCCCGCGCCTTGATCGACGCGGCCAGTTCGGCCAGCGTCCCTTTATCAAACTCCTGCCGGGGCTGGTGCTCGTCCCGCTGGATTTGGGTGAGGGGAATCATCAGGGGCTTGCCGCTGGCGGCGGCTTCCATGTCTATTCCGTCCAGAAAACCTGCTGCGTTGAACTGGTCCAGGCCGGACAAATCGATGCCTTTACTCATGGCTTAGTCACTCCAATTTTCTCGAAAATGTAATCGAAGGCTTCTTTGAATTCCTTCCCGGCTTCCGCCGCCGAGGTCTTTTTCATCTTCCAAACCGGAATTCCCATTTCCAGGGCCTCGGGGATGGAAGAGCGGAACCCGATACGGGCCGGAATCAACAGATTGGAGTAGTCCTTGACCAGGTTGGCGAAAGTCGCTTTCTGGCGCTCGGACCGGGAATTAAAGCGGTTGGGGAGCATCCCCAAAAAGTTGAGCTTAGGATTGAATTTCTGTTTCACCCCGAAAATCGTTTGCAGCATCATCTTGATCCCGTCAAGGCTGTACTCTTCCAGCTCAATCGGGGATAGCACATGATCGGCCACCACAAGGGCGGCGGTCATGCGCAAGCCGAGGCTGGGCGGGGTGTCGATGATGCAGAAATCATAGTCCTGCCCCTGGGCGAGAACCTGGTTGCGGAAGTGGTTTATCACCTGGGGGTTGGCCCGCTCCAGGTCCGCCATTTTGGCATCGGCGGAAACCAGGGTAATCGACTCCTGCCGCTCGATCCGTACCGTCGCGTCAGAAAAAAGCTCACTGGCGACCACGTTGCACCGATGGGGGGCCAGGGTCTTGCTGGCGTTGCCCTGGGGGTCGATGTCGACAAACAACACCGACTTTCCCGCCTCGGCCAGGGCGAGGGCGAGGTGTATGCTGACGGTAGTTTTGCCCGTCCCGCCTTTCTGGTTGGAAACTGTGATTATCATTATTGCAATCTCCCTTGATCGGCCAGAAACCCCCGGATGATGGCCTGAACCATGCGGGCGAAAACTCCGTCCGTGGTTTGGTCGGCTTGGCCCTGGATTTCCTCGATGACGTAATCGCTCAGAGTCACCGGCTTGTTTTTCGCCGGCCCTTCGCTCTTGCGGGTCCAGCACAGGGGATAATTGGCGGGGTCGGCGAGGTACAGCCGCAAGACCATTTCCAGCATGTGGGAGAAATCCCCCTCCATGTGTTCATCCGCCGCCGCCTGGAAGCGTTCGCGCAAGACTTGCGACAGGGAAACCGGCTTGTAACGAGTGGAATCCCGCGCCCCTTCGCCCAACTGCTGCTTGATTTCCATAGCCTTATCCATATCAATTCCCATGCTTCGCGCTCCTTGGCTCGAAAGTTATATAATAGTTTAGCTTATAACTTTCTATAATATAACAAGCCAAGAAGCAATGAATTTTCTTCCCCCTGGGGAGGCTTGCCCTCCCCAGGGGGCCGCGTCTAAAGCCCCTGCTGCTCTTTGATGTTCTGCATCCATTGACCGGCGAAAAGGGTATGATCCCGCTGCATGGCCGGGATGAACTTTTCCGGGTTGCCGTCCTCGCCGAAGATCACCGATTCCTGATAGAGGCCCAAACCGTCCTGCTGGTAGCTCAGGGGGTAATAGCTGCCGTCGTCCCGGCGAAGAAAGGTCATTTCCGGGTCGCGCATGAGGTCGCCGTTTTGCTCATAGTAATGGGCCACGGAAAAGACCGGTCCCAAGTCCGTATCGTTGATGTATTCGACGCAAACCGCCATGAAAGCGGGGGAATTCTCCCAGCGGCGATGGTCGCCGAGGGTGTTCAGGTCTTGGGTCAGGTGGTTCAGGATCGCGGCGGCTTTCTGGTTGATGGCTTTCATGTTGTCCTCCCGTGGTTTGTTATTATATAACTGTTTAGCATATAATAAAAGGCTACGCAGCTTTTTCGGCTTCGCTGCCCTGGGCTTGCTCCTGGTGGTCGATGCCCTGGATCAGATCGGCGGCCTTTTGTGCAGTAGCGGCGGCGTGGATCGCCCATTTCGGATTTTTCCGCAGGGACTTTGACCAGCCTTGAATGTACGCGGCGGAATTCTCCAAAATGCCTTGCTCGATGCCGGCGGCTCCGCAGAGAAACGCGGCGGCGAATTCGGCAACCAGTTCTTCCTTGCTGTAATCGTGGGAGCCGTAATAACTCGACTCGGTAATCTCTTTGCGGTTCAGGCGCTTGGCATGGCCGGTGCTGTGGGCAAGCTCGTGGAAGAGGGAGGAATAATACTTTTCCGCCGACTTGAATTGCTCCGGCTCGGGCAGGTCGACCTTGTCGAAAGCGGGGTAATAACAAGCCCGGTCGCTGTTGTTGCGATGGCGGATTTCCGGGGGATTCTTCATGCTCTCGACGATGGCCTGAGCCTGGGCAATCGGGTTAAAAACGATCTTCTCCAGGTCGTCGGGGCAAGTGGGGATTTTGGCGGGATCGATGTTCTCGCATTGCTCGACGTTGAAAACCGTGTAATAGCGCAAGATCGGGAAAGCCTCGGTACGCTCTTCGCCGCTCTCGTCCTTGGTGCGCTTCGGCTCGATCTTCCAGAAGATCACCGGCAAACCCTTTTCCCCCGCCTTGACATTCCCCCCCAGGTCGCCCGCTTGCTTATAGGTCAACCAGAACGGCGATGAAAAACCGCAGCAGGACAAAAGGAAAACATTGATCCCGGAATAGGGGCGCTTGCTCACCAGATTTTTCGGCCAATCGAATTCAACATTGCCGGTCCGGTTCCAGGGGCGCTGCCAAGGTACGGTGCCCTCGTCAAGAAGGTTCAAAATGCGCTCGGTAATGATTTCGTAAACCGTCTTTTTCATCTCTGCCTCCCGTGTTCAAGTTGGTTATATAATAACATATTATATAATAAAATCAAGCAGAAAAAGAAAATTTTTATTTACATTTCAGCTACTTAGACGGCACACCCTTTGCGAATCTCTCTTTCCACAGCCCGCCTTTGACCTGCCGCGCCGCCGGGCGCGGCGAACGTGCCGCCCGTTGATTCGAATACCACGCGCGACTGTCCGCCCGGTTCTTGATCCGCTCGGGGTTGGCGCTGAAGGGGCGGTTTTGTCGCCACTTGAGCGCCGCCTTTTGGCCGGTTTCCGGCCCTGGCTCGTCCAGGGCGGGGAGAGGCCGCCCCGGATCGGCAACGGGGCGGGAGTATCCCGTCCGGTTGCCTAAGTGTTGAGCTGGAGGGCGGGGCCTGGACGCTTGCGGGCGGGGCCGGGGTTCCAGTGCCTTTGCGGGGGCATCCCCCGCTGAGAGGGTCGCGGAAATCGGGCGGGGTCTGTGCCCGGATGGAGCCAAGGGATACTTGCCCCACTGGAAGCGGCCTTGAAGCCTGAAAAGCTGGGCAACTTTTAGGCAAAAAGCCATTTCCCCCCAAAAGTCCGGGGCTAACCGATAAAGAATCAGTAAAAAAAGGCGGTTATGAACAAGCTCCGTGGATAAAAAACGACGGGAAACCCCTTGACATTCTATAAAATACCGGTATCATACCGGTATTAGGTATTTAAAAGGTATCTTTGGAAGGAGACCGCCGATGGCCCGCCCCGAAACTCCCTACGAAATCGTCGCCGAAATTTGCCGCAAGCTGGATCAACAGGGGAAAGACCCCTCCTATGGCCTGGTTGCCGCCGAACTCCCCGGCAATCCCTCGAAAGGGACCATCCTGAAGCATATCCGGGCCTACAAGGACCGCCGGGACCTGGCTGCTACTGTTGACTCGGGCTTGTCGGATTCCTTCATGCAGGCCGCCAAGGCTGAAATCGCCGGCCACCTGACCCGAACCACGGAAGCCCTGGAAAAGAAGGTGCAGGAAGCCAATCAGGCCGCCGATGAAGCCTTGGCCGAACTCGATAAATCCGAAACCCGGGTTGAGGCCCTGGAAGAAGAATTGAAGACCGAAAAGAAGGACGGGGAGAACTACCGGCAGGAAGCCGAGAAGAAGGAAGCCGTCGCCCTGCAGAAGATCCAGGATCTCGAAAAACGCATTCAGGAACTTGAACAGGAACGGGATCAGCTTATCAAAGCTGGGGAAGCCTCCCGCACCGAAGCCGCCAAGGCACAGATGCAAGTCGAGCGGGCCGATAGGGCCGCCGCCTTGGCCGAGGAGAAGATGAAGGTGCTGGAGGAAAAACTAGCCGCGGCCCTGGCCGGCAATACCGACCTGGAAAAACGCCTGGCCGTCACCGAAGCCAAGCGGGAAGCCCTGGAAGCGACGGAAAGAACCCGGACCACGGAAGCCAAGGAGAGAATCGAAGAGCTCAAGCAAGAACTGAGCGGAATCAAGATCGCCCTGGAGGAAGAGCGGAAGGGGAGAGTTGAGGCGGAAAAACAGTTGGCCGGGAAGAAAGCGGAGCCAGAAAAGGCCGGCAAGCAAAAATAAATCCGCGCCAGAAAATACATACCCGAGTTAAGCGCACAGGAGGAACATCGAGGGAAGATTGACAGGCTACCTGTAGCGGCTCGCACTTAGGCAAAGCAGAACTCCATTGCAGAACAACTTTTAAGAAAGGCCCAGCCTGATAAACAGGTTGGGCCGTTGTGTGTTTTGGAGGTGGTGACAAATAGGATGCCCCCATTCATCCCACGTCAAAGCTTACGATTTTTGAACTCCGAGACAGCGAAGTCCGGGTCATTTTGTGGAGCGCAAGCTACTTCTCCTGGAAACTCGCTCCAGGCGATCTTTAAAATACCTATCAAAAACTTCCAAATCCTTCTTTTGTTCCGGCTCAAATTTGTAGTGGGCCATTCGCCCAACGATTCCACAAATCCAGTCAGCGCACTGCAGGTTTTGGTAAAGATGGCTCTCGGCCTGGATAGGAGGCTCAATAAGCGTTTTGCGAGGTTCTTCTCCAAACATGGAAAGTGCGGCTGTTTCGACGATTTCAGTCCTCATCACATTTTTCTCTTGCTGATCTAGCATCAAGAGAAACTGGTCATTTTTAGCTTCACATTCCTGATCCAAGCGTTTGATCGCTTCCCTTAAGGCTGCGTAATAGATGTTTTTGGAATCATGCCGAACTAAGTCTCTTCGCTTTTCAAAGCCGACGTAAAATACAAAGCCACCCGCCTTGGTGATTCTGTTAAGCAAGCGAAAGGTTGCTTTTCTCAGCTCAGGATATTTCTGCACATTCTGCAGCGTGTAAAGGGCAGCGCCCTTTTTCTCCCATTTTGCAGGATGCTTCCCGCTTTTTTTCAGCTCGAATTCTAGGAGACGATTTTTTAACTGAAAAAAATATGTTGCAAAGCATCTGACTTGGCCATGCGGCAAGACAATTCCGCCTAGGCCAAAAACAGGGTGTGTTTTGTGGCTTGGGTGATCGTGTGAGACATAGGGGCCGATGTGGCCAAACTCATCAAGGTAGGCAATGTAGAGCATTTCCCCTCCCAAAAACACGAAAGCTCGGCTAATATAAGCCGAGCCTCGGAAATGAAGCGACCGGTTTCCCGCATCGCGTTCAAGTTGACTATACCCATACCTGACTTTTTTGGCAACAATTTTTTAGCGGTTCAACACAGCCAGCCCGACCAGACCTGCCGATGAAGGTTTTGCCGGTCCCCTGTGTCTTAAATATCTGGAATTATAGTTGCAGATAAAGTGAGCCGAAAAGTGCGAGCCGCTACACCTATTACAGCCGTCATCCGACTCGATTCCCCTAAAAATCAAGCGGCCTCGTCAGCAAACCAGCCTTTGGGGCTGTGACTGATCGCCACCCGCCGCTGCGCATGCGGTTGCGGGGACAGCGAGAGATTCGCCATCTCTTCAAAGTAGTTTTCAATCCGGCGGTTGTGGGCCACAAGACTGCGAAGCAGCAGCTCATTGGCTTCGCCCATAGGGGAAGGCTTATGCTCAGATTCCCAATGGCTTACCTGGCTGGGGCGAACGTGCATATTTCTGGCGAAGTCCGCCTTTGACCAGCCAAGGGACTTGCGAAGAAAGGTAATCTCGAACGGCTCCAGGCGCCCGGACTTCTTAATGACAATAGTAGCCAGCAGGCGATGCAGTTGTTCCATTTTGGGGATATTGACCAGCGTGTTTCCGCACGACGGGCAACGTTCCACTAGGATATCGCAAAGGGTCACATAGGGGAGACCGGATTCCGTGTAACGGATGTTCTCGCGGCTCTCAACCAGTTCGGCTTGCCGGCAATCAGGGCACGTCATTTTAACCTCCAGGCCGTAACGATAAAAATCCTGCTTTCACTCCAGATTTCCACCACCACGACGATTTTGTTCGAGTGAATCTTGTAGCGCCAGGCCCCGTTTTCCCATTCGGGATGCTCCGAGATTGTCCCAGCCCGCAGCACATTCCCAATATCCACCTTGGTCAGACCATGTTTTACCAGCCGTTCCTCCGAATGGGGCTTGGAATAGGTGACTGTTCCCTCGGCAAAAATCCGCTTAATCAAGCGCTTGGCTTCCGCAGGGGAATAGTCTGGAGGAGTCGGTGTCATGGTGGCAGGATAGCAAGAGGAAGGTTGTTACACAAGCACAAATATTGCGCTAAGCACAATATTTGTGCTCAATATATTAGGGTTTCAGTCTTGTCACGGGTAAATTCTCCCTGGAAAGAGAGTGGCGGTAAAAAATATATTTGGAGGTGAAAGAGAAAAAAAGTAATCTAAGACCCTAGGAAATATTTTCTGAATATGGTCATTTTGTGGAGGGCTTGATAGTTTTGGATTATTCAATTCAGCAATTAAATAATATTTGGCGGGATAGAGCCAACCACTCAAGTCTACTAATTTTCTTTGTTATTCTCAATTCAACATTTACCCCTGCTGTTCTGTGGTTAAATAATACACTTTCCAACCTTAAATATTTAAATATTTCTGAACAATCCCAACTTATAAATATAACTACTACCCTAGTTATTCTACTTACCAATGTTATCTTAATATTTTTTTGGATATATTGGCGTAGTCTTCCAAAATTCCAGCCAAATGAAATTGGAATTCTTTTCGCTCCTCACTATGATTCAGAATGTGCTGACCTAGTTCAATTAATTTTTAAGCGCTTCATTTACGAATTGGAGGATCGATTACCAGAAAACAATATTAGACCTATATTTCTGCCACAAAATCACAAAGTAAAAAATGATAAAGAAGCCATCGATCTTCTGGAAAAAACTGAAGCACGTCTAGTGGTTTTTGGAATATTTGAACAGGGAAATATTAAAGGTGAAAAAATTAGTGGGTTCAAAAAAGTTTCTTTTATCGTAAAACACAGAGGATTAAAAAAAGGTGAAGAAAAACCTGTCATGGAAGACATTGCAACAGCTTTAGCATTCCGAGATTTTATTATAAAAGAATCTGACAATTTCATCGAAAAAGACATTGTTGTTAACAACTTAACAGAAGTCGCTCTTTTCTTTGTAGCTCTTGGTTTAACTTTAGATTCCTATATTGATACTTCTATTGAAATCCTTGAAGAGCTTCTTTTAAGTGTAGAAAAAAAATATAAGAAACCATGCTCTAATCAACAAAAGTATTTTATTAAATCAATAAAAAGATGTTATTCTGTTGCACTTAATTCGAAATATTTAGAATTTTCCCGTTCAACAATAATGGAAAATGTTACAGATCATAATTATGACAATGAATTTAGGAAAGGCGAAAAATTATTAAAAAAACTTTTTGATATTAATCCACAGAAAAGCGAATATCCACTACGCCAAGCGATTTATGATTTCCATTTTGGAAACATAGATCAGGCATTCAAAAACATAAGCAAAGCTAAAAGAATGGTTAACGGAAAGGACGCTTCGCCATACTTTTCTTTTGCTTTTTTATGTTTATGGAAAGAACAATATAAAAGGGCTATTAGCGAATATAAAAAAGCATTCAATGCGGAAAGACAATCTATTTATGTTTACATAGATGTTTTATATTTTATTCAATGTTTCCAAAAAAAACATCCTTCAAGACCAGAGTTTATATTTGCTTTAGGTTTTATGAATTATAATTTTTTCGATGAGAAGCAAGGCATTCAAGATTATAATGATTTTATTTATCAAGCAGAAACAATTCCTAAATTATCCCCTCTAGTAGATTATGCAAAGGAGCAACTATCCCTTATAGGGGAGTTTTGAAAAATCAAATTAATTTTTCCGGGATAGATAGAATATATATTCAGTATTAAACGACCTTCTCTATATAAGAGTGCCAAAAGTAGAGATTTTGGCAGTTCAGAAAAAGAGGTTGTAAATGTCGTTTTCAGAAGACAGCTGCACCACCTGACTGGGTGTTGCTCCCGTTGTGCAGGCGGCTCCTGACACCGCAATATCAGAAGTCATCTCCACCAATCTCGACTATACTCAATACTCGTGTGCACC
>NZ_JAVESI010000094.1:0-2644 GCF_034006665.1 Trichloromonas sp.
TGCGTATTCCGGTGAAAGTGGACCAGTGATTCCGTTTTAAACTGGGCCATTGATACCGGCGCAAAGTGAGCCACCCTTCGGAGCGAAGCGACGCTGGAGTCTTTTTGTAAATCAGCTGTCAGTTTTGGTCAAGCGAGATGGCGTGTTTTCGCATCGATTCTCCCTTCAGTTCAATTTTGTGGGCGTTATGCACAATCCGGTCGAGAATAGCATCCGCCAAGGTTGGATCGCCGATCGCTTCATGCCAGGATGAGACCGGTAACTGACTGGTGACAATGGTTGGCCGTTTGCCGTAGCGATCTTCCAGCAGTTCCAGAAGATCGCGGCGTTGCGGGTCCGTCATGGGCGTTAAGCCCCAATCATCCAAGATCAGCAGGTCGGTTTTGGCGTAGCCGAGCATCAATTTGCCGTAGCGCCCGTCGGCCTTGGCCAGGCGCAGTTCCTCGAACAGGCGCGGCAACCGCAGGTAGAGAGCTGAGTAGCCTTCGAGGCAGGCCTTGTGCCCCAGAGCGCAGGCCAGATAGCTTTTGCCGACGCCGGTAGGACCGCAGATTAGTACATTGATTCCGCGAGCAATCCATGTACAAGCGGCCAGACTCAGGATCAGCGTCTTATCCAGTCCCCTGGCGGCCTTGAAGTCAAGATCCTCGATGCAGCAGGAATGCCTGAGTTTGGCTTTTTTCAGCCGGGTGTCCAGATGACGGTTCTCCCGTTCCGTCACTTCCCGGTCGATCAGCAAGCCGAGCCGTTCCTCGAAGCCGAGGCTGTGAATATCCGGCATCTGCTGCTGTTCACCCAAGGCTTTGAGCATGCCGAACAGACGCAGGACTCGTAGTTTTTCCAGTGTGGGATGGTGCAACATCGTGATCTCCTAGTGGTAGTAATGGCCGCCGCGAATGTTGTCATGAGCAATCGGTTCGCTGGTCGGCAGGGTTTGTTGTCGGGGTTGCTGATCAAGACCGGTTGAAAGGATCGACTTGACACTTTTATAACGGGCCGCTCCTCCGTCCAGAGCCAGGTCGCAGGCTGCTTCCAGGCGCTCTGGCGTATAGACTTTCGCCAAGCGCATCAGCCCCATGGCCGAACGGAAAGCCTGTTGGGCATGCTGCCGCGAGGCGAGGAGCTCTTTGGTCATGGCCGCCGTTCGAGGTCCGGTCTTCGCTGCCCAGCGGATCAGACGGTCCGGCGTCCAGTCGGCATAATCCTGATGGCCTTTGGGCATATGGGATGGCACGGTGGAATGGCGGCCTTTCTCGAAGGAACGCACATGGGAGGCGACCCGTTTGCGCTGCTGAAAACATTCGATGCTGTTTGCCGTGATTCGCGCATCAAGTTGCTTGCCCCGCAGTGGGTAGGGAACCGAGTAATAATGACCGTCGATTTCGACGTGGTAATCGATGCCGACCCGCACCTTCTTCCACTGTGAGAAAGTGTAGCCGTCCGCCGGCAAGGGCTTCAACGCCGGCCGATCGAGAGACTCGAAGGCTTCTTTACGCGAGCCGGGCAGTTTCTTGAAGGGGCGACTGTTCAGATCAATAAGCAGATTGCGGATCGCGGCATTGGCTTCGGCGAGACTGAAGAAGGTCTGGTTGCGCAACCGCGCCAGAATCCACCGTTCCACGATCTGCACGCCGACCTCGGCTTTGGATTTATCTTTCGGTTTACGGACCCGGGCCGGAATGACAGCGGTCCCATAATGTTCGGCAAGATCCTGATAGCTGGGATTAAGGTCCGGTTCATAGCGGCAGGGCTTGCTCACCGCACTCTTGAGATTGTCCGGGATGACGATCTCCGGAACACCACCAAAGAACTCAAAAGCGCGGCGGTGAGACCCGAGCCAGTCCGACAGATTCTGGCTGAGCGTCACTTCGGCGAAGGTGTAGTTGCTGGCGCCCAGAACCGCGACAAAGATCTGGGCCTCGGCGATCTCACCGGTGTGCGGATTGGTGAGCGGCAGGGTGTGTCCGGCGTAATCGACAAACAGTTTCTCGCCTGCTCTATGGATCTGCCGCATGGAGAGTTTCAACTTGCGTGCCCAGCGGCGATACAGTTCGCAAAAATGGCTGTAACGATAACCCTGCGGATGCTCGGCCTGGTACTCCTCCCAGAGCAGCATCAGGGTTACCCCTTTGCGTTTCAGTTCCGTGTGAAGATAGGCACAATCCGGCGTCGTGCGACCGGTTGCTGAAATCAGAACCGTGGGCGGGAAGAGTTGATTATAGAGCTGCTGGTCCGTCAGGGATTCCGGCAACGGCCAGCTCAGTCCGGCGGCATCGGCACGGCGCAGGTAATCGCCGACCGTGGTACGAGATATGGCCAGACAGCGGGCAATGGGACGTTGCCCCAGCCCACCGTCAAAGTGAAGACGGAGAGTTTCTCTGATTTTGCGCATGGATAACCTCGTGTTTGCCAACGATGCACCTCCTGGAAAATTGAATTTCCAAGGTTGTACACCAGGTTATCCAGCGTCGCGGTTGATTCCGGAGGAATCTGGCCCACCGATTCCGTTTAACAGGAAAAAGTGGTCCAGTTTAGATCAGAATCGGTGGCCCAGTTTACAGCGGAATGCCTGGTCCAGTTGGCTCCGGAACGGGTGGCCCAGTTTGCAGCGGAATTGGTGGTCGGATGCTGCCGGAATCCGCAC
>NZ_JAVESI010000012.1:0-81877 GCF_034006665.1 Trichloromonas sp.
ATATAATGGAATTTATGAAGAAGGTAAAAATAGTAAATTAACATATGATATTTATCAAAATTTCATATATAAAGATATTGATAAATTAATTAATAAATTTAAGGATCAAAAGAATAAAAAAGGTGTTCAATATATTTTATCTGATAATAATGGAAACTATGATTATATTAAATATAATTTAAATAATAAAAAAATACATAAATCTACTCCAATTTTAGATAAAAATAATAAAAAATTAAATAAAGTTGAAAGTAAAGATATTAAAGAAGGTGATATTATTATATATGGTAAAAATAATAGAAAAGCTAAGATACAAAAAATAGAAAATATCGATGGTAGTGATATGGCAACATTAGTTTATATGGATAATAATGAAATAGTGGAACAACCAGTTGATATAAATCTATTAAAAAAATTAAATTAAAATGAAAAATATAAAAACATATAAATTATTTATTGAAGGATATGAAGAAATTATGAAAGATATGGATTCTTCTGTTGATATTAAACAAATTGAAAACGCCGAAAAAGAAATTCAAAAGTTAAAAGATAATATAGAGCAAAAAAATGAAGAACTAAAAATAAAACTTCAACAATTGGAAGATTTCCAAGTTGATACATTAACAGATGATAATGTCGAAAAGATTGATAATAAAAAGAAAGAAATAGAAGAAACAATTGAGAAGATAAAGGATGATATAGAGAAACATAAAGAAACAATAGAAGTTTTTAAGAAAAAAATAGAAGATTTAAAATCAAATGAATAATAAGAAAAAGATACAAGAACAACGAATTAGAAACATCAAATCAAAATATTATTCAAGAATAAAAAGTTTATTCAATAAATCTCTAGGAAAAGATGGTGATGTTTTTTCTAAAATTGATGAAATAGATAATTTAATAAAAGAATGTGAGAAAGAAATTAGATTATATAAAAATGAACACCCATCACATATTCAAACATTTGAAAGTTTTACAAAATAATTTTTACAAATGGCATCTAAAATAGACCAAGCATTTATTGATAATTTACAAAACTTTACTAATGCACTAGAAGGTATTGTTGAATTATTAAAAGATCAGGCGGATAAAGGAGATTTGATAAATAAAATGGCTTCTGCTATGGATGGTGATAAAATATCCAAAATGACAGAAGATATTAAAAATATATTAGATGTATCTAAAAAAGTAGATGATAGGACAAAAGAAATATTAAATGAAATTAAAGCAGCCAGAAAACAAAAGGAAACTGGTATGTTTGAAAAAATACAAGATAAAGATAATAAGAAAAAAATTGTTGATGGTGTAGGAGTTATAATGTTAATTGCTGGTGGTGTTTTAGCAATTGGTATGGCTTTTAAAATAATAGGTAATATTGATTTCTTATCCGTAGTTGCATTAAGTGCTGGCATATTAATGATATCACATGCATTTGCTAAAATTGCAGAAATTAAAGAATTAACACCCAAAAAAGTTTTATATACTGGACTTGCTGTTATTGGTATTGCGGCTGCTGTAACGATATCTAGTTATATATTACAAAATTTTAAACCTATGAGTGGATTACAAATGTTCTCATTTGTTATTGTTAGTACTGCATTAGGGGTGGGTGCATATTTTATAATGAAATCATTAAATTCTTTAAAATTAGATAGTCCAAAAGATATAGCAAAAATATTATTATTACCATTGATATTACCTGCTATTGCTGGTGGTATAGTATTATCTAGTTTATTATTAACGTATATGCAACCGGTTAGTTTTATGCAGGCAATATCAGCAATATTTGTCGGTGCTATATTAGCTGTTGGTTCTATTGCTATAATGTTTATAATGAAAGCTACTAAAGGTGTTAATCCATTGCAAATGTTAATGACAACTGCATTAATCCCTTTAATTGCTGGTGGTATTGTATTATCTTCTATTATACTTCAATATTTTGAACCAATAAAGAACCCAATCGATCTTTTAATTGGTTCAGCAGTTATTGGTTTATCATTGTTGGCTTTTACTCCTACCGTATGGATATTAGGTAAATTGCCAATACAAGCAATGTTAATTGGATCATTAGGCGTTATTGTTGTATCAGCAGCTGTTATGATTTCATCATGGGTATTAAGTGTTGGTAATTATAGTAAATATCCAGATTTAAAATGGGCATTAGGAGCAGGTTTAAGTGTATTATTATTTAGTTTACCTATGTTTACATTGGGTATGTTGATGTTAAGTGGTGTTGGTGCAATTGCTTTAGCACTTGGTATAGGTGCAATTGGGATTGTATCCGCTGGTATAGTTTTAGCATCTGAAATATTAAGAAAAGGTAAATATGATGTATATCCTGGTTTAAAATGGGCATCAGGTGCAGGTTTATCATTATTTGCTTTTGGTACAGGTATGGTTATGTTAGGTTTAATACCATTTGCTGGTAAAATATTAAGTAGGGGTAATGAACAAGTACAAATGGTAGCAAATGCCATAAAAGATGTATCTTTTATTTTAGCTGGTGGTAATTATACGGGCGGTCCAACAAAAGAATGGGCAGAAGGTATTGGATTATCATTAAGTGCTTTTGCATATGCAGCGTCAGTATCAATGGAAGGTAAATCATTATTTTCATCTGGTAATTTAAATACTGATAAATTTAGAGAATTTATGGTATCTATTGCTAGTGGTATGATAGATGTTGCAAAAGTTTTAGGAAATTATGATTGGAATGATAAACACCCAAGTAAAGAATGGGCAGAAGGAGTTGCTACATCACTAGTTCCTTTTATAGATGCATATGATTCTATAAGTCAAAGAAAAAGAGCAAAAAATGAATCTTTTGGAATTTTAATGAAAGATATCGCAACATCTATGGTAGAAGTAGCAAATATTTTAAAAGGTGGTGATTTTACAGGTGGTCCTGATGAAAATTGGGCAAATGGTATATCAAAATCATTAAATGCATTTACCGAAAGTATAAGTAATATAGATGACAAAAAGGTTAAAGTTATTAAAAAGTTTTCAGACGCAATTAAAGACTTAGGTGAAAATATAAACAAATTAAATCAAAGAGGTATAGATAAACTTAATAATTTATCAACAAGTGTAAAAATTATATCAGTTATTGATCAAAATAAATTAGATGAAGTATTAGATATATTAGAACAAAGAAAAAAAGAATTATCTAATATTATTGAAAATCAACCAAGAAATATAGTAGATACAACAAAACAAAAAATAGCAGATATAATAAACCCAAAATCAGAATCAGAAGATAATTCTATATTAGAACAAGCTCAAATGAATAAAAAATTTGATATGATATTAGAAAAATTTGATATTCTATTAGAATTAATGACAAAACAAAATGCAGCATCTGATGTTGGATTAGAAGATGATGAACCTACTAAATAATTTTAAACTAAACCCATATTTTTAAATATATAAATAAAAAAAATTCTTATGCTTAAAAAGATAAAATATTTTTATTTATATCTAAAAATTTTAAATATAAATAAAGATAAATTAAAAATAGAACATGATCTATCTATTGATTGGGTATATAGACTTTATAAAACTTATAATCTAACAGAAATAGATATAGAAAACACTAAAAGTTTAGGACCAAAATATTTTAATGATGTTTTAAAAAAAGAAATAAATAGAATAGATAAAACATTTATTGAAATAGGATTAAGTGAATTAATCGGATTAATGGAAGTTATTGAACTTAATGATAATCAAGTAGGAATGGCATTTAGATTTAAATTTTTTAATACTGCTAAATTATTTAAAAGAATAATATGGTTATTGTTATATTTAATTGGTGGATTAATTGGATTTTTATTTTTTTCATATTTGGGAATTGGGATTGGACTTTTATCAATTTTTATAATATACTTAATCACAATAATATTTGTATAAAAAATAATTTAAATATATGATTAAAACAGACCAGTATTACGAACTAGATGATGAAATTATTGATTTTTTTAAAAAAATCGAACAAGAATTTGTGTTTGCGATTGACTTCAATTATACGTTTCAATCCAATAATAAACAGAAAAAATTAATACAAATAAAAAAGATACCAGATAATTATGCGGTTTTATTAAATAGTGAGATATTAGTTACTGTAAATGATACTTTATTTGATAAATTAGATGAAGAAATAAAAACTATTTTATTTGAACAGGAAATAGATAAAATAATTCCAAATTTAGAAAAAGGTACATTTTCAATTACTCAACCTACTTTAAAAACATCAACAGGTATAGTTAAAAAACACACTTATGAAAAAGTCGAAAGAGCAAATGAAGTAGAACGAATGTTAATCAAAGGATCAGATAAGGAAGAATAAAAATTTTTAAAAAATAATTTAAAATATGATCAAAAAACAAATTGAGCAAAAATTAAGAAATTATTCACTAGTTAAGATATAACATTAATAATTGCTATAATGGCTTTGGGTATTAGTATATGGTCGCTATCCATATCATATAGTGTTAAAAAAGAATTAAATTGGTTAAATAATAAACAAGATTATGTTATAGAAGGTTTAATGTTTAAAGATTTTAATATGGATAAAAAAAATAATGATTAAATATGAGTGAAGATAAAAAATTTAAAGAAGTATTAGATAAAGCTAAAGAATTAGAAAATATAGACTTTAAAAAAGTTAAAGATTTTAATTATGATGAATATTATAAAACAATTGAAGAAATAGCTAAGAAAAATAATACATTTAAAAATGAGGAAGCTGAAAATTTAATAAAAAATGACAATGGTGTATTATTAAATATTGACTTTTATAATGAATTAAATAAAAAGAAAGAAACCATTTTAAATTTAATTAGAAAGTATGATCCAAATACAGATATTATTAAAAATATGTCTGAACATGATGTGGATAAAGTATATGCGATATCTAATTATTTAGTTAATTCATATATTCAATATTTAAATGAAATGACATTTAATTTTGAATTAAAAGTAGAAGAATTAAAATTTTTAAATAAAATTTTAACAAATGTTATTGAATACAATGGTGATGATGTATTTAATTATGTTGAATTATATGAAAATTTTTGGCAACATGTTATGACTGAATATGAGTCTGATAAATCAAAAGATGTTTATGTTTTTAAAGTAAGTATTAAAAAAATATTAATTTTACATCATTTGATAAAGAATTATAAAGTTAGAGGAATAACAAATGAATTTAAATATTTTAGAAATATTTTATATAAAATTGCACAAACAAATAAGTTATTTAATGCCTACAATATCATTGTAGAAAGAGTTAAAGATGATTGTAAATTATGGGGTATTGCTTTAGATGAAGTTCTTTCAAATAAACAGAAAGATAATAAAGTAGAAGATATAAAAGAAATAACAGATACAAAACAAGAAAAAAAGGAAGTTTAAAACTTCCTTTTTCTTTTAATACAAAATTATTGTGATGATTTATATGTTTCTCCTAATACATAAGCACCAACAAACGGTGTTAATGCACCGAAGTATGTTGATAAATCTATTAAAGGTAAAGGTTTTAATATTGAAAAAACACCAACAATAGTCCATAATAATATAACTATATATGTTAATATTTCTCTTTTTGATGAATTTCCTGATTTGAATACTGTTGTTTTATTAGATTTTCTAGCAGATTCTCCCCATACATAAGCAATAATAAAACCAGTTAATGATATAAAATATACTGACAATGTTTTAAAATCATTTACACCATTAGTATTAAAATACATTAATGATGCAAAAAATATCCATAAAAATATAACTATAAAACCAAAAGTAATCTTTTTGAATTTATTGGTATTGGTAAATTCATTTATGATTTTAATTTTTTTAAAATATATTTAACATCATATTCTTTAACTTCATGTTCATTTGTATCCTTATTTATAATATCTAATAATACTAAATTACCCTTTAACCCAATTATTTGACCTGTTATACCATCAATTTCAATGAATTTACTTGATCTTAAAATATCATAAGGGTTTCTCATAGATTTATTAGGTAAATTATTAAACATTGGTTTATTTTTATCATCCTTTGTTCCTTTTATATGATCATCATTAAAATCATTTAAATTTAAAATATCTTTATTATTTTTTGATTCATTTAAGAAATCATTAAATTTTTTAATCATTTTTGTATTATTCTTTTTTAGATAATTCATCATAAATGGAATTGATTAAATTATTAATAGATTTATCAGATATATTTGTAGTAAAATTAACTAATGATTTAATTAAATTTATAATTTTATTTATATCTTTTGTATCCAAATAATAATTGTATATATTTGTATCTTTCCATATATAACTTTTATTATTCTTTATATTATAAAGACTAAAAGATATTAATTGTTGTCTATGACCTGTATATATATCAAATGAAAAATGAACATTATATCCATCTTCTTTTACATTTATTATTGGTTTTACTATTATTTCAGCATCTATTTCTTGAATACCTGATGATGTTTTATAATAAACCTTAATATCTTTATCAGGTAAAATATCATCAATGACTTCAACTATTCTTTTTTGGTATTCATTTTCACCTTTTTTGAAATCAATGGGTTCATGTATATTTTTTTCATTTAAGAAATCATTAAATTTTTTAATCATTTTAGTTATTTTTATTTTTTAGTCTTCTGTATTATTATCATCATCAGATACTAAAGTCATTTTACCACTAGGTGCAACATCTATTATTCTACCATCTTTTAATTCATATCTATTAAAAAAATCATTAGGTGATTCTATTTGTTTTGCTCCCTCTACTTCTTCTTCTGTTAATTGATCAGAAATATCAACTGATTCATTTATTTTAGATGATTTTTTAGCTTTCTTAATAATACCTTTTTTTAAACCTTCTGGTAATTTTCTTTGTTTTGGTGTTAAATATTTTTCTTCATCACTTTTATTAATATCATTCTTTTTATCTTTTTTATCATCTTTCTTATCATCGTCGCAGTCATTGCATTCTTCTTTATCTTTTTTATCATTTAATTTTTTACCGGATTTTTTCATTTTTTTAATAATTCCTTTCTTTAATCCTTCTGGTAATTTTCTTTGTTTTGGGGTTAGATATAATTCTTCATCATTCTTAGATTCATATAAAAAAGAATCATCATAATCAATACCTAATATATTAAATATATCTTCATATACACTAGCTAATCCATTCCTTTCTACAAAATATATCAATTTTTGTTCCCATGTTGTAGCTTCTAATAAATTATTATCTTCTGCAAATGATTTAATATCACTTTTTACACTTTCTGATTCTTCTCCTTCAATAATTGAGATTATGTCATTAGTATATCCATAAATATCCATATCATCTAAGATTTCGGTTATTTCATTAATTTGCCATTTTTTTAATTTTTTATTTGATTCAAATAATTTTTTATCTTTTGATTCGTATACTGTTTCATTGAATGCGTTTTCTATCATATCTTCAGTTGCTCCAATAAAAGATAATGCTTCTTTTTTATCACTATCTGACATCTTTCTAAATGTTACAAGAACATCATTTGTTTCTTCTAAATCATATTTAGACATTAATTTATATAATTTATCAAATCCGTCCTTATTAATATCATAGTTTTCTGGACTTTCATGTAAATCAATAAATAATTCTTCCATTTCACCAATAGGTTTATCTATTTCAAATTCAGGTTTTTTAGATTCGTTTATTGATTCTTTTAAGTTACTCCTTTTTTTAAAATCGGTAAATCTAGATAATTTCTTAATATTAGATGGTTGTGTGGATGCAGCAGCAATTGATTTATTATTAGCATCATTTTTGGAGAAATGTTCCCATGTATCTATTTCTCTTTTACTACTAAATGGATTATCCATATAATAAGCATTAGGCATTTTATTCTCTTTATATTTACTTGTGGTTCTTACTTTATGTTCTATATCACCACCTTCACTATCAATTGTTCTCTTCAAATTTTGAAGTTGCTTTTTAGTTCTATCTCTTAATAGAGATTCATCTATTTTATTATTTCTTTTCATTTTTTCTTTTTATTTTTTAATTATATATAAAAATCTAATATTAATATTTAATATATATTAAAAAATATAATTAATAATTATGAAAAAAATTAAGTCTTTTAAAAATTTTATAAAAGAAAATTTAGAGTTAGCTGAACCAAAAGTTAAACCAACTACAAAACCTACAACTAAACCAACTACAAAACCAGGTAGACCATCTCCATTTAGAAGAGATAAACCATCTGTTATACCAAAACCAAAAGCTACTGATAAACAAGTTGCTGATAAATTTCTTAAATTAACAAAAGGAAACAAAGAAATTGAAAATTACTTAATGAAAAAATATTCTAAAAATATTACCGAAAAATTTATGGGTAGTAAAGGAAATGAAAGAATATCTATTGATTTAAGAGGACCAGAAGGCAATGCTTATGCGATATTAGGATTAGTGAATAGATTATGTAAACAATTAAAAGATGTTGATCCTGAAAAATATGATAGTGAAAGAATAACAAATGAAATGATGTCAGGGGATTATAAAAATCTTGTAAATACATTTGAAGAATATTTTGGAGATTATGTTGATATATATAATTCAGATGTTCTTGATGAATATTAAAAATAATATAAAAAATAAAATAAAATAATGAAATTAAAAAAGTATAAAGAAATATTTGAAGAAGCAGATATTAAAGATGCTCTAGATGATGAATATTTAAAAAATGTTGAAAGAAAAGCTCGTCAACAATACGGTTATGGTCCATCTCGTCAAGAAATGATGGAAGCAATGGATTTAATAAATAAAATATCAAGAATTCAAAGAGGACATGAGAAAGAATTAGAAGAAATTGGAATAAATGTACTTAAAAAACATTATCCTATTTTAAATGATATTGAATTAGATGTTAAAATAGTTAATCCTGATGATGAAGAAAAAATGGAAATGGCTCAAAAAATGATGGATGATGATCAAGAAGAAATGAATTTTGATGGAAATGAAGATTATGGACCAGATGCACCACAAGATGAAATAAATAAAAGAAAAATTATTAATAATTTAATGCAAGGTGAATCACAAAATGTACATCCAATGCTTTTTGATTGTAAAGAAGAAGTAGATAAAATTAGTACTGAACTTATTAATCTTCATATGAGACATCTTGAAATTAATAAGAAATTTGATTGGTTTGATCAAGTATCATTAGAAGAAATGATGGAACAAGCACCACAAATGGTAAATGCAATGGAAACTGATTATGAAGAAGATGAAGAAACAGGTGATACAAAACCAAAAATTAAAGCAAGAGTACTAGATTTAGTAATGCTAATACATGAAGTAGTTAAAGGTATATATGAACTTATTGCCGCAAAGGCAATACCAGAAGATTCAGTTATGGCTAATAAAATATTATCAAAAACTGATAGTTTAAAAGATGAGCAACAAGATATTCGTTATGGACCATATATTGCAGCCGATTTAAGAAATTATTTAAACGAACATTTTGAAAAAATAATGATTGGTTATCAAGGAGATAATGTAAAGGAATTAATTTATGGTGAATTGGTTATGTTGCCGGCATCAGAATTTATTGACGTTATTAAAGGAATGTTAAGTAATGATACAACTGTTACATTAAGAAAAATTAAAAAAATAGTTGACGATGTTGTTAATGAAATAGATAATTATTATAAGAAATCAACAATGTCTGAATTTGAATATGAAGATGATGAAGATATTTTAGATTTACCAGTTAAAGAAGAACCTAAAAAAGAATTAACTGATAAAGATTATAAGAATATGGGACAAAATGAATTAAATTACCAATTAAATTTAGCTATAGACAATGGAGATTTTGAGTTAGCTAAAAAAATATCAGAATTTATAAAAGATTAAAAATAATAAAATATTATGAAACATGTAAAATCTTTTGATAATTTTAATAATGAATGGATTATAGAAGAAAGTGAAACTGAAATAATAACACTTTCATTAAATGAAAGTATTGATCAGGTTAAAAAAGTTGATGATGGTATAATATATAGAGGAGAAAAATTTACAGGTTATAATAAACCTAAAAAATATACAGGTAAAGGAAAATTTAAAAAAAGAGTTTTGGCTAAAGAAGGTGATAAAATTAAAATCCTAAACTATGGACATAAAGATTATGAAGATTATACAACACATAAAGATAAAGATAGAAGAAAAAATTTTAGAGCAAGACATAATTGTGATCCAGTTAGTAACTTATCGAAATTAACAAAAAGATATTGGGCTTGTCAAGATTTATGGTAAAAACAAAAACCACTTAAATATTAAGTGGTTTTTAATAAAATAAAAATTATTTAAAAGGAATTTCATTTTTTAAAATATCTTCTATATTTTGATCATATCTTATTCTTATAAGTTTAATATTATTATTTTGACAGTATTCTGTTTTAATTTGGTCTCTTAATTGTCTAGTCATTAAATTTTTTTTATTTTTTTCAAATCTATATTTCTTAAAATGTTGCTCACCGTCATATTCGACACATATATTATAATTTGGTAAATAAAAATCAAATTTTAATTTTCTTTTATATTCACATCCTTCAAACATTTTTTGTGATTCATATAGAATATTATTTTTTTCAAAAAATGATTTAATTATCTTTTCATTTTTACTTAATTTACATTTTGGGCAACCAGAACCATTCATATGATTTTGCGCATTTTGTTCAAATTCACCATGTTCATCACAAATTATTTTAATTTTTGATGTTAAATTTATTAAATTTACTAAAGAATAATCATATTTAAAATCGTGTTTTAAATTACATCTGTTAATATATTCATCTCTTATAATTTTATTATTTTTAGCACATTTTGGACATCCAGAACCATTAATATGATCAATTGGATTTTGTTCAAATATACCATGCTCTTTACAAATAATTCTAATTTTTGTTTTTGCATTTATATAATTTACCAAAGAATAGTCATATTTAAAATTATGTGTAATATTAGACTTTTTAATAATATAATCATTATCTCTTTTTAATGTTTTAGAACATAAATAACAACCATGACCACTTAAATGATCATCTGGTCTTTGTTCAAATACACCATGTTTATGACAAATAATTTTAATTTTTGTTTTATTATTAATATAATTCATTAAAGAATAGTCATATAAATTATTATGAACCTTATTAAAATCATTAATAACCTGCTCTTTTGTTTTTCTTTTATTTGACATAATAATTATATATAAAAAATCCCTCTTTTTAAGAGGGATTTTTGAGCAAAGACACCGGAATCGAACCGAACCCTATTTACTGGAAGTAAATCATGCTACCGCTACACCATTCTTGCATTTTGTATATTACATATATTATATATCAGTTAAAAAGTTTAATTTTTTTTCAATATTTTCATTATATTTTATCCTTATTAATTTAATATTATTATTTATACAATATTCATTTTTTATTTGATCTCTTTTTAATCTATTTTCAAAATCATCTTTTTTATCAAAAAATTCATTTATTATAAAATGCTGTTTACCATCATACTCTATACAAATATTATAATCAGGTAAATAAAAATCAAATTTTAAATTTCTTTTATATTTACAACCTTTAAAATATTTTTGATAATCATATTTTATACTATTATATTCTAGAAATTTTCTTATTTCTTTTTCTCCTTTTGATTCATTACAAATAGGACAACCTTGTCCTAATAAGTGTTTGGCAGGTGTTTGTTTAAACATACCGTGTTTAGGGCATATTATTTTTACTTTTTTTATATTATTTATATAATTAACTTGACTATAATTATAATAATTATTATGAATAATATTAAATCTTAATATAACATCTGATTGTTCTGAAGTCCTGTTTTCATTATAACAAATAGGACAACCATTTTTCTTAATTATATGATTCTGTGGTGTTTGTTTAAATATACCGTGTTTAGGGCATATTATTTTTACATTTGTATGTGCATTTTTATAATCTACTAATGAATAGTCATAAAAATTATTATGTATTATATTTGATTTTAATTTAAATGTTATGTTGGTATATTTTTTATTTTTACTACAATATGGACATCCACTGCCCATTAAATGATGATCTGGTCTTTGTTCAAAAACATTATGTTCTTTGCATATTATTTTAACTTTAATTTTAGAATTTTTATAATCTACTAATGAATAATCATATCTATCACCATGTATTTTATTAAATTGATTGATAATTTTTTCATTACTTTTCATTAAAACAAATTTTCATTTTATTTATATATTTATTTCAAACAATCATAATATAGTTTAATATAAAATAAAAAATAATTAATATTTAAATGTTAATAGATTATGAATATAGGCAAAAGAAGTTAATTGTAAGTTACATTGATGATAATGGTAATATAAAGTTAAAATATTATCCTTGGAATAATCCCACTAAATTTATAATATGTGATGATAATGACAGTGATAAATCAGGTAAATATGTTACTTGGGATGGTAAATCTATAAAAGAAATATACACACAACACCCGAATAGATATTCGGTTTATGATTTTTTGGATAAATTACCAGAAGAAGAGAAAAAATTATTGTTCGAATATAAAGAACCTAATATATTCTTTATAGATATAGAGAACGAAATAATTGATAAAAAACCACAACCTCATTTGGCTGAATCTGCTATTCAATCAATATCTATTGTTAATAAAGATAAAGTTTTAGTTTTAGGTACTAAGAAATTAAATAAATCGGAAATAGATTCAATTAAAAGTGGTATAAATAACCATTTCGATAAATTAAAAACAAATTATGATTTTATGTATCGTTATTATAATAGTGAGTATGACATGTTACTTAACTATTTTAAGTTAATGGTACCAAAAATGTCAGTATTAACGGGATGGAATTTTGTGAATTATGACTGGGTTTTTTTGGTGAATAGAGCAAGGAAATTAGGTATTGATCCTAGTATTTCTTCATTTACTGGTAATTTAAGATCATCTTGGATGCAGAATGATCATTCTGAAATACCTGCACACCGTGTCATAATTGATTATATGGAATTATATGCAAAATGGGATACGTCAATAAAAGTTAAAGAATCACAAGGGTTAGATTTTGTTTCTGATAATGTACTTGGTGTTAAAAAGATTAATTATGAAGGTAATCTTAAATATTTATATGAAAGTGATTATCAAAAATTCATATTGTATAATGCTATTGACTCAGCACTAGTTCAGCAGATACACTTAAAGATGAAATATATTGATATTTTATATGGTATTGCAACATTATCAAAAATTAGAGTTATTGATGCATTTACTACATTAACAGTAACAGAAGGTATATTAAGAGAGAAAATGAGATTTGAAAAGAATGTAGTATTTGTTAAAGATGATACAAAGAAAGATGATACTATTGATGACGATATGAATGTTAAAGGAGGTTGGGTTAAAGATCCGATAGTTGGAATGAATAGTTGGACTATTTGTTTTGATTTTGCATCTCTATATCCTACAACTATGCAAGAATTTAATATATCTGCTGATTCTTATATTGGTAAAGTTATAAAAGATAGAGGTAAAAGTATAAGTGACATGATAGATAAATTGCAATCTGGTGGAGATGTATATTCGGTATTTAATGGACATAAAATAAAATTAGATAAAAACTCAATTATAACATTAAATGGTGCTGTTTTTAGGAATGAAGATGGTGTAGTTAAAAAAGTTATGGGTAATATTTACAAAGAAAGAAAAAAATATAAGAAAATGATGATGTCTGCAAATGAAGAATTGAAAGATTTGCAAAATGAATTAGAAAGATTAGAAAAAGAATTAAATTAAGTGATTTTATATCCCTTTATTTTTTCTTATACATACCATAATTGGAGTTAGCTTTTGTTTCGTTGTCTTTACCTTTTCTTTTTTTAACTTCTTCTGATTTTAATCTATCAACTCTGTTTCTATTTTCGTGATTATATTTACTTCTTTTGCCTGATATTTTTCTATCTTTTTTCGATGTAATATATTCATTATCATCTATACTAGTTCCATCGGGTGCAAAACTTTTAATACTATTTTTATTTTCTTTATTTGTGTTTATTATATTTTTTCTTGCATCTTCTTGTATCTCTTTAGAGTTTTCAACATTAAATCCAACAACATCATCTCCATTTTCTTGTTTTGGTGATACAATTGTAGTATCATCATGTTCTACTTCATTTGTTATTATATCTCTTTCTAATGTATCTATTTTATTATTATCATTAAAATATACATTATCAGATACAAAAATATTTGGATTTTGTAAAAATTTTAGAATATGTTGATCTAATTCACTTTTAACAATAGGTGTACCTGAATTGCCCACCATTGATGTTGGTTTAACAAGAATATTTAAAAATTCTTTAAACCATTCTATTATAAAATGATCACCCAGTACTGCTCTTTGGTTTGCTTTTTCTGTACCTATATTAATTTTTCTTTTATTATCTTTTAATTCTATGTTTATATTGTCGTTATTCATTACTATTCTATTTAAAAGATGATCTATTATAAAATTATCTTTGTCTTGATATACTTGTGTTTTATGACTAAATAGTAAAGAATAAAAACTAACATAATCTTCATCAGATAAACTATCTAATTTATCTTGTAAATTTATATTATACATATCTGTATATATGTAGTATGGTGAATATATATCACCATTATCAAATTTTATACTAACTGTTTTTCCAATAGGTGGAATTGAATATGAACATCCGTATGGTATAATCTGTGGTGATGACCAGGGTATATGAGATGTTGGTATATTATCAAATACACCAATAATTCTTACTTTAACTCTTCCCTTTCTTCTAGGATCTATATTATCTTCTACTATTCCACTAAATATACCATCTTTATAATTCATAAAAATTAATTATTTTCGTCATAAACATTACCATCAGGGTATTTTCTATTATATTTATTATCTTCTTTCTTGTTTGTATTTGGAAATTTTTGGTTATAAGTTCCGTCTTCTTGTAAGTCACCTTCTGGGAATTTTTGATTGTATTGGCCATCTTCATGAACATCTCCTTCTGGGAACTTTTGATTATACTGCCCATCTTCATGAACATCTCCTTCTGGAAATTTTTGATTGTACTGCCCATCTTCATGAACATCTCCTTCTGGAAATTTTTGATTGTATTGACCATCTTCATGAACATCACCATCAGGATATTTTTGGTTATAAATTCCGTCTTCATGGACATCACCATTAGGGAACTTTTGATTGTACTGCCCATCTTCATGAACATCTCCTTCTGGAAACTTTTGATTGTACTGCCCATCTTCATGAATATCACCATCAGGAAATTTCTGATTATATTGAGCATCATTTTGATCTATGTCATCACCGATATTTAAGATATCATCATTTTCAATATCTCTATTTCTTGTTCTTCCTTCTTCGTCATATGCATTTGTATAATTATCTCTCCATTGGTTTCTACTCTTTATAGGATCAACATTATTATTTTTATTCTTTTTATTTCCTTTTATATCATCTAATTTTTTATCAATAAAATCACTAACAAATTTATCAACCATTCTAACTTTATCACCAGCTTTATCATAATAAACATTAACATCAGTTAGTGTTACTCCTACCTTTTCATTTAACCAATTTTGTGCTTTATCTGCTAGTTCAGTAACTTCATTTTTTAATTTATTAACAATGACACCTCTTATTTGTCTTGTTTCGTTTCTTAAATATGATAATAATTTACTTTTCTTAGTATTATCTTGTTCACCAATGGGTGATACAACACCGGGTATTGTATCATCAAAATATTCAAAATATATATCATGCTCTGGTAATCTCTTTCTAAAATCTAGTATATCAGAATTTCCTATAATGTGATCCCTCATCATTACTTTACTATATGACTTAAAATTTATTTTAAAGTTACTTTTAGATATATTTGGTTTTTGAGCATTATATCCACCTCTAATAATTTCACTTTCAAAATTTTTAGATTCAAAAAAATCAAATTGACAGTCATGTAAAATGTATATCATTTTAGACGGAATGCTATTCATCATATTATCATCAGTTTTCATATTTCTATAATCGCTTATTATTAATGACATATCAAATCTTAAAAGATTTTCGGGTATCAATACTCTATGTGTATCATAAGAATAAACTAAATTATTATATAATTCTGTCAAATATTGTGTACTCATAACAACATCTTCTGATATTGTAAATATTATTTTATCTTCTGGATAATTTATTATTTTTTTAGTTAATACATCTAATCCTGATATTGACTCTATATAATGTTCTTTATAACTTTTATCTTTATTTATTTCTGGAAGATTAGATGGAAATATTTTTTCAACTTCTAATTTAAATTTATAATATAAATCTAATCTATTATCATTACCTATTTCTGGTATATTAGAAGAATATTCATTAATGAAATTTTCTATATTTTTAATATTATTATTAGTTGTAAATAATGGAGAATTATCATAATCAATTTTAATATCAAAAACTAAATATGTTGGATCTTGAAATTGGTCAACACTATTTTTATTAAATCCTATTGTTATGTATGTGTTTAAATTTTGTTTAAACACATCACTTTGATTATCAAACATACCAAATCTATTAGTACCAGCATATTTATTTTCATTACCACTTATTTTTTTAACTAATTTTTTATTTTGTAAACCTGGTCCAAAATGTTCACCTGACTTACTAACATATTCACCATAACCATCAACATATCCTAAATTTTCTTTAGATTTAGTATCTGATGTATTGTCTAATAGATTAGAATCTTGTACATTTTTATTTTGTTGACTACTTTGTTTAGCCTCTTTTCTTAACTGTTTATTAATTTGTCTATTTGACATTGGTGCTCCTGGTTTGGCCATTAATTTTAATTATTTTTATAATTATATATAATTATTCTAGTTATTAAAATCATCATCATTAAATCCTAATTCTCTCTTAACTAATGTAACTTCTTGTGAAAACCCACTAATTTTATTAAATGTGTAGTTTATTGCAGTAATTAACCATTCACCTGATAATCTTTTATTTATTCTATTTTCATCATAATTTTCACCATTGTAATTTTCTACTTTTTCTGGTGTTGGTTTAATTGGTTTATCATCTGTTATTGATATATCATCCATTTTATAAAATTTAAGTTGTATTTTTTGAAATCTATATAAATTAAAATTCATAAGATTTATTACAACTTTTACTTTTATTTTCTGTAATGCATTTAAATTTTTAATATTTTGTTGTTTGGCATAAAGATAATTAGAATGAACATTATCAGTATCAATTTTACCTAAATTCATATAATCAATAGAATTTTCCATTAATTCTGATATTTCACCGACTTTACCTTTTAATACTACCTGATCATTATTCTTACCTGTTGTGGTTATAGTATCCATTAACAATTTATATATTACATTATCATTTTTATCATTGTATATTAATATAGATTTATATCCTATATCTAAATTAACTCTAGTTGAACTATTTATAATATTAAATTTATTAATATAATTATTTGAGTTTAACTTATCTGGGTGATTTGTTAATATTAAATCCATTTCTGTTTCTTCTGAATCATTATTTAGATTTGTTGTTAAATTGGAAGAAAATAAAATACCAGTTTGATCAGATATATCTTCATTTAATGCTGACTCAATATCCACATAATTTAAATTATAATAGAAATCAATATATGCATACATAAATGTAGAATCGTTTAAATATGAATGACTTACGACATTTTGTATAAATTTTAAATTTGTATTACCAGTATTAATCCATATCATACCATCATTCGTGTTATCTATATTAGTTGCGAATCCTAGTTCTGAATCAGTTGCTATTTTTTTTAAAACTTCAAAACTAGTATTTGGATAAGACGAGAATGAATTAAAATATAAATTATTAACATTCAGTATACCAACAATAGAATAAATTAGATCATTCTTTTCATTTTCTTTATTCTTTATAATATTAAAATCTAATATTTTAAAATCCATTCTAATCGGCATTAATATTTCACTATTGGATTGTATAAATAAACTTAATATCTCATTGTCAACTGGAAAAAGAACATCAAATAATCTATTAGTTGGATCTCTAAATTGTACTTCTATTTTAGGCAAAAATTGATTATTATACAGTATTGTTTGTATCATGTTATTAATTTCTATAACCGTATCTCCAATTTGTAGATATGGATATTTCCCAATTTGTTCAACATAATACTTAATATCATCATCATTTGTATCACCTTCATAATCAATAACTAAATCTCTTAATATTATAGAAGGTCTTTGTATAACTTTAATCATTTATCTAAATTTATTTATTAATTTAATTTTTTTAGAATCAAAATTAACATCTATTTGTTTTAAATTATCTGGTTTTATAGTAGGTGGTGATCCTAGTCTATTCGGATCTTTTTTAGTAGTTTTATTTTTATTCATATTAAGAATTCTATCTTTTTGTTCATTTGTATCTGGATCTTTATCATATAAAAAATCAAAATCACTTTTATTAGGTGGATAATAAATTATATCACCTGACTTTATTGTAAATGGATTAATAATATTATTTATAACCATTAATTCTTCTATATAATTTGTACTACCATATAGGAACATAGATATGAGATCTAATCTACCTGAATATTCATCAGTGACTACAAAATAATTAATATTTACATCATCTGACATCTTTATTGTCTTTTGAAATATGTCATAAAAATTGTTATTCATTTTTAATTTATTTAAAGAATAAAATTCCATATTAATTATTTTATTTTATTATAACTTCTTTTATATTGAATACCAAGTGAATCTAAAATTTCATTTTTTCCCATGTTTCTACCTTGTGATATATCAATACTAGCAGTTATATATTTTGGAATATCATTATATTGCATATCTCCATTTAATTTAACTGTAATGTTATCAACTTTTATATTATTTAAAGATAATAATGGGGCATATGGGTTTCCTATTGTTAAATGCCATGGTGTTGCTGCTTCACCAGTTAACATTGCAATAGAACCTCTTAATGGCCATACATATTTACCAACAGTAGATGCCAATATATTTTTTACTAAACTACCATGTAACACTTTATTTAATATAGATGTTTGTTTTTCTACAGATTCTAATCTTTTTTTATCATCTCCTGTATATGATTCACTTCTTTCTTTTTCATCTTCTTCTCTTTTTTTCTCTTCTGCTTCTATAACTTCTTTAGATTTAGGACTAGGTTTTAATTGTCTATTAACTGCACCAAGAAATGAATTAAAAACTTCTTTAATTAAATCAATCCAAGCAGATACATCTGTTGAATTATTATTAGCACTTCTTAATTTATTTAAAATACTTGAATTTAAATTTCCGATATATCTAATATCTGATGTACCCATAGTTAATAAATTTCTAATTATATTATATGTAGATGCAGTCATATCTACCCCACCAATATATTTTTGTTCATATACAGTTTCAAAACTAATGTTAAATTTAGATGTATGTCCTACATCTTCAGTTGATCTGGTTAATGATTCTCTTAATACATTAGGATCACCAAATGGTACTTTTGTATCAGGACTTACTAAACCAATTGTTTTAAGTATTCCAAATAATGATCCAGCTAACCATCCTGGCACAGGTGCCATTGAATCTAACCCAATTCCAAACTCTTTAGACATCATTTGATTTATTAATAAGTGTAACATTTCATCTTTATTTTGAGTTCTCCAATTTTCATTAAATGAAAAATTTAATATCTCATCTGAATCTGATTTTACCCACCCTACAATAACTGATACAGGTTCTACATTCATTTTAGATAAATCCTTTCTAACAACTGCCCCTTCAGGAAATCTTCTAAGTATTATTAATCTATTTAATGGGTAAACACCAATATCTCTTAAATAAGAAAAATCAGTAGGTTTTAATTTTAAACTTTTTGACATATTGCTATCACTACCTTCTCCGTTAAAATCCTTTAATAATTGAATATATGGATTTCTGCTAGTTGCATCATATGGAGCATTTACGCTAGAACTAATATAATTTTTAACATCACCTTGTGTTATAATATAATTATTTATACCGAATGTGTCATCTTCATTTTGGTTATATCTAACATCAGTGGATTGTATTTCTCCATATTCATTAGATATATAGTTTTCCATTTCAAATAAAAACTTCATTTCATCAAACATTATAAAAATGATTAATTTTTTAATAGTGTGTAAATATAAATGTATATATAAAAATAATTTTAATAACTTTTTAATATTTGAGATGCGTCAAATATATTCATGTTTGATAGAATAGATTGATATATATCTTCATCATTTTTAAATTCATCAAAAAATATTAATATGTTAAATTTTATATTTGAATCTAATACTTTTTTTATTTTAAAAATATCATTAACATCTAATTTTTTATTACTAAAATTGGGTATGTAATAAATATCTCTATTTTTAGAAAAAGATTGCACTATTTTATTATATATTAATAAATTAAAATAGCTTTTATAAATATCATAATTATTATGGATGTCGTATTCTTCTAATTGTTGTTTTATATCAATGATAACCTTATTTCTAATCTTATTAACTTTAACATATTTATCAAACTTTTTTTTACTTTTTGTAAACACTAAATAAAAATTCATATTATTAAATTATATTTTTATTATATATTGAATAGTAATAGTTCAGAATATATATTTTAAAATAAATTTAACTATAAATTAAACTTTTTATAGTATTTATAATAAAATTATAAAAATATAAAGATAATATCTTAAAAAATTAATAGATTATGCATGGCAAAGAAAAAATCAAATTCAAAAACGTTCTCGATATCACAATTATCAGGTTTAATAGATAAAATATCAGATGAAACAGAAATAATTGTACAAGGTAATGAAGATTCTGGTTTTATTGATACTGGTGTTTATATTTTAAATGCTCTTTTTTCAAAAAGTATTTTAAATGGTGGTATTCCAGATGACAGAATAACAATATTTGCAGGTGAACCAAATACAGGTAAATCATATTTATTGTATAATATTGCTAGAAATGCTCAAAAAAGAGGAGACTTTATAGTATTTATTGACACTGAACATTCTGTTAGTAAATCTACATTACAATCATTCGGTATTGATTCAAGTCCTGAAAAATTAAAACTTATATCTTCTAATAAAGTTGAAGATTTAAAAATATTCCTAACCAAATTTCTAGATGGTCTTAAACAAGAGAAAAAATCAGGATCAGAAATTCCTAAAATTATAATTTTATTAGATAGTATAGGTCAATTAGCATCAGAAAAAGAAATTGAAGATGCTAAAGAAGGTAAAAACAAAGCTGATATGACAAGAGCTAAAGCTATTAAACAATTGTTCAGAATTATTAACTCTGATTTAGGATATTTAGGAATTCCAATGGTAGCAACAAACCATACTTATCAAGATACTAGTTCATTTTTCCCTGTTCCAGTTATGGCAGGTGGAAAAGGAGCAGAATATTCAGCATCTACTATTATATTTTTAAGTACTGCTAAATTAAAAACTGGCAGAGAAGATGACTTAGATTTAAGTTCAACTGGTGTATTGGTTACAGCACAAGCAAAGAAAAACAGACTAGCTAAACCTAAGAAAGTTAAATTTGAAATTGATCATAGTTATGGTACAAATCCATATAAAGGATTAGAATTTTTCTTTACTCCACAAAATTTTGAAAATTTAGGTGTAGCAAAAGGAAAATTAAACGATAAGGGTGAGTTTGAACCAGGTGGAACAAGATGGTATATTAAACATTTAAATAAATCGGTTTTTGAAAAACAATTATTTACATCAGAAGTTTTTACGAAAGAATTATTAGAAAAATTAGAACCAATAATTTATAAATATTTTGATTACTCATCATTTGAAGAACAAGAATTATTTTTATCTAAAATGGACGAGCATGGAGAAGATTTAGATGCAGATTTTGATGATATTGATAATGATGATTTATTTTAATAAAATTTTAAAAATTAAAAAATGGGAGCTAATACAAATTTAGAAAAATTATTTTTTGCCAAGATCTTAGAAGAACCTAATCAATTTTATAAAGTAGAATCAAAATACTTTGAAAATGAATTGATTAGGTTTGTATATGATGTTATTAGAGAATATTATATAAATTCAAAAGATAAAATTGTACCTAGTCCAAAACAAGTTTGGTCTATGGTAAGTTTACAAGATGATAAAAAATTAGTTTCAAAAGAAGCTTTAAAATCATTGTTTACAGAAACAACACAAGATATAACTGATGAATGGTTAGATAGATCATTTAAAGCATGGAAATCATCAAAATATACAAGAGATAAAATTTATGAATCCATTGATATTATAAAAAACATGGATGAAGTAAATTATGACAATGTTATGGATATTGTCGGTAGATTAAAAAAGAATTTTAGTGAGATAGATATTATATCAAATGATGATGAAGATTTAGGGGGAGATTTTGATGATCCAGAAGAACATAAACAATTGATATCATTAAGAAAAATACCGACAGGATGGTCAAATTTAGATAAAATATTAGGTGGTGGATGGGATCATGCTACTTTTAACATAATAATGGGAGAAACTAATGTGGGTAAGTGTCTTATTTTCAACACTTTAATAAAAATTAAAAACAAAAAAACTAATAAAATCGAAAAAATAAAAATTGGTGATTTTTTTAATATGATAAAAAAATCTTCCTAAATTGGATTCACTTATTTTTATATATAAAAGTAAAAATGATTATGAAATGTAAAATTTGTAATAATGAATCTAAAGATATTAGAGGATTATCTATTCATTTAGTAAAAAAACACCATTTTAATAAAAATGATATTAAAAATTATTATGATAAATATTTAAAAAAAGATAATGAAGGTAAATGTTATTTTTGTGGAAAAAATTCAATTTTTAAAGATTTATCTAATGGATATCATAATATATGTGATTCTAAAGAATGTTTAGGTAAAACAAGAGCAACAGGTACATATGAATTTTTAATGTATAAATATAATTTATCAAAAGATGATGCTATAAAAATGATGAATGAAAGAGCATCTGAAAGAGGCAAAAAAATTAAAAAATCATTAAATGAAAAATTTGAAAATAATAAAAATTTTTTTAAAGAAAGATCACATCAATCAATTAACTACTGGCTGAAAAGAGGATATTCTGAAGATGATGCTAAAATAAAAGTTAAGAAAGTTACTGATATGATACATGAAAAAACATGGAAAAAGAGAAGAGAATATCCAGAATTATATGATGATGTTAGTCCAACACAATTAAAATATTGGTTAAAAAAAGGATATAATGAAGAAGAAGCAAAAGAAAAAGTAAAAGATAGACAAAGAACTTTTACATTAGAAAAATGTATTAAAAAATATGGTGAAGACGATGGTATAGATATTTGGATAAAAAGAAATAAAAGATGGTCTAAAAAAATGAAAGATATTTTATTAAAAAATGGAAATTATAAACAAGACTCATCAAATTTAGAAAAAATTTTTATAAATGATATTTTAAATGAAACGAATATTAATGAATATAATTGTTATATAAATAAGCAATTTATAATATTTTGTAATAGTGATTTTTATTACACTTATGATTTCAAGTATAATAATAAAATAATAGAATTCAATGGTGATTACTGGCATTGTAATCCTATTAAATATGATATGGATTATTTTAATATGAGAAAACAAATGTATGCTAAAGATATATGGATATATGATAAATTAAAAATTCAAAAAGCTAAAAAAGAAGGATATGATGTATTAGTTATATGGGAAAGTGATTATAAGAAAAATAAAGAAAAAATTATACAAGAATGTGTAAATTTTTTAAACAAATAAGAGATAATATTATAAAATATAAAAACAAAATTGTATAAATGATAAGTGACAATACATATAAAAAATTTATAGAAACATTTGATGTATCAGATTGGCAAATAGAAACCGATACGGGATGGGAAGATATAAAAGAAGTTGGTAAAACAATTGAATATGATGAATGGGTAGTAAAAACAGAAGATGGTTTAGAATTAATTTGTGCGGATGAACATATTTTATTTGATAAAAATTATAATGAAATATATGTAAAAAATTTAAAAATAGGGGATTATATTTTATCAAAAAATGGTATTTCTAAAATAAAAGAAGTATATAAAACTGATAAAAAGTCAAATATGTATGACTTGTCTTTGTCTGATGATTCAAATCGTAGATATTATACAAATGATATTTTATCTCACAATTCAATGTGGTTACAAAATATGGCTGCTAAAATGGCAGATAGTGGATATAATGTTGTTTACATAACATTAGAGATGGCAAAATATAAATGTATTAAGCGTTTAGGTGCAATGAGATTAAAAATTGATATTGATGAATATGATACAATAAGTAAAGATAGTACATTTATTAAAAATAAAATAAACGAATTAAAAACAATGGCATCGTCAAATAAATTATTTGATGGTGGTAAGGTTGGTAAATTATATGTTAAAAAATTTCCAACTAGTGATTGTACAGTAACAGATTTAGAAAATTATGTTAAAAAATTTCAAGAAACAAAAAATATAAAATTAGATGCAATCGTAGTAGATTACATTAATATTATGTCAATTGAGAAAGGTTATAATTTAGACACTATGTTATATCTTAAAGGTAAACATTTAGCAGAAGGATTAAGAAGATTAGCTGATAAGTGTGATGTTGCTGTTATTACAGCTACACAAGTTGATAAATCAGTATGGGGAGCAAATGATATTAATTTAGATGATATACCAGAAAGTAAAGCAATAGCAGAAGCAGCGGATTCTGTTTGGGCAATAATTAGAAACCCTTCTATGAAAAAAGAAAATACATATAGATTAAAAATATTAAAATTAAGAGATGGTGAACATCATGAGGAACAAGTGAAATTTGATTTTAATACTAAATATTTAACAATGGATAATGATATATTATTTGGATCAAAATAAAAAATAATAAATTGAAATGAGTGATGATAAAAATTACATAAATTTTGATGACGATTTAAATCAATATGATATAGATGAAGAATCAAATATTAGTAATGATAATATAGAAGAAGATAATAATATTGATGTTGATGATGATATTATAAATAATGATGATGATAATGATTTTATTGACATTGATGATGTATCTGATATAGAGGATTGTGAAAATTTTGATCTAATTTATAAATTTAATACTAATAAACATAGGCAAGAAGGTAAACATAGATTACAAAGAGATACTATTTTTAAAGGCAAATTAGATAAAAAAGAAAATGAAGATAATATAAGTAACAGTCATATAGATAATGATTATGATAATATTAATATATTTGATATTCATAATGATAGTGATGATTATTTAAGTACAAATGACTTAACTAAAGATGTCTATGATATACTAGATAAAAATACAGATTTAGATTTTAAACAAAATAGAAGAAAACCAAATAAAGAGGTTTTTAATAATTATTATAATTTATTAATAAGAGAATTAGGATACAGATATACAAGATCAGAGATATTTGTTGAATTATCATATTATTTTACAGATAACATATTTAATATGTTTAAACTTTTAGATAAAAAACCAGCTACATATATAATTAAAGAATTAACACAAAAAGGATTTTTAAAAAACCTTAATGGTATTAATTTTTTATAAAAATAAATATAAATATAAATGAATAAATACAATAGAAAAGAAGTAGAAAAAAATACATTAGATTATTTTAAAGGTGATTCTTTAGCTACTGAAGTATGGATAAATAAATATGCATTAAAAGATTCAGATGGAAATATTTATGAATTAACACCAGATGATATGCACAAAAGATTATCTAAAGAACTAAATAGAATTGAAAATAAATATCCTAATCCATTATCAGAAGATTTAATTTATAATCTATTAAAAGATTTTAAATATATTATCCCACAAGGAGGTCCGATGTCAGGTATAGGTAATGATTTACAAATTGTTAGTTTATCAAATTGTTTTGTGACTGGAAATGAAAGTGATAGTTATGGTGGTATATGCAGAACTGATGAACAACAAGTACAATTAATGAAAAGAAGAGGTGGTGTAGGTCATGATTTATCACATATTAGACCAAAAGGATCACCCGTTAAAAACTCTGCACTAACATCAACAGGAGTTGTTCCTTTTATGGAAAGATATTCTAATTCAACAAGAGAAGTAGCACAAGATGGTCGTAGAGGTGCACTCATGTTAAGTTGTTTTGCACCAGATACATTCGTATTAGTTGATTATGGTTGGGATAAAATTATTAATGTTATTAATAAAATAAAAAACGGAGAAAAAATAAAAGCATGGACACATAATGGTTTTAAAAATATAACAGATATTCAGGAATTTATTAATAGAGATGTTTATGAAATTGAATGTGAAAATGGCAAAAAGATAGTTGTAACACCAGATCACGAATTTCAAGTTAGAAATAAAAATACAAAAAAAGAATATTTAAAAGCTATTATTGATGTTGATATAGAAAACGAAGAATTAGTATTCTTTTTTTAAAAAAAACAAATTCGGGGTGTTTTATTTTTATATATAACAATAAAACACCTTAAAAATGAAAATAAAATTAAAGAAAATTAAAGAAGACAGAATTAGAATTATCTATAAAATAGATCAATATGATATTAATTTAGATAATAAAATATTTAAAATTAATAAAAATACATCTAATTTGAGTGCATATTTAAATAATAAAGGGGATAATTTGATTAATTTTTTAAATAAATCAATTAATAATAAATGTATAAATTGTTCAAATACAGTAACGAAAAATAGATTTGAAAGAAATAAATTCATTACGTATAAATTTTGTGATAATTGTAATAATATTGAAAATTGGAATAAATATGATAAAGTAAATTGTATAATATGTAATACTGAACTTTTTAAAAAAGATATGATATTTTCAACATGTGGAAAAGAAGAATGTAAAAATACACATAGAAATAACATTAATAAAATAATTAAAAATACACATTGGACTAAAAAAGAAAATGTTAATGAAATTTTAAAAAAAAGAAGTGAAAAAAGATTGTCTAATGATAAAAAATTAAATAGAAAATACAAAGCATGGAATAAAGGGAAAAAGGGCATATATACAAAAGAAACAATAGAAAAAATAAGAAATTCTACAATTAAACAAATGAAAGAAGGTAAAATTAAAAAAACTAAAATTGAAATAATATTTGAAAATTTTTTAATTGAAAATGATATAAAATATGTATATTCTTTTATTTATAAAAAAAGACAATTCGATTTTTATTTAAAAGATTATAATTTAATAATTGAAATAAATGGTGATTATTGGCACGCAAATCCTAAATTTTGGGATATTTATGGTAATGATAATAATAAAAAAAAGTTATACGAAACACAAAAAATGAAGATTAAAGATGACATAATTAAAGAGAAAATGATAGAAGATTCTAATTATAAATTTATTAAATTTTGGGAAGATGATATACATAATAATTTTTCATTAATTATAGAAACTTTAATTAAAAAATTTAATATAAAAATAAAAAATAAAAAATAAAAAATGGATAAAACTTATAGTAAAATATTTAAAATAACAAAAAAGGGTAAAAGTAATGTTTATGATTTTACTGTTGATGAAACACATAGAATACTCGCTAATAATTTTTATACTTCAAATTGTCATGTCAAACATCCTGACGCAGAGGATTTTATAGATGCTAAAATGACACAGGGAAAAGTTACTGGTGCTAATGTTTCTGTTAAATTGGATGACGAATTTATGAAATGTGTTATCGAAGAAAAACCATATATACAAAAATATCCAATCGATTCTGATAATCCAATTTTCACAAAAGAAATAGATGCTAAAAAATTATGGAAAAAAATTATTTATAATGCTTGGAAATCTGCTGAACCAGGTTTGCTATTTTGGGATACTGTTATTAAAGAATCAGTACCTGATTGTTATACTGAACATGGGTTTAAAACGGTGAGCACTAACCCCTGTGTTGTGGGTGATACTAAAATATCCGTTGCTGATGGAAGAATGGGTGTAACAATTAAAGAATTAGCAGAAGAATCAAAAGATGTACCTGTTTATTGTTTAGATAATAATGGGGAATTAGCAATTCGTATAATGAGAAATCCACGTATAACAGGTTATAATAAACAAATTTATAAAATTACATTAGACAATGGACAATATATTAGGGTTACTGGTAATCATAAATTTAGATTAAAAAACGGAACATATATAGAAGCTAAAGATTTAAAAAATGGTGATAGTCTTGATGTTTTTTCAAAGGTTATTATAAATAATAATAAAAGAAAAAACAATTACTATACATTAGTAAATAATTCTAATTCATATCTTGAACATAGAATGGTATCAGAATTTAATAACGGTAGAAAATTAAATGAAAATGAAGTAGTTCATCATATCGATTATAATGGATTAAATAATAATATTAACAATTTAAAAATTATGACTATTGATGAACATAATTCATTACATAGAATTGATAAATTAGGTAATAAAAATCCATATCACAGGATGTCAGATGAATGGAAATTTAATTTTGCATCAAGAAAGGGTGACACAAATAATAAATTTTGTGGTATATATAATGATGAAATTAAAGAACATTTTATAAAACTAACAAAAAAATTAAATAGAAGAATATCTAAAAAAGATTGGGTTGAATATGCTAAAGAAAACAATTTACCTCAATATTTTTCTTCTTATAGAAGAAATTACGGAGGAGATATTGTATCATTAGCTAAATTAGTATCATTAGAATTAAATATAGATAATAATTTTGTTGATGTAGATCCTAGAATTGTAAAAACTTATAAAAAATCTTTATCAGAAGGTTATAATTCTAAAATAGATAATAATTCAGTAATAGTAGAAAAACAATGTGAACATTGTGGTGAATTATTTTGGGTAGATTATCAAAAAAGAGAAATTAGTTTTTGTTCACAAAAATGTGCAAATGTTTATATAAATACCGATAAAAATATTAAATTAAAGAGAAAAATATCTATTAATGATACATATAAACAAAAGATGATAAACATCAAAAATAAACAAATGGATATTTTCAAAAAATTAGAATTTAATTTAAAAAGGTGTCCTAAATTAAAAGAATGGGAAAAAGAATGTAAATTAAATAATATTCCATATAGATTAAAAACTAAATATGGTTATCAAACATTTAGTGATATTAAAAAAGAATCAGAATATTATAACCATAGAGTAATATCTATTGAGTTAGATGGATTTGAAAATGTATATAATGGAACAGTTGATGATTTTCATAATTTTTTCAGTGGTGAATTTGAAGAAACTACAAAAACAAATAATAAAAAATATGTTTATATTAATCAATTAAACTGTGGTGAGATCCCCTTAAATGTAGGTGACTCTTGTAGATTACTGGCATTAAATTTATATTCTTATGTAGAAAACCCATTTACAAAAGATGCAAAATTTAACTATGATTTATTTAAAGAACATGTTATTTATGCACAAAGATTTATGGATGATATTGTTGATTTAGAAATAGAAAAAATTGATCAAATTTTAAATAAAATTGATAATGATCCAGAGCCAGAACATATTAAAAGAGTTGAAAGAGAATTGTGGAAATTGATTAAAGACAATGCAGTAAAAGGTAGAAGAACAGGATTAGGAATTACATCAGAAGGTGATATGATTGCAGCGATGGGGTTAATTTATGGCACATCAGAAGCTACTGATTTTGCAGAAAATATACATAAAATATTGGCTACTTATGCTTATAAATCTTCTATAATAATGGCAGAAGAAAGAGGTTCATTTACAGTATTTAATAAGGATAATGAAAAAAATAACCCATTTGTAAATAGAGTTCTTAATTCTTTGAAAGAATTTAAAGAAAATGATATTATAGAAAAGTATAATAAAACAGGACGAAGAAATATATCATTACTTACAATTGCACCAACTGGTTCTGTTAGTATAGTTACACAAACGACATCTGGAATAGAACCAGTATTTTTACCATCTTATACTAGAAGAAGAAAAATAAACCCAAATGATAAAAATACTAAAACATCATTTATTGATGAAGTTGGTGATCATTGGGAAGAATATAATGTATTTCATCATAAGTTTAAAACATGGGCTGAAATAAATGGTTATGATACATCTAAACTAGAAACAATGAAACAATCCGAACTAGATGATATAATCAAAAAATCCCCATATTTTAAAGCAACATCTAACGATGTTAATTGGGTAGAAAAGGTTAGAATGCAGGGTAAAATTCAAAAATGGGTAGATCATTCTATATCTGTTACTATTAATTTACCTTCAGATGTTACAGAAGAATTAGTATCACAAGTATATCAAACAGGGTGGGAGTCTGGATGTAAAGGAATTACTGTATATAGAGATGGTTCTAGAAGTGGTGTATTGATAACAAAAACAGATAATAAGAAAGCAAATATTTTTCAAGAAAATAATGCACCAAAAAGACCAGAATCATTACAGTGTGATGTTTATAGATTCCAAAATAAGGGAGATAAATGGATTGGGTTTATGGGATTATTAGATAATAAACCATATGAGATATTTACAGGTCTGCAAGAAAGTGTAAATATACCTAATAATATAACAAAAGGTGAGATTAAAAAAGTTAAATCAGCTGAATCTGATGGACATTCTAGATATGATTTTATTTATATAGATAAAGATGGATATAAACAAGAATTTAGAGGGTTATCTAGGGCATTTAATAGAGAATTTTGGAATACAGGTAGATTGATTTCCGCAGTTCTAAGACATGGTATGCCGTTACCAAATGTTTTACAAATAATGGATAAATTAATATTTGATAGTGATGATGTTATAACATCATGGAAACAAGGTATTAAAAGAATTATAAAAAAATATATAAAAGAAGGAACATTAGTAAAAGGACAAACATGTGATGTATGTGGTTCATCTAATATAGTTTTTAAAGAAGGTTGCATGACTTGTATGGATTGTGGTACATCTAAATGTGAATAGATAAAAAGACTCATTTAAATGAGTCTTTTTTATTTTAAAATGATTTTAGAACCATTGTTATATTATATATAATAATAAAAACATATATTAAAATGGAAGAACAAATTACAATAGAACAATTAATAGAAATTTTAGAAGATGCTAAACAAGATTATGATAAATTTTATGGCAGAAATATTAAAGCAGCGTCAACTAGACTTAGAAAAAAAATACAAGATGTTTCTAAACTAACAAAAGTAATGAGAAAACAAATAATTGATTATAAAAAGACAATTAAGAAAAAAGGGGAAATTTAAATTTCCCCTTTTTTTACATATTAAAAATATCTTTTATTACTTCTTTAAATTTATCTTTGCTTACACCCCCAACCATCATTTGTGGCTTTTCATCAACAGGTATAAATAATAAACTAGGTACACTTTTAATCCCGAACATAGCTGATAATTCTTGCTCTTCTTCTACATCTATTTTATAAAAATTGATATTATCATATTCATTATCTAATTCATCTAAAATTGGTTGAATTTGCTTGCAAGGCTGACACCATGAAGCTGTAAATTTTAAAATTGTAGGTTTATTTCCTAAATATTTCCAATCTTGATTATTTTCAAAATCAAATATTTCTGTTTTAAATGTTTCTAATGTTAAATTGTTCATAATTTTATTTTTTATTTATACATAGTAAAAAAAACAAATAAAGTTTATTTATATATACAATAAAAACCAATATGGATAATATACTTACATATCTAGAACAATCTATTGAAATCGAATTAAATATATCTGAATTATATAAGTTGTTTTTTCTTAATTTTGAAGAAGATTATGATTTTTGGTGGAGATTATATATAGAAGAAATAAATCATGCATCATTATTAAAATCAGGTAAAGATTTTATAAAAACGAATGATTTTCCAAAAGGTTTGTTATTAGATAATATAGAGGATATTGTTAGTATAAATAGTAGAATTCTATCATACATTGATTATTTCAAAAATAATTCATCAAGAGAACAATCATTTAAAATCGCACTTGAAATTGAAGGTTCAGCAGCAGAATTACATTTTGAAAATTTCATGAATAGTATATCTAACAATAAAGTGGTTAATATTTTCCAAAAATTGAATGGTTTTGATATAGAACATTATAATAGAATAAAAAAATATATTGAAGATAATAATATTAATATTAATATTGATAATATTAAATAAATTTATTATTTTTGTAAATTAAAATTAAATAATATGACAAAAGAAATTAAAAAATTTAATGAATTTGAAACGGATTTAAATAAGTTAAAAAATGATATTATAGATATTCCAGATTTTCCAAAACCTGGAATTTTATTTAGAGATATATCTACACTATTATCACAACCTAGTAAGATTAGATTAATGGTAAATAGTTTTTATAATTATTTAAAGAATAAAGATATAGATATTGTTGTTGGTTTAGATGCTCGTGGTTTCATTTTAGGTTCAATGATTGCAGATAAATTAGATGTAGGATTTGCTATGGCTAGAAAAAAAGGTAAAGCACCTGACCATTATGTATATAAAAAATATGATTTAGAATATGGTAGTAATGAAATGGGATTATCACCATTAATTATTAAAGAAGGTATGAGAGTTCATATTCATGATGATTTATTAGCAACCGGTGGTTCATCTAAAAATATTATAAATATAATTGAAAGCTTTGGTGCCATTGTAGATTCTATTTCATTTATAATTGAATTAGAAAATTTAAACGGTAAAGAAATATTAAAAGGATATGATATATATTCATTAATAAAATACTAAAAAATAATATAATAAAAATGATTAAAAAATTTAGCCAAATGAATGAATCAATTAGTATGAATTATACTAATACATTAATATCATTTTCAGGTGATGATTGGGTAGGTATTTATAAAGATGGTATTCTTTATCAACAAGGACATAGTATATATTGGAAAAATTTACTAAAAGATCTAATTAATGATAAAGTTGATTTATATTCGTCTTGAAAGAAAACCAATAAATCTTTAGTTTATTGGATGAATTTCAATTAAATTTTTTAAAATATTTTTAAACTATAAATAACTATAAATCAATATTTTAACCATTTAATTTTTAAAAATGGAAAAAATGATATTTTTCATTTAATATATAATTATACAGATAAATCAAAAAAAGGTTGTATAAAAATGAAAACATATCAAATAAGATTATATCCTACTAAAAATCAAATAGATGAATTGAATGAATTATCATTCACCAGAAGTGAAATATGGAATGAATTATTGGATATACAACAAAAATCATATGAAAATAATAAATCTATATACAACAAGTTTGATCTTAACAATATGTTACCTAAATTAAAAGAAAAATACCCAACATGGAAAAAATTAAACTCTAAATCAATTCAAACAATATCAACAGAATTATTTGGTTCTTATAGATCATTTTTCAATTTAATTAAAAAAGATAAAAATACTAGACCTCCGAAAAAGATAGAATTTAATGATTACCATACGATTACATGGAATCAATCTGGTTGGATAATAAAAGAAAATAATATTATAATAATAAATAAAATATCTTTTAGATATAAATCTAATTTGGATATTAAAAACTTAAATATTAAAGAAATTAGAGTTAAACATGTAAGAAATAAATGGTTATGTGATTTAATTGTTAATGATGAAATTAAATATAAAAATGATTTAAATATTAAAACAAATGTTTTAGCCTTTGATTTGGGTTTGAGTAAATTAGCAACAGGAATAGATAACAAAGGAAATCAAATAGTAGTAGAGAACAAAAGTAAAAAAATAAATAAATATTTTCAAAAACAAATAGGCAAAGTACAAGAAAAAAGAAGTAAAACTAAAAAAGGTTCAAAAAGAAATAAAAAGTTAAGAAAAGATTTAAATAAATTATATCATAGAAAGAACGAACAAATAAAACAAACTCTCCATATTCAGAGTAAAAAATTAGCGAATATGAACTATAATACAATTATAGTTGGTGATCTATCAGTTAAAAAATTAATGGAAAAAGAAGGAACAAATAAAAAGAAAAAAGGTATTAGAAAGTCATTTCATCAATCTAATATCAATATGTTTTTACAATTTCTTTCTTATAAGTGCCAGAGTAAAAATATTAATTTAACAAAAATTGATGAAAAATGGACAAGTCAATTAAATTGTTTAACCGGTAAATTATTTGATAAAAAAATAGAATTGAATAACAGAAAAGTTAAATTATCAAATGAAATAACAATAGATCGAGATTTAAATTCAGCCATAAATATAATAAAAAGATGGTTTGAAAATCATTTTGCTTCCATGAACGAGCCATTGGATTTAACCAATGTACTTGAAAAGTATAATCTTTCCAATGAAACACACAAATCTTTACCATTCATGGTTATTTAGTTTGTGTGTAGTTCATCAATAAATGATATATATGATGAAGAATTCTGGAACAAATCAGGATATAATTGTCCAAATACAATAAATGAGTTAGTTAATATTTGTAAAGAATTAAATATAAAAATAAAAATAAAATAGTATGTATAAAAATATCATTAAAAAAACATGTGAAGAATGTGGATATTATGGTGATTTTGAAGAAATTTTAACGGAACAGGATGAATATTTTATAAATTGTAATAGATGTGGATATTTTAAACAAAAAATGATAAAAAATGTTATTAATGATATTAATAAGATAAAAGAAACATTTCCTAAATATACAGAAGATGAAAGGTTTATAACAGTAATAAAAGGTGGTTTTGGGACTTGGAAAATTATACAGAATAATGTTAAAAATGAAGGTTCATTTGTAGATCAAAATCATATAAATGATTTTCTATCTAATATAGAAAAAATTATTGATATTGAAGGTGTAACTGAAATTTCATATAATATAAAAGTTAATAATAATTGGGAATATAAAGAAATAAAAAAACCTTCTTAAAGAAGGTTTTTTTATTTATAAATCATTAAATCTTCGTATAATTTTCTTATTATTATCTGATATTGTTTCTATTGGTTTATACTGTTTAGTTTTAGTTAATGTATCTTTTTTATTATCTCTGCTCTCATTTTTTGGCTTATTATCTACATTTTCTTCGATTTTTGATTCTTCTTCTAATTTTTTCATTTGTTGAACCAATTCTATTTCTTTTTGTTTTTCTCTTTCTAAGATATCATCTATGTTATTAACATGTTTAACAGTTGGTATTACTTTTTCTTCAACTTTTTTTGGTTTTTCTTCAACTAATGGTTTATCTTTTTCTAAAATAGCGTCAACCATTACTTTAGGTTTAGATGGTTTTTCTATTTCTTGATAAAGTTCTTCTATTTTTACATTGGCTCTTGTTTTAATTTCAAATTCATCTGACCAAACAGGAAAATATAATTCTTCTGATATTATTTCGAATTTTATTTTTCCGGTCTCACCTTTATTATAATTTGATAATTGTGGAATATTAAATGTACAAATATTATCTGTAACATTACCAAAAAATAAATAATTATTATTTTCATTAGTTATAATTAATCTAGGTTCAATATTATTAATATCGATTCCTTCTATATTAATTTTAAATTTTAATTTATCGTTCTTTTCATTATTGTAGAATTCCATAATTGTTAAAATTCTTTTTTATTATATATAAAAAAATAAAAATCATTTTTATTAAAAATAATAAAATACATATTTTTTATTTAATATATATATTAAAATATACAATTAATATATTTCTATGATGAATAGATTAAGATTACATAATATTTTAATAAATAGTGGGTATGAATTAAATAGTGATAAAGTCATAATTTATAGCAATCCATCTAAATTTTACTATAAAGATGGTATAATTATAAAGTTTTTTGATGATAGAAGTGTTATAATAGATGATACTTTTTATAATAGAAAGTATAAATTTAATAAAAATGATAGTAATTATATAATATCTAATTTTATAAAAATGTTAGAAAAAAATCCAGATAAAGTTTTTTAGATTAAAAATTATTTTATATATTTGCATCTAATTTGTTAATTTAGATAAAAATGAATAAAATAAACAACAGATTTAATATTCTATACAAAACAATAAACGACTTCAATTTAAATATAATAAATAAACAGAATATTTATAGTAAATATTCTGACATTCATGGTATTAGAATATCAAATGATTTATTGTCGTTTTTTACAAATCTCAATGATACTAATAATAAAGCAGAATACATATTACAGTTATTATTTAGTAATACAATGAATTATGATTATTGCAATCATATTAAAAATAATTTTTTAGTAGATTTAATTAGTTTATCATTTGGTGATAATGGTTATATAAATACACATAATGATAAACAAAAAATAAAACTTGGTAAATTTATAAATAAAATAGTATTATTAGTAAATCAATATGGTTATAATGAATGTATAACTGATGATCAAATTGAAAAAATTGTTGATAAATATAAATCATTTAATACACCTAATGATAACATATATTTTAATATACTAGAAGGTGATGATATTTTAAAGGGGTATCAGATAGATAATTACGAAAAAAGAAACTCTAGTGCACTACATGGATCTTGTATGAATAATAAATCTGATCTATTAAAATTGTATACACAAAATAAAAATAAAGTAAAATTATTAACATTAAATCGAAATGATAAGATAATCGGAAGATCGTTAATATGGGATTTAGATAAACCTAAATACATATTTATGGATAGAATATATGCAGTTGATAATTATTTATATAAAATATTTGAAGATTTCGCAATATCTAATAATTGGATATATAGGGAAAATTATGCTAGAAATGTTTTTAAAGTAAATTGTTATTTTAAAAGTAAAAATTCACATATTGAAAAACTATCAAATAAAATACGTTTAACAGTAAAATTAAATACTGATAATATTAAACTATATCCATATATGGATTCATTTGTATATAGAAGTCATTTAACTAACAAATTTTATATAAATAGTAAAAATATGATAAATTACACATATTATCAATCTACTAATGGTGGTAAAACAACCATTAAAAATATACCAATGTTATCATTATTTAGTTAATTTTAATTGAATTGATTGTATTATTTGTAAATATTTATTTTGTATATACTTTATAATATCATTTTTTTTACTAATATCTGATGTAGTTAATAATTTATTTACTATGTCTTGTATCAATTCATCTCTGTTATATTCAGATATAAAATGAGATAATTTTATATTATTATGGTATATTTTATTTAATATTATTATATCATTATCGAAATTAGTATTTACTATTTCTACAATTTTTTCGTATATAAGTGATTTTTTAGGAATAAACATTGTTTTTTCGTTATTAAATAAAATATTATCTATAATATCATTTACAGAATTTGTTACATCTACTAATGATGTTTTTAATGTTAAAGATATCATATTTATACTGGATTGATCATCTAATATATTTTTATGTTCTCTTAGTTGTTCTATTTTATCTATTATTTTATTATTTTGTTCTTCAAAACTATTAACAATTTCTTTAATTTTTTTTCTATCATTTCTCTTATTATAAATAATAGTAAATACATATGCTAATGTTATTATTATTAAAGCAGATAACTTGTAAATACTATCAATAGAATCTATCACACTAGGATCAATTTGAAGCAATAACATAAATATTTATTTTTATTTTATATATAAAATTAAGAATATTAAATTTTAATATATAGATAAAAATATGTGAATTAGATGTATTATTTACTAGATAAAAAATCAGATGAAACTTTTACAATAAATTTTATAGGTTCAGAAAAATTTGATATTGGTAATAAACTAATATTAAAGATGCCTGAATGTGTAAAGGGAATAACTAAAATAACATCATTTAATGATATAATTATAGGAGAAACAAAGACATCATTTTTAAAAAAATCATTCAGATATAAAAATGGAAAAACATATGAATGGTCTAATATTTTATCAATAGATGAAATAACAAATATAGAAATATGTCCATCTAGATGTTTAGAATTAGAAATAATATATTTTAGAGTAGATGATAATAGAGATAATAATACTGAGATTTTCTTAAACGGTGTAACTATAAATGGGGAATATAATATAATGAAATCTGATAGTTTTGTAACTTTAACTATTGATAATCCTTTACAAATATTAGAAGTAGGTGATTTATTAAAAATATTCTCAATTGATGCTTTTGAAATAATATCTACATCTAAACTAGATGATCATTTTACAATAAAATATAGATATTCACAAAATGATAAAAGATCATGGACAAAATGGGAACCATTAACAAAAGAAAATATATCTACTGCAAAATGGGATAAATTAAGATTTGTTGAATTACAATATCTATTTGAACTATCACCAAATGTTATAAAACCAGTTAAAATATATGACGTTATATTATATGGCGATTTCCAAAATGTAACAGCTAACTATAAAAAAATCAATAAATTCGGATTAAAAGAAAACTGTGTGAATTTAGCATTTAAACCTTCTGATATAAAAGAACAAACAAGTGGTATAGATGAAACTATACCAGCTAAATCTTTAGATTCTAATACATTATCATTGATAAAGGAAACATCAGAATACCAATTAAGAATGAATTGGTTAACACAAGGTATAAATTGTTATTCTAATGTATTATCATCTGAAGGTATGACACAATTAGATGTGTTAAATGCTGAAAATAAAGCTAACTCTGCTAATTTTTGGAATCCTTATGAATTTGATAAGATAACAAATTTTCATGATATGTTAGCTAAACAAATATCAGATATGTTGGGTATGACAGTGGAATACCATCTGACCGATCCTGATGGAAATGGTATAGATAGAGTAATTCATGAGTATCAATTACATAACATAATAGATTATAAAAATATTAAAGTATTAGTACCTGATAATCAATTCCCAGAAAATCAAATTATAATAAATCAGTTTAATCTTGATTTATTTGATACATTTAAGGTACATATATTAAAAAGTGATTTTAAAGAAGTATTTGGTATAGGTAAAAGACCTGGACAAGAAGATGTTTTATATTTTTGTCAAGTTAATAGAATGTATATTGTAAAACATGCTCAAATTCATAAGAATATTATGAATGCTGGTATTTATTATGATGTTGTTCTTGAGAAATATGAAAAAAGATCTAATGTTATTAATAGGGTTGAAGAATCTAAATCAAGAATTGAACAACTTACAAGAAATACAACAATTGATGAATTATTTGGTTTTGAAGAAGAACAAGACTTTAAAAAGGTTGCAAATAAAATTCAGTTAAAACCAAAATCATTCGATTTTATAAGATCAAATATAAATAAAGATACTAAAATTGTTAAAAATGATATTTATAATGGAAGTATTAAAGTAATGGAAAATTATTATGATATTTCAAGAGTTCAATCATCAGATAACGCTGTAACTTATAAAAAAGCAGATAATAAATTATTAAAATCTGATAACAGGTCATTTATATTTTGGTTTAAATTTCCTAATGAATATGATGTTAACAAAGCAATAACTAAAAGAGTGATAAATGGTTATGATATAGATGATAATAGATATTATTTTTTAGTAAATTATGATGATGATAGTGGATTAGGCTATTCTATATTTTATCAAAGTGGATATATATATCTTCAAATAAATGATAATTTATATAAGATGGAATCAGATATTATGACAAATGTTTGGTTTAGTTTAATTATTAATTTAGAACAAAGACAGAATAGTATTACAATGAAACTATATAGAAGAAATACATCAGTTAATGTTTTACTATTCAATCCATTATCATATGATAGAATTCAATTAAATATTGAAGATATTGAAGACATTGATTATGAAATGAGAGTTAATGGATTTAGAGCAGTAGATAATATTGAGATAAATTCAGAAGAAGTTAAATCTAAATATTTATTAATAAACTCATTAGAACAACAAATAAACCCAATTGATTTTGAACATGTGAAAGATATGTATATACCTGGTTCTAAGATGAGTATATCTAATATAAGAATATTTAATGATATTATTCCTAATGATTATGATAATATAATATTAAACCAGTTAATTATAAAAGATGAGCAGAATTTGATATTATCAGATAATGCAAATAAAAAATTAATAACTACAAATTATCCAAATAAACAATGGAGATAATTTTTTTATTCAAAAAAAATTATTATATTTGCAAATAATTTCATAATAAAAATGGATAAATTATATACAAGAGTTAATTTAATAATCGAAGTTAAAGACTATCCTGTTGGTGGTATAGTAAAAATGCATTTTTGGTTAAATTATATATTAGACGTTGAAGATGTTGATAAATTTATCAAAGATAATATAGAATTTAATCAAGATTTTAAAAATAAATATACTATAAATAAGGTATCAGTGGGAGGAATTCATTATTGTTCAAGTATGTCTAATAAAGAAGGATTTGGTAATTTAATATTTGATTCTTATATTAGACACACACCAATATTTAATAAAGATAATAAAAATGAAAATAATACTGAATATAAAAAGAAAAAAAACATAACATTAGATGATATTGATCTTTTTAATATAGATAATGAAGAATTAAAAAATTATATAAAAAAGATAAATAATGAATTATTTAAAAGAGAATATTTTTTAAGTGATGATGAATTTAATTTTTATGATAAATCTAATGGATCAATTGATATAAAAGATGTTAAAAATATTTATAAGAAATATAATGGTGATTTAATAAAGTACAAAAAAGATATAATAAGAAATAAATTAAAATGTCTAACTATATAGTTAGACATTTTCTTATATCTTTTGAGTTATAGTATACAAATATCTTATCTCTTTGTTTAACATTTATAATATCTAAGTTTTTAACTTTATCTGATATTTCATTTATATAATCTTTTAATTCTTTTAATGATTGAGTATAATTAAATGGTGGGTTATAATAATCAGGAAATTTATCTAAATATGTTGATATTTCTTTAGTTATAGTATTTTTATTTATATATAACTCGTCTTTTATAATATTACTTTTTATTTGTAATATATCTAATATATTTTCATTGAATCGATGTATTAGGTTATTGGTTTCTATTATTTTTAATAATCCAATTGCATAAGCATCATTTTCACTTAACGATATTGGTTTATTATCATTTACTATTTTTTTTATTTGATCTTCATCTTTATCATGTAAACAAAACTTTTTATATTTATCCCATAAACATCTTTGTATTATATCATTTGGTGTAACTATTATTTGCATATATTATATTTATTTTTTAATATTATTTTCATTTAAATAGATATTAATAGTTTCATACTTTTTACAATTATTTATAAAATTTACTTCATCATAAATGTCTAATTTAAACCATTCTCCATTAACTTTTTTATGTCTATAAATATTATGTAATGTTTTTTCTATTATTTTACTATAATCTGATTGATATTCATCAACTATAATAATTTTATTAGGACAACCTGTTTGTAAATTTTTTAATCTTGAATTTACTGTACTTTTTGTATATCCTATTTTATATATTGGAGAATTATCATCAATCATTTTTAATAAGTATACTTTTGGCATATATAATATTCTTTTTGGTTATATATTATAATATATATGTCCAAAAAGAATATTTATTTACTTATATCTTCGGTATTAATATCTACATTAAGATCAACATCAACATCGATATCTAAATCTACATCTACATCTACATTAGTATTTTCATTTTCTACCACATTAGATATTTGCTGCTGATTTTTTAATTGAAATTCTTTAACCTTTTCAAAATAATCTTTTATTTTTTGTTCTTTTAATCTCTTATTGGTTACTTGAATTTGTCTTTTATATTCCGCTACTTTCTTTTTGTGTTTTTTCCCATGTTTTGATTTTGGCATAATTAATTTGTTATTTTTTAAAATTATTTAATTATTTATTATATTTTATTAATGTTTTAAAGTTTATTTTCATTTAAAAAATTATTTAGTATTTCTTCTGTATTTGGTATGCTATTATGTATAAAATAGATTAATTCGTTTATTTTATCATAGTCATAAATATTATCAATGTTTAATTTTATTAATAATTTGTCTTCTGGTACTATTCTAATATTTCCATTTCTATCATACCAATATCCTATTTCATATATATCTTCACCTGCAATCATATTTAATAATAACGCTACACCATTATCTATTTTACCAATATAATCAATTATACTTATGGATATTGGTAAATCTTTAATAATATCATTCATATAAATAGAAACATTTTATTTTTATATATAATAGAAAATAATATTTGTTTTATGCCAAACGCGGATATTAAAGATTTTAATATTAGATATAAAGGACATCCAAAATTTAAAGATTTAAAATTAATAGAGGATAGAACATTAGAAGTAATAATACAGAAATTAGAAATGATGCTTTTTACAAATAAAGGCGAAGTTCTAAATGATTATAATTTTGGTGCCAATTTAGAGTATTATTTATGGTCAACTAAAGTACCTGTAAATAGAATAAAAGATGAAATACAAGAACAAATAAATCAATATATACCAGAATTAAATAATTATGAATATACAATTGATACAAAATTATATAATGGTACAAAAAGAGATATTTTATTTATAAATATAAATATAAAAGATATTGAAGTTACATTTCTCTTAAAATAAAAATGTATTATGAAATTAAATAAAAATGAGTTAGATGAAAAGTATATTAATATATTAACAACCAATAGAGTTAATGATATTATAGAAAAACAAAATTTAAATTTAAAATTAACCAAAGATGAACATATATGGTTTGATAGGCAATTTGGTGTTCGTAGAGCAAATCTAAAATTTGCACATACAAAAAAAGAATTAGAGGAATATACCAAATGTAAGATGGATATTCATTATTTTGCTGATAATTATTGTCAAATAAAAAGAGAAGATGGTACAATAGGACCAATGAAATTAAGAGATTACCAAAAAGATATTTTAGATTTATATGCAAATAACAGGTACTCAATATTAATGGCTAGCCGGCAAATGGGAAAATGCAACTCTTTGATTTCTAAAGTGTTAGTAAAAGATAATAATGGAAAAGAGTTTAATATAACAATCGGTGAATTATATTATACTTATATTCAACAAGAAAGAAAATTAACACTAATAGAAATATTAAAATTATTTTTATATAAAATATTGTCATTTTTATAAATTACTTTACCAAATTATCTTTTAGCCATAAAATTTTTATATATAAAAGAAAAAATAAAAATATGAAAATTAAAATATTAAGTAAATTAAAAGAAAAAAATATTGTTATTAAAGAAAATATAATAATTAATGATAATGATGAATCTGTTACATCTAGAATTGATGGAACTCAAAGAAAAAGGATATATGGTAAATATTTAAAAAGTATTGGTTTAACAAGCGAAGAATATAAAATATTATTTCCTGATGCACCATTGATGGCAAAATCTGATTATAAAAATACTACTAAAAATTCAGGTCAACATATGAAACAAGAAAAATATAAACGACTTTTTTCAGAAAAAATTAAAGGATGTAAAAATCCAAATCATAAATCAAAAACTACAGAAAAAGAAAGAAAAGAACGAAGTCCTTTTAGTAAAGATTTTTATAAAAATAAATATAAAAATATAACAGATAAAGATATTGATTATATTAGAAAAAATTTTATAAAAGACTTTATTAAAGATAGAGTCACAACAACTCAAATCGAATATTATTTAAATAAAGGTTATGATGAAAAAACATCAAAAAAAATGTTGTCTGAAAGACAAAAAACATTTAGTTTAGATTTATGTATTAAAAAATATGGCAACGATAAAGGAAAAGAAATTTGGAATAATAGGCAAATAAAATGGCAAAAATCGTTATTACAAAATGGTAATTTAAAATGTGGATATTCCAAAATATCACAAAAATTATTTTATGATATTTTAAATAAATATAATATTAATGATAAATCTTATATTTATTTTGCTACAAAAAATCAAGAATATTATTTATCTGGTGGAAAAGAATTATTTTATCAATATGATTTTGTTGATTTAAAAAATAAAAAGATAATAGAATATAATGGAGATCAATATCACGCTAATCCAAAAATATATGAATCAAATGATAATCCACACCCGTTTAGAAAAAACATAACAGCTCAAGAAATTTGGGATAAAGATAATAATAAAATACAATTAGCTCACGATAATGGATTTGAAGTATTAATAGTATGGGATTCAGAATATAAAGAAAATAAAGAAATAATATTAAAAAAATGTTTAAATTTTTTAAATATTAATAAAAAATAAATGGTTTATGTTTAAACTTATATTAAGATTTATTATTTATAAAATAATAGAATTTATTGAAAAAATAGAATACCGAAACTATAAATTTGATAATGATAATCCATTTAATAAAATAATCAATATTATAAATAATAATGATTTATTAATTAAAACTGATTATGGATTTGTACCATTTAGTGAAATAAATTTAACATCGCCTTTGCCACTTTATAGATTAGAATTAGAAAACGGTGATTGGTTAGAATGTGCTGATTATCATATAGTTTTTATAAAAGGACATCATCAAAAATTCGTTAAAGATTTAACTATTGATGATTATGTTTTATGTAAAGGTGATTATATAAATGGTGTGAAGGTAAAACGAATAACAAATTTAAAATCTAAAGTTAGTATGGTTGATATTACTGTGGATACCAATGAACGAAGTTATTATTCCAATAATATATTGTCACACAACACGATAAGTGCTGCCATTTTAATTCTCCATTTTTGTCTATTTAATAAAGATAAAGGGGTTATGATTGTTGCTAATAAAGGAGCAACAGTTGTTGAAATCATAGAAAAAATCAAGAGTATATACAAATTATTACCTTTCTTTTTAAAGGTTGGAATTGTTAACTGGAACCAATCTAGTATAACATTTGATAATGGGTGTAGAATAAAAACAGATAAAAGAACAAAAGAACCAGCAATCGGTTTTACGATTGATCTACTTTATTTAGATGAATTTGCACATATACCTAATAATATTGTAGAACCATATTATACATCAGTTGTTCCAGTAGTATCATCTGTAAATAATTCAAAAATAATAATAACATCAACCCCAAAAGGTTTAAACTTGTTTCATAAATTATTAACAGAATCAGAATTACCAGAAGATGATCCAAACTGGAATGGATATAGATCATTAAGAATATATTGGTGGCAAATGAAATCTAGAAGAAATACAAAAATATTTTTTAATGATAAAAAATTAAGAAAATTTAAAATTAGAAAAGATGATATTAAAAAATTTTTAATAAATAAAGGTTATGATATATATTCAGAAAAAGAAAATGGTATGGATGGGATATTTATTGAACATGATAAAAAGAATGAAGAAACAAATATAGAATTTATAAGAATGTTGAGAATGAATGATTTACCATTAGCTGAATTAGGAATCATTACCAACTGGCAAGAACAACAAACAAAATTAATTGGTGGTGAAGATGCATTTAAACAAGAATTTGATCTACACTTTATTACAGGTAATAAGATGTTATTTGATAATATTACAATTGAAAAAATAATAGAAGATAGATTAAAATTTGAATATGTTGATATAGATAAGTTTAACAAAAGATTAAAAATACCATATAATGGATTACAATTTGTAAAGGATAAAAATTTATTTAATTTAGATGAATGTAAAAATTATCATATTGGTATATCCATAGATTTAGGAGAAGGCTTAGGAAATGATTATAGTATAATAAATATATTTAGATTATTGCCAAAAACTAAAGAAGAAATAGATATACATAAGAAAAAATTTACAGATAAATATGACTATTTTAAATTAGAACAAATTGGAATATTTAAATCTAATATTTATTCAGTAAAAGAAATATCTGATATCTTATATATGATAGTATTTGAATTATTTGATGAAAACAAAGTTAAAATTGCATTAGAAAGAAATACATATGGTGATGAACTTTTAGCACACATACCACACGTGTTTAATGATAATAATAATTATTCAAATCATGTTTTCTTAAGATATAAACATAGAATTGAAGATAAAAATACTAAATTAGGTATCAAAATAACACAAAATAAAAAAATATTAATAAAAGATTATCAGATAAATACCAAAAAAGGAAATATTATCATACATGATCAATATACAATAAATGAAATAAGTACATTTACTAGACATGATTTAGCATCAGGTGATATAACATTCAGAAGTGAATCTGGTCATGATGATGCTATTATGTCAACAATAGTTATGTCAACAATATTTTCAATGATTAGTTATAGGGATATGATAGATGAGTATATGGAAAATAATTCATTGAATATTACAGAAGATATAAACACATTTATAGACGAATATGCAGACGATTCTCCTGATCTCATAACAATAGTAGGTGGGTATAAAAAAGTCTATAATAACCCACATAAAACACCAAATAATGGAAATTTTAATAAAAGATTCACTCCGGTTAATCCATTATCTAAATTTCCTAGTAAAAATAGATTTTAATATGAAATATAGTAATAAAAAATCAAATACATTAGAATTTATAAAGAGGTCTAATAATGTACATAATGATAAATATGATTATTCAATTGTGGATTATAAAAACAATTCAACTAAAGTTAAAATTATATGCAAACAACATGGTGTTTTTGAACAATTACCTGTTGCACATATTAATTTTAAACAAGGATGTCCTAAATGTAAAGGTGGTGTATCTATAACAAAAGAAGATTTTATTAAAAATTCAACAAAAATACATTATGACAATTATGATTATACTCTAGTAGAATATAAAAATATGAAAACTAAGGTTAAAATTATATGTAAAAAACATGGTGTTTTCGAACAGATACCAGATAATCATATTCGTAAAAAATATGGTTGTCCAAAATGTAAAAAATCTAAAAATGAAATATTAATCGAAAAAATATTTATTGATAATAATATTAAATTTGAAACACAAAAAACATTTGATGGGTGTAAATATAAACAAAAACTAAAATTTGATTTTTATTTAACAGATTTTAATACTTGTATTGAGTATGATGGGGAACAACATTTTAAAAAATATAGATTCGAAAAGGATGATAGTAATTTAAATATTAGAAAATTAAGAGATCAAATAAAAACAGATTATTGTAAAAATAATAATATTCAGTTAATTAGAATAAAATACAATGAAAATATTGAAAAAAAATTAAACTTTTTAATTAATATATAATAAATATTTGTACAAATGCAAGAATAGTGTAGTGGTAGCATGATTTACTTCCAGTAAATAGGGTTCGGTTCGATTCCGGTGTCTTTGCTCAAAAAGGAATAAATTATTTAATTTATTCCTTTTTATATTTAAAACAAAAATATTTTTTTAATATAAAATATAAAAACATAAAAATAATATGGCAAAAACATTAGAAATCCCATTTAAAATAACCAGCGAAAATCTATTAAAAATTATAAACATACTTAAAGATTTAAGTGTTATACATGATAAATCATTATTTAAATTTGATAAGAATAATCTTTTAATATATTCTATGGTTGGTGAAGGTAATGGTATAAATGCTTTTAAAAGTTATACATTTAGTATAAAAGATATAATTGATATTAATGTTGATGAATTGGATGTAAGTGTAGATTTTATAGCAAAAGATATTAAAAGTATTTATAGAAATCTACAAATAATGGTTGATATGAATAAAGATATAACTGGTAAATTATACTATGATCAAATTGGTGATAAATATTTTTCAGATAGACTATTTTTTAAAGTTGATAGTAAATTAAAATTAAATTTTTATGGCAGTGATCCAATGTCATTTAATACAAATATCACTATTAATCATATTAATAAACTAACAAATATAGATAATTCAGAATTTAGTTTTGAACTAAAAATAGATGACTTTAATAATATTAAAAAATTATCACTTACAAATAAGGAATCTGATGTTTTTTATTTGAATACATTTGAAAAGGATGGTAAGTATTTAATATCAATAGGAGAAAGCAGTTGGGATTTAATATTGGGTGATATAGATAAGGATATTATAAAAACTTTATCATTTCCAAAGAAATATTTAAAAATAATAAATGTGGATGATATATCTAAAATATATGTATTTGATAGGTTTTTAATGATTAAATCAGATAATTCTAATTTATTAATTAGTACAGAAATAACAGTATAATGGAAATAACGAGAATAATTAAAGAAGCAATAAACTTCTATAAAAATGATCCAGTAAAAAATTGCACATTATATAAATCGGTTGGTTGTTCTCATATAGATTCATTTTTATGTGATTTTCCAGAATGTATTATGTATAAAGAACATTGGAGTAGTATAGAAAGATATTTTAAAATTAAGAATATAATTAAAAAGGGGTTAAAAAATAATTCCCCTTTTAATATTATTTAACTTTTAATATTATTTAACGAATTTTACTTCATTTCCGAATTCCCATGTTTTTATATAAACATATCTATTTTTTTCATCAATTTGATCAGATAAGTCATTTTTTTCAAATTCTTCACCCCAATCATCAGAACATTCATTATCTATAAATTTTCTAACATGTTCAATTTCATCATCTGTTAATTCTTCATCAGATATAACATCAATAATAAATAGACTTTCATCGATATTAAAATCAGTCATTTTAATTTTAATATCCTTATTAATATTTAATTTTTTAGATTCATTATAGTTATTAAAATCAGATGATACAATTTCAAATATTTTGGTTATTAATTTTTCATCAATATCATTAAGTGTGTATTCATTATTTAATTCATTTATAATATCATTCCAAAACTCATCTACAATATCATTAAATATTTCACTTTTCGACATAGATATATAATCATCATACTCTTCTTCATTATCGCTATTAACATCTAATCTATATTCATATTCATCAATAATAAAATTTAAATCTATATCATATTCTTTTTCTAATTTTTTAATATCTTTTATTGATTCTATGTCAAATTTTGTATCATCTACCTGATATAATACTTTGACTGGTGATGTAAATTTGTAATTATACATAATACATTATTATTTTTCTGTTTATATATGTAGTTTCTTTAAAAGTTTAGAAATTATATTATTTAATTTATAATTTCTTTTAATATCAATTGGTGTTAAACAATCAATTATCCAATTTTTTAAATTATGATAATCATCATTGTCTAATACTATTTCATATCTTAAAGATTCATGATTAAATATTATTGTACTATTTTCTATTAATATATTAGAAACATTATTTAAATCATCCCCATAATTATAATATTCAGATTTAAATATTTGTAGTACTCTATCTCTTCCTTGATAACTCACAAATACAATTAATCCATTTATTGTTATTGCTATATAATTTGTAATATATAAATTATAAATATTATTTAATGAATCTTTATATGTATATATTTCATTATTCATAATTATATTCAAATTTTAAGTTTCCTGAATTATATATTCTATATATTTTTCTTTCTAACATTATATCATGTTCTGATTTGGTTGGATCAAATCCTTCTTTAATTAAAATGTCTTTTCTAAATCCAAATCTATATTTTTTAATACCATTAACTACATAATAGTAGTTAGGTTTTGTTATATGTCGTAATTTAAATTTAAGTTTTTTATATAAATCACCATTACTATAATTTCTATCTGCATATGATATAATTTTCTTAGGATTATAATTTTTAATAAAATAATTAAATAGTTTAGATCCACCTCCAATGACAATGGTGTTGAGTTTATTACAAAATCTTAACATCTCATATTCATCATTTTTAGATATATTATTCATAGATTTCCTCAATTTACCAAATGTCATTAAACTAACTAGTTCATCATTATAAAATAAACCTATTTTATGTTTTGAACCAACAAAACCTTGAATATGGTTTTCATCTAAAAACTTTTTAATCAATTCGTTATTATTTACTTCTTTAATTTTACATTTTCTTGCAAATATTTTATTAGATATTCTATTTAATTTATTCAATATCATTGATTTGATTATTTCTTGTTTATAAACCCAATCGTCTTCATAAATATGTATTAACTGAATTCCATTTCTTGTACATAAATCGGTTTTCATTTTATGATAATTATTATCACAATATAACTCGTTATGCCAATATACACCATTAAATTCAAATGCTAATTTTAAGTCAGGTAAATAAATATCTAATTCATACGGGTTTATTATTTTTCTATCATTTTCTATAATATCACCATTATAATTTTCTTTAATAAAATTTAACAATTTAATTTCTAATCCTGATGTATGTAACCCAATAGGGTTACAAATTATACACGGTATGGTATTTGAATGTAATCTTTGGTTAAGAAGAACGTAATTAATTATATATTCATTGTTACACAATGGACATTTAACTAAATATTTTTTATCATAATAATTTAATAAATCTATATTATATTTTTCTTTATATAATTTTTTATTTTTAATAAATAAAGTTGATAATATATTATTTTTAATTTTATTAGATATATGTAAATTACATGATGGTACATGTGATCCATATTTTTCTAAATTTGTATTAATTGTATTATTTCTAATAATATTGTTTTGTTGTGGATGTTTAAATCCATATTTTTTTAAATTAGTTTTTATTATTTTTTCTTTTATAAATTCATTCTGAAAAACATTTTCAACTCCATATTTTTCTAAATTTGTATTAATTAATTTTTGTTTTATTTCTTCCGAATACATAGGATGTTCAACACCATACTTATCAGTTAATGTTTTCTTAATTTTATCTTTAATATTGTCATTTAAAAGAGGTGTTATATTTCCATATTTTTGTAAATTAGTATTATCTTTCTTTTTTTTAATATCAGGTGATGACAATCCATAATCATATCCATATTTTTCTAAATTAGTACTAATTAACTTTTGTTTTATTTCTTCCGAATGCATTGGATGATCAACACCATACTTATCAATTAATGTTTTTTTAGATTTTTCTTTTATTTCTTCTAATTGAAAAACATTATCAACACCATATTTATTTTGTAATCTCTTTTTACATTTATTGTTTGCGCATTTCTTACTACAACAATAATCTTCTTTTAAACCATTAGTATTCTTGTAATAATTATGATATTGGGTTTTTTTGGTTTTTCCACATATATCACATTTAACATCTATTTTATAATGACTACTATGTGGTAAATCTGTTATTTTAACAATAGAATTATCAGTTGAAACATCATATCCAATTGATTTATAATAATTCTTTAATTTTCTATTGTTTACAGTTATATATTCATCTATTATCATAATTTAACTTTCATCTCGTTAACAGGAAATCCTTGTTTTTGATAGATTTTATCTCTTCTACTTATATATTGATTATATAATATGTTATTATACTTTTTTGATAATTTATCTGTAATATCAAATACTACTAATTTACTCTTTTCTTTATGCAACCTTAATCCCCTACCAATGGACTGTCTAATTAATTTATCAGATTTAAAACTATCCGCAAAAACAATATTAAATATCGATTTTATGTTTATTCCTGTTGAAAAAGTACCAAAAGATGCAACCAATATTTTTGGTTTATCTTCTGTTATTTCCATTAATTTTTTAATAGTTTCTCTTTTTTCTTTTATTGTTGTACCGTCAACATAATATAAATGTTTATTTATACAATTATCTCTTAAATATTCATATAACATTTTACCATACTCTATATTATGGAATAATATTAATGAGTTATTATTAAATCTGTCACATAATTTTTTAAAAAATAATTTTCTTCTTAGTGATTTCTGAACAAATTCTTTTTCAAGTAAATAGGCTCTTTTCCCATCCCCTCTTTTTTTAATCATAAAAACATTTTCAGCAAACTCATTTTCATTGTGATCTAATATTATTGAATTAATTTTTACTTTTGATACTAAACCTTTGTCCATTAATTCTTTTGCTTTAACAGTAATTAATTTTGGACCCATTAAGGATTGTATGGTAAGATATTCAGCAGAATCATTATTGGGATATGTACCAGATAAACCAATACGATATTTGGCAAATCCAAAAGTTTTTGATAGTATGGTATCTAAACTCTTACTTTTTGCAGTATGTGATTCATCACATACTACAACATCAAATTGTTCAAAAAATTCTTTTGGATAATTAATTAAACTTTGATATGTTCCGATAAAAACATTTGGTTTAATTCCATCTCTTACTTTTCTTGGTTTATCAGAAAATATCTCTTCTACTCTTAAATCAAATGGTTCTTTTTGTTCCTTATTATAACCTAAATTATAATCAATAATATCGTCATAAAACTGAGTTACCAAACTCATTTGAGGAACTATAAGTAAGAATTTATAATCAGGATTAATATATTTAAGAATATAGAACATAAATACTGCAAAAATTAGAGATTTACCACCTGCGGTTGCCACTTCAACTATACCAAACTTATATTTTAACATATTAAAAACTGCATCAGTTTGGTGTTCATATGGTATAAAATATCCTTCTGGATTATTTTCAGTTGGTTTTACTCTATAATCTTTAAAATATTCTGTGCAAAAATTTACAATATCTTCTTTTTTTATATCTAAATCAAATGGAAATTGTGATTTATCTATTTCAAATTTATAACCATGATCTTTACAACATTTATATATCTCCTTCCAAAGACCATATCTCATTATACCGTTTTTAAAATGATCTATACTACCATCCCATAATCCCATCTTATGTCTTTTTTTAAAAAAATAGTTATCTACTTTTCTGGTAAGATGTAATTTAAGTTGATGATATTCTTCTCGTGTTGATTCTTTTAAAACGATTTTACTTTTATCTTCTGTTATATTTAATTTCATTTTCTTAATTTTCTTATAAATTTATTATTAAACAAATAACAATAAATTATCCATTTTTGTAATTTATACCATCTATATATTTTTATATAAAATGGTTCATTATCCATTTCTTTTAATAAATCATCTATTATTTCGATATTATAACTCATATTATAACCCTAATGCGTTCATTAATTCAATTCTATTCTTCACTGCATAATTGAGTGATTCTAAATTAGATGCAGTATCTCTTAAAAATTGAATATGTATTTCTAGTAATTCACTTCTTTGTCTAATTCTTGCAATATCAGCTTCAACTAATGATTTTTTAGCAGTATCATTTTTAACATTTAATTGATATTTAGTAGAATAAAATTCATATCTTTGTTTTATTAATTCTTTTATTTGTGTATTATTTTTAGATAACATTAAAGCATAAGTTTTTATTTCTTCTGATGCTATTTGACTATAACTAATTATTTCTGCTTGATACTCTATTAATTTTTTAATATCAGCATATATATTTCTAGTTTGTTGTTTTACTATTTTTGACCAATTTTTAGATTCGATATCCATTTTATTTTCTAATGATTTAGTATCTTCAATAAAAATATTTAATTTATCATCATTATTTGCCATTTTAATAATTTATTTTTAAATGATATAGGTTTATATTCTAATAAAGTTTAGAACAAAATAGTAATCAAATTTATATAATTTTGATGTTTTTGTTTGTTTATAATTTAATTCTACATTATTTTCAAAAATAATTGAATTTGCATTTTTTATTAAATTATCTTGATTTTTAATATTTACATCAAATTTTGGATTATATTGTAAATTTGATTTTTTATTAAAATCCCCATCATCTAATGTTTTATATTCAACATAGAAATTAATTGTATTTAATTCATATCTATTTAATATATTTTTATCAATATAATTTTTAATATAAAGGTTTATATTGTTACCTAAAACATCATTATATTTTATTCCTTTAAATACTCTTTTTTCTTTTATTTTATAAAATAAATATTCTTTTAATATATTTCTCCATTGTATATTTATAGTCCAATTTGTATTTGTTATTTTATCCATATCAGATTGAGGTGATAATACAATTGTATGATTATTATTTTTTATATCAATTAAATCTATTAAATATATTTTCTCATTCTCATATATATCATTATAGTATTGATAACCATTGTTATTTGTATTATCATTTATTTCACTATATTGTATCGTCTTTTCATCAATTATTATAGTATTCTCAACATTTATCATTTTTGAACCAAAAAATGTCCTTGGTTCATAATATGATTTTGTTCCTATTATTGGTTCACTTTTAAATCTTGTTATTATTAAATCGTTTTTCATAATATATTATATGTTTTTATTTATACTGCAATTCCACCTGAAAAGTATATATTCCTAACATTAACTGATATTACTCCATGATCAGGATTTGTTAATATAGTAAATGGTTTATTACTCCAATCTTCGTTATCTCTAACACATTGAACTGTTATTGAACTAATTCCACTACTGCCACTTGATGGATAAACATTAAAATAGGTACCATATGTATTATTTATTGTCCAATTAGAACTAGATGTTATTTCAATTATAACTTGATATACAATTGAATATCCACCATGTTGAAATATTACTGATATTGGACTAATATATATACCATTTAACGTAGTTACTGATTTAGTTTCACCTAAAAATAATTGTTCACCAACTTTTACATATGATCTATAATAATATGTTGTACCTGGTAATAAATTACTAATTAAAGAATTATAACTATTTGTTGATAATGAACTATTGTGATTAATAGATTGAAGTGGTATAAATGTATTAGATAATGAGTATTGTATACCATATTCAGTAATAAAATAAATATCACCATCTGTTATAATACCGCCAGCTCTAAAGGATTTCATTGTTAAATCAGTATAATTTGTTGTTGATAATGTTATATCCAATATATGTTCAAATTCCCATATATAAGTATCAGCAAATTCAATATTTGATATATCTGTAGTACCTGGATTCATAGATTGATTATTATTAATAATTTTACCCCCTCCTATAATATATCCTTTGTTATTTGATGTAGCAAATGCACAATATGTTCTATTTATACCTGTAAATGATAAATTATCGTATTCTTGAACGACTATAGAATTTATTCTATTAACATACATCTTATTATCTATATCTGATGAAAATTTATTTGATAGTGTCATATATATTTTATTACCATTTAAAAGAAATGATGATCCACTTCCTCCTAATTGTTCAATATCAGTAAGACTAAAATTATATATTGTTATATTATCATTACTACTAGATGATGATATACTATTATATTTATAAATATTAGTACCTGTATTAGTTGTGTTATCTATATTTATATAACCACCAATTTTATAATATTTATCATCGTAAATGACACTTGAACTATCATATGTTCTTTGTGAACTTATAGCACTATTATCCATTTGTTCATTGATTCCACCATAGGCATTAATAGTGTATTTTTTATCAGATAATCCAGATGATGTTCTACCTCCTCTTATACATAAAAAATCACCTTTTACAAATGAATCAGCATAAGCTAATCCCGCTGATAATGTAAAATGATAAGAATCGAATGTATTTAAATTTATATTATATCTAGATATTGATGTAATATATCCTGTAGAATTTATACCACCTGTTATATATATGTGTGTTCCATCTGTACATATTGATGAAAATGCTCTAGGTATATTATTATCTAATTCTGTTATAATTTTAGTATTTACATTATATTTATAAAAATCACTCTTATAACCAACTGATGATCTACCCATACCATAATAAATATAATCACCGATTCCTATTGCTACCATACCAATTCTACCATTTGATCCAAAAATAGGTTCTTGTTCCTTTACTACTTTCCAATATTGCTCAACTTCAATTGTTTCTTCTACAAATACTCTATTATTTGTATCTTCTTGATTTAAATCAAATATATTAACCGGATATTCTACTGCAAATACAATTTTCTTCTCTGTAAATCCACCAACCAAAGGAAATGTTATATTATCGAATGATACATCGACTTCTAATGTACCTACTGATACTGTTTGTTCACTCATTATATGATAATCTAACATAGAATCATCTATTATCATCAATTTAACAGTAGCATTATGAGTTGGTTTAATATTATTTCTACCATTATTTCTAAATTTCATACTAAAATCATATGATTGATTTGGTATGTATGTTATACCAGTTTGCAATTCATATTCTAATATTTCGTAATTAATATCATCATTATATAGATCAAATCTTATATCATTATTACTATATAATATTTCACTTGGTTCTTCTAAACTATAAAATTCAAATCTACAAACAGTTGTAGTTTTTATTTGATTATCATCATATTCTATTGGTCTATTAAATTCTATATTTTTTTGTATTGTAACATCTTTTCCTATTGTACCCAATGATTCATCAGATATTAATGTACTAGATTGTTGATTTAACTTATCATAATATAATTTAACACCATATGTTTTAGAAACAATTGATAAATTAGTTACATTAAATCTAAATGTTATTTTATCGCTAGGGTTATTCTTATTAAATCCATATATCATATTATAAGTTGTTACTGCTGCACCACTTCTTCTAGATGCTTCTCCTCCCACTTGTTCTTCACCGGTTGTATAAAATTCTAATCCTAATGGATCAGATACTGAAATACTATTAACAGATAGTATTGCTTGATATGATATAATATAAGTTGGAGACTTAACAAAATCTGAATATAATGTATGTTCATTTAATGTTTTTAAATAAAAATTACTATCCCACGAAGATAAAAATATATTTCTACTTGTTTGTGATAATCCAATTTCATCAACCATTGGATATATACTTCTATCAGTAGATATATTATTTAATTTTAGAAAATTACCATCATCACTAACTTTCGAATATACCATTTCTCTTATTGTTCCAAAATCAGATACATCATTATCAAAACAATAATTTTTATCTAATCCATAATACCTATTTTCATCTGACCAATAATATAAAGGTTTAAATACATTAATATCATGAAATACTGGATCATAATACCCGATAAATCTTTTAATTAATTTATCATTCTCTATTCTTTCGCCATGCCTTACTATATTTATAGTTTCATCTTTTTTATTAATAACTATTTTTCTAGATAATGGTTGATCTATTATAGATTGAGTAACAGGCATATCATCTAGATATATCATATACTTATCATAGATATTATAAGATGGTCCTTTTATTGGATAAATATTATAAGAATTTTTCTTTAATAAAATATCATCAGGTAAAGATACTTCAACATAAAAACTAGGTATCTTATTATTTAATTGATTTAATTTAAATTTACTAACATTATTACCATTTATTTCATAATATATTATATGTTGATCAAATATACCCTTTTCATTTAAATTATTCATCGATTGAATAAAATAATAAGCTGTTAATTTATTTGGATCATATGTATTGATAGATAATCCATCTACAGATGGCATAGTATTATAATCATCTTTAGTTTTAGAATAATATATACCATTTGATTCTCCAAATACTTTAGTATTATTAAATGATATCCATTCTTTATTTATTGGTATATTTTGATTTATTATTATAATAATATTTTTAAAATTATAATTGACAATAACATGTATACCATTCTTATCGGGTGAGTCTAATGTAGCATTTAAATCGTCAATTGGTGATGATACACTATTTATAAAAATAGGATTACTATATACTCCTGAATTTTCATCAAAATCATAATAATGATATCTATCATTTAATATAACAGATAGTTTATATTCATTAAAAATATTACCACCTCCTGGTATTATACTTCTAATTGATCCGTCATTATTAAATACAATATCTTCAATTGAATTTATTTTATATTCAATTCCTCTAAATAATGATGATGCTGGTAATTCATTATCACCTCCATTAAAATATGAATATTTTTTATAATATTTTTTATATAAATTTCCATTATCTTCTATATACATTTTATTATTAAAGAAATACTTAAAATAATCAAAGTAATTGGCTTCATATAGTGATAAGTCAAATTTATCATTATCTAATAATGATGTTTGAATATTAGTGCTTTGGTTTAAATAGTAATTAAATTCTATTTCTGTTACTATAATTTCTTTAAATGTACAATTTACATATCCACTATATAATGTTATATAACCATTTTTACATTTACCCATGAATGATATAATCACATCATTTCCGGTTGTAAATTGATTTGATTTACCATTATCAAAAGAACTATCATATATACCAACAGACCAATTATTATTGGGTATTGCATCATCAATTGTTATCCTTAAATATACATAATAGTAATTATCTGTACCTAAATATGTAGTATAAATAGATTTATTTTCTGATGTGTTATTTGAACATATTAATGTATTATTTAAGTACGTCCAATATGTGCCTGTGTCCCATTCACCTGCATTAAATTGTTCAACAACATTATCATCTTTTTTACTAAAAAAATTACCAATTCTATAAAAATAGTCATGTGTTTTTTCTTTAACACTAGATACTGATGTATCACAATTTGTAGTTCTATTATAAACACCGCCGTGTTTTTTAGAGTTATTTAATTTATAGATATAATCAGAATGACTTATAGAACCAATATATCCCCATTTACATATATTTTGGTTCTTTTCCCATATATAACTTATACTATTATCCAATAATTCAAATGTTTCGTCACCTGCTGAATATTCTGATGATATATTTAATGGTTTGTATTGTCCATTGCTTCCTTTATCATGTGTTTTAACTCTTTTTGGTACACTAAAATCTCTATATTCAATTGCATTTAATTTATCTTCTTCTGTTTCTACATAAACATTTTTTTCATATTCAAAATCAGAATATCTTGTATTTATTCTATCAAAGTCAAAATCTTTTATATCAGAAAATTTTAATCTATAAATATTATATTGTAATGGTATATCATCATTTACTATTTTCTTTGTTATAGTATTATTAACACCACCTTTCCAATATTTTAAATATTTATTATCAGATGTAATTGCATAATCTCCGCCTATATAAAAATTATTAATATATTTATTAGTTGTGTTATCAAAATATTTATCATTTTTTAAAACATGATATATACCATCAATTTCAATTAAATATAAATCAGCTGGTAATTCATCAACGTGTCCTTCATTATTAATAAATTTATCTATTGTTAATTCAAGTTGATCATTTAAATTTTTTATATTTGTTCTGTTATTTACATATTCTATTTTAATTTTATTAGAATTAAATATAGTCATATCATTTGATGATATATCAAAATCTGATATTAATTTATAATAACCATTGTTCAGTTTTTTTATTTCGTAAAGTTTGTTATTATACATTATCCATCCATTTTCTTTTATTTTATTAGTAAATGGGTTTACTGCATTATCATTATTATCAACAAATATATTATTTTCTATTCTTATATTTACATTATCATCAAGATCATCAAGATCATAAGTTGTTAAAGATTTTATATGTTCAAATTTATCGATATAAAATCCAAAATATCTATTAATAGAATATTCATTGTATTTATCTGGATCTCCTGGTTTATCATCAAATAAATATTTAATATTAAGTATATATGGATATATTAATCCGTTATTTTCAAATCCTTTTGTTATAAAATCTTCTAATACAAAATGGGGATTTTCATAATATAATTTATCATCTAGTATTGTTTCGCTAGTTGTATAAATACCATTTTTATAATTTAATCCAGACCATTTTGAAAAGTTAAACTTTTTAGTATCAAAAAAGAATGAAAATTCAGGAAATCTATTATTATCATTTATATTTCTTTTTAAGAAATTACCAAAATTAGAGTTTTCACTTAGATCTATAACTTTTACACATTTCCATTTATCAATTATTTCACTTCTAAAATTATCTTTATTTAAACCAATTAATCTATAATCAGTATCATAAATATCATAAATACCTGGATCATCTACTCTTAATATTATAAATTTCTCTGGTATATTACCCTTCTTAATATATAATGGTGCAAAATATTCAAATTCTTCGTTATACCATTGATCTTCAGCATTTTTAGCACCCGCAAAATATGTATCATCAAATTGATTGTTGAATGAATCATACATTATATTTACATCAAAATCAGTTTTAGGTGAAAATGCTAAGTTTTTTGGCAAAGAGTCATAGTATTTTGGTAATTCATCTTCTAATAATGCCTCTTTATTTAATAATTTATGTTTATACTTATCATCACTTAACTCTTTACAAGAATCAAAACTTTCAAAATATAAATTATATTTACTATCAACAACTAATTTAATATTAGTTGTTAATCTTGGATTAGTTCGTATTAGTTGAAAACTTTTTTCCATTTATTAGTTATTTTTTCTTTTAATATTAAATTTAACACTAAATTCAAAACTAGAATTTAATGATGATGGATTTAATCTAATTCTTATGGATTTATTATGCTCTACTTGTGATAATGTATTTAAATTTACAATTGTGTCAATTGCCGTTTTAAATCTCCAATATATATTAAATGGAATAATAATATAATTAGATGGATTAACTGATTTAAAGTTAGTTCCAATATTTTCTATTGATATTAAATCATTTATCGAATTAACAGATGGACATATTAAAGTTGCTAAAGTATCACCAATATACCAATCATTATTAGTAAGTGGCGTTCCTTCTCCTAATGCGTTATAACCATTTCCTTCTAGATTACCATCTTTACCTTTATTTATATAATCTCCACTAAGACCTGGTAATTTATCTGTGCTAATTATAGCACTATTTATCTTAGAGTATCCTGGTATTGATGGATCATGAAAAGTATTACCACTATATAATAAATCACCGCCTGATTTATCACAGAAATAGATAAATTGATTTGGTTCTTGTACAACAAATTGATTATCTTTATCAACCAAACATGGTAAATTATCATAACCTGTTCTTATTGTAGTTCCGCTATTATAATTATCTCTAACTAAAAATGATAATTGTGTATTTGATATATTTTCTAGTTTTATATAATAATCTGTATTAACATATATATTATTTTTGTACTGTGATCCAATTGTTCTTATTGCGTTCTTTTCACATATAAAATCTAAATTAACTGTTGAATTATTATCTACATTTATTTCATCTATACCATTAAAAATAGATACTTTTAATTTACCTTTAGCAGAATATACAATATCTTCTAAACTTTTTATTTTATTTGTAAGATATTCAAGATATTCTTTTAATGTAAAGGATTCACCTGTATCATCCTTATATCCTGTTTGTATATTATCATCATAGTGAGCAATAAATTGATCATTTAATGTAAAAGAATCTCTAACATGTCTATTTATTCCTTTTGATTCTAATGTTTGTTCAAATTGAATAACCATGTTATCTTGTGATGCTTCTTCTAATATATATTGATTAGAATCTAATATATCATTTAGATCATCTGGGAATTCAACTGTTATAATATCTGACCAATCACTTTCTATTATTGAATCTGGATATCCAACTTCTGATATTGATGATACTCTAATTTCAACTTTTTCCCCTTGTTGTATTGGTATATCTAATTGATTAATATTAGGAGTATCTGCTTCTGATATATCTTCTATTTTCCATACCCACTCTCTTTTCATGTCATCGTATACTCTCTTTCTTAAATCTGATTTTATTGATACCCAGTTTGAAAAATAACCAGTTTTTCTAACCTCTTCATTTGATGTAATTACACTATATCCTTCTGTTTGATTTTCTAATCCACTTTTAGATGAATATCTATATTGTATATTAAATTGTACTACCTCTTGTGGTCTATATCCAGCTTGTGTCTTTGGTTCTGGCATATTCCAAAATCCCCTTACTCTAAATTTAGGTTCACTTTTTGTTAATGTATTACTTTGACTCTTTATCTGTGTAGTTATAGATTGCATCAATTTAGATAATGATTCTTGTTCTTGTACCAATTTAGTTAATTCATTTTGAGATTTATCTTTTTCTGCAATTGTTTGGTATTTTTTTACAGATAACTCTTTATTTTTTTGTGATATTGAATTATTTACCTGATCTAATTTTGTTTTTATCTTATTCTTTTCTGAATTTAGATCTTTTAATTTTTTAGTATCAGACGTATTAGTTAAATGTTTATTTATTTGAACAACTTTAAAATTTTCATTATTTAATACTGGTGAATCTGGTTTTATTGCATATTGACTTGGTATGGTTTTATTTATTAAATCTCTTAATAATTCACCATAATCATAAACAGTGTCTAAGTAATATTTTGCCATAGATACACTATTATCAGTACTTAATACTAAATCGTTTGTGTATAATCCAGTACCTTTAGACCAAACACTTCCTTTAATTCTATTTTTACTATTTGTTGGTTTCATAAAAACAACAAGGTATTCATCAAAACCAACTGATATATTAACAGTTTTTTTAATACTTACATTACCATAAAATTTTAAAATATTTGTTCCTGTTGGAAGCGGATCAAAACCTTCAATTCGTTCTACCCTTATTCTAAAATCAGATTCTGCTACACTAGTTTCTATAATCTTCCATCTAGTAACAGACTCTTGTTTATTTAAAACTAATTCATCACCTGATTTAAGTGTTTTTTCTTCTCCGTTTAATGTTGCATAATTAAATGGGTAAATATGATACCACATTTTATTATTTATTGTATCTATATCTTGTTTTAAAATTGAAAATATACCATGTTCTGTTATTTCTTGATAATCAAATGTAAAATGTTGTTCATCATAATTCATTGTTCTATTATTTATAACACCTAAATTTGTAGGATTAGTATACCAATTAATAAAGTCATTATAATTTATATTATCATTATTAACAAATTTATCAATAAAATCATTTCTAGATTTTAATCCATTAGTTGTATATTCACCATCAGAATCTCTTTCAAATGATACTATATATCTTCTTGATATAACACCATCTACTGTTCTATCAACTTTATCAGTCATATCAAACTGTAAAGAAATTAAAGGATTCATTAATGATTCAAAAAACCAATTATTTTTTGAATTAAATTGAGTAACTTTACCTAGTAAATTAATATTATTTGGTTCTCTATTTAAATCTGATAAATATACTTTTTTAGTTGATTTTCCATCTATTATATGTACATTATTATCATTTAAACCTGATAATCTCATAATATTATTATTTATAGTATTAATATCACTTTGTAATTTACCCACTGTTGGTAATGAATAATTTGTTTCATTTCCTTGTTCATCTAATTGGGTTACATTTACAACAGAATCACTACTTGATACAATATCACTGATTCTACTTAAAACTTCAACAGAATTTTTATTTAGTAAACTAATTTGTTCTGCAATACTTACAAAACTATTCTTTTTTGATGGCATATTGTTGTTATTAATTTTTATTATATATAAATATAATATGGTTAATCAATAGTAAAATAATAATAAACCTTATTATATATATTTGTATTTATTGACCATTTATATTTAAATGGCATTTTTTTAAAAATATTATCATTTATTATATTATATAAATATTTTTTATTTATAACATCATTATTACTTGATTCTATAATCACACAAAATTTATTATTATTTATTGATATATAAACATCAATATCATCATATAAATGCAAAACATTTATAAATACTTTTTTATAATGATTTATTAATTTTAAAGTAGATAAAAATTTATTAGATAATATATCAATATTTATATCGGTATCATTTGATATTATAATATCTGATATTTTTTTAATATCAATAGTTTTATACTTAAATTTACCTATATTTATTCTTTTGTTATTTATAATATACCCAAAATTTAAATACGAATAATGATCAATACCAATATAAAATTTTATCTGAATATTATTATCAGTATATAAATCAATAGATGTAACAACAGTAGATAATATTTTACTATATTTAAATTCTCTTTTTACATCTGTACTATTAATACTATTAGTTTCAAAATAAATATCATAATTATCGTGATTTAAAGAGTTATTAATACCTTTAATATATTGATTATTTAAAATAAATTTAAGTTTTAAATTTTTTAACCTATTAATAAAATTATAAAATAAACTATTTGATACAATTTTTAATGATTCTAATATAACATCATCTTTAACATCTAATTCATTATCATTATTAATAACAGTTATTTTATAATATTTATCTATTAAATTTTTTGCAGATTCTAATGATGATAATCCATCATTATAATATTTCTCTATCTCTTTATTTATATCTATATGTTTTTTATAATTTGGTGATAATAAATTATCAGTAAATATGGTAGCCTTATCTTCTGACATATCTTTATTCTTTATTAATTCATTAACAATATTTTTCCTGATTTTTTCTTTAAATCCTTTAAAAAGAATAGAATAAGCATCATCACCTGTATTTAATTTATAATCTTTAAATGATACTTTAAATTGTGTATTTCTATATGGTCTATAAAAAAAATTATTAAAATAATCTGACATTTAAATATGAGTTTTTATGTATATATAAAATAAAAAAGGTGAATTTTTAGATTCACCTTTTAAATAAAAAAATTATTATTTTACAAAATCTCTTGCTTTTTCAGGACCTATATATTTTTTATATTCATCAATTAAAAATTGAGCAAATCTTTTTGTTTTATAATAATCTGTATCCATTTTTACACCACCAATCAAAAAAACAGCTGATGATAATTCTTCATCAAGAGACCATTGTACTTCAATTGTAATTTTTTCGTCACCTGTATTATAATGATATTGACCAGGTAGGTAATAAGGCGTTCTAATACCTATGTTTTTTGATACTGTGATCTTTGATGGATCAAAATTATTTTTAATTTTTGATACTATTTTATCAAATATCCAATCATCTTTTCTTTCTTCTGATTTTAATTTTGATTTTTTACCGAAAAAATCTATTTCTTCATTTACAAAATTTTCAAAATTTTTAATATTTTTCATAATCGTTTTTTTTTGGTTCTACCATATTTTAATATTATATATTTAATTTAAAAACTCGATTTTTAATTAAATTCTTCAAATTTTAAGATTGTTCTATCAGAAAACATTTCTATTTCATAATTTTTATTTTCTTTTACTGGTACCATCTTAAATAATTGATCTTTTGTTATTTCTACCCCCTTTTCGTCAACTGGTACAACATTCCATACATATTCTTCTATTTCTCCTTTTTCTGTATTAATAGTTAATTTAGCAGTAATTGGTTTTCCTGTTACTTTTAATACTTCTCCCCACAAATCAATATTTTCTGGTTTACCATATTTTTCGTTTTTAATAATTTTAACGAAATCACCTTTCTCGTAAAAAATATTAAATGTTTTATCATTATAAATTTTAATTTTCATATCACCATTTTTATTTTTAACTATATATTAAATCTTATCTTTCAATTTCCATTCTTTATCTTTTATAGACCAATATGCTGACCATGTTTCATTGTTATAATTAATAACAACTTGCATCCAATCCTCATTATCATTCCAATATGGAGATATAACAATTTCTGAATTAATATATCTATCTGTATCAAATAAATTGACTTTTATTATATCACCAATCTTATATTTCTTAAACTTATTTAAAGTTTTATCTATACTATTTTGTTTAGTTTTTATAAGACTATTTACACTTTCACTAACAAATTGTTTAAACGTTTTCATATTTTTAATTTTTTCTCATTTTTTTTATAAAACTATATATTAATTTAAAAAACTAACTTTTTAAAAACATTTTATCATATTCAATCTATATTTTAAAAAACTATTTTATATTTAAATGTACGAAAACAAAATTTATCACCCCCTAAAATATAACCCAAGGGATATACAAATAGATGCATTAAACTTTACCAAAACAAATATAAACAGAGGCAAAAAATATATACTTATTAATGCTCCAACAGGAATAGGTAAATCATTTTTTTCTGTTATGTTCATGAATTGGTATTTAAACTATATAAACGATGATGCAAGATTCGATATACTAACTAATAGTAAAATACTTCAAAATCAATATGTTAAAGAATTCCCTTTTATGAAAAGTTTAAAGGGTAGAAATAGTTATACATGTGATACTTATAATTGTTCTTGTGCAGAAGGTAAAGAATTTAATAAGGCATTAAAGAAAAAATGTACAGATTGTCCTTATGATAGAGCCTTTTCTGAATGGAAATCAACAAATACAGCGATGACCAATTTTCACTTGTTTAATACAATTCATTTATTTTTACCTAAATTAATAGAAGAAAAAAAATCTAATGTATTAATAATAGATGAAGCAGACTCATTTGAATCAGTATTATGTGATTACATATCAATGAAAATATCACACAGAAGTTTAAAATTAATGGGGTTTAATGACACTAATATTAATCATGTATATCGTGAAATATCAAAAGTTAAGAACATATTTCATTATATTGATTTTGTTAAAAATTACTTTTTAAATATATTGGATGAAATATCAGAATCATTATTACAGAAATTGGGAAATCCTTCTATTATACAGTCTGAAAAAATTAAAATTAGTAAATATATAACAAATATAAATGGAGCAAAAGAATCATATACTGCATTTATAAATGATATAGATGGAGAAGAAGGTAATATTAATAATTGGGTTATTGATATAGATAAAGATGAATCTAAAATATTTCCAACTAACTATTCAATTCAACCAGTATGGTCAAATAAATATTTATATGATGTTATTTGGAAACATTATGATCATGTTATATTTATGTCTGGTACTATATTAGACAAAGATATGTTTGCATATATGAATGGATTAGATACTAAATTATGCTGCTATTACAGTGTACCATCACCATTTAAAGTTAGAAATAGACCAATTTATTATATAAAAGTTGGTAAAATGACATATACAGAAAAAGAAAAAACATGGGAAAAACAAAAACTAATTATAGATAAAATAATAAAGAAGAATAAAAATAATAAAGGTATAATTCATACAACAAATTATGAACTATCAAATTGGTTACAAGAATATTATAAAAATGATGATAGATTTATATTCCATAAATCAGATGATAGAGATCAAGCATTATATAAACATATAACATCCACTAAACCAACAATATTGGTAAGTCCTTCGATGATGTCCGGTGTAGACCTTAAAGATGAATTATCTAGATTTCAAATAATCATGAAGATACCATATCCAAATATTTCAAGTAATAAAATTAAAAAAAGACAAAAAGATAATAAAGATTGGTATTCATGGAGGACTGTTGCTGATATTATACAAAGTTATGGTCGCTCTATTAGATCAGATGATGATTTTGCAGAAACTTATATAATTGATGAATCTTTTTCTAATATATTAAGATATAATTATAAATTTTTACCCGATTGGTTTACTGATGCTATTAAGACACTCAAATAATTTTTCTTCTATATTTTCATCATATTTTATCCTTAATAAATTAATATTGTTATTTTTACAGTATTCGTTTTTTATTTGATCTCTTTTTTTAATTATTTTTAATTGGGTTTTTCCTCCCCAAATTTCTTTAGTTTTAAAATGTTGTTCTCCGTCATATTCTATACATAAATTATATTTTGATAAATATAAATCAAATGGTAATGGGTATTTATATCTACAATCTTTAAATCTTTTTTTGTGACTCAAATTTTATATTATTTTTGTTTAAATATTTTTTTATTTCTTTTTCTCATCTAGATTCATTACACATATAACACCCATTATTTTGAATATGTGCATCTGGTTTTTGTTCAAAAATACCATGTTTAGGGCATATTATTTTAACTTTAGTCGAGTTATTTTTATATTCAACTAAAGAATAATCATACTTATTACCATGAATTTTTTAGCTTCTTCTATAAATTGTTCAGTTGTTTTTCTTGTCATTTAAACAATTTATTATTTTTTCTAATTGTTTTTCTATCCAATTATTCATTTTGTAACTATTTTTATTACAGTATTCTTTAATATCATTATGCAATTTTGGTGATATTTTAATTGTTTTAAACTGGCTCATTTCTATTTTTTTATCCATAAACATTTTTATTTTTTAACTATATATAAAAAACAAAAGTGTAAAAATGTGTAATTAAAATAAAAAATAATAAAATAATCATGAATGAATCTAATTTAACAAACGGAGAAATTAAAGAGTTAAGAGATAAACTTAATAATGAACATATTAAGTTTGAACCCAATTTATTAAACAATAATAGATTTGAAATATATTCAGTCTTAAAAGATAAAAGTACAATTAAAATAGGTGATATAGAAGATCGTGGTATTATATCTGATTTTTTTATAGATGATAATATGATATATGTTAGATACGCAAATATATTAAGAGGACATGACAAAATAAAGATTAAGAAAAACGTATGTAAATTATAATGAAAAAAGATATAAAAATAAATTCCATATATGATGACGTAATATCAGAATACAAAGAATTTGGTATGGATATGATATGGGTTATGAAGGACGGGAAAGAAATTAAAATAAAAAATATGGAAACATCACATGTTAAAAATTGTATTAATATGTTAAATAGAAAAAGAGAAAATGAAACTAGAATAGCATGGATTGATATTTTCACAGATGTATTAATGAAAAGAAGAGAAAACAAATTAAATAAAATATTAGATAACATAAATGAGAACAGAATATGAATATGGTGAAAAAAATGTTTTTTATGTTAAAAAAACAAAAGATCTAAAATTATTTAATAATAGTATAATTAAAATTTATAATTGTACTAATTCAGAAGACTTTTATGAAGTAAAAATAAATTATGATTTATATAAAAGATTAGTTAAATTAAATAAAATATCAAAATCAGAAAAAATAGACAATATTATTAAAATGGTCGATTATATTGAGAAAAATATGACATCATTTAATAATATATTTGAACATGAATTGGTTAAAGAATTAACAAAAGAAATTGATAAACAGATACTTAAAAATTTATTAGATTTAAAATGATAAACGAAATAATAATATTTAAAGTAAATATTGATGATTATTATGATAGACAATTAATAGAACAACAAATGTTAAAATATCCATTTATTGAATCTATGGGAGTTAGTAGAATTGATGCTAAAATGTTAATAAAAATAAAAACTGATATATTAACTGAAAGAAAAAATAAATTAAATAAATTACTTAATAAACCATCAGATATTGATATATTCTTAGAAAAGTATAAAAATAAAATTCAATATGTTGATCTTTTTAAAAATATCAACAAAAACGACTTAAATTAAAAAATAAAAATATGATGTGATATTAAAATTTTGGTATTATGGTGATTGTAACTTACAAATTGTAAAAAAGTTTAAGAAAGTAAACGATTATGGTACAACAATTTGGCCATATTTCCAAGTTCAATTATCTAAAAATACAATAGATATAATTTTTAATGAAAAATATGAAATATTGCAACAACTATTTCGTAGAATTAAGATAGAAAAAATGAATACTAATAGTATTAAATTTGATAATGAATTTTTAATATTTTATATAGAAAATATTGATAATATAAACATAACAAAATAAAGAATATGGCAAACTTAAAAGAATTGTTGTTTTGGGAAAAGTATAGACCAAAAACATTAAAACAGATGATATTAATACCTAGAATAGAATCCATTATTAATAATGGTGTCTTTGATAATAAGATTTTATATGGTACACCAGGCACAGGAAAAAGCACATTAGCGAATATATTATCAGAACAAAACAGTTTTATTAAAATAAATGCATCAATGGAGAATGGAATTGATGTATTAAGAAATACAATTGATAATTATATAGATACATTGGATTTTAGTTCTATAGATGGATATAAAGTTATATATTTAGATGAATTTGATAGAGCGAGTGTTCAATTACAAGATGCATTAAAAGGATATGTTGAGACTCATCATGATAGGGTTAGATTTATATTTACTACGAATCATATTCATAAAATAACACCAGAATTAAGATCCAGATTTACTGAAATTTGTTTTAATCCAATTGGTTCAAATGAAAGAAAATTTTTATATGAAAAACAAGTTAATTATTTAAGGGCAATTTGTAAAAAAGAGAATTGTGATTTATATAATGATAAAGAACCATTTAAAAAAATTGTTAATAAATATTTTCCAGATTTAAGAAAATCTATACAATTATTAGGACATATTATAAAATCAGGTGATTTATCTATAATAGAATCCGATATAAATACAGAAGTTGTTGATGTATATAAATTTATAATTGATGGTGATTTAAATCCTATTATAAACTATGATTATGTCATGAATAATTTTTATACAAATTATGAAGAAGTATTTGAACAATTAGGAAGACCTTTTTTTGAATATCTAAAAGAATACCATATCGAAAAAATATTAGAAAAGGGTTCATTAATATTAAATATTCAAAATGAATATAATAATAATATATCAATTTCACCAGATCCATTAATACTTTTAATAAATTACATTTTATCACTAAAAAAGGCATTAATAAATTAATATATATCTTCATGATATATGATTACTTAAAAGATAATAATATTTCCAATCTAGGTTGTGTTGCTATTATAAATGATAGCTATTATCTTTTTATTATAACCGAAAAAGAAATTATGAAGGGTATACCAATAGATGATAATGAAGGTATATATGATGGTTTACAATATAATGATATAGCATTAGTTGGTGTAAATATTATAGGAGAAGATGATTTTATTGATGCTTCACAAATAACAGATGATAATATGGTTTCATTATTATATGCTATTAGTATATTATATATTTATACTTTAAAAACAGATGGATTAATAATAGAAGATATTGTAGATCTAAGTCTATTTGAATATTTAATAGATAAAGTAATTGATGATTTTGAAACTAATAATTATTTAAAAAATTTATCATAGATTATTTCTGCACTATATTTTTTCCTATAACCTAGTTTTTCATGTTCTTCTATATTTTTTAAAATATCTTGATTATTATGAACAGATAATTTAGTTGATTCTATTATATCATCATATCTTTTAAAATCTTTTTCAGATACTCTATTTTCTTCTCTTACTATTTCTATTATATTAGAAATAACATCTTTTAAATATGATGGTTTATAATTAAATATAGAATCTATACTTTCATTTAATTCATTGAACTTTTTTATTTTCATATTATTCATTATTTTTTAATACAGACAACGCCTTTTTGGTATTTTTAATTCTTATATTCATTGGTACACTTATATCATAACTATTTAAGCTATCGTTATAAATTTTATCATAATTTTCTTTTTTAAACCATAATGGTATATTTTTATTATAGAATACATTATACCAGTTTATATAATCAGGAAATTTTTTTATAATATTAATTAATTCTTCTTCGTTATAATTTGGATTGTCTAAAACATTATCAATAAAAGACGGAAATAATTTTAAATCTTTATATTTATCTATAAAATCAATACTCAATTTAATATTTCTTAATGCATTTTCAAATTTATATCTAAAATCAGAAAATCTAATATTATTTAATTTTCTCATAACAATATTCCAATTATTATGACCTATAAAATCTAAAATTTGTTTTCTTTCATCTTTTAAGGAATCATTACCTTCTAATACGTATTCATTAAAGTTTTTAATCATTATATTTCAATAATATTTTGAGATAATTCACAATCAACAAATTCTCTTTTAGTTTGTGTACCATCTTGATTTTTAGTTCTTAATTTAGCTCTTAAAAATTGACCTTGATAAAAAGTACCATTGAATATTATTCCATCTTTAAAAAGTCCATCTTTCCAAACACCATTAAACCAAACACCATCTTCCCATGTACCAAATTTCCATTCTCCCCCTCTAAATGCACCAAATTTCCATACACCATTATACCATGTACCAGCATTAAAAACTAGTGTATCATTTAAAATTTCTAATCTGGTTTTAAATGTTTCGGCATCAATAAACCATGACATTTTTTCTTTAACTAAAATTTCTTCTATCTGATATGGTTCAGTATATATCTTTCCTTTATATTTTAATTCTATATATTTACTCATACTTAAAATATATTTTTTAGTATATATTAAAAAATAAAAACCATCTTTTTAAGATGGTTTAAATTGTTCTTTCTATTTTTTTAGATTTATAATATGGTATTAGTTTTAGTTCTGTTAATGTATTAATATCATCAGAATCTATTTTAGATAACACTTTTTTGTTTTTTAATAATATATTAATATATGAATAATTTTTAATTTCAATTGAAAGTTTAAGTGCTTTATTATTTGCATAAGAAGGATCAAATCTATTATCACATAATAACATATTTAATATTTCATATCTATAATCATTCATATTATATTCAATAAAATCAGTAAATAGGTTATTAATATGGTCGGTTATTTTTATATCTGGTAATGATAAGAAATATGATAATATCTCTAATTTATTAGAATGTAGACAATTATAAATTATTGTTTTTAATAGATTATCTATTTTATTTTTTACTCTTTTATCATTTATTAAAATTTTAAAAACTTCTAAATTAGATTTTTCTATACAAAGTTCGAATGCATGATAATTAAAATCTAATGGATTTACACTATTAAATTTAAGTAATTCCTTTAATATTTCTATTTCATTGTAGTATGATGCCCATCTTAATGCATAATTTTGATCAGAATCAACATTTACATTTTTCTTTGTTTTTAATATGTGAATAATATAATTGGGGTTAACAGTACCAACTGTATTATACAATATTTCTTTAATATTATATACTTCTTTACTCATAATATAAAAAATTTATGATGCAAAGGTAATAAAAATTATTTGATTTTCGTGCTTAAAAATATAAAAAATTCTCTAACTTCAGTAACATTTATTTTAAACATTTTTCCGTTATATTCAAAAAACCCTTTTCTTGCTTCGTTTTCTGGTTTGAATATTCTTATTCTGCCTAAATTATCACTTTCATATTCTATATGAATTGATGATTTTTTTGAACCGTCTATTTCTTCAATTGTATTACCAATTGATATTTTATGATAAATATTATTATCTATTTCAAATTTTATTTCTTTTTTAATAAAATCAAATGAAATATCATTATCATCATTCATTCTTTTTATTTTTCGATAATTTAATTCTCTTTCCATTTGATCTCTTTCATTATTATCCATAAAATTTTTATCAAATTGATTAAATTTTTTTATAATAGGCATTATTAAGTATTTATTTTTTAAACAATAATTAAACTTTTTACTATATATAAAAAAAATTAGACAAAAATGAGCCAATTTTATAAAAAAGATGATGCACAAAGAAAGATTGTAACAATTGTTGATGAACAAGATATATTTTATCAATTATCAGATGGACAAATGATTAAAAAAGATATCTTTAATAAATATTATTTACCATTTGTATCAAAACAAAATACAAATATAAATAATCCACCATTAAATGAATCAAGTGAAATTGATCCTGTATCTTTTTTTAATACACCATCAGTAAAACAAGATGTAATTCAAAAAATAAAGAATACAGATACATCAAATATACCAGACGTTAAAATGCCACCACAAGTTGTAAATAAACCAATTGATAATTTACCAAATCAACAAATGGTTAATGAAAGTATAGTTAAACAAGTTGAAGATTTACCTATACCTAATAATACAAATACTGATGTATCACAATATAAAGTATATGATAATGACGATGATGCATATCAAGATTTTATTAAAAAAAATCAGCACCCACCAGTTCAACAACCACCAACACCTGCTCCTAAACCTTTAAGTGAAATAGATCAATTATTTGAAGACGAAAAGATGGCATTTGGTGAAGAAGAAGCTATAAAAAGAAGAGATATTAGATTAAAAAAGAATCCTGTTGTTCAAAGACAAACAATAGAACAAACACAATCTACTCATCAATTTGATCCATCTGAAATGATGTTTAAATCATTTAAGAGAAATCACCCTATTAGTGTAACAATTAAATTTGAAGATAAAATAGGAAATCCTGATTTTGTTAAAATGATGATGGAAAATATGGATGGTGATATTGTAGGATATTATAAAAAAATAATAATGAATAATATTATTAATAATATTAAACATGTTGAAGACGAAGTAGAAAGATGTATAAAATTAGAAATTTTTGGAGAAGAACCAGAAGATGAATTAATTCCAGGTGGAAAAACAAAAGCAGGTAAACAATTATATAAATACATTGACGAAAATGGTAAAATAATTGAAATGTTACCAACCACCGCTAAAAAGAAAAACTTAAAACCTTATAAAACAGAATAATGAATATTGTATTAGATTTTGATGGAACTTGTGTATCACATGAGTTTCCATCTATTGGAAAAGATATTGGTGCAATACCAGTATTAAAGGAACTTGTAGATAATGGACATAATATAATATTATTTACAATGAGAAGTGATAGATTGGAAAATAATGATACTGGTGATGATAATATAGATGATATCACTGGTAATTTTTTAACGGATGCTGTAAATTGGTTTAATGAAAATGATATACCTTTATATGGTATACAAACAAATCCTACACAAAAAAATTGGACAACATCTCCTAAGGCATATGGAGATATTTATATAGATGATGCTGCACTTGGTTGTCCTTTAGTTTATGAACATGGACATCGACCATATGTTGATTGGATAAAAGTTAAAGAAATGTTAAAATTGATGGGATTAATTTAAAATCCCATTTTTTATTTTTAATATGTACTAAAAAAATATAAAAATATGATTAAAAAATTTAAACATTATATAAATGATTCTGATAAAATATCAGAAGATGATTATAGATATTTTAAAAGAAACTTCTTAGATGATAAAGGTAAATATGTAAAAGATATTAAGGATAATAGAAATAAATGGGAAAAGATGATGTTAGCAACATGTAAAAATCATTGGGGTATTGGTGATGGCGGAAAAGATTTCCCAAAAGAAGAAATGAAAAAAGTTATATCTGAATTTTTAGATGATTACATTAAAAAATTTGATAAGATAGATTCTATTTAAATTCTTAGATTCATTTAAACAAAAATAATAAAAACAAAATACAAAATTATCCCTATATATATATTATATGGGGATTTTTTATGACAATGTATTTAACTAAACCACCATCAAATCCTAAAGATGGTGATTCTTTTTATGATAAAACAAACAATCAATTTTATATTTACCATTTTAATAAGTGGTATTTGTTTTCTATTGTAAAAAATCAAACAAATATATTATTTGAACGAAAACAAAAAATAAATAAACTTTTATATAATATTAATAATATAAACTAAAATTAAAAATTAAAAACTAAAAATTATGAAAGCAAAAATCGTTAAAAAAGAGTATTATGTAGCTGTTACAAAAGATGGTAAAGAATACTATGTAGATATTGAAGATAAATTAATTAAGGATGCTTACAAAAATAAAAAATCCATTAAAGGTAATATTATAGAAGATACAATTGTTAATGTTTATGATGATGGTACAATGTCTAGAAGTTATTCTGTTTATGAGAAATTTATACCTATTGAAGATAATTGTAAATGCAATAAAAAATGTGATTGTGAAAAATAATGTAAATAATAATGAAAATAGATTTACTATATCTAAATGAAGCAAAAAGAATAAGATTAGATTATTTAAATAACCTAAAGTATATATCTGATAAAGAAGAAGATATTAAAAGTTATTTAAGTAAATTAGATGATATAAAGAAGTATATAACAGAAAATGAAATAGAAGATAGAGGAGAATATAATGATATACTATTAAATATAAATAAAAATATCGATATTTTAAAGGATTATATAAGTGTATATAATGATAATATTAAACAATTAGATATAGATCAAAAGAAATTATATTTCAATATTAAAGATAAATATAAAGATATATCTGATGATGATATAAGAAAACAAATAATAGAGTATATTAAACCATTCGATGAAGAATTTAAAAAAAAATTAAACAATGAATAAAGAATTTTTAATAGATTATTTAAGTACAAACTCTCCTTCTACATATGAATTAGAAGGACAACTATTATGGAAAAATTATTTATCAAAATATGTTGATAATTTTCATGTTGATAATTATGGTTCAATTGCAGCTATAATTCATAACAATGACATAATGGCTGAAAAATTTAAAGTTGTAATTGAAGCACATGCTGATGAAATTGGTTTTATTGTAAATAATATTACAGATGATGGTTATATTAATGTAATCGGTAATGGTGGAATTGATTATAATATTGTACCAGGTACACATGTTAACATAATGGGAAATAATGGATTAATTAAAGGTGTATTTGGATGGGTACCTGTTCATCTTATTGAAAAAGAAGATAAATTATCACCTAAACAAGATAATGTTTTTATTGATATTGGAGCTTCTTCGAAAGAAGAAGTTACTGAAATGGGAATAGAATTAGGACAATTTATTGTATTTAATAGAAAACCAGAAATAATTAATAATAAGATATTTAGTAAATCTTTAGATAATAAAATAGGTGGATATATTATAGCAGAAGTAGCTAGAAAATTAAAAGAAGAAAACATTAAATTGCCTTATGATTTATACATTATAAATGCTGTTCAAGAAGAAGTTGGATTAAGAGGAGCTAGAATGATAACCGAACAAATAAAACCAGATATTGCTATATGTATAGATGTATGTCATGATACCAATATACCATTAATAGATAAAAAGAAACACGGTGATTATAAAATAGGTGAAGGTATTGTAATAACACAATCCCCTGCTATACAAAGAAACTTTTTAAAATTGATGAAAGATACAGCAAAAGAAAATGATATTAAATTTAAATTAGAAATTAATAAATATAATACTGGAACAGATACAGATGCATATAACTTATCTAATGGTGGTGTAATATCAGGTTTAATTTCTGTGCCAGTTAAATACATGCATACACCAAATGAAGTAGCATCATTAGATGATGTACAAAATGCAATAGACTTCTATTTTAATTTATTACAAAATATACAACATCAACATGATTTTAAATACTTCTAATCAAATGATTAATAACCACTTAAAAATAAGTGGTTATTTTTTTATAAAAAATTTGTATAATTAAAAAAAGTTATATACTTTTGTAATCTCATTTGAATTAAAAGAATGCACACTAAATTAGACATTGAGATTACAATAAGTGATTTGAAATTATCTGGTAATGGTATATTGAAAGATGATACCATTAAATCTATTTACATTAAATTTAATGATGTTGATGATAGATTTCAAATATTTAATTGTATAAAAAGACACCAATTATATATTGATACCAATGATATGAGAGTGTTGTGTTCTGATGAAGCACCTACGGGCAGATTAACACATAAAGCTATAATAGTACCATCTTTATCTAATATAGGTAATGAAGTATCATTAAGTTTTTTTGATGATGAATGTAGAAAAGATTACCTTAAAAAATTATATACTACATTATTAAACTGGGCAAATAATTGGCATGGTTTTGATAAAGATTCACCTAGTAATATATCAGTTGTTGATAATAGATGGGTAGTTTATTGTGATAAAAAAAATATGGATGAATATGATGAATGTTAAAAATAAATAATATGAAAAAAATTAATTTTGATGATTTAAAATTTATGGTAGGTATAACCATTGGTATTGTGGTATTTGCAGTAATTATGTATTCAATTTTTAAAATATTAATTTAATTAAAAATGAAAAAACTAAAAGATTTTCTTTGACAGTATTTAACTATAATTGATAAAGTATCAAATATAGTTCGGTTGTATCAATCGTTAAAAAGGTAAATAAAACAAAACAATTAAATTATTATTAACTTAAAACAAATTAAATTATGTTAACTTTTTTTGGAGTATTAGCTGTAATTTTAGGAATTGCACTATTTATTATTAAACCATTTTTATCATTATCTGATGAATACCAAGTAAAAACAGATAGACTTGGAAATCAAGTTAAAGTATTAGTTAAGAAAAAGTCACACCCATTTTTAATTCAACTAACTAAAAAATGGAATGCATTATCGATCCTATTAGTTGGTTTATTTCTAATTATGATACCGTATTTATTTTTCTATGCAGAAAGAGGCTATAATTATCTATTAGTATACCCAAATGGTAAAATGGATGCTGTAATGACACAAGGTATTAAATTTAGATGGTTTGCAAAAATTGATCAATGGCAAAAATATATTGATGTAAAAGTTGTGAATGAAACTAATCAAAAAGAAACAGATGTCAGTGAATTGGAGGGTGTAATGAGACCTGTTCCTATTAGATTTATTGATCAGGTAACAGCAGATGGTTATGTTTCTCTTAGGTTTCAAATACCAGAAGTTAAAGAACTATTTATTGAATTAGCCGTAAAATATAGAACAATGAGTAATTTGGTTTATAATACAATTATACCAACCGCACGTGAACAACTTATTAATACTGGTTATATGTTTGCTGCGCAAGATTATATTTCAGGAGATGCTCAAAGTTTTAGACAAACATTTGAAGAACAATTAAAAAATGGCACATATGCTGTTAATAAAATTGAAAAAATTGATACAGTATATGCAGATATAGAAATGAAAGATAATTCAAGAAGAATTAAAGAAATAAAAACTAGATATGAAGTAAAACGTATTGAAGTAGATGGTATAGTTAAACGTATCCCACATGAATTATCAGAGAATAATATTATTGTATCACAGGTTATTGTAGATGATATTGATCTTGAAAAAGCATTTAAAACAAGATTGGAAAAACAGAGGGATGAATCAGCAAAAAGACAACTTGAACAACAAATGATTGAAACTGCTAAAGCAGAACAACAACGTATCATTGCTCAAGGTGAACGTGATAAAGCACAAGAAAGAGTAAATCAAGAAAAAGAACAAGTATCTAAACTTATTGCAATTGAAACTAAACTTAAACAAGAGTCAACAGAACGAGATTTAGCAAAAATTGCACTCGAAACTGAAAAATTAAAATCACAAGCAGTTAAAGTAAAAGCAGATGCAGAATCATATCAAAATAGACAACTTGTTAATGCTGGTCTTACTCCACAGGAAAGAGCTAAAATTGATAAAGAGACCGCTATTGGTGTAGCAGCTGAGTTAGCTAAAATGAAATTTCCTACCTATATGGTTATTGGTGGAGAAAATGGTGAAAGTAATCCTATTGAAGCATTAATAGGATCAGCAATGGCAAAACAACTCTTAGAACCAACAAAAAAATAATTAAATTATAATTATTTTTAAACCCTGTCTCAAAAAGATAGGGTTTTTTATTTTATATATATGGGTATAAAAAATATTCTTAATATATGAAATTGATAAAAACACATCAAGATTACTTAGAATATCTAATAATTGAATCTATTAATAATGATGAATTTCTTTTTATTATTTCTTCTGAATTATATAATTTATTAAAAACAATTAATCATCCCATTGCAGAAGAATTAGTAACACAATACTTAGGTATTTATGATAATTTAAAAAAACAAACATTTTTAGATATTGTTTATGATGAACATGATAAATTTTATTTTGTTAATAGTAATAAATTGATATCCGTTATTAATAAAGATTATCCAGAATCATGGAAAAAATATAATCCAAATAGATATATAATTGATTTAGTTAGAGAAAATCCATCAATTATAAATAAAATAAGAACTAAAATCAGAATAGGTAGATTAATAAAAAAATTATTTGGTGATAAATTTCCAGAAAGCGGAAAACCAGGAGAAGATATACAATCATTCATGGATGAATACGCAAGACAATTTGAAGTAAAAGGGGATTTTAGAGTAGTAGAAGGTGAAGATATTATAAAATATTATAATGTAAATAAATATTCTCAATCTACTAAATCAAATCCATTAAGAGGGTCATGTATGAGATATGAAGAATGTGGGGATTATTTAAAATTTTATGCAATTAATCCAGATAAAGTTAAACTTATTATATTAATGGATGAAGATCATGATGATAAAATAAAAGGCAGAGCATTATTATGGAAGATAGATGAAATAAATGAAGAAAAAGTAGACGATGTTTATTTTATGGATCGAATATATTTTATTGATAATGAAACACTTAATAATTTTGTTGCTTATGCTATACAAAATGGTTATCTTTATAAAATGAATCAAACATCACAAAATGATGAGAAAATTGTTAATCCTAAATTACAAATATCTGATAAATTAATATTAAAAGTTAAAGATATAAATTATGATAAGAATTTATTATTCCCATATTTAGATACATTATATATGTATAATCCATATGAAAAGATATTAACTAATGATGATCAAAAATATGGAGCAAAACAAAATTATGTGACATTAGATGCATTAGAAGGTAAAACTAAAATAATTTGGTCAGATAGATATAATGATATTTTATTAAAAAAAATCAATTCATACTATTCTGAATATTTAAAAGAATATATTAAAAAAGAAGATAGTGAAACAGTTGTAATTAATGGTGTATATGATAATATAACAAAAGAAGATTTAAAAAAACTTAAATTTAGTAAAGAGTATCAAACATATTATGATGAAAAAAATGTTATATACCTAGAAGAATATGACGATTATATACCTTTAAATAAATTAGATTTATATTTCGTATATTCAGACTTTTTTAATAGATATTATAGAGATACAGATGCAATATATTCTAAATATATGAATGATTATATACCGATTGAACATGCAATAAGAGTTTATACTGATAAAAATCGTAATAATTACTATATTACATTGATAGATGATCCAAATGAAAATTTTTACAAATATAACGGAGAATATTATTCAAATGATGTTAAAAAAGAAGATTTAAAATAAATGAAAATACTATTAGATTTTAATGATTATATAATAGATTTAGTTTTAGAGAACATTAGTAAAGATTTACCATTTATTTTATCAGGAAGATTAGTGGATATATTAGAAAACATAGACCATGATATTGTAGATGAACTTTTATCAAAACATAACCAATATGAAAAAATATCATTAATTGATATATCAGATGAATTTGATAAATTCACTGTATCAAATTCACCAAAAATAATTGAACTTTTATCAAAACATTATAACAAAGATAATATAACAGATATAGATTTTTATAATTATATTGATACAAATAAAGATATATGGGATAAATTTAGAAATAAGGTAAAGATAGGTAGATTAATAAAAAAATTATTCGGTGATAAATTCCCTGACAGTGGTAGTGATGATAGTATAGAATCATTTATCA
>NZ_JAVESI010000095.1:0-2554 GCF_034006665.1 Trichloromonas sp.
CCAAAACTCGTGAAAAAGAGAGTATTCTGCCGGGGGTTCATCTGGTTGTCTCGCTTGTAAAACGAGTGGTTCTTGGCACATTCCAGGGACGATTTGATAGTGCTTATCTTCAGCGTTATCTGGATGAGTATGTTTTCAGATTTAACCGCCGGACAACAAGGGCCGTTGGAAAACGGTTCTGGCGGATTATGCAAAGGGCAGCAGACTCGTCGCCAATAACAAACATGGCCGTGAGACTGACCCCGGTTGAAGATTAGTCGCTAACTGGAGCGAAGTGGATAACCTAGATATGTTTTTTCAAAAACTCTAGCCTCTAGAGTCAGGAATTGCCTCGAATCAGTAGACGAAAGCCCCCGGAAAATTAATTCCGGGGGCTTTCGTCTTTCGTTTAGTGTCGCGGCAATCGGCTAGAGGATTTCGTAGAGCTCCACCTCGTAGCTAAGATCTTCCCCCGCCAGGGGATGATTGGCGTCGAGGGTGATCTGCTCGTCGTCCACTTCGATAACCGTCACCTCGATGATTTCGTCATCTTCACCGGTCAGTTCCAGTTCCTGCCCAACTTCGGGGTAGATGTCGTCGGGAATCTCGCTGCGGGGAACGGTGAAGACCTTGTCCTCGTCGTAATCGCCAAAAGCATCCTCAGCGGGAATTTTTACGACCTTCTTCTCGCCGGGGGCCATGCCGATGAGCGCTTCTTCGATCTGGGTGAAGAAATCGTCTTCGCCGATGACGAGTTCCATGGGACCGCTTTCACAGCAGCAGCCGCAATCGTCCAAACCGCAATCGTCGGTGCTGCACGCCGACTCGGTATCGGGGAAGGTGGTGTCGAAAACCGTGCCGTCCTCAAGGGTGCCGATGAAATTGATGGTAACGCGATCACCTTTTTTTGCCTGTGCCATTCAGTCTGTCCTTCCGTGCATAGATGAAAAGTTTCGGCATTAAAGCCATGAAGCATCTTACGGGCAATGACTCTTCGGCGTCCATAAAAAAGTGGTGAAGGGATGGCGGGGCGTCCGTGTTAAGTGAGGCGGCGCTGGAATCAGGGAAACAACTGTAATGAGTGTCGGTATTTTTTACATTTAATCATCAGTAAAAACCCTGAATGTCGATCGGGTTTACATCTGTTTTTATATGGTTTGAGCGATTTCAAATGGTTAGCGAGTGGCATGCTTTATGCTTTTTAAATATCAACCCATGTTTGTTGGTTGCTTGGTCTAAATCACCGAAAACAAAGATGAAAGGAGGCACGAATGATGAAGAGGTTGAGAAGAATCGTGGGATTGGTGGTGGGGCTGTGGCTGTTGGGCGTGGTCCCGGCGGCGGCAACGGATGTCAATCTCTTTGAGACGGCGTTCAATCTCAATGGGGTTGAGGTTCCCTTGTATGCGTGGGGAGATTCAATTCCCGTAACTGTTCCTGCGCTCCCCGCCGGGTTTGCCATGGACGTAAGTGCCTTCGATTTCGACACGGGCTTAGGAACGGTGAGTGTCCGGTTTTCCCCGGCGGCGGCCGGCAGTTATTATGTCGCCGGTTTTTTCGACCATGAAATCGATGAAGAGATCAATACTTATTTTAACGAAACCGGCTCAGCGATGGACACGCCGGAAGCAGGTCAGACCTGGGAAATCGACGAGCCGGGCTATGTGCTCGGCGATATCTACGACAACCTGCTGGCGGGCACCCTGGATAACCAGGTTTTTGATGGGGTCGCTGACATTTTCGATGACGTTGCCATGGCCATGGGCTGGGATTTCACCCTTGCGAGCGATCTGGAGTTCGCCATTGTCGATTTCATCCTGAGCGAAACCGCGCCGACCTCGGGGTTCTATCTGGTGCAACAGGACCCCAACAGTCAATACGACCTCTTTTTTTCCAGTTCGCTCGACATTGGCGCCGTTCCCGAACCGGGCACCTTGCTGCTACTGGGAAGCGGATTCGCGGGGCTGGTTTTGTTGAGACGGTTGCGTAAGTAACGAACGGTTTTGAGTTTGGCGGATTCGCCGGAAATTGGGGTTCCGGTTGATTCGGGTGAGGGCGAACAAGGGGAAGCCCTAGTTACCGGCGGCTTCCCGGACGGTCATGTCTTTCATACTGATCTGCTTTCCGAGGGGTTCTCGGCCCGAAAGGGTCCATCGAATCAAAGGAGAGATCACCATGTCGCGTATCCGGTCCGCGAAAGCGTTCTTTATTCTCATGGTCTTTCTTGCGGTGCTGTTGTCGTCCATGACGGCGCTGGCCGCGCCCACCAAGGTCATCTGCGTTCCCTGGCAAGGGGATATCAGCAAGTACCACACCACCTGGGACGGTCTTTCGGTCTACCTCAAGGCGGTGGTCCACACTGACAGCACCGCCTACATTTACTACAAATGGGTTTTCGGCGATGGCTCCGAGTCCGCCGTCGCTTATACGTCCGGCGCATTAAAGTATACCTGAATCCGTGAGCTCTTCCCCCGTACCTCGGGTTTCCCCTTTCTGAGGGGCGAATTCGGGGGCATGAATTGTGGCGTGAACTAAAAACGGCCTCCTGGGTTCCGCTACATGCGACGATCTTTGA
>NZ_JAVESI010000013.1:0-80782 GCF_034006665.1 Trichloromonas sp.
GGCGCTTATAGGACGACAGGCATTGTTGGTTGATAATGCAGAAGCAAATCAGGAACCGCCGTGTACGGAACCGTACGCACGGTGGTGTGGGAGGACGGCGGGGGCAACCCCGCCTCCTACCCGATTTTGGCGATGGCCCTGTAAGGGCAGCGGCGGTTCCGTTTTCCTTTTTTCACGGAAACGTGTATGCTGACGGCCATTCACGAACGCGGAGGGCGTATGTCCGAAGGGCTGACCATCAAACAGATTACGATTGTGCGCATCATTACCATGACCGGTGGGGTGCTCGGTGCCCTGGTTCTTCTTCAGGAACACGGCTTTTTCTATTTTGGCCCCCAGTATACCCTGACCCTGTCCAACGCCCTGGTGCTGATGGTTGGGGTCATCTGTCTGGTGAAGCTGATCAAGCACGGCCGAGTCTGGCGCGACCTGCGCCGCGCGGAGCGTGAGGGTCGGTGAGCGGCTTTTTCTCCCCAACGAAAGGAACCCTCCCATGACCGATCTCGATATGGCTCTGAGCCTTTGCCATCAGGAGCCTGAAAATCACGATAAACAGACGAGTTTTTACGATCTTTTTCTTAACAGCAATTTTTACGTTCCGACCCAGGCGGAAGAGGGCAAGTTCGGTGAAATCACCGCCGCCGACGCCGAAAGCGCGGTGCCGTTGATTATCGACGGAGAAGGGGAGGACTACCTGATGCTTTTTGATCGGGAGGACCGCCTTTATGCCTGGGCCGGGTCCGAAGTCAGTTACGTGTTGGTGGCGGGCTACGCCCTGGCGCGTATTTCCGCCCCCCCTCTGCACTGGGCGCTCAATGTCGGCGGCGACTATCCCAAGCAGTTTCTGCCCGACGAAATTGCCTGGTTGCGCAGCGTGGTCGAAAGCTGCGAGGCCGATGCGGACAATCCCTCCGCTTTGCCGTAACGAAAAACGCCCGCCTGAACAGGCGGGCGTTTTCATTTCCCTTCAGAGCATGGCTCTCGCCATGATCGTCAAATATTCCTCCCGGTACACCGTCTTCTCCTCGGGAGTCTCTTCCGGGGTGAAATCGCAATCCCCGTCCCGACAATATTCCCCCCGCGTCACATAATCGAGGATGATTTGCGGCACGTCGTAATGGTTGATGGTACGACGGCGCGTCACTTGACCGTTTTCGATGAAGTAAATGCGGTTGAGATGAATATCCCCCTCCACCCCAGCGAGGTAGTTCAGGGAACGGTAGGTGGTCGGCCCCTGGTCGAGGGTAGGCAGATGGTCGCTGACCAGAATCACCAGGCTTTCCGGGTCGATGCGCATCAAGCCCTGAACGAATTCGGCAATAGCCTCGGTGCGGTAGTAGTACTGGTTGACCGCCCGTTCCAGTTGCCCGACCTGGGACGCGCCCTCCACCCGGACGACTTTAGGACGTTTCGTTTCGTCGAGAATATGCGGAAGGTGGCCGTACATGCCGATAATGTAATTGAAGATCGGTCGCCCCTTGCTCGCGCGGATCTTTTCGGCGATGAAGGCAAGATTGCTATCCAGCAGTTTGCCGTCGAACATATAGATTTCTTTGCCGACATCGCCGGTACCGAAATAGCTCTCCGAGGCCGGGGCGAACTCCTGGGGGTAGAAAATACCGTTGAAGCCCATGCCGGCGTAGGCGTTGGTGGAGTTGAAGAAATCGGGTTTGTAGGCGTTGCTGGCCAGGGTCTGATAGCCCCCCTCCGCGAGCAGATAGGGGAGGCAGGGGGTGGGAGAGCCGGTGAAGACGTCGAACTCGATTCCCGACAGTTCCCGCATCGCCGGGACGCCGCAGAGTACCTCGAATTCGGCCTGGGCGGTACCGCCACCGAAGACCGGGGAAATGCTCAGGCTGCCTTTCCCGCCGAAAAGCTCGGCGAATTCCGGATGGGCCGGATCCTGGGAAAAATGGGCGGCGCCGAGCAGGGACGGATCGAGAAAGCTCTCCAGCACCACCAGATGCACGTTGCGTTTGTCCGGCTGGCGGCGGATCTGATTGGCAAGTTTTGCGTATTTTTTCAGGTAGGGCGTATCCCCTAGGTAGCGGGCGGTTTCTTGCAGATAGCCGCGACGTTTGGCCTCGTTGTAGAGCATCATGGCCAGGCGACCGTTGGCCCGGGCGCTCTTGGTATCCGAATAGAAGACCATGTCCGTCTGGGCTTGGGCAAAAACCGCCATAAACCCGGCGGGATAGAACCCTATGGAGAGGCAGAGCGCGAGCAGGGGGAGAGCTGCCGCCAGAGTCGATTTCCAGCGCCGCCAGGCGACGGCACGCATGAAGAGCGTCAGCGGGAGGCCCACCGCCAGAAATGCCGCGAGGCGGATGCTTGGAGTGAGAATCTGAATGAGTTCGGGGATCTGTGCGACTTCGGAGATGCGCAGCAGGCGCCCGAACTGCATGTGGTAGAGATCGAAGATGACGTAGAGCAAGGCCCCGGGAATCGCCGCCAGCCAGGGTTGTCGGCGGGAGGGGCGCAACATGCGGTTGCTGAGCCAGTAGAGATAGAGCAGCAGCGGGATTTCCAGGCGCCAGGCATGGCGCAGGGCAGGCAGCCCGCCGAATTGCTGAAAGATTTCCGTGGCCAGGATCAGTGCCAGGATGAAAAGGAGATAGCGATTCAGAAACAAAAGGCGGAATTTTTGGAAATAGGCGGACATGGTCGGTATCTTCCGGAACGAGGCGTGATCTGTGCTGCCCACGAAAAAACCCCGTCCCACCGCAAAGGGGACGGGGCAGGCTGAGCGGCCTAGCCAATGGCTATCAATACACTAACCATTTTCTAAAGAAAAGAAAAAATTTACGTTTCCTTGCTCAGGGAAAGGTTTTCCGCTCCAAGGCGTAAAGCCGGTGGGCCAGGTGTCCGACGGTAAGGGCGAAGGCTTGGGAACGGTTCCAGTGGAGCAGCACGCGGAAATTGTCATAAACCAGAAAGGCCGGGCTGTCAGTTCCGTCGGGCAACAGCAGGGAGGCCTTGCACTGGCCGGGACCGTCGATCTTCCTGACGCCCAGGCGCCGCCATTCGGCAAGGGTTTTGCGGGTTTCCAACCCGGCCAGACGGTGGTTGAATCCTTTCGGCAAGGTCACCCGTTCTCCCCAGCCTTCTCCCGAACGCCAGCCGTTGGCGATCAGATAGTTGGCGGCGGAAGCCAGGGCATCGGCTTCATTGGTCCAGATATCCTTGCGGCCGTCGCCGTCAAAATCGACGGCGAAATTCATGAAACTCGACGGCATGAACTGCACCTGGCCCATGGCGCCGGCCCAAGAGCCAAGCATCCCTTCGGTATCGATGTGTCCTTGGTCAAGAATTTCCAGGGCGCGAAAGAGTTCCCCCCGGAAAAATTCCCCGCGCCGACCGTCGTAGGCGAGGGTCGCCAGGGCCTGAATGACCGGGGTTTTGCCCTGATGCTCGCCGAAATGACTTTCGATTCCCCACAACGCCACCAGATAATGACCGGGAACGCCGAAATGGGCATCGATGCGGCGCAGCAGGTTACGGCGCTGCAGATAACGACTCTCGGCTCGTTGGATTTTCTGTGGAGGCATGACCCGTTTCAGGTAGCGGCTGTAGATTCCGGTACGTTTGCGTCCATCCGTCCGCGGCATCTGCTTGCGGTCCTGCTCGATGATGTAGCCCAGCGGGGTCAGTTCGTCCAGGCCGGCGCTGACGGTTTGCGGTGAAATCCCCCGGGCCAGGGCCTCGGCGCGGACCTCGGCAAGCCAGATTGCAAAATCGGGAAGGTTCGCCGTTGCCGACAGGGGAGTGCAGAGAAGCGCGGCCAGCAGGCCGCCGATGAAAAATCCGTATCGTGTCATGATTCAATCCCGATAGCGGCGTAGCAGATCGTCGTAGGCGTCGATGCGCCGGTCCCGCAGGTAAGGCCAGATGCGCCGCACCGTTTCGCTGCGCGCCTTGTCGATCGCCACCAGCAGCACGTCTTCCTGATCCTGTGCGGCGCTGACCAGCAGTTCCCCCTGGAAACCGGTGGCGAAGCTGCTCCCCCAGAAGCGGGCGCCGGCGGTCTGTCCGGAGGGATCATCTTCGAAGCCGATGCGGTTGACGCTGATGACGGGGATGCCGTTGGCCACGGCGTGGCTGCGCTGGATAGTGATCCAGGCATCGCGCTGGCGGCCCTGCTCCTCGGCCGTGTCGTTGGGATCGTAGCCGATGGCGGTGGGGTAGATGAGCAGCTCGGCCCCGGCCATGGCCATCAACCGCGCCGCTTCCGGATACCACTGGTCCCAGCAGACGAGCACGCCGAGGCGGCCGACGGAGGTGTCGATGGGGGTGAAGCCGAGATCGCCGGGGGTGAAATAGAATTTTTCGTAATAGCCGGGATCGTCGGGGATGTGCATCTTGCGATATTTTCCGGCGATGGAGCCGTCCTTTTCCAGAACCACGGCGGTGTTGTGGTAGAGGCCCGGCGCCCGTTTCTCGAAGAGAGAAGTGACGATGACGATCCCCAGTTCACGGGCGAGGGCGCCGAAGACCTCGGTGCTCGGTCCGGGGATGGTTTCCGCCTGGTCGAAGCAGGCGGTTTCCTCCGTTACGCAGAAGTAAAGGCCGCAGTGCAATTCCGGCAGAACCACCAGTTGCGCCCCCTGCGCGGCGGCGCGACGGATGCCTTCGCTGCTGCGGCGAACATTTTCATTTCGGTCGGCGGTGCAGCCGTGCTGTACCAGGGCGACGCTGAGGGTATTCATGCCAAGACTCCTTTCGGGAGTTGCATGGTGACGCAATGCAACGAGCCGTGTTGCCGGATCAGCGCCCGGCAATCGACGGGAACGATCTCCCGCCCGGGAAAGGCCCGAGCGATGACGGCGCAGGCTTCGACGTCGGCCGGGTCGTCGTAGGTTGGCACCAGCACCGCGCCGTTGATGACCAGGAAGTTGGCGTAGGTCGCCGGCAGGCGCTCCCCCACGTCACCCAAACAGGCTTTTGGCCAGGGCAGGGGCAGCAGGCGGAAACGACCGCCGCCGCGGGTGCGCAGGGCGCGCAGTTCCGCCTCCATGAGGGCCAGGGCGCCATAATGCTCATCCCGATCATCGTCGCATCTGACGTAGAGAATGGTGTTGTCCGGGGCGAACCGCGCCAGGGTGTCGATGTGGGAATCGGTGTCGTCCCCGGCGAGATAGCCGTGCTCCAGCCAGAGGACATGGTCGACGCCGAAGAGCTCGACCAGTTTTTCTTCGAGCTGCGCCCGGGAAAGGTGCGGATTGCGGTTGGCTTCGAGCAGGCACTGGGCGGTAGTCAGCAGCGTGCCCGCGCCGTCGCTTTCAATGCTTCCCCCTTCGAGGATCAGTCCCGGCACCGACACCCGGCACTGGCCGAAGACTCCGAGGCGGTCCAGTTCGGCGGTGATGCGGTTGTCGAAATGGGCGGCGAACTTGAGACCCCAGCCGTTGAAGCCGAAATCGTAGAGGAGGGGTTTGCCGTCCTCGAAGACGGTGATCGGGCCGAAGTCCCGCGCCCAGGTGTCGTTGGTCGGCAGAGGGTAGAGCGAAACCCGCCCCAGGTCGACGCCGGTCCGGCGCAGTCGCTCGGCGAGGGGGGCCGTCTGCGGGGCGACGATCAGCACTCGCTGGAAGCGGGCGACAACCTGGGCGATGGCGAGGAAGACCGGTTCTACCAAGGGCAGGTCTTCGCGCCAGTCGCTATCGGCATGAGGCCAGGCGAGGAGAACGCCGTCCTGCTCTTCCCATTCGGCGGGCAAACGTCTGTACATGGAAATTATTATCCTTTTGATCCAGGGAATGAATGCGCGTTTCCGGCGAGCATCCTAGCCGATTCGCCGGTGGTTGTAAACCTCTGCCGGGGCCGAGATCTCTGTCCAGACGGTGTTCGACGTAGACCCAGAGAATCCAGAACAGGGGGATGGCGGCCAACACGAGAACAACTCTCCGTCGTCGCGCGGTGAGGTCGGGCAGGGCCGGTGTCCGTCCCCAGAGGTACTCCCCGGCCAGGCGGCGACGCAGTTCCCCGGCGGTGATCAGCAGACTCAGCCAGGCGGCGGCCAAGGCATAGCCGCCGAGGACGTCGCTGAACCAGTGCACTCCCAGATAAAGGCGGCTGAAGCCGATGAGCAGGGTCAGCAGGCTGCCGCCAACGACGAGGTAGAAGCGTTTTTCCAGATTCTTCAGGGTATCGAGGAGCATGTAGACGAGCAGGCCGTAAAAGACCAGGGCAACGAAGGCATGGGCGCTGGGAAAGCCGTGCAGATCCATGACCAGATGGATAAAGGGGGATTCGGGCCGGGGCCGCGCGAAGAGAAGCTTGAGGAGATAGACGAGAAGTTCCCCGGCGAGCGTCCCCCCGGTCAGGAGCAGGGCGCTGAAATAGCGACGGCGCAAAAGTAGCCAGAGGTTGGCCCAAAGCCCGAGCCCGGCAATGACCGGACCGTTGCCGAGATAGGTGACGAGCAAAGCGATGGGGTCGGCGAGGGGATGGCGCAATGCGGCGAGGCCTTGGTGGATGCTCTGATCGAGCCGAGGAAAGGGGCCGACCAGGAGGATGAAGAGGATGGAAAAGAGGACCACCCCGGTGAACCCGGCGGTGAGAAAGAGTCCGGCGCCGTGCCGGGGATCGAAACGATCGGCGAGAAAATTCCACAACCCCGGGTGGCGCTCTTTGAGGCGGCGTGCCGCCGGTCTTTGCAGAAAATTTCGCCAATATTCCGTTGTTTGGAGGCGATGCCGTTGCCCCAGAGCCCACAGTCGGGGAGCGAGTTTTCTCCAGAAGAGGTGATTGGCGACGAGCAGAACCACCAGGGCCGCGAGCAGGTAGCTGAAGCGCCCGGCCCAGAGCTCGACCCGCTGCCAGCTGGCGCCGAAGAAATAGCCGAGGCCGGGATAGGCCAATCCCCAGAGGATGCCGCTGACGACGGCGTAAAAGGAGAACAGGCCGGGGCGCATGCGGGCATAGCCGGCGACGAAGGGGATGAAGGGACGGATCAAGCCGATGAAGCGGCCGAGAAAGACGCTTTTGCCGCCGTGTTCGAGGAAGAAGAGCTGGGCTTTGCGGAAAAGTCCCTGATAGCGCCTGAACAGGGGGCGGGCCAGAAGCGCTGTGCCCATTCGCGCCCCCAGCCAGTAGCTGAGCAGGTCGCCGAGGATGGCGCCGAGGATGGAGGCGGTCATTAACGGCAGATAGGCTCCTTTACCGTTGGCGGCGAGAAAACCGGTGAAGACGATGAGGGTACTGCCGGGCACGACGATTCCGGCGAAGGCCAGGGATTCGCAAAAGGAAATCAGGAAAACCAGAGCGTAGTAAAACGCTCCGGTCGGGAGCCAATGAAAAAAATCCTGAATCCAGGCTTCCATGGCAATTCGCTCAGCCGCCGAAGCGCTTGTGCCAGGCGTCGAAGATCGCCGGCTTGTCTTCGCCGAACCGGCGCAGGGTCTCGCGCACTTCCTCCGGCGTCCGTTCCCGGTCGTTTTCCCGGGGATTTTTGGAAAAGAAGAGATCGGCATAGGTGACGATCTCTTCTTCAATGCTCAACGGAAGCATGTCGCGGAGCGGCAGGGGCAGGCCTTTTCCCCTTATTTCCTCAGCACTCAGGCCGACGCCGATGTGTCGCTCGCAGACTAGGGCATGCCGGGGAAGGCCTTCTTTTTCAAGCAATTCCCGCCCCTTGTAGCCGTGGGCCAGATAAGGCAAGGCGCCGTGACAGCCGAGGTCCGGCGCATCGGTGTAGAAGATGCCGATATCGTGAAGCAGCGCCGCCTCGCGGACGAATTCCACATCCACCGGGTCCCGCTTAGCGGCATGGCGGGCGGCCTTGACCGCCTTGGCCGCGACCCGGCCGCTGTGGCGCAAGAGGATGCGGTGAGCGAGAGAGCCGGGGGGGTAGTATTTTTCGAGCAATGCAATGGGGTTCATGGTCAGTCCTCCTGTGTTAAAGGTGCCATTGACGCTTCTCGACTGTCAAGGCAAGGAATGATGAATGATGAAGTCGACCGGGGTCGGAAAAAAGGTTGCGGAGAAGATCGGGGGGCGATAAAATTCGACCACGTTCGACTTTTTATGGAGCACGTGATGAGAGGTATTCGCGAGGCGAAAAAACAGGCCACCCGCCAGGCGATCATCGAGGCGGCGGTACGGCTCTTCGCCGAGAAGGGTTTCGAGAAGACGAGTATCGAGCAGATCGCCCGGGCGGCGGGGATCGGCAAGGGGACGATCTACGGTTATTTTCGCGCCAAGGAAGAGATCTTCCTGGCCTTCTGCGAGGACGAGATCGACTATGCCTTTGCCGCCCTGGCGGAAAAGAACGATCCCGAGGCGCCGGTTCTCGAACAATTGCTGACCCTTTTCATCAGTCAGTTCCGTTTTGTCACCCGCAACCAGGAATTCGGTCGGCTGCTCATGCGGGAAATGGCTTTGCCCCGGAGCACCGGTCGGGCCCAGTCTCGGGAACTCAACGGTCGGTATGTGCGCGGCGTCGGCGAGATTCTGGAGCGTGCTCGTGGGCGGGGAGAACTGTCCGGTTGCTTTGACCCGCTGACGGCCATCGGCCATCTTTATGCCCTGCATCTGCTCATGCTCTCCAGTTGGTATTCGGGGTATCTCCAGAACGAGGCGGAGGTGACCGCCATGCTTCGCGTTCTGCTGCGTCAAGCGCTGGCCGGCATCGGTGCGGAAGCGGAACCTTCCCGTGCAGAGCGTGAGCTGTTGCAACAGCTCCAGGAGCGCACCCTGGCCGCCGAGCATTAATGTCCCGGTTTTCCGAGCCCATCTTTTATCCATCATCGAGGGATTTTTATGCCTTTGTTTTTGCTGATGCTGCTGTTTCTGGTCGGCTGTACCCAGAATGGCCCCGGTGAGTCCGTTCCCGAAGCGCCGGTTGCCGTTGAGGACAAAGGGATACCCGTCGCGGTGGAGGCGGTGACCCCCTTCGATTTGCGCGAACCGCTGACCCTGCCCGGATCGCTGGAAGCCTGGGAGGATCTTCTGCTGGCCGCCGAGATCGACGGGCCGGTCCGCTGGCGCGGACCGGAAGAGGGAGAACGGGTGCGCGCTGGTGAGCCTTTGCTGCGCATCGACTCCGACAGCCATCAGGCCGCCCTGGATCGGGCGCGTTCCGAGGCGGAACTGCGCACCGTTTCCCGCGACCGTCTGCGGCGCCTGCTCGACGAAAAACTCATCAGCCCGCAGGAATACGACAATGCCGTCGCCGCCCAGGATGCCGCCGCCGCCGAACTGCGCCAGGCCCAGGTGGCCCTGGAGAAGAGCACCCTCTACGCGCCGATTTCCGGGGTGCTCGACAGGTGGCTGGTCGATCGGGGGGAATATGTCAGTGCCGGCATGGCGGTGGCTGAGTTGGTCCAGGTCGACCGGCTCAAGGTACTGCTGGAAGTGCCGGAAAAGGATATCCGCTTTTTGGCGCTGGGGGAGAAGGTGCATCTTACCCCGGCTCAGGTCAACCAGACGGGGGGGGAGGAATTTTCCGGCGAAATCATTCATCTCGCCTACAAGGCCGACCCCGTGACCCGGACCTACATGGCCAAGGTCGAGGTGGCCAACAACACCGGACGGCTGCGCCCGGGGATGATCGTGCGCGTCTCCGCCCTGCGCCGGGAGCTGCCTGGGGCGATCGCCATCCCGTTGCACGCCGTCGTCGACCAAGAAGGGCGCAAGCTGGTCTATGTCGCCGAGGACGGGGCGGCCCGACAGCGGGATGTGCGCCTCGGGCCGGTGATCGACGGCCGGGTGGTGGTTGAGGCCGGGCTGAATCCGGGCGAGGCGCTGCTGGTCAAGGGGCAGCATCTGGTCAATGACGGTTCTCCCGTTGTTATCACGGAGCCCTGAGATGCTCATCACCAACGCCGCCATCCAGCGCCGGGGCACCGTCTATGTGCTGATGTTCATCGCCGTCGTCGTCGGTATCTACAGCTATCTGACCCTGCCTCGGGAGTCCAACCCGGATATCACCATTCCCTACGTGCTGGTGGTGACCAATTACGAGGGGGTGGCTTCGGAAGATGTCGAGTCCCTCATCACCCTCCCCATCGAACGCAAGCTCAAGGGGCTCAAGGAGGTGGAGGAGATCCGCTCGGTGAGCGCTGAGGGCTCGTCGATGATCACCATCGAATTCCATCCCGACGTGGATATCGACGACGCCCTGCAGTGGGTGCGGGACAAGGTCGATCAGGCCAAGGGGGATCTTCCTAACGATCTGGAAGAAGATCCGTCGATTCTCGAAATCAACCTTTCCGAGTTTCCCATCCTCATGGTCGCCATTTCCGGGGATGTCGGGGAGACCGTCCTCAAGGGCGTTTCCGAGGAACTGGAGGAGCGCATCGAAGAGATCCCCGGGGTGCTCGATGTGGTTCTGACCGGCGCCCGCGAGCGGCAGGTGCGGGTGGAATTCGACCCCGACCGTCTTGCCGCCTACCGCCTCTCCTTCGCCGAGATTCTCGCCGCCATCCAGCGGGAGAACGTCAACATCCCCGGCGGCAGCATCGATCTCGGCGAGGGCAAGTACCTGCTGCGTATTCCCGGCGAATTCACCGATCCCAATCAGATCGACAACCTGGTCATGGTCACCCGCGACGGCCGGCCCATCTACTACAAGGATGTGGCGACGGTCGACTTCACCTTCGAGGATCGGCTCAGCCATGCCCGTCTCGGCGGCCAGGAGAGCATCAGTCTGGCGGTGAAGAAGCGCACCGGCGAGAACATCATCGCCGTCGCCGACCAGGTCTTTGCCCTGCTGCAAACGGCCCGCGACCTGGTGCCCGAGGGGATCTCCCTGGAAGTGACCCTGAACCAGTCCAAGGATATCCGGCGCATGGTCGGCGAACTGGAGAACAACATCCTCACCGGCCTGATCCTCGTCGTCGCGGTCCTCTTTCTCTTTCTCGGCCTGCGCAACTCCCTTTTCGTCGCTCTCGCCATCCCTTTCTCCATGCTCCTCTCCTTCATGGCGATCCAGGCCCTGGGTATGACCCTCAACATGGTCGTCCTCTTCAGTCTGATCCTCGCCCTAGGGATGCTGGTCGACAACGCCATCGTCATCGTCGAGAACGCCTATCGCCACATGCAGGAAGGCAACGGCCGCGTCAAAGCGGCGCGGCTCGCCGCCGCCGAGGTCGGCTGGCCGGTGATCAGCTCGACTCTGACCACCCTCTGCGCCTTTTTCCCCATGATCTTCTGGCCGGGGATCATGGGTGAATTCATGAAATTTCTGCCCATCACCCTGATCATCACTCTGAGCGCTTCCCTCTTCGTCGCTTTGGTCATCAATCCCGTGCTCTGCGCCGGTTTCATGCGCCTGCGCCCGACGGAACTCCATCCCCGGGAAGACCGCACCCTCATCGTACGCCTCTACCGCCGAACCCTGGAAATCGCTCTCGATCACAGCCTGCTCGTTGCCTTGGCGAGCTTCGGCCTGCTGATCGGGGTTTCCGCCCTTTACGGCAGGTTCGGCCATGGCCTGGAGTTTCTCCCCGACACCGAGCCGAACCGGGCTTATGTGGAGATCAAGGCGCCGGAGGGCCATCGCCTCGATAGTACCGATGCCCTAGTGCAAAAGGTCGAGAAGTTGGCCCTGGCGGAGCAGGATATCCGCTTCGTGACCGCCGAGACCGGGGTAGCGCCGAGCGGCGAGGCGGGTGCCGAGATCGGTGGACAATCGCACATGGGCAAGGTTTCCATGGAATTCGTCGAACGGGTCGAGCGCCATGAGCGTTCCGACGCAGTGCTGGAGCGTCTGCGTCGGTCCCTGGCCGGTTTCGTCGGGGCCGAACTCAAGGTTGAGAAGGAGCAGCACGGTCCCCCCACCGGCCCGCCCGTCAACATCGAGATCAGCGGCGAGAATATCGAGACCCTGGAGGCGCTGGTGGCGCAGGCGCGCCAGCTGATCGCCGACGTCCCCGGGCTGGTTGACCTCAAGGATGACTTTGCCCGGGCCAAGCCGGAAATCCAGGTGCTGGTCGATCGCGAGAAGGCGACCCTCCTCAACCTTTCGACCTCCGATATTTCCAACATGGTCAAGGCCGCCATCAGCGGCAGCAAGCTCGGTACCTACCGCTACGGCCAAGATGAGTACGATATTGTCGTGCGTCTGCCCGAAGAGCGCCGCGAGCGCCTGGCGGACATCGAGAATCTGCTCATCCCCACCCCCGGCGGCGACCCGGTTCCGCTCTCCACGGTCGCCACGCTGCGCCTTGCCGCCGGCTTCGGTTCCATCCGCCATCTCGACCAGAAACGGGTCGTGACGATCTCCGCCAACACCTTGGGACGCAACAGCAACGTGGTGCTCAAGGAGGTACAGCAACGGCTGGTTGAGCTGAAAATCCCCGGCGGCTATCAGCTGACCTTTTCCGGCGAGCAGGAAGAACAGCAGAAGGCCATCGCTTTTCTCGGCAAGGCCTTTCTCGCCGCCCTCTTTCTCATCGCCTTGGTGCTTGTCACCCAGTTCAACTCCCTCTCCCAGACCCTGATCGTCATGACCTCGGTCATCCTCTCTTTGACGGGGGTGCAGATCGGCCTGCTGGTCACCATCACCCCCTTCGGCGTCATCATGACCGGCATCGGCGTCATTTCCCTGGCTGGGGTGGTGGTCAACAACGCCATCGTTCTCATCGACTACATCAACCAGCTGCGCGCCCAGGGGATGCCTCTGCGCGAGGCCCTGGTCCGTGCCGGCACGGTCCGTTTCCGCCCGGTCATGCTCACCGCCGTCACCACCATTCTCGGTTTGTTGCCCATGGCCGTGGGGGTGAGTTTCGACTTTCGCTCTCTGAGCTGGGAGATCGGCGGCGAGTCGGCGGAATGGTGGGGGCCGATGGCGGTGGCGGTCATTTTCGGCCTGACCTTCGCGACCCTTCTGACCCTGGTGGTAGTGCCGGTGTTATATCGCTTGACGGCGCGGTGGATGGGGGATACGGATCTGGAGGAAGTTTAGGAGAACAAGCCTATTTTTCGTCGGGAACGGCCATCGGCCGGAAGCGGTATAAGCATCGCTTCCGGCCGATTTTTGTTGGGCGGGATAGATGTCAGGACCAGCGTAGGCTGAAATCCTTCATCCGGTAGATCACCTTGCCGTCGACGGTCAGATAGCCGTCGGCGGTGAGCAGGTGCCGGTCATCGTCAACAGCGGTGACGGATGCTTCGATGGTAACCTGGTGATTGTCGGGGATGATCTGCCCCCGGTAGTTCCACTGGTGACGCATTCCCGTGACGACGGTCTCCAGACGGGTTGCGACGGAGCCGCCCCAGCGTTTGACCGCGACGACTTTCAACAGTTGCAGAAAGGATTCGAGACCCAAGGAGCCGGGGCAGACCGGATCCTGATAGAAGTGGGCCTGGAAGAACCACTCCCCGGGGTCGACCCGCTTCGTTCCGCGGATGAAGCCGAGGCCTTGGGGACCGCCGTCGGCGACGAAGATCTCGATGTCATCGACCATGCGCAGCTGCGTATCCGGAAAGGGAGCGCCGGTGGGGTAGGGGAAGGCCTCACCTCGCGCCGTTTCCTCGACGCTCGGCTGATAGGGCCGGGCATCGCGCACGCCGACCTGCTGGGCGAGGGATGCGGCGGAGAAGAAGCCGAAGACCGTATCGCCGGTGTAAACCGGCCCCTGAGCATCACGGATCTCGAAGTCATAGCTCTGGATGATCATCCCACCGCTGCTGGAGATGCGGGTGATCTTGACATGGGTGGTCAACGTGCCCGATTGGGGTGTTACCGGCCGGTGCTGCACGGCGTTACCGTCGAGGTTGCGGAAGCGCAGGTCGCTGTTGCTGGTCAGGGCGCTGCCGAGGTAGGCGGCGAGCCAGCCACAGGGTTGCAGGCCGGTTTCCAGGAGGATCGCGAAGGGCATCTCCGGTTGGCGGCCGGCGGCGAAATACCAGGCGTCGGGGGGAACGTCGTACTCGGCCTCAATGGTCACCCCGGGGACCAGTTTCCAGGGTTCGCCGTCGATGGCGACAATGCGGTCGAGAAACTGGAAAGGCGGGCGGGGGAGACGGGCGATTCTGCGCTCGCGGTCGAAGATCCGGTAAGGCTCGCCGAAGGCTTCCGAGGGATTGCCGGTGGAAAAGGCGAGAATCTTCTCGTAATCGTAGAGAGCCGGACGCTTGCCCGCGACCTGTCGGGGCGAATCCTTCAAGACCGATTTCTGAAGCACACCGACGGCGGTGTTCCGCTTCCGCCACAACCCTTCCACCTGCTCCCGGGTCAGGCCCGCCAGGCGAACCGACATGTTGGGGATTTCGACGATGGCCTTGCCGTCGGCAAACATCAGGGCATCGACGATGGCGAAGGGTTCGGGGCCGTAGCCGAGTTCCTTGATGCTCACCTGATAGGTGACGACTTTCGTCGTCTCGATCACCTGTCCCCGACACTTGAGACCGCTGGCGATGCCGGGCACCGGTTCGCACCAAGTCGTGCCCGCCGCGCCGATCCAGCCCATCCGCAACAGGTAGATGCGCAGGGTATGCATGCAGCATTCGTACATCAGGGTGCCGGGCATGACCCTGTCGTCGACGAAGTGGCAGGTGAGAAACCAGGCATCGGGGCGGATGTCCATTTCGGCGCGGATCTGACCCAAGCCGTAACGGCCCCCTTTGGGGTCGAGTTCGATGACCCGATCCACCAGTTTGAGCAGGCCGCCGGGCAGGGTGTGGGGACGGCCCAGGTCGAGATCGGCGAAACATGGTCCGAAGGCGCCGGCGAGATCGCCGGCGTAGATGGCATCGACCTGGGTTTCGTTGTAGGCTTCCTTTGCCATCGGCACCAGTTCCCGCCAGTCGGCGGGGAGCTTGCCCGCTTGCGGCCGCAGATCGAGTTTGGTGTGGACAATGCCTTTGCCGGCCTCCAGTTCGTCAACGGTGAAGAAGCCGGCGCAACCGTTCTTCATGGTGAGAAGGGGTTCGCCGTCGACCGTCGCCTCGAAGTTGAAACGGAAGAGATAGGTCTGGTCCTGGCGGAAGAAACGCTCGATGTGGATGTCGTAGCGGATGATCTCTCCCGGTACCGGCAGGCTGCGATGGAAAGTGACGACGGCGTCGAGCAGACGGTAGACCGCCAGCCCCCGGGTGATGAAATCGATCCCTAGGTAGCCCGAAAGCCAGAGGTCGGCCTGCCCTGCCTCCACCGCGATGCAGGTGGGAATGCGGCCGCCGTCCAGATACCAGCGATCGGCCGTGACATCGTGCTCGGTGACGACCCGGCCATGGCTCATGGAGCGCGGCACCCCCTCGACCTCGACGATGCGGTCGACCAGCATCAACGGCTCGTTGGGCAACCGTACCCGGGTCGGGAAGTCGTCGGCCTCGGCGAAGTCGGGGCCGAGCATTTTGGCGATGGAGCCGATGGCCGCTTCCATGCACATTTCCCGATTGAAACGGGCCGGGCGGGCAGGGGCCGCGGGTGGCGGCACCGAAACGGCGGCGAAGAGGTCGGCGGCGGGGAACTCTCCCCCATGGCCGCCCCGGGCCAGCAGTTCCATCTGCCAGTTAAGATTTTCCGTCAAGGCCCGGCGCAGGCCGTTGGCGAAGCTGAGGTAGGCGGCGTGCCCCTCGGCCCCGGCGGCGGTCAGCCGTTCCAGAGGGGTGATGAGGGGATGCTCGACGGCCGCGGCCGTCGCTGACGGTGCGGTTTTCACAGTTGCCGCCGAAGACGGATTTGCTGCTTCAATCAGCGGCGGTTTGGGGGTCGGTGGCTTTGCCGACATGGTCGCCACAGGCTGCTTCGCGGCTGGTGGAGCCGGGGTCGGGGTGGGTGCCCTTTTCGGCCTTTGCGGCGCGGCGTTCGGCGGCTGAGGCGGGGTGAAAGGAGCGCCGCCGATCTGCGTGGCGATCAGCGAAGTCTCCGCTTTCGCGACCTTGGCTGCGAGGGTTTCCGGATAGAGGGCGGCAATGTCGACCGGCAGTCCTTCGGCGAGGCACTGAGCGAGCAGGCGCAGGATCAGAGCGACGGCGTCGGCGCCGGGATAGCAGGCCGCCCGGACGAAATGGGGGCGATTCTTGAGGATGCGGCCGATCATGCGCGTGCAGGAGTTGCCGGGGCCCATCTCCAGGAAGATGCGGGCGCCGTCGGCGTAGAGCTGCTCGACTACCCGCGGGTAATCGACGGTAGCGAGGGCCTGGCCGAGAATGGCGTCGGCCACGCTGTTTTCATCCAAAGGATAGGAACGCCCCAGGGCGCAGCTGTAGAAGCGTAGGCCTTCGGGGGGCGTGGTCGGAAAGCGGTGCAGCTCCCGGTAGCGGTGGGCGACCTGGTCGGCGACGGGGCAATGGACCGTGGTCACGCCGCGCAGAGGAATGAAGGTCGCGCCAAGGCGTTTGACCACCCGTTCGAGATCAATGCGACGACCGCCGATGACACACTCCTCGTAGGTGTTGACGATCAACAGATAGACCCGCTCCTCGCCGGCTAGAGCCTGCCGTACCTCTTCCGCCGGGGCGGCGACCAGCCCCAGGGTCCAGTCCACCTCCTCTTCCGGCGGCAGTTTCCAGGTTCGGCGGGCGGCTTGGCAGGATCCGGCCAGATCCTCAGTAAAGAGGGTCGATTCCCGCAGCCGTCGGGCCATGCTGTCGCGATCCTTCCAGACGCTGAAGGAGAAGAATCCGGCCGATTCGCCGAGGCTGTAGCCGCTCACCAGCTGCGGTTCGACGCCGAAGCCGCGCACCAGGTCGCTGACCGCGGTGCCGAGGGCGACTTGGGCGATGACCAGGGCGTTGTGGTTTTCATGAATCGTTTCGTCGAGACTTTCCCCCCAGAAGTGCTGGGGCAGATACTGGCGGCGCAGATACTGGCTGGAGGTGTCCTGGCGGCGGTAGACCTCGGGCCAGCGGGCGGAGAGATCCCGGCCCATGCCGGCGAAGTGATTGCCGGAACCGGGAAAGATGAAGGCGATTTTGCCGTCGGCGGCAAGCGGCGCGGGATTGTAGAAGATCCGGTCGCGCAGCCCCCGGGGCGTGCGGTCGTTGCCGTCCAGTCGTTTTTCCGGGAATTCGGTCAGCCAAGACCGGGCCTGGTCGAGCAGGGCCGTCAGTTCGTCCCGGTTCCCGGTGACCAGGGACAGACAGCGCCCTCGGCTGCGTTCGACGGGAAATTGCTTGTGCCAGGTGCGGGCCAAATCCGCCATCGTGGCATCGGCTTTGTTCGTAACCAGCTTTCGCAGTTCTTCCAGTTTGCCGAGCACCGTCGCGGCGCTGTCGCCGGTGAGGGCGAAGAGCCCTTCGCGTAGCGGTCCCAAGGGGTTGGGGAGCGCGGGAGTGCGCGTTTTGCCTTTCCCCTCGCAGCCTTCGAGCAGGACCGCCGAGAAGGTGCCGTCAGCGCCCAGACCGCTGACCAAGGCGCGGCGCGGACCTTCGGCGCGGTCGCGCAGCCAGTAGTGGGCGGCGCTGGCCAGGCGGTAGGGGCGATTCCTCTGTGCCCAGGGAGTTCCCTCGATTCGGGAGAAGCGCAGCGGCGGCAGAATCTGGTGATGGAGGGCGAGAGCGGCGCGCACCAGCGAAGCGAGCCCGGCGGCATGCCCGGCATGGCCGATTTCGGCCTTGACCGCGCCGATCCAGCAGGGATGATCGTCGCCGCCGGAATCAAGGAACTCGGCCAGGGCCGCGCCTTCTAGGGCATCTTCATGGGGATCACCGCTGCCGTGAGTTTCCAGATAATCGACGGCGGCGGGCTTGAGACGGCTCTCCTGGAAGGTCCGGCGCAGGGCAAGATCGAGGGCGTGGCGGTCGGGGTGGAAACTTTCGGCGGCGCCGCCGGTGGCGGTACCGATTCCCTGGATGACGGCGTAGATGCGGTCGCCGTCGCGCTGAGCGTCCTCCAGGCGCTTGAGGACCAGGGCCGCCGCCCCCTCGCCGATAAGGGTGCCGTCGGCTTCAAGCTGAAAGGGGCGGCAGCGGCCCGAGGGGGAGTAGGGCTGTTCGCCATGACGGCCGAGGACCGCGCGCGGATCGCCGTGGAGGTCGACGGCGCCAACCAAGGCGCGGTTGATGATGCCCCGGCGCAGGGCGTGGACCGCTACCTCCAGGGCACGCAATCCGGAGTTCTCCTCGCCGGAGAGGGTGAAGCTCGGCCCACCGACGCGGAACTCCTTGGCGATGCGGCTGGCGACGATGTTCCCCAGCCCCCCCATCACCCGGTTGGCGGTCAGGGGCGGACCGGCGGCCTCGCGCAATTCGGCGATCCAGTCGGAGAGCGCGGAATCGTCGAGCGTTCGTCCGAGTTTTTCGGCCCAGCGGCGGGCAAGACGGGGGATCTCCCAGCGAAAACTGAAACCGCTGGCATTGAGATCGAGGCCGGCGCCGATGAAGACCCCGGTGAAGAGCAGATCTTCCCCCTTGAGTTGGGCGTCGCGCAGGGCTTGGTCGGCCACTTGCAGCATGAGCAGCTGACGGGGCAGCATCTCCTCCAGTTCCCGGGGGGGGATGCGAAACTCCCCGGGTGCCGCCGCCACGCTCGGCACAAAATGGCCGCGCAGGGCCGCGGCGTCGATCCCGCTTTTCTCCAGCCAGCGGCTCTCTTCCGTCCCCCACCAGCGGCTCGGTGGGGTTGCCAGGGTATCGTCGGCACCGAAGGCGCGGCGCTGGAAGGCCACGAGATCCTCCCAGGGACCGAAATGAGTCCCCATCCCGACAATGGCGATGGGCTGGGAGGCGCGCTGAAAGGAAGGAGGGAAGGCCACCCGGCTCTTGCTCGGCTGGGGCGGCAGCCATTCCTCGATCAGCAGATGGGCGTTGATGCCCCCGAAGCCGAAAGCGCTCACCGCCGCCCGGCGTGGGGTGCCCGGTTTGCGTGGGCGCCAAGGTTGGCCTTCGGCGAGAATGCGGAAGGGGCTCCGGTCGAGATCGATTCCCTTGGCTGGGGAGCGGAAATTGGCCGTCGGCGGAAGAGTTTCCGCCTGCAAGGCAAGGAGGATCTTGCTCAGGGCGGCGGCGCCGGCGGCGGTGAGCAGATGGCCGATGTTGGATTTTACCGAGCCGAGCACGCACTGCCCGCGCTGCCAGCCGCTCTCCCCCCAGAGGGTGCGCAGGCTTGTGAACTCCACCGCATCCCCGACCGGAGTACCGGTGGCGTGGCACTCGATCAGATCGACATCGCTCGGATTCCAGCCCGCCTGCTGGTAAGCGGCCCGCATTGCCCGCAGCTGACCTTCCGAGGCGGGGGCGAGGAGGCTGCCGCCGAGATCGTTGGAAAGGCCGATGCCCCGGATCACCCCGAGGATGCGGTCGCCGTCGCGCAGGGCATCCTCAGTGCGCTTGAGCAGAAAGATACCGCAGCCTTCGCCGACGACGAGACCGTCCCCCCGGGCATCGAAGGGGGAGCAGGTGCCGGTGGGGGAGACGGCGCGCAACTGGGAAAAGCCCATCTGGGTGTAGAGAGAATCGGGACGGGAGAGCCCGCCGCCGAGCATGGCGTCGGCGCGGCCGGAGAGAAGTTCTTCCATTGCCAGGTAAATGGCGTAGAGAGAGGAAGCGCAGGCGGCGTCGAGGGTGAAGCTGGGGCCGCCGAGACCAAGAGCGCGGGCCAGCAGTCCGGCCGGAAGCCCGGCGACCCGGTGATTGACGGCGGCGACGGCGGGCGGGCCGACGCGACTCTCCCCGAGCAGCCGCTCCTCAAAGGTGCGGCCGAGCCAGTCGCGGGCCAGGGCCGAGGCCGATTCGCTGGGCAGGGCGAGGTTGCCGATAATAACCCCGACCCGGGAGCGGTCGAGGTTGGCGGTCGCGGCGCCGGTGAAGGCGCGATGCCCGGCGCGCAACAGCAGGTGAAAGAGGGGGTCGAGTCCGGCGGCGAAGGCGGGATCGATGGCGAGCTCGGGGGGAAGCTCGCCGAGCTCGTCGGCGATGTAGCAGCCCTTGACCGAGGCGACCTTGTCCGGGGTGCCGATACGGGGGTCGTGAACCTCCTCCGGTTCCAGTAGCCAGCGCCCTTTCGGCGGGCGGCGAGAGCTGTTGACTCCCTGGGCGATATTGTTCCAGAAGGCTTCGAGGGTCGGGGCGTCGGGAAAGATCCCGCCGAGGCCGACGATCGCCACCGATTTTCCGTGTTTCATGCTCAGGCGGCTCCCTGCAGTTTGTTCCGCTGGAAGCTCTGGTTCAGCGAGGCGTCGATGACGCACTCATAATCCTCGATGCGGGCGATGAGCCGGCCGTCGGCGGGGTCGACGAATTCCATGTCGGCCGCCGCCCCGCTCGGGCTCTGGCGGCTGACCTGTATGCGGATTTCACAGCCCGCCTCGGGGAAGCGCTCAACGTACTGGCGGTAACGGCCGGCGAAGACCGGCAGGGAACCGGCGGCGTAGCGCTCGAAACTCCAGAGGATCATCAGCTGGAAGGCGCAGTCGAGAACCAAAGGATCGGTGAGCCAAGAGCTGCGCAGGGGCTGGGCGATCCAGCTGCTGGGGGCGGGGGCGCTTTTGGCTCGGGCGCTGATGCCCGCTTCCGAGCAGCCGAGAATAGCGCTTAGCCCCTGGAAGTCGGCGCCGTGGAAGAGGCGCTCCGGCCGGTAGATTTCCCCGATCGGTCGGGAGTAGGATTCCAGTTCCGGTGGTGCGGACGCCGGTCGGGCATCGGGCAGGCGGTTGGCCAGCACCACCCTGGCGCGGGCATGGACTTGGGGTCGTCCGGAATCGACGCGTCCGGAAAGCTCCACCGGCACCACGTGGAACCCGTCGCTCTTGAAGGCTTTGCCGGTGAGTACCTGCAGGGAGCGCAGATCCTCGGGGCCGAGGGTCACCCCCTTCATGACCCGCAGGTCGTTGAAACCGTGAAAGCGCAGGCCGGGGTTGTTGTGAATCGCTCCCTGGGCCAGCCATTCGACCATCATTGCCATGGGCAGTACCGCCTTTTTATCCATGACGTGAGACAGGAGGAAAGGATACTGGGCCACGCTCAAATCGAGATCAAAGGCTTTGGAGATGTGGATATTTTCCGGCGGGGCCGGCGGCGCCTCGGGCACGGCGGCTTCCCGGGAACCGAGGATGACCAGTTCCACCGGGCCGCCCGGCGGCGTCGCCAGTTCCCTGAGCAGGTAGTCGGCGCCCGCTTGCAGGCCGATGACTTCGACCCCTTCCTGGGCGAAGAGTTTTTTCAGCCCCGGCGTCACCATGCCGCCGTCCCAGGGTCCCCAATTGAGGGAAAGTACCCGGCAGTGGGGGTGCAGCTGCGCCTGCTGCTGGGCGATCTTGTTGAGCACCTCGTTGGCGACGGCGTAGTCGACCTGGCCGGTACGGCCGAAGCGTCCAGTGGACGAGGAGAAGAACACCAGAAAGCGCGGTTCGTCGTCGCCGACGGCGGCAAGAAGAGCGCGGAGTCCGGCGACCTTGGTGGCGTAGACCTGTTCGAACTGCTCCAGGGTCTTGTCGGCGATGCGCCGGTCGGCGAGAACCCCGGCGCCATGAATCAGCCCCCGTACCGCTCCGTGCTCGGCCCGCACCTTGCCCACGACCTCGGCCAGCGCCCGCTCGTCACGCAGATCGACGGCGCGGTAGAGAACCCGGCCTCCCGCTTCTTCAATACGGCGCAGGTTGGTGCGGATTTCCCGGCTGTGAAGCAGACTCTGGTAGCGCGTTTCCAGATCCATCGGTTTCATGGGGGACTTCGCATGCTTGAGCAGGGCCTGCTTGATTTCCGTCTCTTCCCGCAGTTCCCGCAGCCATTCCGGTTCCGCTTCCGGCGCCGGTGTGCGGCCGAGAAGAAGCAGGGTAGGCCGGGCGGCGCGGGCCAGGGCGATGGCCACCTCGGCGGTCACTCCTCGGGCACCGCCGCTGACGACCACCAGGTCGCCGGGGGAGAGGGGCAATTCGCCGGTTTCTCCGGAAAGAGGCGTGGTGGTCAGTTTCAGGGTATGCAGGCCGGTTGCGGCGAGACCGACTTCCAGCGGCCCGTCGCGGAGGATTTCCTCACTCAGGGCGGCGGCCAGTTCCTCCGGCGAGTTCCAGTCATCGGCCAGGTCGATGGCCTTGCAATGGACCTTCGGCCATTCGTGGGCGGCGGTTTTGCTCAAGCCGGCCAGACCGCCGGAAAGGGGGTCGGTGGGCATGGCGCCGGGCAGGAGCCCGAAGCTGCCGTTCAGCCGGGAAACCGTTACCAGAATCGCGTCCCCGCGTTCGGCGACACGGTTCAGCCCGGTTCCGGCAATCTGCATGAGGCGGAAGGCGCACGCCAAGTCGCGGTCTTTACAACCGGCGGCGGGTGCGAGCAGGATCAGCCCCGCCAGCTCCGACGGCGCCGGAAGAAAATCGAGTTCCTCGGGGGAAATGAGTCGGGTACGTTGTCCCTGCCCGGCAAAGTAATCCGCGAGATTTCGGGCCAGGGGAGAACCGTCGTCGCCGATCCACAGTTCCAGTTCGCCGTCGGCGAGCTTGAGGCGCGGACGCTCTGCCTTGGGATTGAGGGGCACGACCTTGAGCAGCTTCCGTTCGACGGACCCACCCGCCGCCGGGGCTTCCATGCCAACGGGGGCTCCGGCCGGGGCGCCGGAGACGCTGGCGAGGAAGTCGACGATCTGCGCCACTGTTTGCAGCGTACCGAGGTGCTCCGGTTTGATCGGCGGTGCTTCGGGGAGCTGCTCCTGCAGAGCGGAGAGGATTTCGACGCGTTTGATGGAATCGATGCCGAGATCGGCGTCGAGGGCCATGTCCAGCTCCAGCATTTCCCGGGGATAGCCGGTCTTCTCGGCGATGACGGCGAGAAGCACCTCAGCGACCCGGTTCGCATCGAGACCGACAGCGGGCGGCGCGGCGACGGCGGCCGTGGCTGCCACGACAGGCGCGGTGACAGCGAGACGGGCGACAATCTGTCCCAGGGTTTGCAAGGCGCCAAGCTCGTCGGGGCGCACCGGCGGTGCTTCGGGGAGCTGTTCTTGCAGAGCGGAGAGGATTTCGACGCGTTTGATGGAATCGATGCCGAGATCGGCGTCGAGGGCCATGTCCAGCTCCAGCATTTCCCGGGGATAGCCGGTCTTCTCGGCGATGACGGCGAGCAACACCTCGGCGACCCGGTTCGCATCGAGCCCGACGGCGGGCGGCGCGGCGACGGTGGCAGTGGCCGCCACAACAGGCGCGGCAACGGCGAGACGGGTAACAATCTGTCCCAGGGTCTGCAAGAAGCCAAGCTCGTCGGGGCGCACCGGCGGTGCTTCGGGGAGCTGTTCCTGGAGAGCGGAGAGGATTTCGACGCGTTTGATGGAATCGATGCCGAGATCGGCGTCGAGGGCCATGTCCAGTTCCAGCATCTCCCGGGGATAGCCGGTCTTCTCGGCGATCACCGCAAGCAGGATTTCAGCGACCCGGTTCGCATCGAGACCGACAGCGGGCGGCGCGGCGACGGCGACCGTGGCCGCCACGACAGGCGCGGCAACGGCGAGACGGGCGACAATCTGTCCCAGGGTCTGCAAGGCGCCAAGCTCGTCGGGGCGCACCGGCGGTGCTTCGGGGAGCTGTTCTTGCAGAGCGGAGAGGATTTCGACGCGTTTGATGGAATCGATGCCGAGATCGGCGTCGAGGGCCATGTCCAGCTCCAGCATTTCCCGGGGATAGCCGGTCTTCTCGGCGATCACCGCAAGCAGGACCTCAGCGACCCGGTTCGCATCGAGACTGACGGAGGGCGGCGCGGTGACGACGGCCGTGGCCGCCACGACAGGCGCGGTGACAGCGAGACGGGCGACAATCTGTCCCAGGGTCTGCAAGGCGCCAAGCTCGTCGGGGCGCACCGGCGGTGCTTCGGGGAGCTGTTCTTGCAGAGCGGAGAGGATTTCGACGCGTTTGATGGAATCGATGCCGAGATCGGCGTCGAGGGCCATGTCCAGCTCCAGCATTTCCCGGGGATAGCCGGTCTTCTCGGCGATTACCGCAAGCAGCACCTCGGCGACTCGGTTCACATCGAGACCGACGGCGGGCGGCGCGGTGACGACGGCAGTGCTGGGCGCCGGCGCGGTGCTCGCCGTGGTGACCGATAGCGGACAGGGGGACGGTGCCGGAACCGGGGACACCGAGGCTTGCGCCGTCGGTGCCGGTGCCGGGGGTATCGGCGTCGGCGTGGGAGTGACCGCAGGCGTCGGGCTGGTGCTGAAGATGCGCCGCTGCTGATCGACCAGGCTCAGAAAAGACTGCACGGCCTGCTCCTGGCCAGTGAGAAACTGCTGGTGCAGGCGGGCGGTCTGCTCCTGCAGATTCTGCAGTGCTTGCAAACTTTGTTGGGTGAGGTTCAGGGCTTCGCGCAGAGCCTCGTTCGAGGGTTGCCCGGATACCGGTGCGGCGGGGGTGACCGGGGTCGGCACGGTAGCGGTCGCAGGCGCGATGGATGGTGCGGATGCGGGCGGCGCGACAGGCGCGGGGCGTTTGACGGCGGGACGCTTCGGCGGCCGTTTGAAATGGTTGGCGCCGCTGATGGCGACGGTCAATCCGGGCTTTTTGCCGGTTTCGGTTTCCGGTTCGTCGGCGCGGTCGTCCCAAAGGCCGAGACGCAGTTCCTGGCCGAGTACCGCCAGTTGCGCCAGAGCGCGGGCAAGATCGAGCAGGGCCGAGCGCTTGCCGTTGGCGGCATCAATGGCTAGGGCCTGATGAGGGCGTTCGCCGAGAATGGTTTTGACCATGCCGGTCAGACGGGCGCCGGGACCGACTTCGAGAAAGACGCGGATGCCGGCGGCGTACATGGCTTCGATTTCTTGCACGAATTCCACCGGTTTCGCCAGCTGGTTCGCAAGCAGGGAGCGGGCGGCGTCGGCATCGGCGGGATAGGGGGTGCCGCTGGTGTTGGCATAGACCGGCGCCTGGGGGGAGCGGAAGACTACCTCTTTCAATTTCTCACCGAAGGGACCGGCGGCCTCGGCGACCAGTTCGCTGTGAAAGGCGGCGGCGACATTCAGAGCCGTGCAGCGCAAGCCCCGCCGCCCGAGGCATTCGGCGGCGCGGCTGATCTCGTCGGCGGGGCCGGAAAGAACCCCTTGCCCGGGAGTATTTCTGTTGGCCAGAACCAGGGTTAGCTTCTCTTCTTCAAGTGCTTTCTCAATTTCCGCCAAGGGCGCCGAGACCGCCAGCATGGAGCCTTTATCGCCACCGCCGCCGGCCATCAGTTCGCCGCGCAGGCGCGACAGGCGGTGCAGGTCGACGGGGGCAAAGACCCCGGCAGCGCAAAGAGCGGCAAGTTCGCCGTAGCTGTGCCCGGCAAAAGCTCCGGCCGTCAGGCCAAAGTCGGCGAGGACACTCCAGGCGCCGAGGCTGACTGTGCCCAGAGCCGGTTGTGCGACCTCGGTGGCGCGCAGGCGCTCATTCTGGTCTTGGCGTTCGCCGTCAGAAAATGCCGGACGGGGGTAGATCAGGTCGGAAAGCCGTCCCGTTTCGGCAGGGAAAAGCTGATCGGCTTCTTCGAGCTGTTGGAAAAAGGCGGGAAAACGCAGGGCCAGATCTTTGAGCATCCCCGGATACTGGGCCCCTTGGCCGGGGAAGAGAATCGCCGGCGGCGCCTCACCATCCCCGGAGGCAAAACAGGTGCCGTCTGGTGTCGTCCAACTCGTCCTGGCGCGGTTCTTTTCCAGTTGTGCCAATGCTTTGTCCATCTGCTCGGCCGGGTCGGTTCCCGCACGGACGAAGATCAGGGCCAATCGACACTTTTGCCGGGGATCGAAAGCTCGGCGGCTCTTTCGGGCGGCGCGGGCCAGAGCGGACCAGGAAGCGTTGGTGGGGAATGCTTTCATCGCCTGCTCCAGTCCCTGGATGTCGGCGGCGTAAAAGGCGGCAATCTGGATATCGTCGGACCAGTCGATGCCTGCTTTTTCGGGACGGTACTCTTCGAGAACGCAGTGGAAGTTGCTGCCGCCGAAGCCGAGAGCGCTCACCGCTGCACGCCGGGGATGGCCGGCGGCGGGGAGCCAAGGGCGGGTTTCGCTGTTGATATAGAAGGGGGTTTTCCCCGCGGTCAAGGCCTCCTGCGGCTTGTTGACCTTGATCGTCGGCGGCAGCACCTTGTGATGCAGGGCCAGCGCCGCCTTGATCAGCCCCGCCGAACCGGCGGCGGCCTTGGTGTGGCCGATCTGCGACTTCACCGAGCCGAGGGCGCAGGTCGGCTCTTCCGCTTCGCCGAAAACCTCGCGCAGGGCCTTGATTTCGATGGCGTCGCCAACTCTGGTGCCGGTGCCGTGGGCCTCAATCAGGCCGATGCTGGCCGGTTCGACGTCAGCATTTTCATAGGCTCGGCGCAGGGCTTTCTGCTGGCCTCCGGGGCTCGGTTCATAAATGGCGCTTCCTTTGCCGTCGCTGGAGGTGCCGATTCCCTTGACCACCGCGTAGATCTTGTCGCCGTCCCGCTCGGCATCGGTCAGGCGCTTCAGAACCAGGATGCCGAGCCCCTCGCCGAGGGTGGTGCCGTCGCTTTCGGCATCGAAGGGGCGGGCGTGGCCGCTGGGGGAGAGGGCCGGGGTTTTGCTGAAACAGGTGTACATGAAGATGTCGGTGAAGGTGTCGATGCCGCCGGTAACGACCATGTCCGACTGGCCGGTGGCCAGTTCCAGGGCCGCCAGGTTGAGGGCGGAAAGGGAGCTGCCGCAGGCGGCGTCGCAGACGCAGTTGGTGCCGCCAAGGTTATAATGTTTGCTGATGCGGCCGGCGACGACGTTGCCGAGCAGACCGGGGAAGGAGTTCTCTTGCCAAGGGACGTAGGCGTCGCCGATGCGCTGTACCGCATCCTCGATGGCGGCATCGTCGATTCCCGCTTCCTTCATGGCCGAGCGCCAGATGGGATAGCCGAGACGGGCACCCAGGGGAATGACCAGCTCCAGGGCACCGGTGACGCCGAGGATGACGCTGACCTTTTCCCGATCGAATTCCCGCTCCGGCCCGTAACCGGCATCCTTCAGGGCCTGGCCGACGGCCACTAAGCCGAGCAGTTGCGAGGTGTCGATGGCTTCCAGGGCGTTGGGCAGAATGCCGTATTCCATGGGATTGAAGGGAACAGGATCGAGAAAACCGCCGAGTTTGGCGTAGACCTTGTCCGGCGCTTTGGGGTTCGGGTCGAAGTAATCCGCCGCCCGCCAATGGCTTTCCGGTACCTCGCGGATGGCATCCACCCCGTTCTTGATGTTGGACCAGTAGGCTTCGACGCTATCGGCCTTGGGGAAGAGGCAACTGAGTCCGACAATGGCCAGGGGGGGGAAGGGGGCGGTATGGATATTCTGTTCGGCGCAATCGGTTTTCAACGGAGATACTCCTTGAGGTTCTCGGCTTCCAGGGGTGCATAGGCGCAATCGGCGGCGGCGAGGGGGTAACCCTGGAGGGTCAGTTGCCTGGCGCGCCAGAGATAGGCAGCGCCGAGCAGCAGGTTGAGAGCGACGGGCACCACCCGGCGCTGGGTGGGGTCTTCAAGAAAGGTGCCGGCGGTCCATTCGTTGAAGGCGCCCATGGCCGGGCCGCACCAGATCTGGTAATCGATCTTCCGTGAGCTTTCTCCCCGGTTCGCCCAGACCGGCGACTGTCCTAGATACCAGCGGAAGATCAGGGCCATCTTGTGTTTGGGCTCTTGTCGCGCCCGTTCCACCTGGCGGGGATCACGTTTGGCAAAATAGGTCCGGGTCTCTTCCCAGATTGTTTCCAGGGGAGCGCGAAAGAGCGTGGTTTCGAGCTTTTGCCTTTCGGCGGCGGGAATCGCGTCGATACTGTCGCACTGCCGGTAAAGCTCAAGGAGACGGGTGGCGCGCATGGAAAACATGGTGCCGCGCTTGAGCACCTGCACATGTACGCCCATCTCGAACATATCCGCCGAGGGCGCCATGGTGATATCGGCCTGACGCGTCTCGGCGAGCATTTTGCGAACTTCGTCGCAGGTGCCCGATTCGACGCAGGCCTGATTGACGGTGCCGGTGACCAGATAGGCGGCACCCATGGCGAAGGCGGCCAAGGCCGAGGACGGGGTGGCGATACCGCCGCCGAGGCCGAGACGCGGGGGGTGATCGTAGCGGTAGCGGGCCTGAAGCTTGTCCCGCAACGCGACGATGGAGGGGAAGAGGGAGATCGCCGGGCGGTTATCCGTATGCCCGCCCGAATCGGCTTCGACGGTGATATCCTGGGCCATGGGAATTTGGCTCGCCAGTTCCGCCTGCTCGGCAGTGATCCGGTCGCCAGCGACCAGTTCCCGCAGTAAACGCTCCGGCGGCGGGGCGAGGAACTTGGCGGCGAGTTCTTCCCGGGAAAGCTTGGCGATGATCCGGTTGGGAGTGACGATCCGGCCGTTGGAATCGCGGTGGATGCCGTGGACGCGGAAATGCACCGCCGGCAGGGTCAGATCGAGAAAGGCCGAGGCCTCGATCAGGCGTACACCACGCCCAAGGTACAGTTCCACCAGCGCCGCTTCCAGATCGGGTTCGTTGGGGCTATGAATCAGATTCATCCCGAAGGGATAAGTTTTCGCACCGCCCTGAAGTTGAGCGATGGCCTTTTCCACCTCGTCGAGAGGCAGACCGGCGGCACCGAAAAAACCGAGCATCCCTGCTTCGCCAAAGGCCTGGGCCATGGTGACGGAACTGATGCCCTTGGCCATCGAGCCGCCGACGTAGGCGTAACGCAGTCCGTGGTCGCGGCAAAAATCCGCGTCCCCGAGAGTTTCGGGAGGGCAGGAGGGAGTCATGCCGACAAAAGGGAGGCCGGACGAAAGGTCGGCCGTGTCGACGGCCCCCGCTTGCAGGCAACCCTGGTCATCGATAAAGAGAGGTATATTGGTTTGCAGCAGGGCGGCCACGGGGGTCGCGAACTGCCGCGGGGCGGGATGGAAGAGGCCCAGTGCTGGTTTCGAGCCTGGTTTCGTCTGATTCAAGCAAAACTCCTCGTGCCGGACGAAGTGGTCGCCGCGCCGAAAATCTCTGCTTCCTTGTCCGGTTCCGGCGGCTAGATATCCAGAAATTTTTATTTCAAATCACGCAATATGCCATTTAGTCGGTAAAATGGCAAAGGCTTTATGGAAACCCTTGGATAAATAAAGGAATTCTTTCGTTCTTCACGAACGGGAAAGGGGTGGGAAGGATATGGGCAAAAGAGCTCTGGACGGGTTGAAACGATTGCTGACCCTGGGTGGATTTCTGGGTCTTACCGCCTGCGCTTCCGGTTCCGCCGATGGACCGGGTCTCAGGGAGGGCCGCTTGCGTCCCTGCTCGCCAAAGCCCAATTGTGTGTGCAGCGAAATGACGGACCCAGCCCACCTGGTTCAGCCGGTTGCGGTAACGACGGAAAACTGGCCCCGGATTCAGAAAGTAGCTCGGCGGGCGGTGGAGAACCTGGGGGGACGGGTGGAGCGGGTGGCGGACAATTATCTCTGGGCCACCTTCCGTTCGCGGATCTTTCACTTTGTCGATGATCTTGAATTGCGCTTTGACGAGGCGGAAAAGGCGGTGCATCTGCGTTCCGCCGCCCGCCTCGGTTACAGTGATTTCGGCGTCAACCGCAAGCGGATCGAGGCGTTGCGGAAACAGCTGGAAGAGGAACTGCGCGGACCGGAACATCCCTGAAAAAAAACGGGAGCGTCGCCGCTCCCGCTGGGGAAGAGTCATTCTTCCTCGGAAATCTTGAAGACCTGCTGGACACCGGGCTGAGTTCGCAGTTCATCAATGGGCACGCGGCTGGTATCGCCGATAACGCCGAGGATGACCCGGTTGGCGCCGGTCGACTGATGGAAATCGAAATCCCGCTCGATAAGATACTCCTTGACCTGCTGCAGCTCGTTTTCGGTGACATTTTTTTTCATGACAATAAACATCTTTACAGACCTTTCGTGCGGAGACGTTCCAACCGCCGGGATTCGTCGATGACCCGCTCGAACATACGGACGATGGCGCCGTTATCCAGAGGGCCGGGATTGGCCGCCTGCATGGCCTCGAAAATGCGCTTCTCCCGGGCCGGGTCGTAAACGGGAAGCCCCCGTTCTTTTTTGATTTCACCGATCCGGAGGGCCAGCTCCGCCCGCTCGTTGAAGATCTTCAGCAGCAGGCGATCCAGTTCGTCGATGCGAACGCGAATTTCATCAATGGTCAAGGGTCGGCTCCTGGTGGGGTGATCAGAACTGTTTCTGAATCAGGGTATCGCGCTTCCAGTGGATATCATCCGTTTCGGGATAATCAATGGTATAGTGCAGCCCGCGGCTCTCCTGCCGCTCCAGGGCGCAGCGGACGATGAGCTCGGCCACCGTGGCGATGTTGCGCAGCTCGATGAGATCCGAGGTGATGAGGAAATCCCAGTAGTAGTCGGCGATTTCCTCCTGAATCATCTGGACGCGACGCAGCGCCCGTGTCAGGCGTTTGTTGGAGCGCACGATGCCGACGTAGTTCCACATGCAGAGGCGGATTTCGTGCCAGTTGTGGGCGACCACCACCTCTTCGTCGCTGTTGGTGGCGGTGCCGTAATCCCAGGGATCGATGGCCGGGTAGGTGTTGGGCAGGCTCGCCAGACGTTCCAGGGAGCGTTGCGCGGCACGCTTGCCGTAGACCACTCCTTCGAGCAGGCTGTTGCTGGCCAGGCGGTTGGCACCGTGGAGGCCGGTGCAGGACGATTCGCCGATAACGAAAAGATTTTCAATGTCCGATTCCCCCCATTCGTCGACCCGCACCCCGCCGCACAGGTAGTGGGCCGCCGGCACCACCGGAATCGGTTCCTTGGTCATGTCGATGCCGAAGGAAAGGCAGGTTTCGTAGATATTCGGGAAATGTCCCTTGATGAACTCCGCCCCCTTGTGGGTGATATCCAGAAAGACGCAGTCATCACCGTAGGTTTTCATTTCATGGTCGATGGCGCGGGCGACGATGTCACGGGGGGCGAGATCCCTGAGTTCGTGGTACTTTTCCATGAAGGCCGTGCCGTCCCGCCGCTTGAGAATCGCCCCTTCGCCCCGTACCGCTTCGGAAATGAGGAAGGATTTGGCGTGGGGGTGGAAGAGGGTGGTCGGGTGGAACTGCATGAATTCCATGTTGGCGATGGTCGCGCCGGCGCGGTAGGCCATGGCCACGCCGTCGCCGGTGGAGACGTCGGGATTGCAGGTGTAAAGATAGACCTTGCCGGCACCGCCGGTGGCAAGAATGGTGATTTTCGCGCCGAATGTCAGGATTTCCTTGCTGGCGATATTAAGTACGTAGGCGCCTAGGCATTTGTCCGGGCGGATGCGGCGATGGGCGACCTTGGCCGCGGTGATCAGGTCGACGGCGATGTGGTTTTCGTAGATGCTGATGTTGGGATGCTTGCGCACCGCTTCGACCAGTGCCCGTTCGACTTCTCGGCCGGTGATGTCCTGGGCGTGGAGGATACGACGGTGGCTGTGTCCTCCTTCGCGGTGCAGGTCGTAGCTGTCGTCGGCCTTGCGGGTAAACTGCACGCCCCAGTCGATCAGGTCGTGGATGGCCTGGGGCCCATTTTCGACGACCATGCGCACGATCTCTTCCTTGGGCAGGAAGGCGCCGGCGACCAAGGTGTCGCGCACATGATTTTCGAAGGAATCTTCCTGCGAAAAGACCGACGCGATCCCTCCTTGGGCCAGGCTGGTGGCGGTTTCGGAGATTTCTCGCTTGGTGACGATGGCGACCTTGCCCTGGGTGGCGACTTTAAGAGCGTAGGAAAGACCGGCGATGCCGCTGCCGATGACCAGAAAATCGGAAATAATTTTCATGATAGGCCTCGTTGGGCGAAGAATGGACCGACAATTGCAAGTCGGCAAGGGAGGGGAGGCTGGTTTATGACCGAACCGCCGTCTGAAAAGGGAGGGCGGTGCCTGACGCCCATTAAAAATGCGTTATTATCGGCTTGCGCCTTGCCCTTGTCAAGTTCTTTGCCGGTGCGCCAAGTAGGTTGAAATACGGAAAAATATTCGATATATTGCGAACTCGCCGCGAAAAATCGAGGAAGCTATGAAACATTTTGCCGTCAGCGCATTTGCCGTTTGGGTTCTGTTCGTCGTCTTCCTGGTGGTTCCGCCCCCGGGGTATGGCGACATTTATCGTTATATCGACGCCAACGGCGTTACCCATTTTACCGATTGCCCGACCCATGGCCGTTATCGGTTGTTCATGAAATCGAAACGCTCCCACCCTCCTAAATCCCCCGGGGCGTCCGTTAATCTCACCAATCTCACCAAACACTATGATGGGTTGGTCAAGCAATACGCCTCGGCCTATAACCTCGATGAGGCGCTGGTTCACGCAGTCATCAAGGTGGAGAGCAACTACAATTCCAACGCCCTTTCCAGTAAAGGTGCCCAAGGACTCATGCAGTTGATACCCGAAACCGCCAGCGACATGAATGTGCTCAATCCCTTTAATCCCGAGGAAAATATCCGCGGCGGGAGTCGCTACCTGCGCCTGATGCTCGATCAGTTCAACGGGAATACCGATCTCGCCCTGGCCGCCTATAATGCCGGCCCGAACGCCGTATTACGTTACCAGGGGATTCCGCCCTACGAGGAAACCCGCAACTATGTCCAAAAGGTCAAAAAATATTTTGAATATTTCCGCCAGAGCCGCAGTGCGTCCCTGTAGCCCCGTGATGTCGCCGGAGATTTTTTTGATAATTACCTGTTGACTTGAAAAAACCCTTTTGCTATTAATACAGCCGCTCGCTGCAGGAACAAGGCGAGCGGCATGAGCGGGAATAACTCAGTGGTAGAGTGCAACCTTGCCAAGGTTGAAGTCGCGAGTTCGAATCTCGTTTCCCGCTCCAAAAAAACAACGAAGGCCCTGTCGTTTGACTGGGCCTTTTTTTATTTATTTTCGCTAGTTTATAACAATCTCTTCCTTTGTTCCTCCCTGTGCTCTCAACTCGTTCCCTCCGCTTTAAAACCGGCCAGCTGTCCACTGTGCCGAAATTGTGCCTTGACAGTGCCTTTGCTGCCCATGCCCCGGTGATTCTCCTACTCGACAAATGACTTCAACCTGGATTTGTTACTCAGGATCTCTTGCTTATGTGATCGGGGTGACCGCCCAGAAGTTTCGTTCGTTTACCCGCTGGACTCAGTTCGTCGCCATGCTGACAGCGCAGCTGTCCGGCCGTTGCAGTCTGCGGGATGAGGTGGACAGCCTCGCCGTTCAAGGTCAAAAGCTCTACCGCCTGGGCATCAAAGCGTTCAGCCGGGCAACTCTGGTGCGTTTCAACGAGAATCAGTCCCATACGCCCTATGGGGAGCTGTTTCAACGCTTGCTGGGGCGCTGCCAATCCCTGGCGCCACGGAACAAGAAATTCAAGCTGAAAGTGAAGATCTATCTGCTGGATGCCGCCCTGCTCGACCTGACCCTATCTCTGTTTCCCTGGGCCAAGTACCAGAAAACCAAGGGCGCGGCGAAGCTTCATGTCGGACTCGACGCCGACGGCAATTTGCCCGCCTTTGTCGATTTGACCGCGGACCGGGAGCGCGGAATCAATCTGGCCAGAACCCTCGCGCTCCCAAGGTCATCTATGTGGTATTTGATCGCGGCTACACCGACTAAGCCTGTATCGGGGGCTGTGCGAGGATGGGGTGTCAATTTTCGATGAGTTATTTTGGTACCAAACCGCCGCCCGTCTCGCCGGACGCCACAGTCGAGTGGCGTCTCTGGATTCATTAATTTAACCACCTCGCGTATGCAACTTCCTAATCGCACACAGCTGATATAGTGTAAGGGTGATGCTTGCGTCGTGAATCGCAGGCCGCGATCGTCCCTTTGAGACATGGGTTATCGAATCTATGAAAAAAACACCGCCACCGGCACCCAGCGTCGACGATCAGGAAGCTGCCGCCGTGCCGCCGGAGCGATCGGAAAGCGCGCTCTTTCCCATCGCCGGTCTTGGCGCCTCCGCCGGCGGGCTGGAGGCGCTGGAGCAGTTTCTGCGGCATGTGCCGGAAGACAGCGGCATGGCCTTTGTCGTCGTCCAGCATCTTGATCCGACCCACAAGGGGATCATGGCCGAACTCCTTCAGCGTGCCACCGGCATGGAAGTTTTCCAGGTGCGGGACCGGATGAAGGTGAAGCCGAACTGCGTCTATGTGATCCCCCCCAACAAAGATATGTCCATTCTCCACGGCGCGCTGCATCTGTTCGAGCCGACGGCGCCCCGCGGCCTGCGGCTGCCCATCGATTTCTTTCTCCGCTCCCTGGCCGAGGACCGGCGGGAGCAGAGCATCGGGGTCATCCTTTCCGGCATGGGTTCGGACGGCACCATGGGGCTGCGGGCGATCAAGGAAAAGGCGGGCGTGGCGCTGGTTCAGGAGCCGTCCTCGGCCCGATTCGACAGTATGCCGCGCAGCGCCATCGACGCCGGCCTGGCCGATCTGGTCGCCCCGGCGGAGGAGTTGCCCGGGAAGATCATCGGCTACCTGCGCCATGCCCGGACCATCGTCAAGTCCGAGCATCCCCTGAAGGAGAAGGACCGGAGCGCCCTGGAGAAGGTCGTCATCCTGTTGCGCGCCAAGACCGGCCACGACTTCTCGATGTACAAGAAGAACACCCTCTATCGCCGTATCGAGCGGCGCATGGGTATCCACCAGCTCGACCGGATCGCCGCCTATGTCCGCTACCTGCAGGAAAATCCGCAGGAGGTGGAACTCCTCTTCAAGGAACTGCTGATCGGTGTGACCAGCTTTTTCCGCGACCCGGCGGCCTGGGAGCAGCTTCGGGAAGAAGCGATACCGGCCCTTTTGGCGGGCCACCCCACCGGCCGGGTACTTCGGGCCTGGTCGACCGGCTGTTCGAGCGGGGAGGAGGCCTATTCGCTGGCCATGGTCTTCAAGGAGGCCTTGGCCCGGGTCCAGCCCAAGGCCGGTTTTACCTTGCAAATCTTCGCCACCGACCTTGACCGGGACGCCATCGACAAAGCCCGCCAGGGCTTTTATCCGGCCAACATCGCCGCCGATGTCTCCGCCGAAAGGCTGGAGCGGTTTTTTATCCATGAGGATAACGGCTACCGGATCGGCAAGGAGATTCGGGAGATGGTGACTTTCGCCACCCAGAACGTCATCATGGACCCGCCCTTCACCAAGCTGGATATCCTCATCTGCCGCAACCTGTTGATCTATCTGACCCCTGAACTGCAGAAGAAGCTGCTGCCGCTTTTTCACTACAGCCTGAATCCCGGCGGAATTCTCTTTCTGGGGAGCGCGGAGACGGTCAGCGCCCATGCCGATCTGTTCGCGGCGCTGGGCCTCAAGTCGCGGCTCTTCCGGCGGCGCGAGTCGGTGCTTGCGGCCGAACCGGTCGCGTTTCCCGCTTCGTTTGTTCCCGTCCCGCCGGAAATGCCCAAGGAGTCGACGATTTTGAAATCCACAGCCAATCTCCAGTCCCTCGCGGATCAGGTGCTGTTGCAGCACTTTGCCCCGCCCGCCATACTGGTCAACCACCAGGGGGACATCCTCTACATCAGCGGGCGAACCGGCAAATACCTGGAGCCGGCGGCCGGCAAGGCCAACTGGAATATTTTCGCCATGGCCCGCGAGGGGCTCCGCTTCGATTTGGGGATCGCCTTCCAGAAGGCGCTTCGGCAGAAAGAGGCGATCACCGTCAAAGGGCTCAAGGTCGGCGAGGGCGGTGTGACGCAGACCGTTGATCTCACCGTCCAGGCGATCGAAGAGCCGGAGGCGCTGCGGGGTATGGCGATGATCGTCTTCAGCGAGGCGCCGACCCCCGACGAAAAGAAAGCGCCCGGCCGCTCCCGAAGCGCGGCTTCGGGCAGTGCCAAAGTGCTCGAACTGGAGCAGGAGCTGCGGCAGGCCCGCGAGGAAATGGAGACGCTGCGTGAGGAGATGCAATCCTCGCAGGAAGAACTCAAATCGACCAACGAGGAGTTGCAGTCGACCAACGAAGAGCTACAGTCTACCAACGAAGAGTTGACCACCTCCCGGGAAGAGATGCAGTCGCTGAACGAAGAACTGCAAACGGTGAACGCCGAGCAGCAGTCCAAAATGGACGAGCTGGCGCGCATCAACAACGATATGCGCAACCTGCTCAACAGCACGGAGATCGTCACCATCTTTTTGGACAACGACCTCCATGTGCGGCGCTTCACCCCCGGCGCCAACAAACTCTTCAAGCTGCTTCCGGGCGATGTGGGGCGGCCGCTTTCCGACATCGCCAGCGACCTGCTCTATCCGGAAATGATCGAAGAGACCCGCGAGGTGCTGCGAACCCTGGTCTTTTCGGAAAAGCAGATCGCCGCCACCAACGGGCGTTGGTTCTCGGTGCGGATCATGCCCTATCGCACCATGGAGGACGTGATCGGCGGGGTGGTGATTACCTTTGCCGACATTACCGCGGCCAAGACCCTGGAGGCGGAATTGCGCGGGGAGAATGCACGACTGAAGAAACTGCTTCAACCCGACGGTTAATCGGGCCGACGACGATCCCGGTTTTTCTCCTCGATCCGGGGCATAAGAGAGGTGAGCATGGGCATCGATATGGACAACAATCGGTTGACGCCGGGAAATGAGGTGCGCCGGCAGGCGGAAGAGCAGGTTCGGACGAAGCTGGATGAACGGCATGCGCCGCGGACCGAGGCGGAAACCCACCGGCTGCTGCATGAGCTGGAGGTTCACCAGCTTGAACTGGAGATGCAGAATGCCGAACTGCGCCGCGCCCGCGAGGAACTTGAGGTTGCGCTCGCCAAGTACGCCGAACTCTATGATTTCGCTCCCATCGGCTACTTCACTTTCGACGCGGGCGGGCTGATCCGCGAGGTCAACCTGACCGGCGCGCAACTGCTGGGGGTCGAGCGCCGGCGTCTGGTCGATCAAGCCTTCAGTACGTTTATCGACGATGCGGATGAAAGGGCGCTTTTTTCCCGGCACCTCGAAAAAGTTTTGCAACGGCAGGGAATTCAGAAATGCGAAATCAGCTTCACCGGAAAAGACGGCACGCTGATTCATGGGCAGTTGCAGAGCGTCGCGGTGGCGACGCCGGATGACCAGGGCGTTTACATTTTAACCTCGATCGTTGACGGCACGGTTCAGGCCCGATTGGAAACGACGTTGCGCCATGCCCACGACGAGATGGAATCCACAGTCCAGGAACGGACGACGGAACTGACCCGATCCAATGTGCTGCTCACCAAGGAGATCGACGAACACAAGCGCACGGAAGCGTCCCTTCAGGGGGCCTTCGCGGAAATCAAGCAGTTGTCGGACCGGCTCCTGGAAGAGAACATCGAGTTGCAGCAGGAGGTTGTGCGGGAATACGACTTCACCGAGATCATCGGGCAAAGCAATGCCATCTCCTATGTCTTTTTCCGGGTTGAGCAGGTGGCGCCGCAGGATGCGACCGTGTTGTTGCTGGGCGAGACCGGCACCGGCAAGGGCCTGGTCGCCCGCGCCATCCACCGCCGCAGCGCGCGCAAGGACCGGCCGATGATTACGGTCAACTGCACGGCGCTGCCGGCGAACCTCATCGAAAGCGAGCTCTTCGGGCGGGAAAAAGGGGCGTTCACCGGCGCCCATGCCCGGCAGATGGGGCGCTTTGAACTGGCCGACGGCGGCACCATCTTCCTCGACGAAATCGGCGAAATGCCGCTGGAGTTGCAGTGCAAGCTGCTGCGGGTCATTCAGGACGGCGAATTCGAACGTCTGGGCAGCCCCCGTACCGTCAAGGTCGATGTCCGGATCATCGCCGCCAGCAACCGCGATCTGGAGGAAGAAATCCGCGCCGGCCGCTTCCGGGAAGACCTCTTCTACCGGCTGAGCGTCTTTCCCATCACCATACCGCCCCTGCGGCAGCGTAAGGACGACATCCCGCTGCTCATCCGTTACTTCGTCGCCAAATACAACAAGAAAATTGGCAGGAAGATCGAAACCGTATCAAACGAAACCATGGGCGCGCTCCAAGAGTACCACTGGCCCGGTAACGTGCGCGAACTGGAAAACGTCATCGAGCGGGCGGTCATCACCAGCCAGGGATCGGTCCTTCAGGTTCTGGACCGGTTTGATGCTTTCCGGAAACCCGAGGAGGAACAGGAGCTCAAACCCCTCGGCGATCTGGAACGCGATCACATTGTCCAGATGCTCCAGAAGACGGGCTGGCGCATTGAGGGGCCAAAAGGTGCGGCGCTCCTGCTCGGACTCAACCCCAGCACGCTGCGCGCCCGAATGCGTAAATACGGCATCCGCCGTTAAACCATCAAAATCCCCCTTCACTCCGGCCCGCCATATCCGACGGTAATGCCAAGTATGACGGCCGCCGCTGACGGTTTTTCCTTTCCTCGTCCCACCCCCATCCGAGTTTGCCCCTTTATAATCAAAGCCTTGCCCTTGTAGCTACTGGTGGCACGTTCGTTGCGATATCTGTTCCTATAGCCATAAGCGTACGGTTAATCGTGTGTTTCGTGAAACCGGCGTTGGATTTTCCTGAAGGCGATTTGTAGAAATGCAGCCGCGACAAAACATTGAATCACCGTATTCGCCGGCAGCAGTTACTACCGATCGAAATGAAGATGTGAAGCGAACGGAAAAAGAGGCCCCCTGTCATCTGCCGAAGTGCCGCGAAAAAAACCACCAACAGGAGTCCCCTGACCATGAATGTCCGCCGGGTCCCAAAAATTTTCGCTCTCTGCCTGATGTTGGTCCTGCTCCCTTGCGGAGCCTTCGCCTCCCTGTACGTCGACCATTTTGCCGCCCCGCAGGGAGGACCGGCGCGGGCCGGCAGCGCTCGCGAAACGATCTTGCGCGACAGCCATTTTCTGTTGATCGACAAAACCCGGGAAAACGATGACCCCGAGGCTGTCGATATCCCAACCTATGAGTTCCTGAGTCTCTTCAGCGACGGTCTGTCGTCGACAGCAACCGGCTCGACACGGGTGACCCAGTACGACAGCCATGGCATCACCACCGGCGATATGCAGCTTCCCGCCATGGATGTCATCGTCGGCAGGATGCATAACGCCGTAGACAGCCGCATCATCTTTACCGGCAAGCCGACAAAAGCGGATAAAGCGCTTGACGGTGACCCGAGCGAAATCCTTCAGCTGGACAATTTGGCCGCCAGTTCCGCCGATGAATATGTCTTCGCTGGCGTACCGGTCCCCGAGCCGGCTACGCTTGTGCTCCTCACGACCGGCATTATCGGCCTCTGGCTACTCAAACGCCGGGCGAAAAAAGCCGTTATTTAGCTTGCCCGCTTCGCTACCACCACACAGGAGACGATTATGCTTTATAAAGCCCAAACCCTCAAGGGGTACACCTTGAACAGCCGCGACGGAGAAATCGGCAAGGTCAAGGAATTCTACTTTGACGACCAGCACTGGACGATTCGCTACTTGGTCGCCGACACGGGAACCTGGCTTATGGGTCGGCAGGTGCTGATTTCACCTTATGCGCTGATGGCCGTGAATACGGAAAAGCAAAACATCGAAATCAATCTGACTAAACGGCAGATCGAGGACAGCCCGGCCCTGGAAAGCGACAAGCCCGTCTCGCGGCAATTTGAAGATGCCTACTACGGATTTTATGGCTGGCCGATGTATTGGGGCGGCCCGGATGTGTGGGGGACCTACCCGTTCATTGTGCATGACCCGGAAAAACTCAAACAAGCCACGGCGGAAGAGAAGACCTGGGATCCCTATTTGCGCAGTTCCCAAGATGTGACCGGCAGTCATCTTCAGGCGACAGACGGCGAACTCGGCCATGTCGCGGATTTTCTTATCGATGACGAGACCTGGGTGATTCGTTATCTCATTATCGATACGCGAAACTGGTGGCCGGGGAAAAAGGCCTTGATCTCACCCAAATGGATTGAGCGCATCAGTTGGCTGGAGTCGAAAGTCTTCGTCAATCTGGCCCGCGAGGCGATCAAACAGGCGCCGGAATACCTGGAGGGGGCGCTGCTGACCCGGGACTATGAGGCCAGTCTTCATGCCCATTACCAGCGCGAGAAATACTGGAAAGATGACCCGACGGACTAAGGGTGGTCCAGGTAAATCACCGCCGAGGTAACTCATATCGCCACCGGCCCGGGCTGTTGACGATGATCGCTAGATCCGGCTCGAACCAGGGACGTTTCGGGTTCGGGGTGTGACGAGCGCCGATTAAAGCAACGCTGTATGAGGTAAATCATGGGAATAAACGACGGGGAAGGCGATAGGACTGAAGAATCCGCGCCGTATGGCCAAGAACGTGGGAAGGCCAGCGGCTTTGACGAGGTCAAATCGACCGTGGCCGACAGGATTCATCAAGTCGCCGAGGCGCTGGGCGAAAAAGCGGCGGAGCAGGATGCGCGATCGGGCGCGGCTCACTACGGAAAAGAGGCCTCCGAGTGGCTGGATCAATCCGCCGAGTACGTCCGGCAATTCGATTATAAGCAGGCGGACGCCAAGGTCCGGGAATACGTCAGGCAGAGCCCGGAGCGCAGCCTCTTGATCGCAGGGGCTGTCGGCCTGATTATCGGCGCTCTTTGGCGACGCCGGTAAGGAGCGGTTTCCCGATGACCAACACAGGTGCCAATCAAGACCCGGCCACGCCACCCGAGTCCCTCCCCGAATTATTGGGTCGGCTGGCCAAAAGCTCGGCGGCGGTGGTGCACAACGAAATCGATCTGGTTCTCCAGCAAATCCGCGAAAAGGGCAGGGCGGCTCTCGGTGGAATCTTGCTCGTCGCGACCGGAGCGGTTTTCGGGGTTGCCGGATTAGTGTCGCTGTGCGCCGCATCGATTATCCAGCTCACGGTTTACATGCCCCCCGCCATCGCGGCGCTGGTCACGGGAGTGGCGGTTAGTTTCGTCGGTGTCGTCATTGCCTTGATCGGTTACGGGCAATTGAAAAAATCGATTCGTAAGGCCTAGAGCCGAGGGGAATACTTAAAAAGGAGAGGAACAAATGGCTGAACGCGAGCGCTGCAGCGAAGATATTCGCCGGGATATCGCCAGGGAAGAGGAGAACCTTTCCCAGACCGTCGAGCAAATCGGCGAGCGCATCAAAGAGAAACTCGATTGGCGTGCCCAGGTGAAGGACTCTCCCTACTGGGCGCTGGGCGCTGCCGCCGGCCTGGGCTATTTGGCCTCGAAGGTCTTCGCCATACGCACCACGCCCATGGAGCGAATCCTGGGTTCCCTTGCCGAGGAAGTTCGCGGCTCACTTGGGGGCCCGCCTTCCGCGGCCGCCGGGCCCGGCCTGATCCGGATGACCCTGCTGGGTATCGCCACCAAGGCCGCCGCCGACTGGATCAGGGACGAATGTCCCCTCGACCGCGTAGCCCGCGGTGACGTCGGTCCGCGACCCGCTTCCTTTCGGGATGCCAATAGCGACCCGGAAACGAATATGTAGAACATCACCCAAACCCCAGATTCTTCAGGAGGAGATACCATGGATACCGATAATTACCGAGACGGCACCGCCACCGAAAAACTCCTGGAACAAGGCGCCGAGGCTTACGAGCAAGCGGAGCGGGCGGTCGGCGACGCCTATGACAAAACGGCCCGGAAGGTCAGTGAAAGCTATGAGAAGGCCAAGAGTTATAGTCATGAAAATCAGGGCAAGACTATTTTTATCGCCTTAGGCATCGGCGTCGGCCTCGGCCTTCTCCTCGGCGCCAGTTCTCATCATCGCTCGCGTACCAGTCGCATTGCGGAACCTGTCGTCAATGCGCTCTCCGACGTGGCGTTGGCGTTCTTCCGTTAAGGCGAAGCAGCAGGGCGATCACAGGGGTTCGCCATGACGACCCGGTTGTTTCTCCGCCGGAGCAGGAAATCGGTAGCACCCAGGACGTCAGGGAGGAGAAATGGACTGCTGAATTTCATCGAGCGTCTTTCTCCTCCCTTTTTTAGCGGGACTCCAGGTGCCAAGATCACAACGGGAAAAACATCATGCCGAATGACCCTAAGCCAGAGGTGAAACCACGCTCAATCACTTTCTATGTGATCCTGGGGGCGGCGTTGTTCGCCATCATCAAGTCGTTTCCGCTGCTGTCTCCCATTCTGTTGTCGTTTCTGCTGGTTATGCTGATTTCTCTGGCCGTGAATCCGGCCATATCGCGGATGCGGACGTTGCATGGTGGGCGAAAAAGCGCGACGGGACTGATCGTGGGAGCGTTGGTTGTGGTCATTGGCTTGACCGGCTGGGCTTGCTTCGGGCCGATGCAGGCATCGGTCGTCAAGCTCTCGGAACAGTTGCCCGCTTACTGGGAACGTTTCCAAAAACCCCTGATTAAAATGGAACAGCAGGCGGTGCTTTCCGAGGAAAAACTCCAGGCCGAAGTCACCACTGAAATTTCCCGGACCGCAACGGAGCAAGGCCAGATCGAAATTTCCCGGCAAATCGCGGAAGCGGCTCCGTCCCCAGCCAAAGAGACGGGATCGCTTCGTTCCGGTTTGAGCGAAATGTTCCGGGGCGTGGTCGGCCGCTTCACGGCGGTGGCGTTCAACACGACTCAGATACTGATTGTCTTGGTGACGGTCTTCTTCGGCGCGACCTTTACCCTGATGAATCCGCGGCCGATATTTCGGGGCATTTTCTCTCTGGTGCCCGAGCGCCACCACGAGCAGACCCTGATCATCGTGCAACGCATTGGGAAATTTGTGCCCAGGTGGGTCGGGACGACGCTGCTGGGGATGCTGACGATCGGCCTGCTGGTTTTCCTGCTCATGTGGCCGATTTTTGGATTCATGGATGCGCTGGTTCTCGGGCTGATCGCGGGGCTGCTGGAATCGGTTCCATTTCTGGGGCCGATTCTCAGCGCCATCCCCGCGATCCTGTTTGCTCTTGGAAAAGGGGGAATGACCCCGTTGTGGGTCTTGCTCGCCTATATCGCGGTCCAGGCGTTGGAGAACAACGTGATCACCCCGTTCATCATGGCGCGCGGCATGAAAATGCATCCCCTGGCGGTGATCTTTTCCATTTTTGTTACCTTCTACCGTAATAGTAATTTCTTTAGTCCCTATGAAAATGCATCCCCTGGCGGTGATCTTTTCCATGCTGTTGTGTGTGGCCGCCTTCGGTGTGCTGGGGGTGCTGGTCGCGACCCCTCTTGTTGCCATTGTGAATATCGTTCACGACGAGTTGTATCGAAAACGCTTTCTGCCGACGATTACTGACGCTGACCTGGATTTGCTGGCCCAAAAAGCCTTGTTCGAAAAGTAGCCGGGTCGTTCGACCTGGAGGTGCTGAACGGGGAGATCGAACCGTTCGGAAACGTCGCCTGTGGCAAGCCCCCGCCGGTCGGGTGCGTTATCGACCGCGGGATCAAACCGAGGAGAATGTTATCGCTACGAAAATATCGAGATTTGCGATCCGCGCCCACCAGGTGCTACGGCCTGACCGGGAAACGGAGTTGCTGCGAACGGAGCTGTTCAGCCTTGAGCAACTCAAACGGCATGGCCTGACGCTGGCGAGCCGGCATCACCTCGCTCCGTCCCCGGGACCGGACCGTTTGCTGCCGCGTCTGGCCGACAATGCCCGTGTTCTGATGGCGGCGTATGATATTGTGACCGCCGCCACCCCGGGGCATCGAATCGTGCCGGCGGAAGCCTGGTTGCTCGACAACTTTTATCTTATCGAACAACAGATCGGGCTGGCGCGTCGACATCTGCCCCGGGGTTACAGCCGGAAGTTGCCGTGCTTGGCGGATGATCCGTCCGCCGGGTTCCCGCGTATCTACGACATCGCCTTGCAGTTGATCTCGCACACGGATGGCCGAATCGATAACGACAACACCACCCAGTTCCTTGTTGCTTACCAGCAGGCCATGCCGTTAAAGCTCGGGGAATTGTGGGCTTTTCCGATCATGCTGCAACTGGCGTTGTTGGAAAATCTGAGCCGTGTCGGGCTGCGGATTGCCCATCGGCGGGAGGATCTCGACGCTGCCGTCGCCTGGGCCGATCGCATGCTCGCGGCGGCCGAGCGAAACCCGAAGCAGTTGATCCAGTTGCTGGCCGAGTTTGCCAATGCCGACGTGCCGCTGACCGCGCCCTTCGTTGAGGAATTTTACTCCCGGCTCCAGGCCCAGGGGCCGGCGATGGCCTTCGTTCAAACCTGGGTCGAGCAGAAACTGCTCGAACAGGGGGTGACGGCCACCCAGTTGTCGGCGGTCGCCAGCCGCACCGCCGCCGCCAACCAGATCTCGATCGCCAACAGCATCAGCAGCCTGCGTTTCATCGATGCCATGGATTGGCGGGAGTTCGTCGAGTCGCTCAGTGTCGTCGAACAGGCATTGGCTGACGATCCGTCGGGGTTGTACGCCGCCCAGGATTTCGCCACCCGGGATCGCTACCGGCATGCCATCGAAGACCTGGCGCGAGGCAGTACCTGTAGTGAGCTGGAGGTGACCCGGGCCGCTATCGACTTGGCGCGGACGGTCGCCCAGCAGTCGGGCAGCAGCGACCGCACCGCCCATGTCGGCTACTACCTCATCGATCTGGGACGGCCGCTTCTGGAGCGCACCATCGGCTGCCGGTTGTCGTGGAAATGCCGGATCGGCCGAGCCAGTCGGCAGCGGCGTCTCCTCCTCTATCTCGGCCCCATTTTGATGCTCAGTCTGCTGTCGACCGCAGGGGCGTTCGCCGTGGTTGGATTCGATCCGGGGGACTGGCGGATCTGGCTGCTGGCGCTGCCCCTTCTCATCGGGGTTTCGGCCCTGGCCAGCGCGCTGGTAAATCTGCTGGTGACCCTCGCCCTGCCGCCGCGCGCATTACCACGTCTCGATTTTTCAGAAGGGATCCCGGACAACCATCGCACCATGGTAATCGTGCCCACCCTGTTGGCCCGTTTGCAGGACGTCGACGATCTGCTCGAGGCCCTAGAGATCCGCTATCTCGGTAATCGCGATGCCAATCTGTTTTTTGCCCTGTTGACCGATTTTCACGATGCCTCGGCGCAAACGCTGCCGGAAGACGAGGCTTTGCTCGCTTACGCACGGGGCGCGGTTGAGGCGCTCAATGCGACCTACCAGGAAGATCGCCCGGGCATCTTCTACCTGTTCCACCGGCCGCGACGGTGGAATGCGGTGGAACGGGTGTGGATGGGCTATGAACGCAAGCGCGGCAAGCTGGAACAGTTCAATGCCCGGCTACGGGGCGAGGCGCTTGATGCCTTCTCGGAGATCGTCGGCGATCCCTCCATTCTCGCGTCGATCCGCTACGTCATCACCCTCGATACCGACACCCAGCTGCCGCGCGATGCGGCCCGCACCCTGGTCGGTAACCTGGCCCATCCCCTCAATCGACCGATTTATGAAGACGGTAAAGGACGCATTGTCGAAGGCTATGCGATTCTGCAGCCGCGTGCTTCGATCAGCCTGACCAGTGCCGGCCAGTCGCGGTTCACCAAGCTGTTCGTGGGCGAGGCGGGCATCGATCCCTACACCCGCGAGGTGTCGGATGTCTATCAGGATATTTTCGGCGAGGGGTCATTCATCGGCAAGGGCATCTACGATGTGGACGCCTTTCGGCAGGCCGTCGATGGGCGTTTTCCGGAGAATCTCATTCTCAGTCACGACCTGCTGGAAGGCGGCTATGCACGGTCGGCGCTGGTGACCGATGTCGACCTGATTGAAGAGCATCCCGCCAGTTACGCCATGGAGGCCAGTCGGCGCCACCGCTGGATCCGCGGCGACTGGCAACTGGCCGGCTGGCTGCTGCCGCGCGTCCCCGGACCGAGCGGACCCAATGGCGGGAAGGGGCGGCGGCAACCCAACCCCTTAAGCGCCCTGTCCGTGTGGAAGTTGTTCGACAACCTGCGCCGCAGCCTGGTGCCGCCGTCGCTGCTGGCGTTGCTGGCCGCGGGCTGGCTACTGGGTCCGGGGCCGACGTGGTTCTGGTCCCTGCTGGTGGTGACGGTGGTCTGCTTGCCGACCCTGCTCTCCACCGGCATCGAACTGCTCCGCAAGCCCCAGGACCGTGCCTGGCTGCTGCATCTGAATCTGACCGGCAGATCGGCAGGACGTCCGCTGCTGCTGGCTTTGCTGACCTTGATCCTGCTCCCCTACGATGCGCTGATCGCTCTGGATGCAATCCGTCGTTCGGCGCTGCGGATGCTCTTTACCCGTCGCGGTTTGCTGCTCTGGCAACTGCCGTCCTATGCCCGCCGCAACGGGCGCCGCACGGCGGCCGATTTTGCTCTGGAAATGTGGATCGGTCCGTTCCTGGCGGTGCTGCTGGGGACGGCGCTGGCCTGGCTGCTGCCCCCGGCGCAAGGGCTCTTCGCTGCGCCGCTGTTGTTGCTGTGGCTGGTCTCACCCCTGGTCGGCTGGTGGATCAGCCGACCGCTGCCGGCGCCGGCGCCCGATCTGACGGCGGCGGAGCGGACCTTCCTGCGCGCCTCGGCGCGGCGAACATGGCGCTATTTCGCGGACTTCGTCGGTCCCGAGGACAACTGGCTGCCCCCCGACAATGTCCAGGAATATCCGGCACCGATCATCGCCCGGCGGACTTCGCCCACCAACATCGGTATGGCGCTGCTGGCCAACCTGACCGCTTGCGATTTTGGCTTCATCACCGCTGGAGAATGCCTGCGCTTGACGGAAAACACCCTGGCGACCATGGAAAAGCTGGAGCGCTATCGCGGCCATTTTTACAACTGGTACGACACGCGCACCCTCGAGCCGTTGCGCCCGCAATACATCTCTTCGGTGGACAGCGGCAATCTCGCCGGCAGCCTGCTCACCCTGCAGGCGGGACTGGCCGAATTAAAAGACCAGCCGGTCCTCTCCAGCCAGGCCTTTGCGGGTTTGAGGGACACCCTGGAGGTGCTTGCTGAGCATCTGCCCGCGGTGCCCGTCCCGGACCTGGCGGAAAAGATCCGCGTGCTCCAAAACAAACTTTCCACCGGCACCTTTAACGGGCCGCTCCAGACACTGGCCGCCGCCGAGCGTTTACTGGATGAGATTCACCGCCTGGGGAGGGAGCTGCCGACTTGGTTGCCGGCGGATGTGGATATCGATGGCGAACTCACCTTCTGGGCGCGGGCCTTCGACCGGCAAGCCCTCGCCCTGCGCGACGAGCTGCGTTCGTTGCTGCCTGAGTCGCGGACCTTTGCCGCCATCCCGAAGCTCTCGGAACTGGCGACCGGCGGCCCGGCCGGCACGGGTACGCGGTCGCCGGCCGCAGTCAAGAGGCTCAAAACCATCGACGATCTGGTGCGGCGTTGCGGGAAACTGGCGGCGATGGAATTCGACTTTCTTTACAACACCTCCCGGGGCCTGCTCTGCATCGGTTACGACGTCGGGGAGCGCCGCCGCGATCCGGCCTGTTACGATCTGCTGGCCTCCGAAGCGCGCCTGGCCAGTTTTCTCCTCATCGCCGAGGGGCAGGTTCCCCAGAAACATTGGTTTTCCCTCGGTCGTCTGCTGACCAGTCATGGTGGCGACGTCAGTCTGATTTCCTGGAGCGGTTCGATGTTCGAGTACCTCATGCCCCAGCTGATCATGCCGAGTTACCCCAATACCTTGCTGGAGCAGACCTGCAAAGCCGCCGTGTCGCGCCAGATCGAATACGGCCGGCAACGGGCCGTCCCCTGGGGCATTTCCGAATCGTGCTATAACCTCACCGATATGCACCAGATTTATCAATATCGGGCCTTTGGCGTGCCCGGGCTCGGTTTCAAGCGCGGGCTGGGCGAGGATTTGGTCATTGCTCCTTATGCCAGTGCCCTGGCGCTGACGGTCTTGCCGCAAGCCGCTTGTCGCAACCTGCAAACGCTGGCCAGCCAGGGGTTCCAGGGCAGCTTTGGGTTTTTTGAGGCGATCGATTACACCCCGTCGCGGGTGCCGCGTGGCAAACAGCACGTCATTGTGCGCGCCTTCATGGCCCATCATCAGGGGATGAGCCTGCTGGCCTTTGCCCATGTCCTGCTGGGTCAGCCGATGCAGCGCCGCTTCATGTCCGATCCCATGTTAAAGGCGACCGAGTTGTTGCTGCAGGAACGGGTGCCGAAGAAGGTGGCGACGGTCTATCCCCACGCGGCCGAAGTGAGCGCCGCCGCGCATCCGGTCGAAGAGGCCGGCGGGATCATGCGCGTCTTTACCGACCTGAATACTCCGGCCCCGGAAATTCATCTTTTATCCAACGGCAGCTACCACGTCATGGCGACCCATGCCGGCGGTGGCTACAGTCGCTGGCGCGACCTGGCCGTCACCCGTTGGCGTGAGGATGCCACTTGTGATGGCTGGGGCTCCTTTATTTACCTGCGTGACTGCGCCTCGGGGCGCTATTGGTCCAGCGCCTATCAACCGACCCGGCGCAAGGCCGAGCACTATGAGGCGATCTTCGTCCAGGGGCGGGCCGAATATCGGCGGCGCGACCAGGGGATCGATGCCCACACCGAGATCAGCGTCTCCCCCGAGGACGATGTGGAAATCCGCCGGGTCACCCTCACCAACCAGTCGTCCCGGCCCCGCGATATCGAGCTGACCAGTTACGCCGAGGTGGTGTTGGCCCCGCTCAATGCCGATTTGGCCCATCGCAGCTTCAGCAATCTGTTCGTGCAAACCGAAATTTTGCCCGAACGGCAGGCGATCCTCTGTACGCGCCGCGTCCGCACGCCGGGAGAGCAGGTGCCATGGATGTTTCACCTGCTGGCCGCGCCGGGTGCGGTGAGTGACGAGCCCTCTTACGAGACGGATCGTGCCAAATTCATCGGCCGCGGACGAACCGTGGCCAACCCGCTGGCCGTCGACCGCCGTGATCGCCGTTCGCGGCTATCGAATACGGCGGGTCCGGTGCTCGATCCGATTGTGGCGATCCGTCGCACCCTGACCCTGTCACCGGACGAAACAGCGGTCGTGCAGATCATCTCCGGGGTCGCGGACACCCGTGATGGCGCCTTGGCGTTGCTGGAGAAATATTGTGATCGGCACTTCGTTGAGCGCGCCTTTGAAATGGCCTGGTTCCAAAGTCAGGAGGTGCTGCGCCACCTAGGGATCACCGAAGCCGAGGCCCAACTCTATGGACGCCTGGCGACTTCGGTCGTCTTCAGCAATGCCCTGCGCCGCGCCGCGCCGAGCGTCATTGCCCGCAATCAGCTGGGCCAGTCGGGGTTGTGGCGTTTTGCCATCTCCGGCGACCTGCCGATCGTCCTGCTCAATATCGGCGACCTGAGCCGGATCGACTTGGTCAAGCAGGTGCTGCAAGCCCACGCCTATTGGCGGATGAAGGGCCTGGCTGCCGACCTGATGATCGTCAACGAAGATTTTTCAGGCTATCGGGCGGAGTTGCAAGACCAGATCATGGGGTTGATCAACGCGGGTCCCGAAGCGCAGATGCTGAACCAGTCGGGCGGGGTCTTCGTGCGGCGCGCCGAAGAGCTTTCCGAGGATGAGCGGGTGTTGCTGCAGACGGTCGCCCGGGTGGTGTACAAAGACATTGCCACAACCCTGGTCGGTCCGGTGGAACGCCGGATCGCGCCGGAGCGGTTGTCGGACCGTCTGGAGCCCGTGCAGCAGTCGGCGCCGGAGCAGGTCCAGCCCCTGTTGCCGCGAGAGCGTATTTTCTGCAACGGCCTCGGGGGCTTCACCCCCGATGGGCGCGAATACGTCGTCACCCTCGAACCGGGTCAGAGCACCCCGGCGCCTTGGGCCAATGTCATCGCCAGCCCGCATATCGGCACCGTGGTCAGCGAGAGCGGCAGCGCCTACACCTGGGTGGACAATGCCCACGAGTTCCGGCTGAGCACCTGGCACAACGACCCTTTAAGCGACAGCAGCGGCGAAGCCCTCTATATTCGCGACGAAGATACGGGGGCCTTCTGGTCGCCGACGCCCCTCCCCGCCCGTGGACGAAGCGGCTATGTCTGCCGGCACGGCTTCGGCTACAGCGCCTTCGAACATTTCGAGGCCGGCATCGCCTCGGAACTGTTCACCTACGTCGCCATGGATGCGCCGGTGAAGTTTGTGGTCATCAAACTGCACAACCAGTCGCGGCGCCCGCGAAGCCTGTCGTTGACCGGATATTGGGAGCTGGTGCTCGGTGAATGGCGACACGCCAATCTGATGCACATCGTGACCGAAACGGATCCGCACAGCGGGGCGCTGCTGGCCCGCAACGCCTATGGCCGCGAGTGCGCCAACCGGGTCGTTTTTGTGCAGGTCAGCGAGCCGGAGCGCAGGGTGAGCGGCAACCGCTGCGAATTTATCGGCCGCAACGGTTCGCTGACCAGTCCGGCGGCGATGGGCCGCAAGCGCTTGTCGAACCGGACCGGCGCGGGCCTTGATCCCTGTGCCGCGGTGCAAACCCGGATCGAACTGGCCGAAGGGCAAGAGCGCGAAATCGTGTTCATCTTTGGCGCGACCGGTCAGGACGAACAGGCGCAGCATCTGATCGAGCAATTCGGCGGCACAGCTGGCGCCCGGCTGGCCCTGGAGGCGGTGTGGGACCACTGGAACCACACTCTGGGCGCGGTGCAGGTCGAGACGCCCGACCCGGCGCTGGATGTGCTTGCCAACGGCTGGCTGGTTTATCAGACCATCTCTTGTCGGCTCTGGGCGCGCAGCGGCTATTACCAGTCCGGCGGCGCCTACGGGTTTCGCGATCAGTTGCAGGACACCATGGCGCTGCTCCATACCACCCCCTGGCTGGCCCGCGAGCAGTTGCTCCGCTGCGCTTAGCGACAGTTCCCGCAGGGTGACGTGCAGCACTGGTGGCATCCGCCGGGCGGACAAGGGGTGCGCACCCATTTTTCGGACGACTATCTGTGGCTCCCCTATGCCACCTGCCGCTATGTGCTGGCGACCGGCGATACCGGCGTCCTCGACGAAGCGGTCCCGTTTCTCGAAGGGCGTCTGCTGGGTCCGGAGGAGGAGGCCTACTACGACCAGCCGCAACGTTCGAGTGAAACGGCCGGCCTCTACGAACATTGCGTGCGCTCCATCAACCACGGCTTACGCTTTGGCGAGCATCAATTACCGCTGATGGGCTGCGGCGACTGGAATGACGGTATGAATCTGGTCGGCCGCGAGGGCAAGGGGGAGAGCGTTTGGTTGGCGTGGTTCCTCTACGAAAACCTGCAACTCTTTGCCAATCTCGCGCGGGGACACGATGACGCCGCTTTTGCCGGCCTCTGCACCGAGCAGGCGGCGCGGCTGCGCAGCAACATCGAGGCGCATGCCTGGGATGGCGCCTGGTATCGGCGGGCCTGGTTCGATGACGGCACCCCGCTCGGTTCCGCCGTCAACGACGAATGCCGGATCGATTCGATCAGCCAGAGCTGGTCGGTCATTTCCCAGGGCGGCGACCCCGACCACACCCGTCAGGCGATGGCTGCCCTTGACCAGCACTTGGTGCGACGGGATGCGCAGCTCATTCAACTGCTCACGCCCCCCTTCGATCAGTCCGATCTTGAACCGGGCTATATCAAGGGCTATGTGCCCGGCGTGCGCGAAAACGGCGGGCAATACACCCATGCCGCGATCTGGGCGACGATGGCCTTTGCCCTGCTGGGTGAGCGGGAACGCGCCTGGGAATTGTACGCCATGCTCAACCCCGTCAATCACGGCAGCGAGCCGCAGGGAATCGAGCGCTACCAGGTCGAGCCCTACGTCATGTGCGCCGACATTTACGCGGTTTCTCCTCACACCGGCCGGGGCGGCTGGACCTGGTACACCGGGGCGGCGGGCTGGATGTACCGGCTGACCGTGGAGACCCTGCTCGGACTGCAGTTGGAGGTGGACCAGTTGCGTATCGCCCCCTGTATCCCGGCCTATTGGCCGGCGTACAAAGTCCGCTACCGTTATCGTGAGACGATTTACCATCTCACCATCAGGAACGTCGGTGAACCGGCGGCGACAGGGCAGCGTATCACCCTGGATGAGGTGGTCATCGAGGGCGCGGCGATTCCGCTGGTGGATGACCGCCGGGACCATCAGGTCGAGGTGGTTTTGGGCTAAGGCTGCTCGCAAAGGGGGATCTTTCAGCTGGAAGCTGCGGCTCGGGCTATGGATAAAGCCAAGAAATCTGGTTCAAGTCGAATGTGTTTTTACGACACCTCTGGTAAATTTGAAAAATAAACACGCTTTCGTGGCTAAGATGTTCTGACCTCTCATGCCGGGCAGTTCCGGATCGGCGAGGAAACCAGGGAAGGCGATTTATCGTAAACAGGGCAGGGGGTACCGGAATGGTCTACTTCTTAAGGAGTGAGCACTGATGGACGACACCTACTGCGGCGCAACTCCTCGGCATCGGGGTAATGTGGTTCGAACCTGGGGCCTTGGCTGGTCGCGCCCGACCCGACTCCTCTGCGCCACGTTGCTGTGCTGCGCCGTCTTTACGTTCACCTTCGTCGCGGCCCAACCGCTGGCTGGTATCGACGATTCCCCGGTGGCTGCGAAAGCACCTGACGGCAAACCTGAGTCCCCCGGTAAGGTCGAAGTCCAACCCGTCGCCAAGGATGACGAGATCAGGCAACGAATCGCGGATATTCTTCAAACGACAAGTTGGTTTGGCGAGCCCGAGGTCAGTGTCCAGGAAGGCATCGTTTTCCTGAAAGGAACGACGGAAAATGATGAATCGAAGAAATGGGCCGGAGATTTGGCGAGGAATACGGAGGGCGTGGTTGCCGTCGTCAATCAAATCGAGGTGGCCCCCACCACGGTTTGGGATTTCGATCCAACCTTTCAGGTACTGAATGATCTAGCACGCAACTTCGTTCGATTGCTGCCCCTGATGGTTGTCGCGGTGGTGGTCAGCGTCCTTTCATGGATCTTCGCCAAGTTGACGGTGCGCCTGCTGCGTCGCTGGCTTCAGGCTCAAGCCCTCAGCCAGCTTTTGCGCGAAGTACTGGCTCGGGCTGGTGGAATGCTCGTCATGCTTGCCGGCCTCTACCTGGTGCTCCGCATCGCCGGGCTCACGCAACTTGCGCTGACGGTGGTGGGCGGCACAGGACTGATTGGTTTGGTGCTGGGCATCGCCTTCCGCGACATCACCGAGAATTTTCTCGCCAGTCTCTTTCTGAGCCTGCAGCAACCGTTTCGTGAGGGCGATCTGGTCGAAGTGGCAAACGTCACGGGGTACGTTCAGCGACTGACCTCGCGCACGACGGTTCTGATGACACTCGACGGCAATCAAGTGCAAGTCCCCAATTCGACCATCTTCAAAAGCACGATTCGCAACTTCACCAGCAATCCCAATCGCCGCGATGATTTCATCGTGGGGATCGGCTACGACGATGCCATCCCTTTTGCCCAGGAAGTCGCTTTGAAGGTGCTCGCTGAACATCCGGCCATTTTGCAGGAGCCCGAACCCCTGGTGCTCGTGGAAAACCTTGGGCCGTCCACGGTAAACTTACGGGTTTATTTCTGGCTCGATGGCGGACGACACAGTTGGGTGAAAGTGAAATCGTCCGTCATTCGGCTGGTTAAGCGGGCCTTCCAGGATGCGGGAATTTCGCTGCCGGACGAGGCCCGCGAACTCATCTTCCCGCAGGGGGTGCCGGTATACATGATAGAAAGCGAAGGGGCTGTGGAACCGCCCTTGACGAAACCGACCGCCGAGCCCGAAACCGTCGCGACCAAGGCGGAAGCCGGACTGCAAAGCGAAGCCGGAGAAATCAAGGAACAGGCGCGCGGGTCTTGGACCCCCGGGGAGAATCTCTTAACGCCTTCGACGTCCGCGGAGGACACAGATGCCCGTTGAAGGCGCGTGGGAGTCGATCAGACACAGAAAGCCCCTTTACATATCCATGGCAACCACCTGAGCCTCTTGCAAAAGCTTATGCAGTTTTTTGAATACAGATAACTAGACGACAAAAAAGTTGAGCTTCAGGGGCAACAGTCTGATATTATTAGGTTACGACGCCAAATAATAATCAGGAGATGCCCATGAAGCTCAAGGAAAAAATATCATGGTTGATGGGAACAGTACAGCAAAGTTTGTTCCCTTATCTTGATGAATGCTTGCCCGGTCCAATGACAGAACCGGAGAAGCATTTGGTCAAGATCCTTGAGCTGGTCCAAATTGAAAAGTATGTGCCGGTCAGTGCCAAGCGACAATGGCTAGGACGGCGGTTGAAAGAGCGGGAAGCTCTTGCCAGAGCGTTTATTGCTAAGTCCGCTCTGCGCTATCAGCACACCAGTTCTTTGCGCCACGCCCTGCTGAGCACCCCGAATCTGCGGATGATCTGCGGGTTCAGCAAGAGACAGGATGTTCCTTCGGAAGCGACCTTTTCCCGGGCCTTTGCCGAATATGCTAAGGCCAGCTTGGGGACCGTGATTCACGATGCTTTGGTGAGGGAACATCTCAGCACGGAACTGATTGGCCACGTCAGCCGGGACTCGACGGCCATCACCGGACGGGAGAAACCCACGAAGAAGATCAAGGCTCCCAAGGTTGCCAAGAAAAAGGGACGGCCGACAAAAGGAGAGAACCGGCCGCCTGCCGAGCCGAAGCGGCTTGATGTTCAACGCACCCAAACGGCGCAGGAGGCCATCGCCAAACTGCCCAAGGTCTGCGATCGTGGCGTCAAGAAAAACGCCAAGGGGTATACGGAGACCTGGAACGGATTCAAGCTGCATTTGGATGTAAGCGACTGTGGCCTCCCCTTAAGTGCGGTATTGACGTCCGCTTCGGTGCATGACAGCCAAGTGGCGATTCCGTTGATGAAACTGACCAGCAGCAAGGTCACCTCCTGTTACGACTTGATGGATGCAGCCTACGACGCAGCTCAGATCTGGGAACAGAGCAGAGAGCTTGGGCATGTTCCGATTATCGATCGAAACCCTCGCGGCCACGAGATCGTTCCGATGGCCCCGCATGAAGCGGTTCGTTACAATGAACGGACGGTAGCCGAGCGGTGCAATGGCCGTTTCAAGGACGAATTCGGTGGCCGCTGTGTTCAGGTTCGCGGAGCCGACAAGGTGATGATGCATCTGATGTTCGGCATCATTGCCCTGTTTGCCGATCAGTTACTCAAAGTCACTGGTTGCTGATTGCCAAAGACCAAGAAAAGGGTCAATAAGGGAGCAGTCCGCTCGAAGTCGGGGAAAATGGCTTCGCAGGACGCTCTCTGTTGGTTGCTTTTACAAAAATAAGGTGGAATCAACCCTTGGCGGAAGCTTGTTGTCGCCAGGCCAACACTTTTGCAAGAGGCTCACCTAAGACGCAAAAAAACATCGCCTCGCAACACCTCCCGCCATATCCGACGGTTATGCCAAGTATGGCGGCTGTCGCTGACGGCTTTCCCCGCACCCCTTCCGCTCTCGTTCCTCCTTCCCCTTTATAATCAGCACGTTGCACTTCTGAAATCCGCAACTTCCCGGCGGCACGTTCATTGCGATTGAACAGGCTACACGAACGGTAGCTTATGTCGCGGAAGACACATCCTGTGGAAAAATCCAAACGCAATTAAAACCGGAGAAAAGGAAATGAGTATGAAAATCTGGATGATGCTGAATGCGTGTCTGGTCACGTTGTTCATGGTTGCTCTGTCCGGCTGTGCCGTTCAGACGCCTGCCCCGGCGAAGCAGGTCACCCTGGCTACCCAATCGATTGCCCAAGCGGAAAGTTCGGGGGCCGTGGAGTTCGCCCCGGTGGAACTTAAAGCGGCGCGGGACAAACTGAGCCAGGCCAAAGTCGCCATGGACAAGGAAGAAAACCTCAAGGCCAAACGACTCGCCGACGAGGCCATGGTCGATGCCAATCTGGCGGAGGCCAAGGCGCGGTCCGCCAAGGCGCAAAAGGTTGTGGAAGAATTGAAGGAAAGCATCAACGTCTTGCGGGAAGAGATGAAACGCAAGACCAATCCCTAAGTCATTGCCGTTATTTTTCGTAAAGGAGAACACCATGAAGATATTTTCGTTGCCCTTGATGCTTCTGCTTGGGGTGTCCGTTGTTGGCGGGCTGTTGTTTGGTTGCAGCCCGGCTGTCCGGGAAAATGCCATGCTTGAACAAGCCCGATCGGCCTTTGCCGCGGCCCAGGCCGACCCCGATGTGCAAAAGAATGCCCCACTCGAACTGCAAAAAGCGAAAGTCGATCTGGAAAAGGCGGAAAAATCGCTGAAAGAGGGAGCCGAGGCTCCGGAAGTGGAACACTTCGCCTATCTGGCTAAGCAACGTAGCGCCATCGCCCGGGAAGCCGCCAACGTGAAATTGGCGGAGCAGGCGGTGGATGCGGCCAGCGCGGAACGGAGCACGGTTCTCCTGAAGGCCCGGACCCTGGAGGCGGATCAGGCGGTGCGATTGGCTGAAGCGCAAAAAAGGGAAGCCGTGATTGCCGGTGAGCGGGCTGAAGCCGCCCGTCTGCAAGCCGGAGCGATGACCGCCGAAGCGGAAAAGGCCAAAGCCGAGGCGCTGGCGGCCGAAGCCCAAATGAAGAAACTGCAAGCCCAGATTGCCGAGTTGCAGGCTACCCAATCGGAACGGGGTCTGGTGATAACCCTGGGGGACGTTCTCTTCGACACCAACAAAAGCGAACTCCGCTCGGGCGCGCGTTACACCATCGACAAACTCGCCGCGTTTTTGGCTGAATACCCGACGCGTAATGTATTGATCGAAGGCTTTACCGACAGTACCGGGTCCGTGGAATACAATCAGCGCCTCTCCGAGCGCCGCGCCGAAGCGGTACGGAATGTCCTCGCGGCCCAAGGGATCGATCCCCGCCGGCTCATGACCCGCGGTTATGGTGTCGAGTACCCCGTTGCCGGCAACGAAACGGCCGAAGGCCGGCAGTGTAACCGGCGGGTCGAGGTCATCATTTCGGATGAGGATGGACGCATCATGGAACGAAAATATTGAGCGCGTAAAGGTTTGAACTCATGGAATACAACGAGGTAGGGAGAGTCAGATTCAAACCCTTTGGCTGGAGCGAAGTCAACCACGATCACCGATGGGAGGACATCATGAAATCGGGCAACAGGGACAAGGCGGAAGGTGCATTGCACGAGATGAAAGGCAAGGTCAAGGAAGTGGCCGGGAAGCTCACCGATAATCCCAAGCTGGAGGCCGAAGGCACGGCCGAGAAAATCGCCGGCAAGGTTCAGGGGAAAGTCGGCGAGGTGAAAAAGGTTTTGGGTGAGTAATAAAGACGGCGTGTCGTTCACCGCGAACCGGTTGCGGTGGCAACGATACGTCCTGACCAGGCACCGGAAGCATGTGGCCTTCGGAGCAAATGATGAAGAAAACAGCGAACAAGGAGAACCGCGAATGAAAGCAAAAAGCAGCATATCTCTATGGATGGCCGCCGTGGCGTTATTGGCCTTCGGTCTTCCCGTACAGGCGTCCGATACGGACGAGCGCATCGAAGCCTCCGCCAAGGAATCTTATGTCTTCAAGACCTACCTGAAAGACGATGACATCAAGATCAAGGCGAAGGATGGCGCCGTCACGATGACGGGCATGGTCACCGAGGACTCTCACCGAACCTTGGCCGGCGAGACCCTGGCGAGCCTGCCCGGGGTCAAGAGTGTGGATAACGAGCTGAAGGTCCAAGGAGATCTTCCCACCGAGAAGTCGGATGCATGGCTCCTGACGAAAGTGAAAACCTCCCTGCTGTACCATAGCAGCGTGAGTGGGCTTCAGACCGAGGTCGACGTCAAAGACGGCATCGTGACCCTACGCGGCGAAGCGAACAATCAGGCGCAGAAGGAATTGACCGCGAAATACGCCGCGGATGTCGAAGGGGTCAAAACCGTTAACAATGAGATGACCGTGGCCAAACCCGAGAAAGAGGGCCGCACGGCCGGCGACAAGATCGATGACGCATCGATCACCGCGCTGGTCAAGACGTCCCTGCTTTATCATCGCTCGACCAGCGGATTTCAGACCAAGGTCGAGACCAAGGACGGCGTGGTCACTTTGAGCGGCAAGGTCGGTAGCGTGGCCGAAAAAGACCTGGCCACCCAATACGCCAAAGATGTAAACGGCGTGATCGAGGTTAAGAACCTGATGACCATCGAATAACCCCAAAGCGACGGAATGCCGACTGCCGGTTGTTACAGTAAGGTAATCGCCGGCAGTCGGCAAATGTCGTCGGAAAAGGAGGCGCGTATGCTCTGGACTATTGCGGCAATCCTCGTTGTTCTATGGGTTCTTGGGCTGGTAAGCAATGCCTCGATGGGCGGCTTCATTCACCTCTTGCTGGTCATTGCCATTGTTGTGGTGGTGCTCGGGTTTGTCAGGGGGCGCCGATCCTGACTCGGCGGATCAGGTGAAAGTTAGAACATGACGGTAAAGAAGATGGCGGCCATCGTGCTGATCGTAATCGGCATTCTGGGGTTGGTCTACGGCGGTTTCAGCCACATCGGGGAGACTCACGGGAGAGCCAGGCTGGTTTTTTGATAAGGCAAGCGGTTGGAAAGTTCTTTCTGAACGGGGTGTGACAAGATGACCATCGCCAAACCTCGCCAGTGCTTCTTCCTTCTACTTTCATCCCTGCTCATCATCGCCGGTGGCTGTGCGACTTTGCCGAACGTCGCTGAACATATCGAGGAAACTCCGAGCGCGCGGCAACCCCGGCAAATCGTATCGTCCAAGGGGTTGTTGTCCCCCCGGAAAAGCCAGGCGATCATGGAACGCCTGCAGCAATCGGTTGGACCGACGGACATCCTTGGCCGCCACACCGTCGTGGTCGAATCGGTCACCGAAAGCCCGCTGACGAAGGGAAATAAAGTCACTCTGCTCGCGGATGGCGAGGCGACCTATGCCGCGATGTTTCAAGCGCTGGAGAAGGCCCAAGACCATATCAACCTCGAAAGCTATATCATCGAAGACGATGAAATCGGCCGTCAATTCGCCGACCTTCTGCTGAAGAAGCAAGCGGAAGGGGTTCAGGTCCATCTTCTTTATGACAGTGTCGGCAGCATGTACACCCCCGCGGCATTTTTTCAGCGCCTGCGCGACGGCGGCGTTCAAGTGGTCGAGTTCAATCCGATCAATCCCATGGAGGCGCGGGGGGAATGGCGACTTGACCAGAGGGATCACCGCAAGATTCTGCTGGTTGACGGCAAGGTCGCGATTATCGGGGGCATCAATATCAGCAAGGTTTATTCAAGTAATCCGTTTCATCGAAAACAAAATGAAGAGGCGCCCATTCACTGGCGGGACACCGATGTCCAGATCGAAGGCCCGGCCGTGGCGGAATTCCAGAAACTTTTTTTCGCCACCTGGCTGAAGCAGAAAGGTCCGCGAGTTTCCGACCGGAACTATTTCCCCGAACTGAAAGAAAAGGGGGAGGCTTTGGTCCGGGTGGTCAGCAGCACTCCGGGAGAGACCAACCGGATCCCTTTCGTCGTGTATGTGTCGGCCATCAGCTTTGCGGAGCATTCGATTCATCTGACGAATTCCTATTTCATTCCCGACGATCAGATTCTGAAGGCGCTGACCGATGCGGCGCGACGCGGGGTCGACGTCAAGATTATTCTCCCTGGGGCCACTGATTCCCGCTTGGCGTTATATGTACAACGACAACATTATTCAGAGCTTTTGCATGCGGGGGTGAAGATATACGAACACGACACCTCCCTGTTGCACGCGAAAACCGCGGTGATTGATCAGGTCTGGTCGACGGTCGGATCGACCAACCTCGATTATTTGAGTCTGCTGAGCAATGACGAGGTGAACGCGGTCATCTTGAGTCGCGAATTCGCCGTTGAAATGGAAGAGATGTTTGTCAGGGATCTTGCCGACTCCAGACAAATTGAATGGGAAGAATGGAAAAAACGACCTTTGTTTCCCAGGGTCAGGGAGTGGTTCGTGAATTTATTTGTTCGTTGGTTGTGAGATGAGAAATTTCCTGCTCCTATTCGGAGCGCTGTCTCTTTTGGTGTCCGGGAACGCCTTCGCTGTCGAAAAGCTCCGGCCGGAAGAAGCGCTGCTGCGTGAGGTTTACGACCAGAGCCAAGCCAAATTGGCGAACAACAGCTTCGGCCTGCCACTCTTTCTCGAGTCGTTTTCGGAAGACGGCAGATCTGATGTGGATGTTTACGGGGTCTTCGATGCTCCCTTTGCCAGCGTTGTCGATGCCCTCAGGGTTCCGGCCAACTGGTGCGATATCGCCGCCCTCCATCCCAACGTCAAAGCCTGCACCTACCAGGGAGAGTCGGGCGCCTGGCTACTGACTTTTTATCTGGGGCGAAAATTTTATCAACCGCCGGAAGATACGCGCCAGGTCATTTACCACTTCCGCAACGCTGCGCGGCGGCCAGGATATCTGGACATCGTCCTTGCTGCCAACGCCGGTCCTTTCGGCACCAAGGACCACCGGATCAGGTTCGAGGCCTTGCCCCTTGATGAGGGAAAAACCTTCGTCCACGTAAGTTATGGCTATCGCGACACGCTCGCCCTGCGCCTTGCAACCGAGGGCTATTTTTCAACCCTCGGTTCGGGCAAGGTCGGGTTCACGGTGACCGGAACCGACCGAAAGGGTGAACCCGTCTATATCGGCGGGTCTCGCGGAGCGGTTGAACGCAACGCGGTCCGCTACTATTTCGCCATCCAGGCATTCATGAGCAGCTTGCACTCTCCCGCCGCAAGCCGGTTCGGCAGGAGAATCGACACATGGTACGAGCTGACGAACCGTTACCGGAGGCAGCTGTTCGAACTGGACAAAAAGGACTACCTCGCCTTCAAGATCAACGAACATGAGAACCAGTTGAGGCTCCAGCGGTCGCTCGGGACGAGTTCTCAGTAAAAAGCAACGGCCGGTCAGGTCAAGAGATCCACACCCCGGCCGACTCAATAACGACCACCATGTAACTACGAGGGGAGGTGAACACCCATGAAAACATACACATCTTTCGGCATCATCCTCATCGTCGTGGCGGTGATCGCCTTTGCCTATCAGGGCATTTCCTACACAACCCGCGAAAAGGTTGTCGATCTCGGTCCCTTGCAGATGACGGCGGAACGGACCAGAACGCTGCCGCTGCCGCCGATCGTCGGGATTATTGCCCTGGTTGGTGGGATCGTGCTGCTGGTCATGGGAAGGAAGAACAGTTGAGGCAGGACAAAGTGGCGTTGTCGGGACAGGTTCGAAAACCCCGGCGCGCGACCGCCTATTGAAGGTTAAACCCAAGCGACGGAACAACTGCGGACAACCGTTGGCTGCGGGAAAAAGCCGTCCGGAAAGGAGAATTATATGTTGTGGACAGTCGCCGTAATCCTGATCGTGCTGTGGGCGTTGGGCCTGGTGAGCAGTTACACGATGGGTGGGTTCATTCACATCCTGCTGGTTATTGCCGTAATCGTGGTGCTGCTCAATATCATTCGGGGGCGTCGGGTTTTATAACCGCGCCGGGTTTTTCTCGGCTCCCCACGGCACCCCGTGGGGAGCTTCATTGCAAAATCTGGGCGCAGACATGGGCCGCGAGGGCGGCGTTATCGGCGTACCGGCGCATCCACGAAGCCGTGGCGTTGTACTGTCGCAGCAGCTCCGCCGCTTTGATTTTCGCGTTTGCCGTGGCCTGGTAGGCATCGCCCTGCCACTGGGCCTTCAGCACTTCCTTTTCGGTAAACGCCGTGATTTGTTCGTACAGTTCAAGGGCTCGCTCATACTCGGCGGTGTCGAGCGGAAAGAAATCGTCCCAGCCGACATTGTCGATGCGCACGCCAAAGCGTCGGACTTCGACGAAGCGGGTGCTGCGCGTGGTCCAATCGACCTCGGGGGTTTGCGTCGCGTAGGTGGCCATGCCGACCACCGCGTTGTAGGGGTAGGCGATGATCGGGCTGCCCGAGTTGCCCTCGACGAAGGCGGCGTCGATTTCGATTTTATCCGGGCCGATACCGAGCATCTTGCCGCGCAACGTGGTGACTACCCCGGCGCCGGCGCTGTTGCCGAAGACAACGACGGCTTCCTGATTGGTGACGTTGCCCATGTCCTGGTGGATGTCCAGCCAGGTCAGATCCTCGGTATTCTCCAACTCGTAGGCGACAATGTCGCGATCCCGGCAGATGTTGATCCGCGTCTGCTTGAGTTCCTTTCCGGCCACGGTGCGGAAGCGCAAAATCCGATTGCCGAAGAGCACGTGGGCGTTGGAAAAAATCACCCGTTTCCCCTTGAATTCAGCCAGGAACCCCGTGCCGACCATGTGGTCGCCCTCGATCACCACCACGCTTTTCAGATAATCCTTGTCGAACCGCGCGAACTCCGCTTCTTCGGCGGCCTTGCGCTCGTTTTCGAGTATTTCCCGCGCGGCCAGCGCCGCCTGACGGGCCATCTCCTCCCCGGCGGCCTGGGCCCGGATCAACGCGGCCTCGCGCTCCACGGTCACTTCCCCGGGCGGTATTTGCGGCGCAAGGGGAGGGGGGGGGGCGGCCATCCCGATCCGGGCCAGCAGACAGAGCGACAGGGCTATGAAAAACGCGTTTTTGCGTAAAAGGGTCATGATCTTCTCCCGATTCCGGTCCTGGGTTAGTCTACAGTGTACCGCTCCATTTCATCGATGCAAAGCCGGGGACGGAGGAACCAGCGGATCGCCTTCACCGGACTCCGTCAAATCCGGCGATTCTGTTAAATGTGGTGGGTTCCGCTGACGGTTTTTGTTGGGTCCGGCCCCGTCTCTGTCCCTATCCCCTCACAATATCAAGCCATTACACTTTTCGTCGCGGCTGATTTCCGCCGGCATGGTCGTTGCGAGGTACCTTTACATATCCCCGTCATGAAAGGAGTCGGCCCGATGTTTTTAGACACTGTGGGGAGGCCTTCATGCAGGCTTTACGCTTCAAGGTGAAGACCATGATCGACGCTACCATCAAGCTGACGGTGCCACCGGAAAAACGTAAGGAGATTCTGCAAACCATTACCGCGATCCTCGGCCCGATCCGGCTTGAAGGAGGTTGCCTGGGCTGCAATTGCTATGTCGATATCGAGTCGGAAAACCGCATTTTCTTCAAGGAGGAATGGCAAACCAGGGAGAGTCTGGATGCCCATCTGCGGTTCGTCCATTTCGGCGTACTGCTCGGCGCGATGAGTCTGCTCGCCGAGGAGCCGGAAATCCGCTTCGACACTATCGCCGCCACGGCGGGGGTAGATGATTTGATCAAGCCGCACACATAACGGCAAACGCTCTCGTCAGGGCGTCGTTTCGAGAAGGTCTTGCCCAAGGAGGAACAGCGAATGGCGCGGTTCCCCGCCGGGAAGGCTTTTGCACCACAAGCAGGGTTCACCATCACCAAGGAGAAAACACATGTTAAATTTAAGTCGGATTATGAAGGGTCTGGTTCTGTTGGTCGTAATGACCGCGTTCCTCGGTTGCGCCTCCACCCGTAAGCAGGCAAGTGTCGGTGAATATGTCGACGACACCGTCATCACCACCAAGGTCAAAGCCGCTATTTTTGACGAACCGACCCTGAAAATGATGCAGATCAACGTTGAAACCTTCAAGGGTGAAGTTCAGTTGAGCGGTTTTGTCAATTCGGCGCAAAGTGTCAACAAGGCCGGCGAGGTGGCCCGGGGCGTTGGCGGGGTGAAGGGCGTCAAGAACGATCTGATTGTAAAATAGTCATTCTCCCTTATCATCTGGAGGGGAGCACCGACAGGCGGCAAGGACGCCGCCTGTCGGTGTGGTTTCGCGGCGTGATTCAACGGCCGGCGGAACCTTTCGGTTTTTTATTCTTCACAACCCGAGGCGGTGAAAAGCTAAAGGACGGAATTATGAACGCTGAAGAAAAAATCCAGGGGATGGGGGCGATTCCGCACGCAAAGGGCGTCGCCTTTCGCGTGTGGGCGCCTCACGCCCAGAAGGTTGCCGTCATCGGCTCGTTCAACGACTGGGCCGGGGAAAAGCATCCGCTGCAATCCGAGGAGAACGGCTACTGGTACGCTGATGTGGCACAGGCGAAAATCGGCGATCAGTACAAGTTTCTGCTGACGACGGAGCAGGGCGACCTTAAACGCATTGACCCCTATGCCCGCGAGGTAACGAGTTCGATCGGCAACGCCATCGTCCACGATCCGCACTTCGACTGGCAGGACGACGACTTTCATCTCGCCTCGTGGAACGCCGTGGTCATCTATGAACTGCATGTCGGTACTTTTAACGACGAGGAAGACGAAGATCATCCGGGCAAGTTCGCCTCGATTACGGCCCGATTGGGACATTTGAGGAAACTCGGCGTCAATGCCATCCAGATCATGCCGGTAGGCGAGTTCGCGGGTGAACGGTCGTGGGGTTACAATCCCGCCCACATCTTCTCGGTGGAGACCGCCTATGGCGGCGCGCTGGGGTTCAAACGGTTCATCAAGCGCGCTCACCAGGAGGGCATCGCAGTCATTCTCGACGTCGTTTATAACCATCTCGGCCCCAGTGACCTCGATCTCTGGCGCTTCGATGGTTGGTCCGAAAACGATCGCGGTGGAATCTATTTCTTCAATGACGAGCGGGCCATCACCCCTTGGGGCGAGACCCGTCCCGATTATGGACGGGGCGAAGTCCGCCAGTATCTCCTCGATAACGCTTTGATGTGGCTCGAAGAGTACCACATCGACGGGATCCGCTTCGACTGCACCCAGTTTATCCGCACCGTCAACGGCTCCGACGAGCAGGACTTGCCCGAGGGCTGGAGTCTGCTCCAGTGGATCAATAGCCAGGTCGCGGAGAAATTTCCCGGCCGGATCACCATCGCCGAAGATCTGCAACACAACAAGTGGCTCACCAAGGATGTCGGCGCCGGGGGTGCCGGGTTCGGTTCCCAGTGGGATGCCATGTTCGTTCACCCCATCCGTCAAGCGGTGGTCACCGCCGAGGACGAGCACCGTTCCCTCGCCGCCATCCGCGACGCCATCTCCTATCGTTACAACGACGACGCCTTCGACCGGGTCATCTACAGCGAATCCCACGACGAAGTGGCCAACGGCAAGGCGCGCGTCCCCCAAGAGATCAGCCCGAATGATCCCACGGGCTGGTATGCGCGCAAACGCTCGACGCTGGCCGCCGCCATGGTCTTCACCTCCCCCGGCATCCCCATGCTTTTCCAGGGGCAGGAGTTTCTCGAAGGCGAATATTTCCGCGACACGGTTCCCGTCGATTGGGATCAGTGTCATGAGTTCCACGGCATCATCCGCCTCTACCGCGACCTCATCCGGCTGCGGCTCAATTACGATGGCTTCAGTCGCGGGCTCTGCGGGCAATTCACCCAGGTCTACCACCTGAACGAAGAGCGCAAGGTCATCGCTTTCCATCGCTGGGACCAGGGCGGCCCGGCCGACGACGTCGTGGTCGTCGCCAACTTTTTCCATGAACCGCGCGCGGATTACGTCATCGGCTTTCCGGCGGCGGGGATCTGGAAGCTGCGCTTCAACAGCGATTGGCAAGGCTATAGCGACGACTTCCAGGGGAATCCGAGCAGCGACATCGCGGCTGAGCCGGGTGAGCGCGACGGCTTTCCCTGTCAGGCCGCGCTCACCATCGGCCCCTACAGCGTGCTGATTTTTTCCCGGTAACCTTGGGGCCGGGCATCATCTTTGTTTAAAAAATAAATAATTTCGGAGTATTAAAATGAAAATTCTTCTCGTTTACCCGTATTATCCGACCACGTTCTGGAGTTTCCGGAACGCTATGAAATTTATCGACCGGAAGGCGAGTTTCCCGCCGCTGGGGCTGATGACCGTGGCGGCGATGCTGCCCGAGTCCTGGGACAAGCGTCTTGTCGACATGAACGTCTGTTCCCTCGAAGACGACGATCTCCTCTGGGCTGATTACGTCTTTATCAGCGCCATGACCATTCAACGCCCATCGGTTCGTGAGGTGATCGAGCGTTGTCGACGGCTCGAGGTGAAAACCGTCGCCGGCGGCCCGCTCTTCACTTCCTGCCACGAGGATTTCCCCGAGGTTGACCATCTGGTGCTGGGCGAAGCGGAGATGACCCTGCCCTTGTTTCTGAAGGATCTGCGCCGTGGGATGCCCCGCCGGCTCTATGTCGCCGAGGGCTGGGCACCGCTCAATGAAACGCCTGCTCCCCTCTGGGATCTGGTGGCGATGAAGGATTACGCCGCCATGAACATCCAGTACGGACGGGGCTGCCCCTTCGACTGCGAGTTTTGCGACATCACCGTACTCTACGGCCGCAAACCGCGCAGCAAGCCCCTGGACCGGATTCTGGCCGAACTGCAGGCCCTTTATGTCTGGGGCTGGAAGGGCGCGGTCTTCTTTGTCGACGACAACTTCATCGGCGACAAGGCGAAGCTGAAGCGGGAGGTTCTGCCGGCCCTGATCGGTTGGATGAAGGCGAGGAAGTATCCCTTCTATTTCTACACCGAGGCGTCCATTGATCTGGCCGATGATCCCGAGTTGATGGAACTGATGGTGCGCGCCGGCTTCGAGGAGGTCTTTATCGGTATCGAAACGCCCAATGCCGAGGGGCTGGCCGAAAGCAACAAGGTGCAGAACAAAAACCGCGATATGATCGCCTCCGTCAAACGCATCCAGCAAGCTGGGCTTCAGGTGCACGGCGGCTTCATCGTCGGCTTCGACAGCGACCCCCCGTCGATTTTCGACCAGCAGATCCGTTTCATCCAGGAAAGCGGCATTGTCACTGCCATGGTCGGCGTGCTCTCGGCCCTGCGCGGGACCAAACTCTACCGGCGTCTTGAACGGGAAGGGCGCCTGCTGAAGGATTCCTCCGGCGACAACACCGCCATCGACATCAATTTTATTCCGCACATGAAACCCGAGATTCTCATCGCCGGTTACCAGAAAATCCTCAACACCATTTACGATCCCAAGCAGTATTACCGACGCGTGATCCAGCTTTTCAAGGAATACCGGCCACGACCCCAGGCGAGTTTTCACCTGCAGAAGGGGCACTTGGGAGCGCTTTTTAAATCGATGCTCTTTCTCGGGGTGCTCGGCAAGGAACGCTTCCATTACTGGAAACTCTTCTTCTGGTCGCTCTTCCGGAAACCGCGCCTTTTCCCGCTGGCCATCACCTATGCGGTGTACGGTTTCCACTTTCGCAAGGTCGCGGAAAAAATCAAAGGCTGCGGGATGTTCGACGGCAACGAAGGCTGGGGTGCCAAAAACGGCTATGTTTGAGGGCGTCCGGGCGGGATGAGGGGACGGGGGAAATTCGGGGGATACTGACCTATGAAAGGGCCGGTAATGGTAACTGACAAAAACCTTTTAGAAGGCGAAGCCGCTGAACTGCGCTGCCGCGCGGAAAACTATCTGATCGCGCAAGAGGCTAAAGAGGAGGTTTCCCGGACAGACGATGAAAGTCGCCGTCTTCTTCATGAACTGCAAGTCCACCAGATCGAACTGGAAATGCAGAACGCGGAGCTGCGCCAGGCTCGGGATGAGGCGGAGAAGGCTTTGGTCGAGTACACCGACCTCTACGATTTTGCTCCCATCGGCTACCTGACCATCGACCGCGCCGGAACCATCCAAGGCGCCAACCTCACCTTCGCGAGCCTTGTCGGCCTCGAACGCTCCCGGCTCCGCGGCCGGCATTTCGGGCGATTCGTCAGCGCCGAAGCCCGGTCCTCTTTCACCGAATTCCTCGAAAAAATCTTCACGAATAAAGGCAAGGAGGTCTGTGAACTGGCTCTCCTGAAGGCTGCATCGCCCCCGCTTTTTGTCTTGATCGAAGCCGTGGCTGACGCTTCAGGGCAGGAGTGCCGCGCCGCGATCATCGATATTTCCGCGCGCCGTCAGTTGGAGGCGGAACTGGAAACGGTGCATGCCGATCTTTCCGCCCGTGCCGCCGAGCTGGAAACCGCGAACATCGACCTCGAGGCGTTCAACTACAGCGTCTCTCACGATCTGCGCGGGCCGTTGACCATCGTCGCCGGTTTTTGTGATGTGATCGACGGTGTGTACGGGAATCAACTCCCCGGGGAATGCCGAGATTATATCCGGGAAATCCATGACGGCGCCATGTGCATGAATCGGATTATCGAAACCCTGCTCAAATTTTCGAGCGTCAAGCGCGTGGAAATCCTTCATAAAAAACTGAGTCTGAGCAAAATAGCCAAGGATGTGGCCAAGGGGTTGCACGTCGCGGAACCGGAGCGCCGGGTAACCTTTCGCATCGCCCCGGGGATAACCGCCAGGGGGGATGCGGAGCTGTTGCGTTTGGTTCTCGATAACCTGATCGGCAACGCCTGGAAGTATTGCGGCAAAGAGGAAAAGGCTTTCATCGAATTCGGCGTGACCGAAGTCGACGGGAAACCGGCCTATTTCGTCCGGGATAACGGGCCGGGCTTCGACATGGCGCTTGCCGCCAAGCTGTTTCTCCCTTTTCAACGGCTTCCCGGAATCAAAGTCGCAGGCCACGGCATCGGCCTGGCCACGGTGGACCGGATCATCAGCCGCCACGGCGGCAAGGTCTGGGCCGAAAGCAAACCGCGCGAGGGCGCGACCTTCTATTTCACCCTGGGATAATCCTTTTTCCGTGTAACCGTGCGAAGGCAATCAGCAAGGCCCGGTCAAATGACCGGGCCTTGTTTGATCCTTTGGAAAGAAGTCGTTGCCGGTAGCCCGAGCCTGTCATCCTGCCCGAAATTCACCTTCATTGCTAAAATAGCGGCGCTGGAACCAGAAGTCGACGTTGACCAGGGCGATCATCACCAGCACTTCCACCAGCGGGCCGATGACCGCAGCGAAGGCGGCGCTGGAATTGAAGACGGCGATGGCGATGGCCAGGGCCAGGGCCAGGGCCAGGGCCAGGGCCAGGGTCGTTGTCCTGCTGTAGTTCGCCCCGACCTTTTTCCCCATCCAAAAAGAAACCAGGAACATCACCACGAAATAGATCAGCAGGGGAAGGGCGATACGCACCACGTCAAGGGGAATCCGCACGATCAGATCTCCTTTGAGGCTGAACATGACGACGATGGTGAAGAGCAGGGCGATCAGAGTGATGGGGCTGATTTTCGGCACCACCACGGCGTGGTAGCGCTCCTTACCTGCGTATTCCGGCACGATTCCGACAGGAAAGCGGCCACCGTTCCGGCGGAAATCCGGACGGCATTCCGGTTCGATCCCGGCCACCACCATTCCGGAGCTATCCGGTCAGTGCCTAGGAGGGTGGGGGTAGTTGAGAAGGGTCGCTTGACTTCATGATCAAGCGGTGCTAGATACGTCTCATGAACGTAGAAGAGCGAAAAAAGCGGGTTAAGCATCGCCTGGTGGATTTGGGAATCTCCTTTCGCGAGTGGTGTCGCCAGGAGGGGATTTCCCATAGTGTCGCGCGCGATATCGTCAACGGCCGGCTGGACGGGAGCCGGTCAGAGCAGACCCGGCAGATTAAGATGAAAATCCAGGAAGTTTTCGGAACCGATATTTTTTGAGAAAATTCTGCATTTTTTTGTATTGACTCTACGACCAATGGATGTATTCTGATTGCAAGTCGAGGAGATCCTCTTAGCCGTTGTCCGGTTTTTTTTGGGGTCTCTATACGTCCAATGTTCGCATAAGGAGGTTTCTAATGGACGAGCGCAGTTATCTAACGGTCGAGCAACTGTCGGAAAAAATCCACTATGCCCCGCGCTATATCCGCGAAAGGCTGTTGAAAACGGTTTTCCGCGAAGGGGTGCATTTCTTCTATCCCTTCGGGGGGCGGCGCATCCTGTTTATCTGGGAAGCCATCGAGCGGGACATGATGGTGCTGAAGGCGCCCGATGAACTGCCGACGATTCCCTTGTCGCGGGGAGGGGTCTGCCATGGGTAGTGTTCGAACCAGGAAGGAAACGGGGCTGCTGTTTTTCGATTTCAACTACAAAGGGTTCAGGTGCCGGGAATCTACCAAGCTGCCCGAAACCGCCGAAAATCAGCGGAAGATGGAAAAGATGCTCAAGCATATCGAAGCGGAAATAACCCTGGGAAGCTTCGAGTATCGTAAATATTTCCCGAACTCGAAAATGCTTCAGAAGTTTGAACTCAATGAACCTCCCTCCGTATCCGCAGGGCCGGAGCAGGATGGAAGTGATGCCCCGTTGTTCAAGGAGTTCGCAGAGGAATGGCTGTTCGAGAATGTCGTGCGCTGGAAGCGGTCTTATACGGCCAATATTCGCGGCATTCTGGATAACTACCTGGTGAAAACCTTCGGGGGAAAAAAAGTCAGCTGCATCACCAAGGGGGAAATTCTGAAATTCCGTTCGTCTCTCGCCAAAGTTACCAACGGAAAACGAATTTCACCTGACCGGATCAATCACATCATCACGCCTTTGCGGATGATTCTCAATGACGCAGCTGACAGATACCACTTTACCACGCCTTTTTCGGGAATAAAACAACTGACGGTGGCGGATACGCAGGTTGACCCGTTCCCCCTCAAAGAGGTCTGGCAGGTCATCAACAACGTGCCGAAACGGTTCATGGATTACTACATCGTGCGGTTCTTCAGCGGGATGCGCACCTCGGAGATCGATGGTCTGAAATGGGAATATGTCGACTTTGACCGCCGGGAAATTCTGATTCGGGAGACGCTGGTCAGGGGGCAGGTCGAAACGACGAAGACCGTCGGGTCGGCACGCGCCATCGCCATGTCCGGTCCGGTCTATGAGGCGCTGAAACGGCAGCACCGGAAAACGGGAACGAAATCCGAATATGTCTTTTGCACCGCCAAGGGCACACCCTACAACTACAGCAATATTACGACCCGGGTCTGGTATCCCACGTTGAAGAAACTGAAGTTCAAGCCCCGGCGGCCCTATCAGACCAGGCATACTGCGGCAACGTTGTGGCTGGCTTCCGGCGAGAACCCCGAATGGATCGCCAAGCAAATGGGCCATACTTCGACCAAGATGTTGTTCACGATCTACAGCCGGTTTGTCCCGAACGTGACGCGCATGGATGGGACGGCATTCGAGTCGCTGATTTCCGCTGATGCATTTCTGTTGCGGGAGGCGTTATGACCGACTTGGGACTGGCCGCCGGCCAATCGGTGCATGCCGCCTTCCGAGTTCATCGCCCGCAACCCAAGATGGCGCAGAACGGCAAGAAGTATTGGTCGCTTGCGCTTGAAAACAGCAGTGGCGCGATTCGTGCCCATATCTGGGAAGATCGATATCGTGGGCGGGAATTTTCTCTGGACGAAAGCAAGAAGATCGAGGTTCAGGGCCGGGTGCGGGAATTTGACCGGAAGTTGATCGTGGATATTCATGACTGCCGGGAAATCACGCGCCCGGAAAAGGACTCGTGGAGTCTGATTCCAAGCCGGTGGTTTTCGCAGCCCGGCGACGCGGAGCGTTTGCATTTTCTGACGGATCAGATTGAGACGACGGCTTTACGGGATTTTCTCGGAGGAATTTTTGCCGACGATGGGCTGGCTTGGTCATTTTTGACCTTGCCGGCAAGCCATCGCCACCACCATTCGTGGCGAGGCGGTCTCTTTTGCCATAGCCTCGAATGCGCGGAGATAGTAGCCGTCGTGCCCGGATTTCGGCATGTCGAAACCGAGTTGGGGATGGTCGCGGCGCTGTTGCACGATATCGGGAAAATCCGGACTCAGGGCTCAGGCACCTTGCGGTTTCAGCAGCGGGTTCTGTTGCCGCATGATATTTTTACGCTGGAAATTCTTTCGCGGCATCTGGAACGACTCGATCAACAATGGCCCGAAGGGGCAATCTCATTGCGTTATCTGCTGACCTGGAAGCCCGGCCGCACCGTTCCCGCCATGACCATGGCCGAAATAATTGCGTGTGCGGATCGTGCCAGTGCCGGACAGGACCGGGAGCGTCAGGCTTTTTCCGCCCTTCCCAAAGGCTCTCACTTGGTGATCGAGAACAGGATCAACCGTTGGAGAACGCCTGCTCCCCCCGAGGTGAAAATCGGGGCCTGATCTGGAAAGATGAATGAGGCGGGGGCTATCACTCGATTATTATCGGTGGGTAGCCCCTTTTTCACGGACGAGATCCTGATCGGTCAGCAACAATATCGCCAGAAGGTATATCGCCGACCGGAAGCCATAATTGGCATAGTAAATCCCGTTTTTTGGATCGGTTCTTTGATCGTCCGGATCAATGACTTTCATGTCGAAACGCTTATTCCTGGGTTTTCCGGAATTCGGTTGATCTTGGACCACAGTGGCGGAATTTCCAAGGTAGTTGTCAAGGGCTCTATTGTTCTTTGCCGCATCGAAAGCATTGGTTTCCGGATAGACGACGGTAATAATGAGTTCTTCCCGTTTTATCCCCAATGATCGCAATGTTTCGACAGCCTTTTTCAGGGCAACATCGCTGTCATATCGGATCGCCTTGTGACCGATATGGTAATTCCGCAAGAAGTACAGCAGAAACTCCATTAGGTTGTCTTTTTCGGCCTTGACGAGCTTACAGCCACGGAAAAAGACCTTTTTCCCCATTGCTTTTTCAGCCTTCGTCTTGCAGGGACTGGGAAAGACAGAAATTCCGTTCTTGATAGTCGCTACATTGAGATGCCGAGGTATGTTGTCGTCTGTTTTCAGGGTTCGGATCCAGTTCGCGACTCTGTGCCATTGGTGAAACGTCTCCACCGATAGGTTGAGACTATTGGCAACCCCGTCAACCGGTTTGTTGGCCGCCAGGGCGGCAAGAACCCCGGGGATCGCTTGATACATCTGCACATAATCGATGAGCTGAACCGACACCTGGCCGGCAAGGGGGGCGAGGAGCGGTTTCCGCAGCGAATATACGTAGGGATGAGGCAGGCTGTTGCTCCGCGATACATATTGGGAGAGGCGAAATTTCCCGGATTCACTTCCGGAACCGCTCCTGCTGCGGTCCTGATGGTAAATTTGCGCTAGGCTGAGTCCGGTCAGGGAGGATATGGCGGCGGCGGATACTTGGGGCTCGCAGTGTTCTGCCAACAGGCTCTGCCCGAGTATCCAGTCCAGCAGATGGACATAGTGCTTCAGGGTGGTCTCCGGAGATTCATGGCCCACAAGGCGAGCCAGTTCATACAGCAGTTGCCGCCCGGCCGATCGATTGTGGAGCAGTTGCTTGCGTAAGTTTTGGCAGGCGTTGAGCTCAAAATCGGGGTGTCGGGCGAAGGGGGCTCTCCGCTGTGGCAAATCGGGCATCATCAGGCGCATCAGAGTCCAGGAGGCAAAGGAATGTCGAAGATGGTGGAATCGTAGGGTGGTGTCGCCCGTCACCTGGTGCAAAGCCATTCTTATTGGGGTCATCAGGGCCTTTTCGACACCCAGGGGCTCTGGTGCATCGAACATCAGAGCCTCGGGAAAAGCACTCCCGACCACGCTGGTACGGTAGTCTACCCAGTCCTTCAGGCTTTGGAGTTGGTCGTCGCTCAGCAGGGCATGGAGCGGTAGTCGCCGGACGGATGACGAGGATTTGGTCCGGCCGTAGCGGCTATTGCGGACCAGCAGTTCAGGACAGGAGCCGGGGTGAAAATCGCACAGCCGCAACTTCAGACATTCGCCGCGGCGTAGCCCGCACCGGAACGCCAGCATGGCGATGAGCGAGCGCATTTTCTGCAGGGTGTCGCCAGTCTGGTCGGGAAGCAAGACCTGTTGCAGCCACTCATATTCGGTGTAGCTGATGACATTGGCGTCCACATTGATTCTGCCGTTATGCGACGATATCAAATCGTCGAAATCTACCGGGGGAGCGCCGAACCGAAACTGCAAAAAGCCGTGGAAGCGCTGCAATGCCTCCGCGCAGCGTTGCGCGATCAGATTATGAGAATGAGCTTTCGGCGAGGGGGGGCAAAGGGCAATCGCGTCGGCGTAGAGATCATGGAGTTCCTCCGCATCCATGGTCACGAGATCCTCGTCTGCGGCGCTCGTGATCAGGTAGATGGCCACGTCCGCCATGTAACTCAAGGCGCTTGCAGGGCGCAAATGGCCCTTCTCCCTCCCTGGGTAGTAGATTAGTTCGTGTTTCTTTATCGCGGTTACAAGGTCAATTCCCCAGCGGAGGATGTAATCCAGGGATGGGAGGAGTTTTCCCGCATGTTGGTGTAGGTACGACTCTATCTCGGCTCTGAAAGCGGCATGTGTACCGGACTTAGCGCGTTTGCCGGATTTAGCGTGTTTGGCGAGCTTTCGCTGCAATGCACGCCAATAACCTATCTGGCGAGACTGATCCAGGTCGGATGGACATCCGGAAATGACAGTGACAGGCATGACCGGCATTGGCGAGCCATCTGAATCGGTTGCTGATGCCTGGCGATGCAAAGCCAGGCAGGTGTGAAGGCGCTGCCAGGTGGCCTGGGGCAAGGATACAGAGGTGACGATTCCTCGACCGTAATCGACGAGGACGGGGGGGATTCTCAGGGCCAGCCGGTGATGACATTGTTGTCGTAATCCAGCGACCGAAAGAGTCAATTTACTCCCTATATGCCGCAGATAGGCCTTGATCGCCTGGTCCGGGTGGCGGATTTCCCCGACAAACTGATGATCGCTCTGTTGGTCGCGCCACCACCTCTGGATCAGGGCTTGGGTCACGGGGTCGGCGAACCACAGATTATGTCGATCCGCGCTGTCGGGAGTTTTCAGCGGGACCACGAGGTCATGGCCGGCGGTCTCGCATGCACTCGGTAAATTAGCGGCCAGAGTCTGTAGGTTCGGCGCATCCAGCATGCCGCCATAGAGCATGGCGCTGAGCAGGATCTGCCCGTAACGGGCTGCGGACGTGGGGGGCGCCGGATTGTGCAGATCCCGCACAATGGCCTCGGCGATCGAGTTTGCCTCCGCGACGTGAAACTGCCCAGGAAGGTACCGGTTTTTCGGTCGTCGGGTGAGGTAGGGAACAGAGGGGAGATGCACTGTCCATTGCAGATTGGCTCGGCCGTATTCCAGGAGTCTCCGGAAAAAGTAGATCCTATGGAAATACACGTCTGTGTCCACATTCGCTTGAAGGAGGTCGGCGAATTCCTCGACCTGCTCGCGGTTGAGGCAGACGCCTCCTTGGCCGGCGTGGGCATCCGGGTAATGACGCGCCAACAGGTCCAATACCTCGCGGTGGATCTGTATCACGGTATCGGGTGATCCGGTGCTGGGGACGAGATCCAGCCATATGTCGTGATTCGCGGAAGCAGAGTCGTCGAAGCCCATGTCAGTCATTTTTTGCGACTCCTTCAATCGGCTCGAACCCGAGATGATCGAGAAGTTCTTGCACGTGGGTAGATAGTGACAATCGGTACTGATGGGGGGACAGTGCAGAATGCTGTGCCCATGGTTCTTCGCCGAGGAACCAGTGCCCCAGATATGCGTTTATGACTTCCGGCGATGCTCCGCGTACTAATAGCCATGACCGCAACATGTGGCGGTTCCCATTTTCCGCGATGGTAATCGGCGTCGGCAGGTCGGAAAAGTCATAAAGCCTCTTAGGGGTGATTGCCGCCGGACTTCCGTTTTCGTCGAGAAAGAAAAACCGGTCTTGCGCTCTGGTAAAAAAATCATTCCTGACGTTCGCCATGATCGAGGCGACGAGTTTCGAGTGATTCCGGTAGAGGAGGTATTGTCTGTGGCAGTCGGGGGGTAACCAGACAAGGCGTGTGTGATAGCGGTCGTCGCTATCTTTATCGCTGATGACGCAGAAGCCCGTTTCATGGTCGATGTTTTCGCCGTCGGGAAACGGGTGGGTCACCGCGCGAATGCCCGTGGCATAGGCGATGAAGATCGCAGTATAGCGAGTCAGGGCGTTGTGGTATTGGATCAGATTCCTATGGTCTTTGTTTCCTGCATAGAAATCTCGCCAAGTACAGGTTTGTTGTCGAAGCTGCGCTACGAGTGATTGGACTGTTTCACGCTTGGGAACTCTGGAAGAACCTATGTCTGGATTTTGAGGGAGGTTTTTTCCCGGATGGTCTTCGAGAGGCGCGGGAAAGATTCCCTCCCAGACTTTTATGTAGATCGATGTCAGTCGGATTCCGGTCTGTCGGGTGTAGTGGGATACGACCGTGCCGAGATAGGCCGATTTTCCGGTGATGTACATGGCGCTGGCGACATCGGCTCCTTCCTGTTTCTGGACTTGTTCGAATAGATAATGGCTTACTCGTTCTCTGGTTAGCCTCGTCCCATACTTTTTATTTATCCCAGTAATAATTGTCTGTATGTCCGTTTGCAGCGCGGAGATGTCCGTCAAGGCACCGATGGTGTCGGAGTAAGACAGGGCCAGATGTTGAAAAACCGCATGGGTGCATTGCGGCAGGGGCAAGATCAGGCATGTGCCTTTCGGCGTCTCATCGCCATAGTCGACCGAATAGGGGACACTGACCCAGTACCATTGACCATGGCGATGTAGCAGGCCGGACCGAGGGTGGTCGGGAGGGTCGCCATGGTAGATCCTCATGTCGGCTACCTCATTTACCGATTTTCCGCAAAAGAGCATTGTCGCCATCGTCGTGGCTAAGACATCGTTTGGATTGGTTGTTTTAGAGTTCGATGTCTGATTGCGACTAAGCCAATCGATGGCATCCCAAAACCGCATAACCTCATTCTGGGTCAACCCCTGCCAGTGGTGGGGCAGGGCTTGATTTCGGTTAGTCAGGGCGGTGCGTGCCGCACGCTGTGTATGCAAAATCTGTTGTGTCAAGCTCTGTAGCTGTTGCCTCGGCTCGCTCGCGGCGATCATATCGGGGTAGTGACTGATTTCGCCCTCCGCCAAGAGCTTTTCTTCTTCGTCCGGGTCTTCACGGCGCCGTGAGATCAGGGTGATTTGCGTAGTTCCTTGCAGCTGTTCTTCGTCCAGTCCGAGGTCATCGTATGGGCGAGAAGTCAATCGATGACGATAGGTTGTCGTTCTCCTCTCGCCGCCCTCGCGGCGGGGCGCCGCTTTCGTGTAGATATAGCTTAATAATGTGCATACCGGCGCCAGAACCTCGGCCAAGGAAGAATTGAGGATTTCTTTTCGCAGAACTGTGGGGTCACAATGCAGATCTATCCCTGACAAAGAGGTATCGGTCTCGAAAGCCTTTCGTAGCGCACCGGGGGCAGTCACCAGTACATTGCGGTACTCTGCGTTCTTTTCTGCTTTCTCTCTTATGATGGATGCTGCGATAACCTCGTGGGCAAGCAGTTCTAAGTACGCCGTCGTCACCTCTCGCTCGCCCTGCAAGACGGTCCAAATGGCTACATAGACGGCGTTTTTTTCAAAAAGGCCCCAGAGGGGGGACCGTTTTTTGCCTCTTTGTGTAGCAGCAGTGGGGGCCTGCATCAGCGAGGCGAGCGTGGTAGCCATATCCACCCATTGCCGGTCGGGCTGAAAGTTCCGGTAATAGTGGCCAAAGCTCTCAACTTTATCCAACAGCTCAGGGAGGGGGCTCAGGATTCGATCGAGGCCATCACCACCTTCAGGGAGATCGATCATTGAAAGAAAGCTATCGATACTACTAGCTGGAAAGCCTTCCCCTAGTAGCGTTTGTTTAACTTGGTCTCTGGTCATCTTCTTGCCTTTCTGCCTCGGAAAACCGTCTCTTTGGTCACGCTAAGAGCCGCTGAAAAAGTCTTTTGCGTAGTGGCAACAAAGAGTTTCTCGTGGGTAGTATGGTCCCGACGCCGCAGCTCGGTCAACAGCTCGCCCAGGTCACTCTTCCGGGCGATGCCGGTGATTATCGAGGATGCCATGATGTCGACTGCGATGTACAGACGGATTCGTTGCGCTCCCGGATTCTTGATTACCCGGATGGGTACTTCGGCTTCGACACCCAGAACGCTTGCCGCTACGATGAATGTACGATGCCCGGAGATGTATTCCCATGCTCGTCCCTGTCGAATCGCGATGATCGGCAGTGTCTCCAGCACGACCTCGATGGCTGCCGGCTGGATGAGCCCCGGGTCACGCAGCAGATAGTCGGTTTTCGCCATCGTCGCGCCGTAGGACTCATAACCCTCGTGGCGGCGCAGTTTTTGGATCGGTACCCTGTGTATTTCCATCGTCCTCCTCCTTTGGAGCTTTCGCTAAGGTTGAGGTCGATTACACACCGGGAATTCTCGTTATCGTCCGTTGATAAGGCGCCTTTTTCCGCCTTATTTAACGACTGCCCCTCTTGGACGTGGTGAAAACGGGCAATAGTTGGCACCGCTTAATCATTTGTCGGCCATTCCGGTTGACAGAGAAGGGCCGAATTCCAGGGGCCGGGATTGGGGTCATGTTTCGGTGGACGATTGCTGCCGGCTCCTGTCCCCCCGGTTAGTTATTCCTTTGCTCGGGGGGTGTTGGGTGGCATAATGCCCGGGTTTGTCATGCTATCGTTCGTCTCGGACAATCCCTTCCAGCATAAACCAGGAGTTATTTCACCTTGGCCATCAAGAAGTCCGAACTCTATTCCTCCCTTTGGGCCAGCTGCGACGAGCTGCGCGGCGGCATGGACGCCGGCCAGTACAAGGATTACGTCCTCGTCCTGCTTTTCATCAAATACGTCAGCGACAAGTACGCCGGTGTTCCCTATGCGCCCATCACCATTCCGGACGGCGCGGGCTTCAAGGATATGGTCGCCCTCAAGGGCAAGCCGGACATCGGCGACCAGATCAACAAAAAGATCGTCGCCCCACTGGCCAATGCCAACAAGCTTTCCGACATGCCGGATTTCAACGATGCCGGCAAGCTCGGCAGCGGCAAGGAGATGGTCGACCGGCTCACCAACCTCATCGCCATCTTCGAGAACAAGGCCCTCGACTTTTCCAAGAACCGCGCCGATGGCGACGATATTCTGGGGGATGCCTATGAATATCTGATGCGCCACTTCGCCACCGAGAGCGGCAAGAGCAAGGGGCAGTTTTACACCCCGGCCGAGGTCAGCCGGATCATGGCGCGGATTGTCGGCATCAAGGAGGCCAAGACCAGCGCCGACACCACGGTCTATGACCCCACCTGCGGTTCCGGGTCGCTGCTGCTCAAGGTCGCCGATGAAGCGGCAACGCCCGTCACCCTCTACGGGCAGGAAAAGGACGGCGCCACCAGTGGTCTGGCGCGGATGAACATGATCCTGCACAACAACCCGACCGCCCTCATCGCGCAGGGGAACACCCTGACCGATCCCAAGTTCAAGGGGGGCGACACCCTCAAGACCTTCGATTACGTCGTCGCCAATCCGCCCTTTTCCGACAAGCGCTGGAGTACCGGCCTCGATCCCCTGCACGATCCTTACGAGCGCTTCACCCATTTCGGCGTGCCGCCGGACAAGCAGGGGGATTACGCCTACCTGCTGCACATCGTCCGTTCCCTCAAAAGTACCGGCAAGGGCGCCTGCATTTTGCCCCACGGCGTGCTCTTTCGCGGCAACGCCGAAGCCGAAATCCGCCGCAATCTGGTGCGTAAGGGCTTCATCAAGGGGATCATCGGCCTGCCCGCCAACCTCTTCTACGGCACCGGCATCCCCGCCTGCATCGTCGTCATCGACAAGGAAGATGCCCACAGCCGCAAGGGGATCTTCATGCTCGACGCCGGCGGCGGTTTCATGAAGGACGGCCCCAAGAACCGCCTGCGCAGTCAGGATATTCACCGGATCGTCGATACCTTCAACAAACAGATCGAAGAGCCGAACTATTCGAAAATGGTCTCCTTGGCCGAGATCGAAAAGAACGACTACAACCTCAACCTGCCGCGCTATATCGACAGCGGGCAGACCGAAGACCTGCAGGATATCGCCGGGCATCTGCAAGGGGGCATCCCCCAGGCCGATGTCGATTCCCTGAAAAGTTATTGGGATGTTTGTCCGCAACTCAAGCAGACCCTGTTCAAGCCCAACCGCCCCGGCTATCTCGACCTCGCGGTGGAAAAAGCCGCCATCAAGACCGCCATCTACGAGCATCCCGAGTTCGCCGCCTTCATCGCCGGCATGAACGCCCACTTCGGTGCCTGGCGCAAGCAGAGCGCCGCCAACCTCAAGGCGTTACAACCCGGCTGCCATCCCAAAGAGGTCATCCACGTTCTCTCCGAAGATCTGCTCGCCCATTACGCCGGCCAACCCCTCATCAACCACTACGACGTCTATCAGCATCTGATGGACTACTGGGCCGAGACGATGCAGGACGACTGCTACCTCATCGCCGCCGATGGCTGGAAGGCCGAGACCTATCGCTTCATCGAGACAGACAAGAAGGGGAAGGAGAAGGATAAAGGCTGGACCTGCGACCTCGTGCCCAAGCCCCTCATCGTCGCCCGGTACTACGCCGAGGAGCAGGCGGCCATTGACCGCCTGGCCGCCGAACTCGAAAGCGTCGGCGCCCAACTCGCCGAGCTGGAAGAGGAGCACGGCGGCGAGGAGGGGGCCTTTGCCGAGTTGGAGAAGGTCAACAAGGCCAACGTCGCCGCTCGGCTCAAGGAGGTCAAGGGGGATAAAGAAGCCAGGGACGAAGCCGCCGCGTTGAGTGCCTGGCTGAAGCTGGCCAATGAGGAGGCCGAGGTGAAGAAGCGCCTCAAGGCCGCCGAGGCGGAGCTCGACGCCAAGGCCTACCACCACTACCGCACACTCACCGAGGACAAGATCAAGACCCTGGTGGTCGACGACAAGTGGCTCGCCACCCTCGATGCCGCCATTCACGGCGAGATGGATCGCGTCAGTCAGCAGTTGACCCAGCGGGTGAAGGAGTTGGCCGAACGCTACGAGACGCCGCTGCCGCGAATGACCGAGCGTGTGGCCGAGTTGGAGGCGAGGGTGAAAATCCACCTGGAGAAGATGGGGTTTGCACTATGAACACTCCAAGCACTCTCCTGCCAGCGGATTACGCCGCCTGGCTGGCTTCCCTCAAAAAACGGATCAGCGGTGCCCGACAACGGGCGCTTCTTGCCGCGAACGAAGAGCAGATCCGGCTCTACCACGAAATCGGCGCGGAAATTTTACAGCGGCAAAGCCATCATGGCTGGGGCGCCAAGGTCATCGACCGGCTTTCATCCGACCTGCGGGCCGAGTTCCCGGACATGAAGGGTTTTTCCAGCCGCAACCTCAAATACATGAAGGTATTCGCACAGGTTTGCCCGGAACTTCAAATTGGGCAGCAAACCCCCCTGTGTCAGGATAGATGTCGCCTCTCTTTGAGAGCCTTTGAGTGAACCCCGAGGGGCTGAAAGTGAAATTGTATGACTCACTATTCTGAAGAGTTAAAGACGAGTCTCATCGCCCGGATGCT
>NZ_JAVESI010000096.1:0-2524 GCF_034006665.1 Trichloromonas sp.
CAAGGCCCACGACCGCATCGTTGGTGTCCTCAATCTGGCGGACAAAGAGACCGGTACCACCTTCGGCGACGACGATCTCGCCACTTTGCATCAGCTCATCGACCAGGCCGCCCTGCTCATCGAGCGGGTCGCCGTCTATGAAAACGCCCGTAAGCTGGAGGAATTGGCGGCCCGCGATCCCCTGACCGGCCTCTACAACCGGCGCATGCTCGAAGCCCGTTTTCAGGAAGAGCTCAGCCGTTGCTCCCGGCTCAAGCACCATTTCACCATCATGATGCTCGACCTCGACCACTTCAAGGCCTACAACGACCAGTGCGGACATATCGCCGGCGACCACGCCCTGAAAAAAGTCGCCTTATTGCTCAAGAAATCGGCTCGCGAAATGGACATCGTCACCCGTTACGGCGGCGAGGAATTCTGTCTGCTACTGCCCAACACCGGCAAGGAAGAGGCCCTCTTCGTCGCCGAACGCATCCGCCGGGCGATCGAGACGGAAATCTTCCCCGGCGAAACGGCCCTGCCTACGGGGCGTCTCACTACCAGCATCGGCGTCGCCTGCTACCCCGACGACGGTGAGAAATTCGAAACCCTGGTCAACGCCGCCGACATCGCCCTCTATCAGGCCAAGAGCAAGGGGCGCAACCGGCTGGCCAGCTTTGAAGTCGTCTCCCCCTCCCTGATCAAAAAGACCGGCTGAGCCCCCCTCGGCGCGCTGGCATTTTTCCGCCCTTTCCGCTATCCTCCCGGCCATGAAATCTACTCACGATATCGTTCTGGCTTCGGCCTCTCCCCGCCGCCGCGAACTGCTCGAACGCGTCGGCATCCCCTTCCGCGTCGTCCCCAGCGACATCCCCGAGGATGAACGTCCCGGCGAAAGCCCGGAGGCACACGTGCTGCGCCTCTCCCGCGACAAGGCCGGGGAAGTCGCCGGGCGCGCCGACATCCCCGGCCGCTGGTTTATCGGTAGCGACACCATCGTTCTGCGCGACGGCCGCATTCTCGGCAAACCGGCGGATACCGCCGAGGCGGCGACCATGCTGCGCTCCCTCTCCGGCCGGGAACACCGGGTCCTCTCCGGCTACGCCGTCCATGACCGCGAAACGGGAACGATCCACGCCGACGTCGTCGCCACCCGGGTCCGGTTCAAACCGTTGACAGCGGCGGAAATCGCGGGGTACATTGCCACCGGCGAACCGATGGACAAGGCCGGCGCCTACGCCATTCAGGGGATCGGCGTCTTCATGGTCCTGGCCATCGAAGGCAGTTACACCAACGTCGTCGGCCTCCCCCTGTGCGAGGTGGTCGCCACCTTGGAACGCCTCGGCGCCGTGCGCCTTTTTGAGAATCCGACATAACCGACAGGACCCGCCCATGTCCATCCGTGAAAACATCGAAGGGATTCAGACCCGTATCGCCGCCGCCTGTGCCCGCGTCGGCCGGGATCCGGCGGAAGTGCGGCTGGTGGCGGTCTCGAAGACCAAGCCGGCGGCGCTGATCGATGAAGCGGCCGCCGCCGGGCAACGGCTTTTCGGCGAGAACTATGTCCAGGAGTTCGCCGACAAGGCCGAAGCGGTACGCGCCCCGGTGGAGTGGCACTTCATCGGTGCCCTGCAGAGCAACAAGGTCAAATACCTGCGCGGCAAGGTGACGATGATCCACTCCCTCGACCGCCTCTCCCTGGCCGAGGAGATCAACCGCCAGTGGGCCAAACTCGACCGGCCGGTGGATGTCCTGCTGGAAGTCAATCTCGGCGACGAGTCGAGCAAAGCCGGAACCGGCGCAGAGGAAGCGATCGAACTGGTCCGCCGGGTGGCAGAGCTGCCCTTTCTGCGTCTGCGTGGCCTGATGGCCCTCCCCCCCTGGCTGGACGATCCGGAAGAGGTGCGCCCCTACTTCCGCCGCCTGCGGGAAGTGGCTCGGCGGATCGAGGCGTTGAACATTCCCGGCGTAAGCATGGCCGAGCTTTCCATGGGCATGAGCAACGATTTCGAGGTCGCCATCGAGGAAGGCGCCACCCTGGTGCGGGTCGGCACCGCCATCTTCGGCGGACGCGGGTAAGGTCGATTGATACCTGAATTTGTGAGGAGTGAGGAGTGAGGCGTAAAAAAAACCTCCCACAAAATGGCTCTATTGATTTTTTCTCCTCACCCCCACCCCCTCACCCCTCACGGATTTAGATACCATGAGTTACGCTCCCCCCCGCGCCCTTTGGGCCTCCCGTCTCGGTTTTATTCTCGCCGCCGCCGGCAGCGCTGTCGGCCTCGGCAACATCTGGAAATTCCCTTACATAACCGGCCAGAACGGCGGCGGCGCCTTTGTTCTCGTCTATCTTGTCTGCATCGCCGTGGTCGGCTTGCCGATCATGATGGCCGAGCTGATGATCGGCCGCCACACCCGTAAGGACGCCGTCGGCGCCTTCATTCATCTGGAGGGGAAACGTTCGTTCTGGCAGGCGCCGGGCTGGATCAGCGTCGCCGCCGCTTTCATCATCTGCTCCTACTACTCGGTCGTCGCCGGCTGGACT
>NZ_JAVESI010000014.1:0-75782 GCF_034006665.1 Trichloromonas sp.
AAGCGGGGTTGGTCTCCTTAATTGACCACCACCGTCGCTTTCAGAACGTCACGTGAACCGCCGTGTACGGAACCGTACGCACGGTGGTGTGGGAGGACGGCGGGGGCAACCCCGCCTCCTACCCGATTTCAGGCTTCGTCGGGAGGGATTTCCATTTTCTTGCGTGGGGGCCGGCGTTTGGGTTTCGCCTCGGTCACTCCGGTTTCCGGAGTCGCCGCCGGGGTTTTCCGGGCGCGCGGCTTTCTCTTGGGCGCGGGTTTTCCTTCTTCCATCTCAGCTGTGGCTTCGTCCTGCGCGAGCGCATCGACAGGGGCCGATTCCGCAGCCTTCCTGCGCGGAGCCCGGGGCTTGCGAGCTGGCTTGGCGACGGGGGTCTGTTCCTCACCGGTTGTCGGCGGTGCGGCCTCTTCCGCCTTTGTCTCTTGCGCTTCCGGACCGGTTTCGGTGACCGGAAGGGCGGAAGGCTCCGGGGGCACGGAAGCTTTTACGGGCGGTTTTCGACTCCGAGTGCGTGTCGGTTTCTTTTGGGGTGCGCTTTCCGTCTCCGGAGCATCGGCCTTGGTCTCCACGATGGGGGCCGTGTCGGTCGCTACGGGTGTCGGCTGCGGTGTCCTTTCCGGGAGGATATCCGCCGCCGGAAGCGCTTTGGCGCGATCTTCCGCGAATTCCGCCGCCGTCACTGAAGTATCGTCGGGCGCCGTTTCTTCAGTTGCCCGCGTTTCTTCGCTTTCCGCAAAAGCCGGCTGGGCGCCGGCCGGTTTCTTGCGCCGCCGCCGGCGTTTCTTGGCGGGTTTGGCTTCTTCCGGCCCGCGAACTTCGGGGCTTTGCTCATCCGCCGCCTCAGTGGCGGTCTCAAGCGCTTCTTCCGTTTGTTCCGAGGAGACTTGCAGAGGGGATTTCTCTTCTTCCTCTTCCTCCTCCTCTTCGATCGAGTTTTCCGTCGGTTCCTCGCCGTTCGCGGCGGTCGCCGTTCCATCCCCATTCTTTTTCTTGCGCCGCCGCCGCTTGCGCTTCTTCTTCGGTGCCTCTTCGCCTCCTTCGGCGGCTTCGGCGGCTTCGGCGACTTCGGCGACTTCGGCGACTTCCTTCTCGCCGTCGGCTTCAGAGACGGCTTCCGTTTTCGTCGCCTCGACGGGGAAGTTTTCCGCTTCATCGGCGCGCGGATGTTCGTCATCTTCCAGCGCCGCTCTGGTAAAGGAACTGGCGTCGACGAATTCTGCCGTCTGCTCTTCCTTTTCCCGCTTGGCGAAGGTCAGCTCGAACTGTCCCGGTTTGAGATCGACCCGTCCGCGAATGACGATGGAGAGCTTGTGCTGGCGCTCCATGAGCAGCAGTTCCTCGCGCCGGGCGTTGAGCAGGTAGGTGGCGACCTCCATCGGCACCTCGCCTTCGGCCAGGCCGATCTGTCCCTTGGCGATGCCGGCCTGGAGTTTGCGCATGAAGGCCACGGCCTGGGCCTCGGTGCTTTTGATCCGGCCGCTCCCCTCGCAGTACGGACAGGTGAGGAAGGCTCCTTCGGCGAGGGTGGTCTTGATCCGTTGTCGGCTCATTTCGAGCAGGCTGAACTGGCTGCTGATGTGGCCGACGGTGACCCGCGCCTTGTCCATCTTCAGCGCTTCCTTGAGGCTCTTTTCCACCTCGCGCACATGTTTGCGGTCGCGCATGTCGATAAAGTCGATGACGATCAGGCCACCCAAGTCGCGCAGGCGCAGCTGTCGACCGATTTCGGCGGCGGCTTCGAGATTGGTTTTGTAGGCGGTGGCTTCGACCCCCTGTTCGGAGGCCATTTTCCCCGAGTTGACGTCGATGGCCACCAGCGCCTCGGTGCTGTCGATGACGATGGAGCCGCCGGAGGGGAGGGGAACCTTGTTCTTGCTGATGGTCTCGATCTGCTCTTCGATTTGGTAGCGGGAGAAGATCGGGCGTTTTTCCTGATGGAGCTTGACTAGGCGGGCGTATTCGGGCATGACCTGCTGAAAGAAATCCCGGGCTTCCTGAAAGACCTTGGCGTCGTCGACCAGCACCTCGTCGATGTCGGCGCTGAAATAGTCGCGGATCATGCGGATGACTAAGTTCGATTCCTTGTAGACCAGGGCCGGAGCCTTGGCCCGTTTGGCCAGTTCCTGGATGTTTTCGTAGACCCGCAGCAGGTAGTCGAAGTCGCGCTTTAGCTCTTCCTTGCTCTGGCCGATGCCGGCGGTGCGCACGATGTAGCCCATGCTTTCGGGCAGATTCATCGACGCCATCGAGCTTTTGAGCTTCTTGCGCTGGGCTTCTTCCTCGATCTTGCGGGAGACTCCCTTGGTATCGCTCTCCGGCATCAGCACCATGTAACGGCCCGGCAGGGAGAGGTAGGTGGTCAGCGCCGCCCCCTTGGTGCCGCGCTCCTCCTTGACCACCTGGACGAGGATTTCCTGCCCCCGTTGCAGGATGTCGCTGATGCGCGGCCGTCCCTTGTTTTCGCCGCCGGCGGCGCTGCGCCGGTAGCAGAGGGGATGGATCTCCCCCATCTGCAGAAAACCGAGACGGTCGGCGCCGTAATCGACAAAGGCGGCCTGCAGCCCGGTTTCGACCCGGACCACCACCGCCTTGTAAATATTGCCCCGGGTCTGTTCCCGGCCGATGACTTCGATTTCCAGTTCGGTAAGGGCGCCGTCCTCGACGATGGCCGCCCGGTGTTCCTCCGAATGGGAGGCGTTGATCAGCATCTTTTTGCTCATGGAATTCCTTCTGATCCAGCCATGGGCGGATCGCAACGGGGTGTTCGGCGGCGCTCGGAATCGCCGCCGGGGATACGAGGGTTGACCAGTTCCCGGCCGCTTCCGCCTGGGCGGAGATCAGTCGGAGCCGGCACTCTCCCCCGGATCCTTCGATAAAGTGGGTTCGCTATATCCAGAGCCGGAAAGCTCGATGGAGGCGGTTGTTCACGGCGTCCGACTCGACATCCGTTGCGGGGATGGAGGGCAGCCGTAAAAGCGTCGCAACTATAACAGAGCCCCAAGGTTTTGAACAGAGGGAAACTGTGAAAGGGCAAGCTAGAAAATTCAAGGTTTTATGGTGCCGTTCCTTGTGTTATAAAAGGCCTCATGTTGCAACTCAGAAATGTCATTAAAGATTTCGCCGACCGGCGCATTTTCGCCGGTATCGACTGGCATATTCGCCCCGGCGACCGCATCGGCCTCTGCGGGGAGAACGGCGCCGGCAAGACCACTCTGCTGAAAATGCTCGCCGGGCGGATCAGTCCCGACGGCGGCGAGGTGCAGACGGCGCGGGGGACTACCTTCGGCTATCTGCCCCAGGACGGCCTGGAGCATCGGGGGCGCACCCTCTTTGCCGAAGTGCGCGAGGCGTTCGCCGAACTGCTTGCCATGGAGAAGGATCTGGCGGCGCTGGAGCAGGCCATTGCCGTCCGTCACGGGCAAGCGGACATGGATCGCTACGCGACCTTGCAGGAGGCCTTTCGTCAGCGGGGCGGCTATGTCATGGAGACGGAAATCGCCAAAGTGCTGCGCGGTCTCGGTTTTGCCGAAGGGGACTGGGACAAGCCCTGCGAGCACTTCTCCGGCGGCTGGCAGATGCGCATCGCCTTGGCCAAGCTGCTGTTGCAGCGGCCCAATCTGCTCTTGCTTGATGAGCCGACCAACCATCTCGACCTGCCGGCCCGGGACTGGCTGGAGGATTATCTTATCGGCTACCCCTTCGCCGTGGTTCTGGTTTCCCATGACCGTTTCTTTCTTGACCAGGTGGTGGGGCGTATCGTCGAGGTCTGGAACGGCAAGCTCACCGAATACCCGGGCAATTACAGCAAGTATCTAATCGAGCGGGAGGCGCGGGTGGCGGCCCTGATGGAGGCCAAGCGCCGCCAGGATGAGGAGATCGAGAAGATCGAGGCTTTCATCAACCGCTTCCGCTATCAGGCGAACAAGGCCTCGCTGGTGCAGAGCCGGGTCAAGCAGCTGGAGAAGATCGAGCGTATCGATATTCCTCCGGCGCGCAAGAAGATCGCCTTCCGCTTTCCCGAGCCGCCCAAAGGGGGGCGCATCGCCCTCGAACTGCGGGGTGTGACCCAGCATTACGGCGAGCTGACCGTTCTCGACGGCATCGATCTGTGCGTGGAAAAGGGGGAGCGCATCGCTCTGGTTGGAGCCAACGGCGCCGGCAAGTCGACCCTGATGCGCCTTCTGGCCGGGGACGAAGCGCCCAAGGGCGGGGTGCGGGAAGAGGGACACAACCTGCATCTGGCCTATTTCGCCCAGGATCAGGCCAAGGTTCTCGATCCGGAAAAGACGGTGATCGAGGAAATTACCACGGCCGCTCCCTTCGAGATGGTGCCGAAGGTAAGGGACATCCTTGGCACCTTCCTTTTCAGCGGCGACGACGTGCACAAGAAGGTCGCGGTTCTCTCCGGCGGTGAGCGCAACCGCCTGGCCCTGGCCATTCTGCTGTTGCGGCCGGCCAACCTGCTGCTGCTTGACGAGCCGACCAACCATCTCGACCTGCAATCGAAGGAAGTTCTTCTCCGGGCGCTTAAAGGCTATTCGGGTACCCTGGTTTTCGTTTCCCATGACCGTTATTTCGTCGACAGCCTGGCGACCCGGGTGGTCGAGGTCAAGGCCGGACGGATCGACTCCTGTCTCGGTAACTACGAGGATTTTCTCCGTTGGCGGGCCGGACAGGGGGATCTCAGCCATTCCCGGCAGCGGGTCGAACTGGGCGCGGTCGCTGCGATGGCGGAGGGCGCCGACAAGGAAGAGCGCAAGCGCGGGCACGAAGAGCGTAAAGAGGCCCAGCGCCTGGAGCGGCGCCGGCAAAAAGAGTTGCTCGATCTGGAGGCGAAGATCGAGCAACGGGAAGAGGAGCTGCTCACCTTGGAGGGGCGCATGGCCGATCCCGAGCTCTACCGCGACGCCGAGAACTGGCGTCGGACATCGGCAGAGCACGGGCAGCTTAAAGAGGAGATTGAGGCTTTCTATGCCCGTTGGGAGGAGCTGCAGGAGGCCGCGCCCGAGCTTTCTTGAGACAACCTCTTTCGCCGGGATTTTACGCGGCGAACCACACGTCCGATCTATTGGGATATATCACCCGAGTCTTTTTCCGGGGAGGAAAACTTATGGTTCTTTTGCCCAAGGGCAACCCCGTCAAGGAAAACGCCAATCCCGGCAAGATCAATCTTCCCGGTGCTCTCGAAAAACTTCAGGCGGGAAAGTTTTCCGGCTATCTGCGCTTTGATTTCCCCGCCGCGACCGGGGTTATCATCTTCGAACAGGGGCGGCTCATCAGTTCCCTGCTTGAGGATGGGCGGGAACGGCTCATTGCCTACGACGCCATCGCCGCTATTTTCGAGCAGTCCTTGGAGGGACGGGGACGCCTCGACGTCTATCGCCTCAGCCCCGAACTGGCCTTGAGCGTGCACGTCCTGCTCCACGGCGACCTGCTTTACAAGGGGCAGGAACTCAAGCTCATCGATATCAAGCTGCTCCTTGCCCGGCTCAAGGAACTGGCGATCACCGGGTGCCTGCGTATTTACACTGGTGACCGGGTGGCGCTGATCTTTTACCGGGAGGGGACCCCCCTGGGTTTCTTCCATGATGGTTCAACCGCCATCGAGACGACCGCCGATACCTCCATGTCGGTGGCGCGTTTGCCCGGGGCCAAGATTGATGTCCTGACCACCAAAGGGGTGGGGGAGGGGATGCTCGCCGATCTGCTCTCCTCGGCGGATCTGTCCGCTCTCTGGAAACGGATTCAGGATGCCCGCCGCCCCGAACCGGAACCGGTTGCGGCTGCCGTGCCTCCCGTTGCGGCCCCTCCGGTGGTCGATCCGGCGGCACGCGAGGCTGAACGTCGGGAAGTCTTGCTGGAAGCCTGGCGGCAGATCGCCATGCGCCATCTCGGTAAGATCGGCGGTTCGCTGGTGGAGAAGGAATTCGAAAAAAACCTCGGTTCAGTCATCGACGATGCCTCCCTGGCGGTTTTTTTCGAGCGTCTGGGCAAGGGGGCGCGACTGGTAGCCGGGCACGGCAAGGTCAACGGGATGCTGGAGGAGATGGAACATCTGGCGCAGGACAAGCTGTAAATCGGTTTGATGAAAAACTGAAGCTATAACGGGAGGATTGGGATGGATTTTAGCGGATTGCAGGTAGTTCTCTGGTTGGTGGCCGGGCTGGTTTCCTTTTATTTCAGCATCGGCAACGCCCGGGTCTGGACGAGTATCGCGGTGGGCTTTTTCCTGATTCTCTTCGGCGAACTGTTGCCGCAGGCCATGCCGTTTCTCCCTGGGACCAGCATCCCCCAGGTCGAGGCCATGGGGCACATCATCAGTACCATCGCCATTTTGGTGATGAGCCACGGTTTTCAGGAATATTACGTCTTTTCCCGCACCCTAGAGCTGGAAGGGGATAAACGTCAGGTTTATCTTGTCACCCTGGCGGTGATTTTTGCCTCCCAGATCTTCATCTTCATCAATCCGGCCCCGAACGCCGAAACCCTGCGGACCATCCGCATCGTCGGCAATACCAACTGGGTCTTTCTCTCCCTGATCAACATCGACCTGATCCGCAAGATCTATCTCAACGTCAAGGACAGTCCCATCGGCAAGGGCTTTCTCGCCTTTATTGCGGTCTTCGTCTGCATTTTCCTGTGGAAGGGGTCGGAGCTCTATATCCAAGTCTATCGCCTCGATCTGCCGGCGGTGATGCAGGCCTATCCCGTCCGCTACCAGATTTCCCAGATCACCCACCTGGTCGGCAATCTGCTCGCCTCGCTGTCGGTGGGAGGCACCTTCCTCTATCTGGCCAAGCTGCTGCGCTGATCAAGGGGTGGAAGCGGAGCGCGCCGAACGTGCCGCCCCGCTTCCATCGACTATTTCTTCTTGATGTGACAGTCCTTGCAGCCGTAAGGGGCGTTCATCCGCTTGTGGCAATGCCGGCACAGGGCGTGGGAGGCTTCCTTCATGCTGGGGATCGCCGCATCCACTCCGTGACAGTCGCGGCAACCCCCTCGTTCCACCCCCTTGTGGTGGCAGACGGCACATTCGCCGACCTTCTGATGCAGCTTGTGGTCGAAATGGACTTCACCCATGCGCGGGGTGCCGAGGGTGACTTCGGTGGGAATCGCCGCGAAGGCTGCGTTGGCGGATGTGAGAGCGGTAAGGAGCAGGACGGCGCGCAGGAAGAGGTTGAAACCTTTCATTGATTGACCTCCGGAAAGTGAGTCTCGGCAGCTTTTGGCCGCCGGAAATTTTCTTAGATTAGCGTAATTTCCCCCCGGGTGCAGCAGATTTCTCTCTCGCAAAGAGGGAGGGGCGGATGAACCCGCGCAAAAGGCGCGCTGCGGACGTCCCCTTCCCGCCGCGATCGGGGAAAATTCCTTTGACAAGTCGGGGGATGCTTCCTAAGATGGCGCGAATTTAACCAAGCTTTGAGGATGATTGACGGATTATGGAAAAAGCCCTGGAACTTCTCCATGACGACCTGCTCGGGGTCGAAGCTCAGTTCAAGCAGGATCTGACTTCCGATGTGCTGTTGATCCGCAAGGTCGGCGAATATGTCCTTTCCAGCGGCGGCAAGCGCATTCGCCCCATGCTTCTTCTTCTCTGCGCCAAGCTCGCCGGCTATCGGGGGGACAGGCATGTCGGTCTGGCGAGCGTGGTCGAGTTCATTCACACCGCCACCCTGCTTCACGACGACGTGGTCGACAGCGCCGTGCTGCGCCGGGGCAACGCCTCGGCCAACGCGGTCTGGGGGAACGAGGCCTCGGTGCTGGTCGGCGACTTTCTCTTCGCCAAGTCCTTTTCCATCATGGTGCGCGGCGGCAGCCTGAAGATCCTCCAGGCGCTTTCCGACGCCACCACGATGATGGCCGAGGGGGAGGTGCAGCAGCTGGTCAGCACCTGCGATCTCGATCTGAGCGAGGAAAGCTACATCGATGTGGTGCGCAACAAGACCGCCGTGCTCATCGCCGCTGCCTGCCAGGTCGGTGGGATTCTCGGCGAGGTTGATGAGGAGCGCGAGCAGGCGTTGCACGATTTCGGCATGGATCTGGGCATCGCCTTTCAGTTCATGGACGACGCCCTCGACTATGTGGCTGATCAGGCCGAGTTCGGCAAGGCCACGGGGCACGATCTCGAAGAAGGGAAGGTGACCCTCCCCTTGATTCACGCCCTGCGCCACTGTACCGATGAGGAACGAGAGCGCCTGACCGGAATCGTCGAATTGGAGACTCTCAGCGACGAGGATCTCGCCTATGTCGTCGGTCTGATTGAGCGGTACGACGGCATCGGCTATACTCGCCGGCGCGCCCGGGAACTGGTCGAGCGGGCCAAACTCAAGCTTGTCGCTTTCCCCGACGGTCTGGTCAAGACCGCCCTGATGGAACTGGCCGATTATGCGGTGAGCCGCCGCAAATAGTCAGCCCCCCGTCGGTCAAATCACTTGATCGTTCACGTGAAAAGGCCTCCCTGCCAAAGCGGGGGGGCTTTTTTGTCCCTCTTCCATCAGGATTTACCTGGTTTTCGGGTTGGCTCGGGATTTGCTAATTGATTTTCAGCAATCCGGCAAACCGGACACCGTCAATCTTGCCGAGGGGGGAATCATGGAGACGGGCACTCTGATCCATTCCGAACATCTCGATATTCGTGGCCGTCGCTACGAGGTGGCGGTTTTCCAGCGGGCCAACGGCTCGCACGTGGCCCGGACCGTTTTCGCTCCGGGGGATGTCATCATGAATGATGGCCCCTCTCTCGAAGCGGTGCTCGCCAAGCATCAGCGCCTTCTCCCTTTGGCCATCGACTCCCGCGAGCTGCGTGGCGAATCCCGCTGAATTCTCAACATCTTCACATCCTGACCGAATTGCCGCCGGCCGAAATTTTTAATCCTGCCGGCGGCCGCCTCCTGCTATAATGGCGGCCATGCTTCGCGCCCCCTTCTCCTTTCACAAAAAAGTCCTTCTGGCTTTCTGCCTGCTGTCCCTTCTGCCGCTCGTGCTGCTGGTCGTTGTTTCCAGCCGCAGCCTGCGTTCCGTGGAAAGCCAGCTGCTCGCCCATGCGACCCGGGCCCTCGATGAGCAGGCCGCCGAAGCCCTGGAACTGCGGGCGGGGATGGTCGCTGCCGACGTCGAGGATTTCCTTCGCCAGGCCGTCGCCGATCTTTCCGATTTCGCCCTTCTTCCTGTCGACGAAAACGTCTATCGGGAGTTTTATCGTCATCAGCTGCGCCCAGTCTGGTTTCGCCGGGGTAGCAACGCGGCTCCCGAAGAGACCCGGGAAGAGCGTTCCCTCTATTCGGAACTCGCCTGGATCGCTGCCGACGGCCGCGAAGTCGTTCGTCTGGTGGAAGGGGTGCCGGCGGCGCTGCGGGATGTTTCCGACCCGTCCCGGACCACCTACGGGCGCGAGGATTATTTTCTTCGTGCCCGGGCCTTGCCGCCGGGTGGGGTGCATGTCACCCGGGTCACCGGCCGGCATCTGGACAAGCAGCGTCAGCTGGCGGGGGCGCCGACGCCGGAAGCGGCGGTGGAGGGGGAGCGCTACCGGGGGGTGATCCGTTTCGCCATGCCGGTGCATGGTGACGACGGAACCTTGCGCGGAGTCGCGGTCCTTTCCCTCGATCACCGCCATCTGATGGAGTTTACCCAGCACATTCTCCCCCATTCCCCCTTCTTCACCGTCTTTTCCTCCTACGACAGCGGCAATTACGCCTTCTTGTTTGATGATGAAGGCTGGATGATCGCCCACCCCAAACACTGGGATCTGCGGGGTCTCGACGAGCGGGGCGTACTGGTGCCGCCCTACACCGCCGCTTCCCCTCCCGAGCTGGTCGAACGGGGGGCCATTCCTTTCAATCTCTTTCATGCCGGTTTCGTCCACCCCAACTATCCGGTGGTGGCGGCGGCGGTGCTGCGCGGGGAATCGGGGGTGGCCGACGTCACCAATATCGGCGGCTCGCAGAAGATCATGGCCTATGCGCCAATCCGTTTCGGCTACGGCGAATATGCCGACGGCGGAATTTTCGGCGGCGTGACCATCGGCGCCGAAGTTAGCCGCTTTCATGCTGCGGCCCATACCGCTTCGACGGAAATCCGGGCGGAAATGACCCGTTTTGTCGGCAAGGCGGGGCTGATGATTCTCGGCACCGCTCTCTTGGTCGTGGCCGCTGCCTATTTTCTTTCCCGGGGGATTACCCGCCCCCTGTCGACCCTGATCGACGGCACCCGGCGCATGGCCCGGGGGGAACTGGATACCCAGGTGCCGGTGACCGCCCGGGACGAAGTCGGCGTTTTGGCGGTCTCCTTCAATCGCATGGCCCAACAGCTCAAGGATCGGCAGGAGCGCATCGCCGCCACTCTCGCCGATCTCGACCGTTCCCGCCGGGAAATTCTCCGTGAACGGGATTTCAAGGAGACCCTGGTCGAGAACATCGACATCGGTCTGTTGACCCTCGACGCCGCCGGCCGGGTCACCTCGATCAACGGACCGGCGGTGCGGTTGCTCGATCTGTCTGGAACGGTCGAAGGGGAACTCGCTACGCTCTTCTCGGCCTGGCCGAGTCTGCTGACGGCTTTGGCCGTCGGTCTGAAGACCTCCGGCGGCCGCTGGCACGACTATGTCGATGTGACCGTCGCCGGTCGCCCCCGGGTCTTTCGTCTGGCCCTGATTCCCTCGGCGGCGGGGCAGGGAGCGGAGCGGATTTTGACCATCGAGGATATCACCGAGCGGGTGGAGATGCGCCGGCAGCTGGCGCGCATGGAACGCATGGCGGCTCTGGGCCGGCTTTCCGCCGGCATCGCCCACGAGGTGCGCAATCCCCTCACCGGCATCAGTCTGCTCCTCGACGACCTGCACGACCGGCTGTTGGGGCAGTCCGCCGACCAGGAACTGATCCGCCGGGCCCTGAGCGAGATTGAGCGCCTTGAAGGGCTGGTCAGCGGTCTACTCGATTTTGCCGCTTCGCCGCAACTGCGCCGGGAACCGGGAAATATCGGCACGGTGTTGCGTGAAACCCTCTTTCTCATCCGCAAGTCGTGCGAGCGCCAGGGGATTCGCCTGGTCGAGGCGCTGGATGAGGATTTGCCCGGCTTCCCCCTCGATGCCCACAAACTCAAGCAGGCCTTTCTCAACCTCTTCAACAATGCCCTCGACGCCATGCCTGACGGGGGGGAACTCACCGTCGCCGCGAGCTGGGTCGACGGCGAGGTGCGTATCTGTATCCGCGATAGCGGTGTGGGCATTCCCGCCGAGCAACTTCCTATGATCTTCGAGCCTTTCTACACCGGTAAGGGGAGCGGTACCGGTCTCGGGCTTTCCATCACCCAGAACATCCTCGCCGACCACGGCGGGCGTATCGTCGTCGAAAGTTCCCCCGGAGTCGGCAGCGTCTTCACTCTCTGGCTGCCGATTCCCGAGGAAGGGACAAACTGATTCTTCCGTTGGCCAAAATTGGCCATTCTGTTATGCTCTTCGCCACCCCTCCCCTGGGGGACTGCTTCGGTAGTCTTCTCCGGTTCGAGCCTGCGAGGATTCATGGAACGAATACTTATTGTCGACGACGAAGCCTTTATCCGCGAAAATCTCGAACGGATTCTCGCCGAGGACGGCTATTGTCCCCTTTCCGCCGCCGACGGCGAAGAAGCCCTGCGCCAAGTGAGCGAGGCCGAGGTCGATCTGGTCCTGCTCGATCTCAATCTTGGCCCCCGCAGCGGGTTGGAGGTGTTGGCCGCTCTGCGGGACATCGACCCTGAACTGCTGGTCATCATCATTACCGGCTACGGGACCGTGGAGAGCGCCGTCGAAGCCCTGAAGATGGGGGCGTACGATTACATCAAAAAGCCCTTCAAGGCCGACGCCATCCGCCTGATCGTCAAGTTGGCCCTGGAAACCCGCAGCCTGCGCCGGGAAGTGCGCCATCTGCGACGGGAAAGCAAGGGCCTGCCCGCCGACTTGGAGATGATCGGGACGAGCCCGCCCATGCTTCAGGTTTACCATCAGGTGCGGGAAGTGGCCAAGCACGAGACCGCCACCATCCTGATCACCGGCGAAAGCGGCACCGGTAAGGAACTGGTGGCGCGGGCCGTGCACGATCTTTCCTCCCGAAAAGCACGGCCTTTCGTGGAAATTAACTGCGGCTCGCTCCCCTACAACCTGCTTGAAAGCGAGCTCTTCGGCCATGAACGGGGCGCTTTTACCGATGCCAAGAGTCGCAAGATCGGGCTTTTCGAGGAGGCGTCCGGGGGAACGATCTTTCTCGACGAAATTGGCGAGATGGATATGGGCTTGCAAGTCAAGCTGTTGCGGGTGCTGGAGGACCGCCGCATCCGCCGCCTTGGCGGGACGCGCAACATCGCCATCGATGCGCGGGTGGTGGCGGCGACCAACCGCGACCTGAAGAGCGCCATCGAATCCCGGGAATTTCGTGAGGATCTCTACTATCGTCTCAACGTTTTCCCCATCCACCTTCCCCCTCTGCGGGAACGGCGCGAGGACATCCCGCCGCTGCTCGACCACTTCATCAAGCGTTTCAGCCGCGAGTTCCACAAGAACATCCGCGAGGTTTCCCGCGACGCCCTTGATCTGCTGTTGCGTTACCACTGGCCGGGAAATGTCCGGGAGTTGCGTAATCTGGTGGAGCGGATCTGCATCATGCACCACGATACCGTTATCCGGCCCGAGTGTTTGCCCAAGGAGATCTGGGGGGATGCCCCGCGCCGCTTCGATCAGATTCCCCAGGAAATCCCACCGGCGGGGATTGATCTGGAAAAGCTGGTGGAGGATGTGGAGCGGGATCTGATCGGCAAGGCTCTGGCGCTTACCGGCGGTAATGTGGTCAAGACCGCCCGCCTGCTCAACATGGCGCGGGGGACGTTGCGCTATAAGCTGGAAAAATACCGGCTGGCCGGTTCCGATTGAGGGGTGATACGGTTAAAATTTACCCGATGAGATGCGAAAGGTGGTCATTTTTAGCCATCTTTCGTTTTTTGCGGGACCGTGATAACTGCGGGTGAGAAATTTATGAAAATCTCATTTACTCTATGGGTTATAGGTGCTTAGGGAATGTTTTCGAGTTTTTGAAAAGATTTTCTAAGGGTTGGCATCGCTGTTGCTAATGAAATAAGCGTCCCGAGACGTTTTAATCCTTTTCGGGATAAGCGCCCTACCCGAACCGTTTCGCCCTTTCCCCGAGGGCTATTTGGCCCCGTTTCAACCCTCCTTTGAAACGGGGCGTTTTTTATCCGTTCCGGCACGTTTCTTCACGATGCCCTGGCGGAGTTCTCCGGCCCTTTCGCCCCCGCTCCATTTTGTTCCAGATAGTCGAGCAGGGTCTGTAAGTAGCGGGCGGCTTTGTCGGCTTGTTCGGCGAGACGGCGGATGTTGCTTTCGTTATCGAGTTGTTCGACGATGCGCCGTACCGGCAGACGCCCTTCGGTGCCGGAGCGCAGCAGGCGGCTCTTGAGGCTCTGGTAGGCGCCCTGCAATTCTTTCATCTCGCCGTCGTAGACATCGGTTGGATATTCGGGGGTGTAGCTGTCGATGCTGGAGAGCAGGCGCACCACTCGACTGTTGAAGGCATGGATCGCCGTCTGGATCTCCGGGTGTTCCAGTTCCGTGGTCTGTTGATGGGCTTGGCCAACAAGCAAGGAGAGTTCGGCAATTTCACTGTAATAGCGGGATACCCGCAGGGCATTGGGCAGCACTTCCGCCAAGATCGGCGGAAGATTGCTCTGCTGCATACGGCTGCTGTATTCGCCGATGGCTTCCCCCAGTCGGTCCACGGTTTCACGCTTCAGCTGGAAGATTTGTGTGGCCACCCGTTCGCTGCTGATGGCCTCTCGCGCCAAGTCCCGGGTCATTTTGCCGACGCGGGCCAACTCCCGGGTCAGGGCATGCAGGGCGAGTACCGGGGTTGTGGTCAGGGTTCGGTCGAGATATTTCGGCTGCGATTCGTCGGCGTCCCCCACCAGAAAGCGGGTTTCGAGGAGGCGAGACAGGGTTCCGGTCAGGGGCCAGAGGAGCAGCACCCCGAGTAGATTGAAAAGGGTGTGGAAGAGGGCGAGTTCGGTCGCCGGTCCCGCGCCTAGGTCGAAGGAGTGTTGGAGAAAATCAAGAAATTTGAGAAGCAGGGGGAGGGTGGCGAAGGCCACCACCCCGGTGATCAGATTGAAGGCGATGTGCGCGGCCGCCACCCGCTTGGCGCTGCTGGTCGCTCCCAGGACCACCAGCAGGGCGGTCATGGTGGTGCCGACATTGGCGCCGATGACCATCGCCGCGGCGTCGCTAAGGCCGAGCACGCCGCCGGCCGCCGAAGTGAGGACGATGGCGAGAGCGGCACTCGACGATTGCAAGAGCACGGTGAGCAGAAAACCGGCGCCGACGAAGGCCACCGTGGAGAAGAACCCGTACCCGGAAAGGGCGGTGAATTGCAGGCTCTGTCCGAGGTCGCCGAAGACCCCTTTGAGAACGTCGAGACCGCTGAAAAAAAGGCCGAAGCCGGCCAGGGCTTCGCCGAGATGTCCGGCCCGGCTTTCGCCGCGAAAGACCCGCAAAAACATGCCGATACCGATGGCGGGCAGGGCGAGCTTCTGGATGTCGAAATCGAAGCCGACCGTCGCCACCAGCCAGCCGGTCATGGTCGTGCCGATGTTGGTGCCGTAGATCACCGTCACCGCCTGGCGCAGGCTCATCAGTCCGGCATTGACGAAGCCGATGGTCGCCACCGTGACCATCGCCGAAGCCTGTACCAAGGCGGTGATCAACGCGCCAGAGAGGAGCCCGCGTAAGGGGGTTTGCGTCGAGCGTTCGAGAATCCCACGCAGGGCGCGCCCCGCCGCAAACTTGAAGCCGTCGGTCATCAGGCTCATGCCGAGTAGAAAGAGCCCGAGGCCGCCGAGAACGCCCCCCATCATGGTCCAAGTCATGCCGATCTCCTTGAATGTCCGAGTCCATCGCCCGTGCGCTCGTTATTAAAAAGGCCATTCCGAGAAAATTTCAGGCCGTTCATTATCCCCATGAACCCTCATCCTTGTCCAGCCTGGAAATATTGGATTTTATTCCGGCGGTCGGTATCCTATCGCGGCTGAAGTTGCTGACCATCCCTGGGTATGTCGTGAGAGTAGTGCGACGAGTCGCTCTTCAACGCCGTGGCGGTGCTGCTCGGTTTGCGGAATAAAAAGAGAGAAGGGGCTGAACCGGCCCCAGCGATTTAGGGCGGAGCAAGACCCGACCCCGATCGGGAGACGCACGATCAGGGGAGGAACGCGGCGACTTCGGTGATGTCTTTGAGGATGGCGTGGGCGGTTGAAAAGTCACTCTGTTGGTTGAGATGACCGGGGATGACCAGACATCGGAGGCCGGCGGCGACGGCGGATTCCAGCCCCCGTTGGGAATCTTCCACGACCAGACAGCGTTGCGGGTCGCCGCAGCCGCGGGCCAGGGCGGTGAGGTAGGGTTCGGGGTGGGGCTTGGTGTGCCGGTAATCCTCGCGGGTGAGAATGAAGTCGAAGTAGTCGAGAAGGTCGGTATTTCGATGGATGAGGTCGAAATGGTCGCGTTGCGAGCTGGTAACGATGGCCATGCGCACCTGCCCGTGCAGGGCGCGCAGGGTTTCGGTGACTCCGGCGATGGGAGTGATCCCCTGCCCGAGCAGTTCGGCGTAGCGGCGGTTGCGGCGCTCGCGCAGGGTGTCGAGATAGGGTTTGTTTCCCGCAGCGAGATCGAAGACGCTCTCCCCGCGTCGCAGGGAGATTTCGATGAACTGCTCGCGGCTGAGTTCGACGCCGACGTCGCTCAAGACCTCCGCCGAGGCCTGGAAATAGAAATTTTCCGTGTCGACCAGGACACCGTCGTTGTCCCAGAAGATCCAGTCAATTGCTGTCATGGATACCTTCAGGGGGCTGTCGGAAGATCCTGTGGTTTCAACAGAATCCGGATGCGGCGGTTGAGCGCCCGGCCCTCGGGGGTGGCGTTGTCGGCAACGGGTCGGAATTCCCCGTGGCCGACGGCGGCGAGGCTTTCCCCGGGCAGGCCGACCTGTTCTTGGAGAAAGTGAAGAACGCTGGCCGCGCGGACCGCCGAAAGCTCCCAGTTGCTGGCGAACTTCTCGCGCAGGCGTGAACTGATCGGCACATTGTCCGTGTGTCCTTCGATGCGGATATCATGCCCCTGCAGGTTGACGAGGACGCCGCCGAGACGGCGCAGGATTTCCAGCCCCGCCGGTTTCACGTCGGTCGCCCCCGAATCGAAGAGGATTTTTTCCGAAAGATTGATGGAAAGACTGTCGGGATGGGTGTCGAGCGCAATTTCCCGCCGGCCGATTTCCGCTGCCAGCAGGACAGTCAGTTCGTCATAGGTTTCACGGATTTTCACCAAACGTGCTTCCCGGGCCAGACGTTCCTGTTCCAGATCGCGATTTTTTTCTTCCAGGCGGTCGATGGTCTGGCGCATCTCCTTGAGAGCGGCGCCGGTTTCGCTGTTGCGCGAGGCGAGAACCTTCTCCAGGCGGGCAATGTCTTCCTTGGCTTTCTTCAGTTCCGCCCGTTGCCGGCTTTCCTGTCCGGCGGCTTCGTGCAGGCGCCGTTCCAGGTCGCCGTTGAGCTTCACCAGGTAATCCCGGCGATCCTTGACCAACTGGCAGTCGGCTTCCATCTCGCCGAGTTGCCGGGTGATGAAGTCGTTTTCGTCGAGCTTCTGCTGGTAGGTGCTGTTGCTGACGCAGGCGCCGCAAGCCAGAGTCAGGGCGATCAGAACGGGAAGGAACGGTTTGCGGTTCACGAGAAGCTCCGGGGAGAGGGGATGGAAGGAAGGGAAAAGTGCGCCCCGGCAGGCGGTTGCGCGACGGTTCGGGGGCGGTTTGAGGCCGATCCTCTTTCTAGCACAACCACTGAAAATGTAAAGATTAAATCAGCCGATCCGCAGGGGATAAGAAGATTGCCGGCTTTCAGGCTTTTCAGTTGCGGGGGCTTTTGTCAGTGTGCTATATAAAAAGCGTTTTCAATATGTTAGGCAGGAGCGCAAATGTTTGAAATCGATCGGATCATCCAGACGGCATTGCATGAAGATATCGGCCTGGGGGATGTCACTACCTTGGCCACGGTAGCCCCGGGTACCCCCGGTCGAGCGCAACTGGTCGCCAAGGAAGACTTCGTTCTGGCGGGTATCGATGTGGCTGCCAGGGTTTTCCGTCTGGTCGGCGAGGGGGTCGCCTTCGAGAAGATCATCGCGGACGGCCGCCCGGTCAATCGTGGGCAGGTCCTTGCCTGGATCAAGGGAGAGGCGGCGCTGCTTTTGCAAGGGGAACGGGTCGCGCTCAACCTGCTCCAGCGCATGAGCGGCATCGCCACCCTGACCGCCCAGTATGTTCGCGCCGTCGATGGTACGAAAGCGACCCTGGTCGATACCCGCAAAACCACGCCGGGGCTGCGCGTTCTTGAAAAATACGCAGTGCGCATGGGCGGCGGCCGTAACCATCGCACTTCTCTCTATGACGGCATCCTCATCAAGGAAAACCACATCGTCGCTGCCGGCGGCATTGCCGTCGCCATCGAGCGGGCGCGCACCCGGGCGCCCCACACCCTGCGCATTGAAATCGAAACCCAGAACCTCGCCGAAGTGGCCGAGGCGCTGGAAGCCAGGGCCGATATCATCCTCCTCGACAATATGGACCTTTCCATGCTCGCCGACGCCGTCCGTCTCATCGACGGGCGGGCGCTGAGCGAAGCCTCGGGCGGGGTCAATCTCGATACCGTGCGGGGTATCGCCGAGACTGGCGTTGATTTTATTTCCGTCGGCGCCTTGACCCACTCCTACCGCTCCGCCGATATTTCCATGCTTTTTCAATAAGGACAGGCCAGAGACCCCATGGGGCAACGACTGGAACACGAAGACATCCTGCAACTCTTTCGCGCTCATCCCGGGACGCTGCTGTCCGGGGAGGAGATCAGCCGAAAGCTGGGAGTCTCGCGGACCGCCGTCTGGAAAAAGATCCGGCATTTGCGGTCTTTGGGCTATGCCATTGAGGCCCTGCCGTCCCGGGGCTACCGTTTGACCTCCGTCCCCGACGTTCTGCTCGCCGAGGAGGTGCGGGCCGGTCTTAAGACCCGCATCATCGGTCGAGAGCTGGTCTTTTTCGACGAAACCGACTCGACCAACCTGCGTGCCCGCGAGCTCGGCGATAGCGGCCATCCCGAAGGGACGGTGGTGATCGCTGACCGACAGACGGCGGGAAAAGGCCGCCTTGGCCGCTATTGGGCCTCGCCGCCGGCCGTCAATCTCTACACCTCGATTCTGCTTCGCCCTCCGATTCTTCCTTACGATGGTCCGCAACTCACCTTCCTCTCCGCCGTGGCCGTGGCCCGGGCGGTAGCGGAAGTCAGCGGTCTACGCCCGCTGGTCAAGTGGCCGAACGATGTGTTGCTCAACGGTCGCAAGGTGGCCGGGTTGCTCAATGAGATGAATGCCGAAACCGAAGGGGTGCGTTATATTGTCCTCGGCATCGGCGTTAACCTGAATATGCGTCCCGAGCAGTTCCCCGACGATCTTCGTTATCCCGCGACCTCCCTGGTCATCGAAACCGGACGCGAAGTTTCCCGCCTGGCCTTCGCCCGCTCTCTTTATCGCCATCTGGACAGTCTCTACGGCGAGTTCCTGACCTCCGGTTTTCCCCCCGTCATTCGTGCCTGGGAAGCGTTGTGCGATCTTATCGGCCGGGATGTGGAGGTCGATTGCCAGAGCCGCTTGATCCGGGGGCGGGTCGAGGGACTGGATAACGACGGTGGCCTGCTGGTTCGCACCGAAGATGTCCTCGAAAAGATTCTCGCCGGGGATGTCCGTCCCCTGGAACGGACAGTCCCGGGGTGATCCCGAAAACTTCAACCTTCTTAAATGGATGTGCGACTACTTCATGCTTTTGGTCATCGATATCGGTAACAGCAATACGGTCCTCGGCCTCTACGACGGCGAAACCCTGATCCGGAACTGGCGCATCACCACCGACAAGACCCGCACCGCCGACGAGTACGCCATCGTCATCGACCGGCTCTTCGGCCTCTCCGGTCAGTCCTTCGCCGAGGTCGGGGATGTGATCATCTCCTGCGTGGTGCCGCCGGTCCTTGAGACCTTCGTCCAACTCTGCCGGTCCTGTTTCAACCAGGAGCCCCAGGTCGTCGGTCCCGGCATCAGGACCGGCATGCCGATTCTCTACGACAATCCCAAGGAGGTCGGGGCCGACCGCATCGTCAATGCCGTTGCCGCCTACGAGAAATACCACCGCGCCCTGATCGTCGTCGATTTTGGCACGGCGACCACCTTCGATTGCATCTCCGCCCGGGGCGAATACTTGGGCGGCGCCATCGCGCCGGGGGTGGCCATTTCCGCCGAAGCGCTTTTCATGCGCGCGAGCAAGTTGCCCCGGGTCGATATCTGCCGGCCGCCCCAGGTCATCGCCAAGAATACGGTCAACAGCATGCAGGCCGGCATCTTCTATGGGTACGTCGGGCTGGTCGACGGCATCGTCGCGCGCATGCACCGGGAACTGGGCCAGACCGCCCTGGTCGTGGCGACGGGCGGCCTGGCGCCGCTGGTCGCCGCCGACTCCCAGGGCATCGACGAGGTCGAGCCGATGCTTACCCTGGAAGGACTGAAAATCATCCATCACCTCAATAAAGGAGGTAAAACCGTCGAATAAACGACAAGAATTTGTTTTCTCCGCTTTTGGCGGTCGCGTAGAGATTGCCGGGGTTGGTCCCCGTATTCGTTGTTTCCTGACGTCAATCCTGTAGCTGGTTTCACCTCAAGGTGAACTGTAAGGAGGAATCATGGGAAAGTATGAAACGGCCAAACTGCGTAACCTGGGAATTGTCGGGCAAGGGGATGCCGGAAAGACATCCCTGACCGAAGCAATCCTCTTCAACACCGGCATGACCGATCGTCTCGGCCGGGTCGATGACGGCACCTCGACCATGGACTTCGAGCCCGAAGAGATCAAGCGGCAGATCACCATCAGCTCCAGCCTCAACCATTGCGAGTGGGGGGATTGCAGCCTGCATATCGTCGATACCCCCGGCTATACCAACTTTCTTCATGATACCCGCAACTGCCTGCGCATTCTCGGCGGGGCGGTGCTGGTCGTTTCCTCCGTCGACGGCGTCAAGGCCCAGACCCTGAAGATCTGGGAATGGGCCAACGAGTTTGAAGTACCGCGCATCGTCTTCGTCAACAAGATGGACCGCGACCGCGCCGACTTTCTCAAGGCGGTCGACGATGTGCAGAAGAGTCTCGACACCCGCGCCGTCGCCATCTCCATGCCGGTCGGATCCGGCGAGGACTTCAAGGGGATCATCGACCTGGTCGACATGAAGGCCCGGTTCTTCAAGTTCGACGGCAAGGGCACCTATGATGAGACCGATGTCCCCGCCGAATATCTGGAGGAAGCCCAGCGCCTGCGTACCATCATGGTTGAGGCGGCGGCCGAGGCCGATGACGAATTGATGGAAAAATACCTGGAAACCGAGTCCCTCGACCGCGACGAAATCCTTCGCGGCTTGCGCGAAGGGACCCTGACCAAGGTTTTTACTCCGGTTTTGTGCGGCAGTGCCACGGCCAATATCGGCGTACGCAATCTGCTCAATTTCATTGTCAACTGTCTGCCTTCGCCCATCGACAAAGGCATCCAGTACGGTACCAATACGAAGACCGGCGAAGCCGATCAGCGGCGGCCCGATCCGAAAGAGCCCTTTTCGGCGATGGTCTTCAAGACCATCAGCGATCCCTACGCCGGCAAGCTGACCCTATTCCGCGTCTATTCGGGCACTCTCAAGAGCGATTCGACGATCTATAACCCGAACAAGGAAGCCACCGAGCGCATCGGCCAGATCTTCGAGCTGGAAGGGAAGAAGCAGCGCCCGCTGGCCGAGGCCGAAGTCGGCGATATCGTCGCCGTGGCCAAGCTCAAGGAGACCGCCACCGGCGATACCCTCTGCGATGTCGCCAAACCCATCGTCTATCCCAGCCCGCTGGCTCTCAAGCCGGTGATCTCCTTCGCCCTGGCGGCTAAGAGCAAGGGGGATGAAGACAAGATCATGAGCTCCCTGTATCGGATCATGGAGGAAGATCCCACCTACGGCGTGCAGCGCGACGAGGAGACCAAGGAAATGATCCTTTCCGGCATGGGCCAAGTCCATGTCGAGGTCGCGGTAGAAAAACTCAAGCGCAAGTTTGGGGTCGATGTCCTCCTCAAAGAGCCGAAGGTTCCCTATCGTGAAACCTTCAAAAAGACGGTCAAACAGCATTATCGTCATAAAAAGCAGTCGGGCGGTCGCGGCCAGTTTGCCGATGTGCATATCGAAATCGCGCCCCTGGCGCGCGGGGAGGGCTACCAGTTCATCGACAAGGTTGTCGGGGGGGTCATCCCCCGCCAGTTCATCCCGGCGGTCGACAAGGGGATTCAGGAATCGCTGAAACACGGCATCCTCGCCGGCTATCCGGTGCAGGACTTCTCGGTCACCCTCTATGACGGATCGCACCACAGCGTCGACTCGTCGGAGATGGCCTTCAAGATCGCCGGGTCCATGGCCTTCAAAAAAGGGATGGAAGAAGCCAACCCGGTGCTCCTCGAACCGGTGATGCACATGGAAATCACCGTCCCCGACGATTGCGTCGGCGACGTCATCGGCGACATGAACTCCCGACGCGGCAAGGTTCTCGGAGTTGAGCCCCAGGGCGGCAGCCAGAACATCGCCGTGCAGGTGCCCATGGCCGAGGTGCTCAAGTATGCACCCGAGCTGCGCTCCATGACCTCGGACCGGGGTCTTTTCACCATGGAATTTTCCCACTACGAAGAAGTACCGCTTCACCTGACGGCCAAGATTTTGGCTGAGCACAAAAGCGCGGAGGCGGAATGATCGGACTCCGGCGGCCCTTTCGGGGGCCGCCGGTTTTTTGAAGCCCGGGGTTCGGACGACCTGGCGGGTTAACCGGATAAGGCAGGGACACTATGAAGGACGATGACGATAAGGATTTTACATTCGGACAGCTCGACGACGATTTTACTTCCGATGACGGCTGGGGCCAGTTCGACGCCGAATCGAGCAAGGATTTCACTCTTGCCGAGGAGGGCTGGGGGGATGACGGCGCCGTGTCCAAGGAGCCCCCGGCCGATTCCTCACCCCTGCGGGAGGAAGATCATCCCCGACGCAAGAGCTTGCTGCCGTCGTCGCGCATGTTTTATTACGGCGCTCTGGTTATGCTTCTCTCCGCCGTGGGGTTCTACTATTTCACGTCCAGCCCCTTGCCGCCCGATGCCCGGTCCAAGACCGAACCGCTCCCGACCAAACAGACCCTGGAAATGCCGGAACGCCCCGCAGGGGGATCGGTAGCCGTCGGCGAAGGTACGTCGCCACCGGTCGCGGAAGGGCAGGTGGCGGTAGCGACGGAGGTTCCCCGGGGGACGTTGCAGGAAATCCCCCCGGCGGTTGAACCTGAAACGCAGCCGATCGGCGCCGCCTGGTCCACGGATTCGACGACGGCGATCCAACCCCCCGCCTCGGTCTCTCATCCGCCGAAGCCCCAGGAGAGTGGCGAGTTCGCTCAGCCCGCGAAGCGGACGATCGCTCCGCGCGAGGAGAAGACCGTCAAGGCCGCTCCCGAACCGGTGCGAGTCGCTTCCCTTCCCCCGGCAAAGAGCCCGGAACCGGCTCCGCAAAAAATCGTGACAAAAAAAACCACGCCGCCACCGAAACCCGCGCCGGAGAAACCGTTGCCGGGAAAATCCGTCCTGGAAAAATCCGTCCCGCCGGCGGTGGCGAGCGCCGGCGGACCCTTTGTGATTCAGGCCGGTGCCTATGGCGAAACCGCCAACCGCGATCAGGCGATTCGGAAAATCAAGGATCTCGGCTATGAGGCCCAGGTCACGCCCCTGGCCAGAACCCAGGTCATGACCCGGCTTCTGATTGGTGTCTATCCCCCTGAAATCGCCCGGGCGAAGGCGCGGGAGCTGGAGCCCGTAGTGCCCAAGAACTTCACCCTGCCCAAAGGGGAATCCCTGGCCCTTTACGCCGGTTCCTACAGCGACCCGAACAAGGCCCGGGCCGCCATCGAGTCCCTGGCCGCCCGGGGCGTCTCCGTCACCGAGGAGCGAGCCAATCTGGATACCACCTTGTGGCGGGTCTCTTTCGGCGGTTTTGCCGATAAGTCCCAGGCGGAAACCGCCGCCGCTCGAGCCCGAACCGCCGGGCTCGAGGCGCGGGTTCTGCGCAACCCGTGAGGCGGTTATGATGAACCGACGGCGTGAAAGGCTTTTCACGGCGACCGGCGGAAAGGAGGCCGGCGGTGCCGCACAGCGGAACTAGGTCGAACCAGCTGCTGGTGTCGCCGGCGGTGGCCCACCTGGTCAAGGAGGCCTCCCGCGCGGAGCAGCTGGCGGCGTTGCGCGGTGAGGCGTCCCTGTCCCGCAAGGATCTTCTCACCGTTTTCCTCTTTCTCTTCCAGAGTCCCGACCGGGGGGTCAAGGATGCGGTCATTGCCGCCCTCTCCGCCGTGGAGAGCGGCGAACTCGCCAATCTCATCGCCGCCCCCGGGGAACTGCATCCCAAACATCTGGAACTGATCGCGCGGGTGCGCCTGGACGATGTCCAGGTCATCGGCACCCTGCTCAAATCCCCCGACGTCACCCCCCAGACCCTGATCAATATCGCCGGCCATTGCCGGGGAGCAATCTTCGCCCTCTTCGCTTCCCAGGAACGACTGCTCGAAAATCGCCCCGAACTGCGCGAGGCGCTCGCCACCAACCCCCGGGTCGATGCCGAGACCAAGGTGCGACTGGGTCTGGCGGTTCCCACTCGGGAGGCTGAGGAAGCGGGGGATGAGGCCGACGCCGAGTCCGGGGAGGGGAGCGAAGAGGAGGCGGTCAATCTCTCCAAATACCAGCAATCGCTGGAGATGCCCGTGGCCGAAAAGATCAAGATGGCGCTCACCGGCGACAAAGAATGGCGCACCATTTTGATCAAGGACGCCAACAAGCTGGTCTCCGGCGCAGTTCTGAAAAATCCCCGCATCACCGACGGCGAGGTTCTTGCCGTCGCCAAGAACAAAAGTTCCAGTGAAGAACTGATCCGGCTCATCACCCTCAACAACGAGTGGCTGAAGAATTATGAAATCAAGCGGGCGCTGGTCATGCACGGCCGCACCCCGCTGCCCAAGGCACTGCGCTTCATGGGTATTCTCAGCGACAAGGATCTCAAATCCCTGGCCAAGAGCCGGGAGGTGTCGTCGGTGCTGGTCAACAATGCCCGGCGCATGCTGCTGGCCAAGGAGAAGAAGGGCAAGGGATAGGGGAAAAGAGAATATGAAGGAGTCGTTCATGGTTATGAATCCTCCCGACAATATGTTTCAGGCCATCATCGAGGAAATGAACGAAGGGGTGATTTTTCTCGACGCCGAGGATCGGATCCGCTATCTCAACCCCGCCGCTGAACGGATCCGCCGGATCTCCGCCGCGAAATTCATCGGTCGCCCCATTCATGATCTCCATCCGCCGCGGGTGCATGCCTTGGTCGACGAACTGCTGAACTGTCTCAAAAACGGGACGGCGGTGAACCGGCATCGGGTCATCCAGGCTCAGGGGCGTTATTTCGACAATACCTATACGGCGGTGCGCGGCCCCGCCGGGGATTATCGCGGCACCCTTCTTGTCAGCCGCGACATCACCGAAAAAAAGGATCTCTCGGAGGAAAATCTCCAGCTGAAAAAGATCCTGGCCCGCCCCTTTACGGCCGACACCTTCGTCGCCGAAAGCCCGGCGCTCAAGGCCGCTTTGGCCATGGTCGAAGCGGTCGCCCCCCTTGATTCCACCGTGCTGCTCACCGGCGAGAGCGGTACCGGCAAAGAGCTTTTCGTCGCCCGCCTACACAGCCTCAGCCCCCGTCGGGGTGGACCCCTGGTGAACGTCAACTGCGCGGCGCTCCCCGAACAGCTTGTCGAATCGGAACTCTTCGGCCACGTCAAGGGCGCTTTCACCGGCGCCGTCGGCAGCCGGCCCGGGCGCTTTCTCCAGGCTCAAGGGGGAACGCTGTTTCTCGACGAGATCGGTGATTTGCCCGCGGCTGCCCAGGCCAAGCTGCTGCGGGTGCTGCAGGAGCGTTCGGTCCAGGCCGTGGGCGGCAAAGGGGAGACCCCCGTCGATGCGCGCATTGTTGCCGCCACCAACCGTGATCTGGAAGAGGATGTGCGCCGGGGGCGTTTTCGTGCCGATCTCTATTTTCGCCTCAATGTCATCCCCATTCACATTCCCCCCTTGCGTCGTCGGCCCGAGGATATTCTCCCTTTGGCGGAACATTTCCTCGCCCATTTCGCCCGGCGCATGGGCAAGCCGACGCCGGTCCTTTCCGCCGAGGCGCGCGCCCGGTTGCTGGCTTATGACTTTCCCGGCAATGTGCGCCAGCTCAAGCACGCCATGGAGCGGGCGGTGGCCCTGGGCGCGGGGGAGGTTGTCGAACTTGCCGACATGCCAGCGGAATTCGGTGGCGGGCAGCCGGCTCACCCGGTCGCGGCCGTTGTCGGGCAGGGAACTCTGAAGAGCGCCCTGCAGGATTATGAACGGCATCTTCTGCTTGCGGCCTTGCGTCGGCACGGCGGACACCGCGCCGCAACCGCCCGCGCTCTGGGAATCTCCCGCAAGGCCCTGTGGGAGAAATTGCAGCGTTTGGACATCGTCGAAGCGTCACTTTCCAGTAACATGATCGACGCATAGCCGTTACCTTTTAGTGACATCTTGCGCCTCAAAAGGGCGCCGAAAAAACGACCCGGGATCTTTTCATCGAGAAAAGCCCGGGTTTTTTAATGGGTTAAAAAAATCTTGGGGCGCGGCTGCGTAATGGCACAGTTCTGGTAAAGTTTAAGGCACATTTACGACGCAACCTGTATGCGCACGGCCGGTTATCCGTCACGATATTTTTTTCGAGGGGAGGTGAAGTAAATGGGAAAGTTTAAGAAGTTCTTCTGGCTGGGACTGGCCGGAGTCGTTATCCTGATCGCGGTGTCGGCTTTCGTCATGTTCGGGCCGCCGAAAATGCTGGCGCGCAGCAGCCAACCCGATTTCTGCGCCGGCTGTCACGTCATGGAGGCGCAGTACGACGCCTGGGCCCATGTGGGCGCCCACCGCAACATCAAATGCGTCGACTGCCATCTGCCGAACCAGAATGCCACCGTCCACTACATCTGGAAATCCATCGACGGCCTCAAGGATGCGGTTCTCTTCTATTCGGGACAGGTTTCCGACGACATCGAGCTGACCGGTCATGGCCGCAAGGTGTTGCAGGCCAACTGTATACGCTGCCACGAAACGACCGTGTCGATGATCGACGACACCCGGGATTGCTGGAAATGCCACCGGGGTGTTCAGCATCAGACCAGCGGCACCATTCAGACTCTATAACATCCCCTTCGATCCGTTCACCTGAAGAAAAAGGAGGCGAAAACTTATGTTCAGGAAATTCCCTATCGCAGTCCTGTTGATGCCGGCGCTGGCGGCGCTGCTGCTGGCCGGATGCCAGCCGGAGAAGACCGAGGCGGTGCGCCCCGTGAAGATCGCTGAAGGCGAAATGGACCCGGCCGAGTGGGGCAAGGCCTATCCGGTCCATTATGACCTGTGGAAAATGACCGAAGAGCCGCAGCCTGCCGGCAAGAGCAAGTACAAAAAAGGCTGGGACGCCGACGGCATCACCTACGACAAGCTTTCTCAGTACCCCTATATGGCCCTGCTTTTCAACGGCTGGGGGTTTGGTATCGAGTTTAACGAGCCGCGTGGCCACGCCTACATGGTTCGCGACCAGTTGAAGATTGATGAGTCCCGCCTTGGCTCCGGCGGCGTCTGTCTGACCTGTAAGACCCCCTATGCGCCCAAGCTCGAAGAGGAAATGGGCGTCAATTATTACATGAAGCCCTACAAGGAGGTGCTCGCCGAGGTTCCCGAGAAGCATCGTGAGCTCGGGGTGGCCTGTGTCGACTGCCACGACAGCCAGACGATGAAGCTCAAGCTTTCCCGTGAATTCACCCTGGGCAAGGCCCTGAATGTCATGGGCGTCGACCGGAGCAAGCTGACCACCCAGCAGATGCGCACCCTGGTCTGCGCCCAGTGCCATGTCACCTATGCGATTCCCAAGAACGATAACAAGAAATCGGTGGGCCTCTACTTCCCCTGGCAGGGGAGTAAGCTGGGGAATATTTCCATCGAGAATATCATCGCCCAGTTCCGCAATGATCCCACCGTTCTCGAATGGAAACAGACCGTGACCGGCTTCCGGCTCCCCTTCATTCGCCATCCGGAATTTGAACTTTACTCCAACAGCAGCGTTCACTGGATGGCCGGCGCTTCCTGTACCGACTGCCATATGCCTTACACCAAGGTCGGTTCGGTAAAGGTTTCCGACCATCGCGTTGCCAGCCCCCTCAAGTCCGATCTCAAGGCTTGCCAGCAGTGCCATGCCGAAGGGCCCGAGTGGTTGCGGCAGCGGGTTTACGACATCCAGGATCGTACCGTGTCGATGAAGATCCGCGCCGGTTACGCCAACGCCACCGTCGCCAAGCTCTTTGAGCTTACCCACAAGGCCCAGGAAGGCGGGACCGTGGTCGATCAGGCCCTCTACGACCAGGCCAAGGAATTCTACTTTGACAGCTTCTTCCGCCTGATCTTCATCGGTGCGGAAAACTCCATGGGCTTCCACAATCCGCCCGAGGCGGCGCGGGTTCTTTCCGACTCCACCGCCTTCGCCACGAAGGCCGAAGGTCTGCTCCGCCAGGCCCTGGGCAAGGCCGGAGTCGAACTTCCCGTCGAAATCGATCTCGAACTTGACAAGTATCTCAACGACCGCGGCGAAACCAAGGTCCAGTTCAAGCCCGAGCAGATGGTGGAAGATCCCTTCGGGAATCAGGTCCGCTTCAACAGCAAGTCCCTGCCGGTGAAGGTAACGACGGAAAGCCCCACCTCGCGGACACAGCAGGCGGAATAGGCTGGACAGCTTCTCCTGATGCGGGGAAGAATTGCGCGGGCGGAAAGGGGGTTTCCTTTTCCGCCCGCGTCTCTTGGCACAAGGGGGGATGATGGCGCGATGGTTCGCCAGGGGGGATGATACTGGCCTGCTGAGGATCGGCGCTCTGCTGCTGGTCCTGGTCTGGACGGCGCTGGCGGTGGCCGGCCTCTTCTGGAATCAGCGCAAGGAAGAGCGGGAAACGGTAGAACTGGCGAGAGTCCAGGCCCGCACCCTGGCCGAGAAGATGATCGTCTATCGCCACTGGAACGCCCGTCACGGCGGCGTCTACGTCGAGGCGGACGAAACGACGCCTCCCAACCCCTATCTCTCCAATCTCCCCGAGCGGGATGTGGTCACCCCGTCCGGGCGGGTGTTGACCATGGTCAATCCCGCCTATATGCTGCGCGAGGTCTTTCAGCTCGAAACCAGCCTGCTCGGCCTTTCCGGTCGCATCACCAGCCTCCAGCCGATCAACCCCGCCAACGCTCCCGATGCCTGGGAACGGACCGCCCTGGCCCGTCTCGCCGCCGGCGAAAAAGAGGTCGCCGCCGTCATGGACGGCGATGCCGGCGACTTTCTCCGCTATCTGCTTCCCCTGAAAACCGAGGCGGAATGCCTCAAATGTCACGCCCATCAGGGCTACGAGCTCGGTAACCTGCGTGGCGGGCTGAGTGTCTCGGTGGCCATTGCTCCCCTGCGGGAGGTGCGTCGCCCCCGGCTCTGGCTGGCCTATGCCGGCACAGGTTTCTTCTGGCTTTTGGGGCTGGGGATCATTCTCGGCGGCGGTTGGCGCCTGGACAGCCAGGCGCGGCGGCGCAGTCGGGCTGAGTGCCGGGTCCGCTTCCTCGACCATCACGACCAGCTTACCCTGCTCCCCAACAAGGCCGCCTTTCTTGCCGAACTGGCGCGGGAAATCGACCGCTCCCGGCACCGGGACAACGGGGCCTTCGCCTTGCTTCTGATCGATATCGACGGTTTCAAGAAGATCAATCAAGCCCTCGGCCATGGCCGCGGCGACAGCCTGTTATGCCAGGTCGGGAAGCAACTCCAGCGGCTGGTGGGGGAGCGCGGCCTGGTCGGGCATTTAGGCGCCGGGGCCTTTCCCGTCATTTTCCCTTTGGGCGAGGCCATCATCGATGCCGGGCATTTGGCCCGGGAACTGATCTCCTCTTTCGCTTCCCCCTTTATCATCGACGGCCAGGAAATCTTCATCAGCTGCGGCTGCGGCATCACCTTCTTCCCCGACGACGGCGACGAACCCGCGGTGCTGCTGCAAAACGCCGCCGGCGCCCTGCAGGCGGCCAAAGCTCGGGGCCGGGGGCAGATCGGTTATTACGCTCCGGAAATGAATGACCGCGCCCTGGCACAGATGCGTCTGGAAAACGAATTGCGCCGGGCTCTCGACGGGGATGAACTGCTTCTCTATTATCAGCCTCAGGTCGATGCCGACAGCGGCCAGGTCATCGCCGCCGAAGCCTTGGTCCGCTGGCGCCATCCCCGACTCGGGCTGATCGCCCCCGATCGTTTCGTCCCCGTGGCCGAGGAAAGCGGTCTCTCCCTGGCTCTCGGCGACTGGGTAACGGCTACTGCCTGCCGTCAGCTACGGGAATGGCAGCGGCAGGGGAGGGCGCTTGTGCCGGTGGCGATCAATCTCTCCGTCAGCCAGTTTCAGCGCCCCGGGCTCGACGATTATATGCAGCGCAGGGTGGAAGAGGCAGGGATCGCCCCCGCCGATCTCATCCTGGAAGTCACCGAAGGAGTATTGATGCATCATACCCATCAGGTTCGTTCGACCATGGCGAATCTCAAGAAACTGGGTTTCCGCATCGCTATCGACGATTTCGGCACCGGCTATTCCTCCCTCAGTTACCTGAAACACTTTCCCATCGATGCTTTGAAAATCGATCAATCCTTTATCCGCGATCTGCCCGAGGATGCCGATAGCCGGGGGATTGTCGCCGCGATCATCGCCCTCGGGGCCAATCTCGGTCTCAAGGTGGTGGCCGAAGGGGTGGAGACACGGGAACAGTTCGATTATCTTCTTTCCCGGCGCTGCATCAACATTCAGGGCTATTACTACAGCCCGCCCCTCGCTGCCGAGGAGTTCGCCCAATGGCTCGATGCTCGGATGGGGCGCTGACTATTTTTGTCCCGTCCACATTCGGCTGTGGATGGCCATGTGGAAAAGTCCCATTCTTTTTTCTAACCCACCGTGCCTCGGGATGAATTGGCATTTTGCCTAATAAATAGGCAGATCATTTTACTCTATCGTCCTCTAATCTTCGCTGAGCCCCATCTTCCGCCTTTTCCATTGACTATTGCCCCGGCCCTGTGATATTCAAAAAAACATTTTGAAAACAGTAAGATAACGTTTTAAAACAAAAGTTTCGCGGGGCTGAACAGGGGTTTGATCCCGCCCATTGAAGGAGTTTTTCGCCATGTCGAACCTGCTGCATTTCACCATGGGCGCTCTGCTCGAAGATGCCGCCCGGCGTTTTCCCGAGAACGACGCCCTCGTCTATCCCGATCGCGGCCTGCGTCTCAATTACCGGGAGTTCGACGCCCTCTGCGACCGGGTCGCCAAGGGACTGCTGGCCATCGGGGTGAAGAAGGGGGAGCATCTGGCGATCTGGGCGACCAACGTCCCTGAGTGGGTTGTGTTGCAGTTCGCCACCGCCAAGATCGGCGCCGTGCTGGTCACCATCAATACCAGCTACAAGTCGGCGGAACTCGAATATATCCTCAACCAGTCCGACGCCACCACCCTCTTTCTGGTCAAGGGTTTCAAGGATACCGATTACGTAGCGACGGTAAACGCCGTTGTTCCTGAGCTGGCGACCACACCCTTGGGCCGTCTGAACAGCGCCAAACTCCCTTTTCTGAAGAATGTCGTCTTCCTCGGTGCGCCCGCCCCCGCCGGGATGCTCGCCTACGCCGAGTTGGAACGGTTGGGGGAAAAGATCGCCGACACCGAACTGGCGGCGGTGAAGGCCGGGCTCGACGAGTACGAAGTCATCAACATGCAGTACACCTCGGGGACGACCGGTTTCCCCAAGGGGGTTATGCTCACCCATCACAATCTCGTCAACAACGGCTTCAATATCGGCGAGTGCATGAAGTTCACCGAGAAGGATCGACTTTGCATTCCCGTCCCCTTCTTCCACTGTTTCGGCTGCGTTCTGGGCGTGCTCGCCTGCGTTACCCACGCCTCGACCATGGTGCCGGTGGAGACTTTCAATCCCGAAGCGGTGCTCAAGGCGATCGAGGCCGAACGCTGCACCGCCGTGCATGGCGTGCCGACCATGTTCATCGCCGAAATGGAGCATCCCGCCTTCCGCAAGTACGACCTCTCGACCCTGCGCACCGGCATTATGGCCGGCTCCCCCTGTCCCATTGAGGTGATGAAGCGGGTCATCCGTGACATGCACTGTTCCGAGATCACCATCACCTACGGCCAAACCGAATCGTCTCCCGGCATCACCATGACCCGTACCGATGATCCCATTGAATTGCGGGTGGCGAGCGTCGGTCGCGCCCTGCCCAACGTGGAAGTGAAGATCGTCGATATCGAGACCGGTGTGGCCCTTCCTCCCGGCAAGCAGGGGGAACTCTGCACCCGCGGTTACCATGTGATGAAAGGCTATTACAAGATGCTCGAGGAGACCGCCAAGGCCATTGACGGCGACGGCTGGCTGCATACCGGCGACCTGGCGGTGATGGATGAGAACGGCTACTGCAAGATCACCGGCCGCATCAAGAACATGATCATCCGCGGCGGCGAGAATGTCTATCCCCGGGAGATCGAGGAATTCCTCTACACCCACCCGAAGGTGGCGGACGTGCAGGTCTACGGCGTGCCCGACGTCAAATACGGCGAGCAGGTCATGGCGGCGGTGAAGCTGAAGGAGGGGGTGTCCTGTAACGAAGAAGAGATCAAGGACTTCTGCCGGGGACGCATCGCCAACTACAAGATTCCCCACTACGTCAAATTTGTCGACGAGTACCCGATGACCGCCAGCGGCAAGATCCAGAAATTCAAGCTGCGGGAAATGGCCATTCGCGAACTCCGCCTCGAAGACGCCGCCGGGGTGGAGACAGCTTAAATTCAGACCGAAGGCTGAAGACTGAAGGCTGAAGGAATCGTTTTCCCTTCGGACTTCAGTCTTCAGTCTTTTTCCGAAGGGAAAAATCCATGCGCCTTACTCCCGCGAGCGAACTGGAAGCTCGCTGTAAAAAACTCCAGGCCTTGATGGAACCGGCCGGTCTCGACGCCGTGCTGATAATCCAGAGTGCCGATCTTTTCTATTTCACTGGCTCCGTGCAGCAGGGGGCGCTCTATGTTCCCGCCGACGGCGAACCCCTCTATCTCGTCCGCAAGGATTACGGCCGGGCGCGGATGGAATGCGGCCTGCGCGAGGTTCATCCCTTCACAAGCCCGAAGGACATTCCCGCTCGCCTCGCCGACTTCGGTCATTCTTTACCTCAGCGTCTGGGCATGGAGCTCGACGTAGTGCCGGTGGCCCTTTTTCAGCGTTTCCAGGCGGCCTTGCCTGTGGCGAAAGTGAGCGACGCCACGCCGCTCATCCGCACCGTGCGGGCGGTCAAATCCGCCTACGAAATCGACATCATGAAGGATGCCGCCCTGCAGGTGGATAAGGTCTACCAGCGGGCGAAAGAGGTCATCCGCGTTGGTATCACCGACCTGGAACTGGCCGCCGAGTTGGAGTTCGTCGCCCGCAAGGAAGGCCACCAGGGGATCACCCGTATGCGCGCCTTCAACAACGAACTCTTCTTCGGGCACATCTTCTCCGGCGTCGATAGCGCCGCCCCGGCCTTTCTCGATACCCCCCTCGGCGGCATGGGGGTCAATCCCTCCATCGGCCAGGGGGCGAGCTACAAGTCGATCAAGGCCAACGAGCCGATCATCGTCGACTTCGCCGGTGCTTTCGACGGCTACCTGGTTGACCAGACCCGGGTCTTCTGCATCGGTGGGTTGCCCGAGTCGCTGCGTAAGGCCTATGCCGACATGTGCCAAATTCAGGAACGGCTCAAGGAGATCGCCCGCCCCGGCGTTAGCTGGGGGGCGCTCTACGATGACTGTCACCACCTCGCCTGCGAGCTCGGCTACGCCGATCACTTCATGGGCTCGAAGGGGGCCCAGGTTTCCTTTATCGGCCACGGCATCGGCGTCGAGATCGACGAATATCCCTTCATCGCCCGCGGCTTCAACGAACAGACGCTGGAAGAAAACATGACCTTCGCCTTCGAGCCGAAAGCGGTCTACCCCGGCCTCGGCGCCGTCGGCATCGAGAACACCTTCCGCGTCGGCGGTCAGGGCCTGAAAAACATCACCTTCAGCAATGAGGAATTGGTGATTTTGTAGGATTGGTGACCAGTGCCAGGTGACAAAATCAAAACGGCCCCTTCCAGAAAACCGGAAGGGGCCGTTTTTGCGGTGATCCTCACTCCTCACTCCTCACTCCTCATTGAACCACCGATTTCCACCGCCAGCCGCTCAAGTAGGCGGTTCTGGGCGGCGACGAGGGTTTCGATACTCTTCCCGGCTGGTTCGCTGTAGGTGGCGGTGCGACTGAGGATCAGGGTGCCGTCGGCGGTGTGCAGGCTCCAGCGCGCTTGCAGATCGGCCGTGGCGCCGTGGCGGCCGTCGAAGCGGCTGACGGCGAGGCGGATCTGCCGCTCGGGGTGAAAATCCGTGGGCCAGGGATGGGTTTCGACGCGTGGGCTTTGCGTCAACCGGGCGAGGTTTTCGCGCAGCACGCGCCGCACCTGGCCTTCGAGGGGGGCGGCCCAGCGGTGCAGTTCCTGGATATCGAGACGGTTTTCGCCGCTGCGCAGCATCAGCTGCGGGCGGTCGAGGGCTTCCGGGAACTCGCTGAGAGTCAACCCCAGGGTCAAGGGGATGACTGTCCCCGGTGCGGCAAGGCCGGGGCTCAAGGTATAGAAGGCGGCGGGCGGCGTGGTCGCGCAGCCGAGCAGGCCGAGCAGGAGCAGATAAGGCAGATAACGGATCATGGGGCGGTCCCTTTCTTGCCGCGCAGCAGCGATTCGGGGTGGCGTTCGAGATAGTCGGTGAGGTCGCGGATGCCTCGCGCCGCCTTGGAAAATTCCTCCAGTGCTTTACGGGCGTCGCTGCTCAAGGGGGAGTCGGAGCCGAAGTTGGCCCGCAGCTCGTGCAGGGTGCGTTGCATCTCTTCGATGGCGGACTTCGCCGCCGGCGCCAGTTCGCGGTCGAGATGGCCGGTCAAGTCTTTCAAGCCGCTCAGGGTGGTGTCGAAGGATTCAAGGGTGCCCGTCGCCGCCTTCAAGGTCTGGTCGAGACTCGCCAGATCCTGTTCCACCCCGGCAGCGAGACGGTCGAGGGGCAGGTCGTCGATCTTTTTCAGAATCCGCGTGACCGTCCCGGTCAACTCTTCGAAGGGGGTAGGGATGGTGGGGATGCGCGGATAGGGATCATCCTCGCTCCGCGCAAGCCTCGGCACCTTGGGTTCGATGGAGAGGGCAATGGCGAGCTGGCCGGTGAGCAGGTTGGCCTGTTTCAGCTGGGCGGTCAGCCCCTTGTCGATGAGCTTCGGCGTGAGATCTTCGGGATAAAGCTTGCCGTCGCCGGTGAGACGGATGCGCTCCGGCTCGATTTCCACCACCACGGGAATGCGGAACTCCATCTTTTCAGTGTCGAATTCGAGTTCGACGGAGACCACCTGGCCGACGCGGATGCCGCGAAACTCCACCGGAGCGCCGGGCACGAGGCCGCGCACCGACTCGTTAAAGTAGAGCAGGTAGCGCTGCTTGAGGTGATGCACCGGTTCCAGCGAGGCGCGGCGGTTGGGGTAAAGGATGAACTGACTGTTCTCCCCGGCGATCTCCCCGGTTTTGGTCGGCTCGGGCGAGGCGAAGGCGATACCGCCGGAGACGATGGTCAAGAGCGATTCGCTGTCCACCCGCAGGCCGTTGGCGTCAAGGGCGAAATCGAAGCCGTCGGCGTTCCAGAACCGGGTGCCGGTCCGCACCCGCTCGTGGTGCGGCGCCTCGATGAAGATGCCGAGTTCGATCTCTTCGCTCGTTTCGCTCAGGTGGTAGCTGATGACCCGGCCGACCTGGATCTGCCGGTGATAGACCGGGGAGCCGACATCGAGGGAGCCGAGGCGCTTGGTTTTGAGGATGTACTTGCGCCCCGGCTGGTCGCCGGTGAGCGCCGGCGGGGTTTCCAGGCCGATGAAATGGCTGGCCGGGGTCTTGCCCCGGCCGGGGGCGAGAGCGATGTAGGCGCCGGAAAAGAGGGTGCCCAACCCCGACACCTCGCCGGCGGCGACCCGCGCCCGCACCACCCAGAACTGGCTGTCATCGACCAAAAAAGGCGCGGCGCGGCGGTCCATGCGCGCCGAGACCAGCACATGGGTCAGATCCTCGTCCAGGCGCACCGCCTCGACCAGACCGATATCCACATCGCGGTAGCGGATCTTGGTCTTGCCCGCCTCCAGGCCGGTGGCCGAGTCGAAGCGGATGGTGATTACCGGCCCCCGGTCGTTGACCGCCTTCACCGCCAGCCAGGCGGCGATGACGGCGGCGACGATAGGGATGATCCAGATCAGCGACGGCAACCGGCGGCGTCTCACCACCACCTCGGCCGCTTGCGGTTGTTCGGTCGTTTCGGTCATGGGGTGTTTTATCCTTGAAAAAGCTATTTTGTGCGAGGCGGCAATCTGCCCATGAAGCCTCCCCCTTTGAAAAAGGGGGAACGAGGGGGATTTGCTTGTAAGCGCCCCCTGTTAAATCCCCCCCAGCCCCCCTTTGTCAAAGGGGGGAGCGAACGTAAGGGCGCAGCATGCTGCGCCCTTACCTGCCGAATCAACGAATATTACTGTAGGGTCGCACCGCGTGCGCCCTGTTCGGTCCGCGTCCTCCGCCTCGATTCGGGCAGGGTGCGAATTTCACCAAAGAGTTTGAACCGGGGATCGCCGGATTTTTTCGTCTTTTGTGATAAGGGGGATATCGTGATGAAGTGCCGAGGCGGCAATCAGACGATCCGGCATGTCGGGAACATCGTTGCGGGGGATCTCTCTAACGGCAAGGGCGGCATTCAGATCGACCGTATCGACGACGAGTCCGGTAGCGGGGTCGTCAACGGCTTCCAGTAATAATTCGAGGGCTTCTCGTGGAATTCTGCCCTTTTCGACAAGGTAAACGATTTCGACAATCGTGATGGCCGAAATATATAATTTACTGTGGGTTTTCCCGGTCTGCTCGATGGCTTCCGAGGCGATTGGCGATAGCTTTTCAGGTTCGGACAGAAGCCAGATCAGGGTATGGGTATCAAGGTAAATATCGCTCATTTTTCGTTGCCTCTGGGGAAATTCTCCCACAGTTCTTTACGGAGATCCGAGATTTCCCGTTCTGAGATATGAACGGAAAATCGACTCCAGAGGTTTTTCAGGCTGCGGCGTTCGCTCTTCACCGTTTTTGTTTTTAGAAATTCAATAAAATCAATAATCTCAGATTTTTTTTCGGGTGGAAGGGCGCGCAGAGATTCAAGGATTTTTTTTTCTTCAGCAGATTGTCTGGCCATGAGAACCCCCTTGCTCGATTTGTAGACAAAATCTAGCATTTGTCCGAACACCTGTCAAAACAGACGGAGAGTTGCAGGGTGCGTACATACTCTGATTATTACAGGGATGAAAGGGATGCATGGGATACAACCTGGAAAGCCGGTTGTCGGACCCGCGAACAGGCGAACGTAGGGGTAGGCCCTTCGGCTCCACTCAGGGTGCGGAAAAGACTCTAATTATTACATGGATGAAGGGGATGCAAGGGATAAAATTCGGAAAGCCTTATCCCCTTCATCCCCTTTATCCCTGTTGAAACGCCTTTGCTTTTGCCCTCTTCGACTCCGCTCAGGGACTGGGCTGGGTCTGGGGAAATTTGTTCTGGTCAAACACTTAAAACCTGATGCCTGAAGCTTGAAACTATCCTTTAATATACTGATTTCTCGGTGTTCTCTGTGACTCTGTGGTGAGAAAGATCTTTACTTTCTTCCCCCATCCGGTCCCAAATCAATCGCGGATCGAAGGCCATGGCGGCGAACATGGTCAGGACCACCACCAGGGCGAAATGGGGGGCGGCGGGACCGGCTTCGATGTTGGCCAGCGCCCCGAGTTTGACCAGGGCGACGAGGATCGTCACCACGTAGATGTCGACCATCGACCAGCGGCCGATGATTTCGGTCATGCGGTAAAGTCGGGTGCGTTCTGCCGGCCGCCAATGGCTGCGCCGTTGCACCGAAATCAGCAGGTAGGCAAGCACCAGCAGCTTGAGCAGGGGGACGAAGACGCTGGCGATGAAAATGACCAGGGCGATGGGCCAGCTGCCCGAAGCGAAGAAATAGAGCACCCCGCTCATGATGGTGTCGCTCTGCACCTTGCCGAGAAAGCCGGTGTGGGTCATCGGCAGCAGATTGGCGGGAAAGTAGAAGATCACCGCCGCCAGCACCAGTGCCCAGCAGCGCGCCAGGCTGTCGGTCTTGCGCCCATGCACGCCGGCGCCGCAGCGCGGGCAGCGGTGCCCGGTGGCGGCAAGCTCTCCGACGGGGATCAGCCGATTGCAGACATGGCAGGCGGCCAGTCCGGCCTCTTTCGCGGTCAGGGCCATCAGCGGTTCTCCAGCGCTTCCCAGACCAGGTGCGGGTCGATGGCGGCGAAGGCGGCGGTGAGGACGACGATCAGCGCGCCGAAGGCATAGACCGCCACCCCCGGCACAATCGTCGCCATGCTCGCCAGTTTCACCAGCGACACGAGAATGCCGAGCATGAAGACTTCCATCATGCTCCAGGCCCGCACCCGCGCCATCACCCGCCAGACCGGCGCCAGCAGGCGCGGGCGGCGGCCCAGGCGCAAGGGGGCGAAAACATAGAGCAGGGCGCACAGTTCCACCAGCGGCAGCAGCAAGGTGGTCAGCGCGACCAGCGCCGCCACCAGATAGACCTCTTCCCGGTAGAGCTCGAAAATCCCCGTCGCCAGGGTCATCTTCCGGGTCAGTCCGGCCTTTTCGATGGCGAGAAAGGGGAAGGTGTTGGCGACGATGAAGAGGATCAGGCCGGTGAGGGCGAGGGCCAGGGTGCGGTCGAGGGGATTGCGCTTGTAGCGGTAGAGAATTGCCCCGCAACGGGCACAGAGCGCGACCCCACCGGGGGGCAGGGGACGAACCTCGTGCAACAGGTCGCAGCAATGGCAGGCAATGCGTTTATCCAAGGGAAACTCCAGCGAAAGTCCGTTGCTTTATACTCTATGAACTCTCCCGCCACTAAACACCTGCCGGTGTTGTAGTGGGGGTTTCCCGGTTCCGCGAAGACGGCGCTCGGGGCGTTGGCTCCCGAACGGCTGACACCTTCTCCCCGGGCGTAACTTCGGACCGTTCCGGCCCTAGTTGTTTCCGTATGCCGCTGCGGCGCGGCGCTTTGAACTCGATCTCCCCCGCAAGAAGTAACCGCACACCCCGGAATTTGACGACTCCGGCGGCGTTAAAATCGGCGTTCTCGGCGTGTCCGCAGCGTTGACAGGCGAATTCGGCTTGGGTGAGCCGATTGCCCGGGGAAGTGAAGCCGCAGAGGCGGCATTCCTGCGAACTGTGGTGAGGCGGCACGACGATGGCGAGCTTGCCCATGCGCCGGGCCTTGTAACGGGTGAACTGATGAATCCGGCCCCAGGCGCTGTGCAGAATCGCCCGGTTGAGTCCGGCTTTCTGGCGGACGTTGCGCCCCGGTTTATCGACGGTCCCCTTGGCCGAGCGGGTCATGTTTTTTGTCCGCAGATCCTCGAAGACGAACAGCCGGGCCTGAAGATCGTCCACCAGGGCTCGACTGGCTTTGTGAGCCATGTCGGAACGGACCCGGGCTTCGTAGAGGGCATACCGGGCCGCCCGCTGATGGGCCTTGGTTCTCCGGCGCGAACCCTTTTCCCGCCGGGCGGCGATCTTCTGCCAGCGTTTGCGGTGGCGCTCGGCTCCGGTCAACCGCTTTTTCTGGATGGGAGAGAAATCGAACCGGCTGCCGTCGCAGACCGCCGCCGGAATTGCCACGCCCCGGTCGATGCCCCGGGCCGCCTGAAGCAGAGTCTCTTCGCCCAACCGTTGAAGCTCGGCGGCGATCTGGGCTTCGGTCTGTTCCGGCGCTCCGTCCTCGACGGCGAAGGACAGATGCCATTGTCCCGATTCGACGCTGAGAATAATCGACGCGGGCGTCTTCTCGACCGGCCGGTGCGCTCTTACCGGGATCTCGCCCAGAGGGAACTTTTTGCTTCCAACCGCCAAGCGGATTCCGTCTTCGTGAGGGGCCAACTCGAAGAGCTCGCGGGTGAGCAGGACCGATTGCCGACCCTTGCGGGATTTGATTTTCGGGCGGCCCTGGCAGGCCCCGGAGAAGAACCGTTGGTACGCCTGCCGCCAGCGGTAGGCTCCGTTTCGCAACACGACGGCAGGGACTTCCCGCAGAAAGGCGGTCTGTTCGGTGATGAAATGGGCATACTGCTGATCCCGGGGGATCGGCTCTCCGCACAACGCCGGAGATTTCCGGTGGAACCGGCGGAAATAGCGGTCCTCGCCGACCTTGGCGTTGTAAATGAACCGTTGGCAACCGATCCAGCGCAAAAGGATCTGCTGCTGTTCTGGCGTCGGGTAGATGCGGAATTTATTGCCGATTTGCATACTGTTATGATACATTAAGCCGCATGGGAAATCAAACAACAAAATCGCTAAGTCATGCCGTCTATTCGATTAGGCTGCATATTGTTTTCGTCACCAAATATCGGCGGCGAGTGCTCTCCCCGCCGATTCTCGACTATCTCAAGACGGCGTTCTCCGAGATTCTGGACGACTGGCGATGCGAGTTGATCGAGTTCGGCGGCGAGGCCGACCATGTCCATCTGCTGGTATCCATCCATCCGGCGCTGGACATTTCGGTCTTGGTCAACAACCTGAAAACCGCATCGGCCCGGAGAGCCCGGAACCGCTTCGCGGAGCATATCTCCCAGTTTTATTGGAAGCCGGCCTTCTGGCACCGGGCTTATTTCGTTGGCAGCGTCGGGGAAGTATCGCTGGAAACGATCCGGCGGTACATCGAGGCCCAGGGCATGAAGGAAAAACCGCGAAAATCAAAACCCCTCGCTTGACCCGCCTCCTGGCGCTGCGCGTCTAGCAGGGGGAATGCGCTCGGTTTTGTTCAATCGGGGGGAGTCAACGGCATGTGGCGGGAGGGAGGATGCGGTCCATCAATCATCACCACAGAGCGCACAAAGGACACCGAGAAAATCCCCTTGATTTTTTCACCCCGCCTCTTTATTTTAGGATATAAAATAAAGTTAAAATAAAGCTGAATCTTATTTTAGGTTCGAGGCATTCAGGATGAAGCGAGAACTCCAAGGCAGATACGTGACCATATCGACGGTGGGGGAGAAGGCCCGGGCCTTTGTGCCCGCGCCGCTGCCGCCGCGTCCGCCTATCGACTGGACGCCGGAGCTGCGCGGCAAGTTCGATCAGGCGCTGCTCGCCCTTGGGCGGCTGGACAGCGTCTCGACCCTGCTGACGGATACCTCGCTCTTTCTCTACATGTACGTCCGCAAGGAGGCGGTGCTCTCTTCGATGATCGAGGGGACGCAGTCGTCCCTGTCCGATCTGCTGCTCTTTGAGTTGGATCAGGTGCCCGGCGTGCCGCTGGATGATGTGCGGGAGGTCAGCAACTATGTCGCCGCCCTTGACCAGGGTCTGCGCCTGCTGAAAGAAGGGCTGCCGCTGTCGCTGCGGCTCTTCCGCGAGATTCACGGCGTGCTGTTGGCCAAGGGCCGGGGGAACAACCAGACTCCGGGTGAGTTCCGGCGCAGTCAGAACTGGATCGGCGGCACTCGGCCGGGCAACGCGGCCTTCGTTCCGCCCCCCGCCGAAGAGGTGCCGGAGTGCATGAGCAAGCTCGAGCTTTTCCTCCACGACCAGCCGGAGCCGACGCCGGTCTTGCTCAAAGCGGCGCTGGCCCATGTGCAGTTCGAAACGATCCACCCGTTCCTCGATGGTAACGGTCGTCTGGGTCGGCTGCTGATCACGTTGCTGTTGTGCGAGCAGCGGGTTTTACGGAAGCCGATGCTCTACCTCAGCCTCTACTTCAAGACCCATCGTCAGTATTATTACGAGTTGCTGGGCAACGTGCGGCTGACCGGCGACTGGGAAGCCTGGCTCGATTTCTTCGCCGAGGCGGTGATCGTCACCGCCGGCCAGGCGGTGGAAACGGCCCAGCAGCTTCTCGACCTGTCGAACCGGGATCGCGACAAGATCAGCGGCCTCGGCCGGGCGGCGGCGACCACCCTGCAGGTTCACCGGGCACTGATGGAACATCCCATCGCCACATCCAACTCGCTGGTGGAGAAGACCGGCATCACCCCGGCCACGGTCAACAAGGCCCTCGGCCATCTGGTGCAGCTCGGCATCGTCAAGGAACTGACCGCCCAGAAACGCAACCGCCTGTTCAGTTACGCAGGCTATATCGAAATCATGAATCGCGGCACGGAGCTTCCGGGTGGATAGATCGTCCCTCGCCCCAATCGGGCGCACATCGGTGCGATTCGGAAGCTGGTAGGATGCGGTGACGAAGGAACCGCATCGTTTCCCGTTCCGGTGACAATTATTGTCAAAACCCCTGCCGCAAAATGTTGAGGTTCTCTTACTTTTATCTGACAGGGGCGGATATATTTTTCTTAAGCCTTGAAATTCCGTAGGTTAATGCTATATCAAAAGGCAACGTCGCATTTGGCACGCCGATTGTATACAGACAAGGCATACAAACCAATTCAAGATGAGCGACCCGGCAAGTGGACTGACCGGTCACCCTTTGGCGGCGCTCCCGTTCTTCAACCCGAAAGGAGAAAAAACACATGTTGAACAAATTCAGAAAGTCTGAAAAGGGTTTTACCCTGATCGAGCTGCTGATCGTCGTCGCGATCATCGGCATCCTGGCGGCGATTGCTATCCCGCAGTTCGCTAGCTATCGGCAGAAAGCGTACAACTCTGCGGCCAACTCGGACCTGAAAAACATTAAAACCGGCATGGAAGCCTATATGGCTGACAATCAGGAATACCCTGTTGATCTCAGTTATCGTTAATAATTCTACCCTTCAATAAAAAAGGAGTTCGTTCATGAAAAAAATACTAATAATTAGTGCTGCACTTCTTTTGTTCGGAACCTCTGCTTTTTCTGCTAATACGCTCGATATGGATTTGAGCTCTAAGGATACAACGGGGAAAACTGTTTATGGATCCTCAGATGATGCTACAGCGAGTACTGCGACTAACATCGGGAAAACTTCAACAGGTGTAGGCGTTGCCGCTCTTAGCGGTGTGAATGGTTATGCCTTGGTCGCTCAGCATATGAATGGAACTAAGACTTACGGTAGTTATTTCGATAGTACCGCTATCTATCAGACTATCGGGGATGTTGTCGTTGGGACTGAAGCCGATACCCCCACAGCTAGTGATAGTTCTGAGTTCGATGCCACAACTTGGCGCGCAATGTAAAAATCGATTACTTTCACAAAAAAAACGGGATGTTTAGGCATCCCGTTTTTTTTTAAAAAAATATTATTTTGTCCAATGTAAATTAAGAAGAGGTTTCATGTTTAGCATTACGTTACGGGGAATTTTTCGGGATCGGATTTTTCAAGGGATTCTCACTGCTTCACTGATTTTCTTGGTGATTCCTTCCATTAGTACTCTTTCCATGCGTCAGGTGACGGAGCTCTCGCTGACCCTTTGTCTTTCCCTTGAGTCGTTTATTTTATTACTACTGGCGGTTTTTCTTGGCGGTATTTCTCTGTGGAAGGACATGGAGCGACGATATACGCATAGTGTTCTTACACTTCCTCTGAGCAGAACAAGGTACTTGTTAAAACGTTTTTCTGGGATTTCTTGTTTTTTGTTATTGGCCGCTGCTTTGCTTGGCCTACTTTCCATTTTGGTGGTTTTTTTTGTCTCTCTCGGTTACCCGCCGGATCGCCCTGTCGTTTGGGTTAATGTCTTGGCGGCTATTGGCTTCGACGCCCTCAAATGTATTTTGCTGGTAGCGATCGCCATGTTTTTTTCGTCGGTGAGCACATCTTTCTTCCTGCCTATCTTCGGCACGATTGCGACCTTTCTGGTTGGCGGCGCCAGCCAGCAGGCCTATGACTATGTCCATTCTTCAGCCGGACAAACGCTTTCTCCATTGGTGCGGCAAGCGGCCTCGGCTCTTTATTATATTCTTCCGAACTTTTCCGCTTTCGATCTCAAAGTCAATGCTATTTATGCTTTGCCTCTCGACCTGCCGGGGTTGGGTCTGACTTTGGGCTATTTTGTTGTCTATACAGCTATGGCCTTGACGTTGGCCGCTTTAATCTTCACTCGGCGCGAATTGGGGTAGGTAGCAATGATCTCGGTTCGTCGATATTTACTGCTTTTTACGTTCTTGGTTCTGATCTTTGGTACGATCATTGGACCTTTCTCCCGACATATGGGCCAAAAGCCTTATGCTGAAAAATTGGGGCTGATTCCCAGGTCGGAAGTTCTTAAGGCCCTGTTTCCCGACTACCAGGAACTGGTTGGAACATCGATTCTGACCAAGGTTTTTCTCTATTTTGGAACGTTATCTGAAATATCGAATGTACGGAAACTAGCTCAAATCGCTGATTATCCGTCCATGTCACGAGCCGTGCATGCCGCCTTGCAGCTTGATCCCTATAATATGGACGGCTATTATTTCGGGCAGGCGATTCTTTCCTGGGATGTCGGTCAGCACCAACTGGCCAACGAACTCCTTGAATACGGCATGAAATACCGCACCTGGGACTGGCAACTACCTTTTTTTGCCGGGTTCAATTACGCTTACTTTTTAAAGGATTACGATTCAGCTGCGCGCATGTATATGCGTGCCGGCGAACTTTCAGGGGAATCTCTCTTCACGCGATTGGCCGGACGCTATCTGCAGGAATCCGGGGAAACCCGCATCGCAATCGATTATCTTGCCTCGTTGGAAAAGGGCGCTCGGAATCCGGTGATTAAAAAGACATTCAGTGTACGTATTGCCGCATTCGAGGCCGTTTTGGCTATCGAACAAGCTCGTGATCGTTTTTCCGAAGCAGAAGGCCGGTTACCTGACAGTATTCATGAACTGCTCAAATCCGGTTTTCTTGCCGAGATCCCTGCTGACCCCTATGGGGGCACATTCTATTTCGATGAAAGCGGGCAGGTTCGTAGTACCAGCAAGTTCAGCTTTTCTACTCAGTCTTCAAACCCTGCGTCGAATCCATCGACGGTTCCGGATTCAGCCGAGTGAGCCAAGTGTCAATTCTTCCTATTCAAATCAGCTACCTGTCAAAAATCTATCGAGGTAAAAAGGGAAAGCGGGTGAACGCTTTGACCTCCCTTTCCCTGGAAATCAAGCCGGGTGAAGTGTTCGGTTTTCTCGGCCCGAATGGAGCGGGTAAGAGTACCACCATCAAGACATTGATGGGGCTGATCAGGCCTACAGCCGGTGATGCCCGACTTTTCGGAGTGCCGGTGGCTGACCCGGCGGCGCGCAAGCGGGTCGGTTATCTGCCCGAAAATCCGGCGTTTTACGACTTTCTCACGGCGCGGGAGTATTTGCGCTTTGTCGGTGAGGCTTTCGGCATGTCAAATGCCGCGATCCTTACCGAAAGTAACCGAGTGCTTACCCTGTTGGATTTGCAGGCCGCCGCTGATCGCCCCATGCGGGGTTACAGCAAGGGCATGGTGCAAAGGTTAGGATTGGCCCAGACCCTGCTGCATGATCCTGATCTGTACATTCTCGATGAGCCGATGAGCGGTCTTGACCCCATTGGTCGGGCGTTGGTCAAGGAGATCATTCTCGATCTCAAGAAACGTGGGAAAACGGTCTTTTTCAGCACCCATGTTACCGCCGATGCTGAGCGGGTTTGTGACCGTATCGGAGTGATCGTCAACGGAGTGTTGCAGGAAGAACGAGTGGTCAGTGACCTGTTGCGCGAAGGGGTGGATGGCTATTTCTGCCGGTTGTGCGGTGTCGCCTTGGCGTCCGTGAGTTCGTTCGGGGCGGTTGATTGTGGCGACGGCATCGTTGAGATTTTTGTACCCCGTGACCGATTCGATGCGTTTGCCGCGCAAATGCTGGCTACCGGAGGTTCCTTCGATCTGATCGAACCGCATCGCCGTGATGTTGAGGATTATTTCCTTTCCCTGGTCCGTGATTCCAAGGGTGTTTCATGCGGTTGAAGCTGTGGCATGGCCTGCTGATTACCTGCCTGTTGACGCTGCTGGTTTATTATCCGACCTTGCATGCAGGTTACAACTCGGTCGATGACCTTAAAATGATCAACGGCATCGAAAATGCCGGACCTTTCGACTTGCAGAAGCATTTTTTCCCCGATTCGAAACGCTATTATTATCGGCCGTTAAACAGTCTGACTTTTTATTTCGATCGAGATGTCTGGGGCACGCTACCCTCGTTCATGCACCTGGAAAATATTCTGCTGCACCTTGGCTGCGCCCTCTTGGTCTATGCCATTACCCGCCGCTTGACCCGTCTGTTCGACCACTCTGAAGAAATCATTCCCCTCTTTGCTGCCTTGTTTTTTGCCTTGCATCCATTGACGGCCGAATCGGTTTGCTGGATTTCCGGCCGCACCGATCCGCTGTCGGGATTGTTCATGTTGCTCGCGGTCTGGTTGACCCTGATTGGTTTGCAGTCCCGCAATCTTCTGGCTTCGATTGGCGCGGGGGTGGCTTTGCTCTTGGCTTGTCTTGCCAAGGAGGTGGCGGTTTTTATCTTGCCGGGTCTGTTCTGGATGGTGGTGGTTTATCCCGAGCAGGGCCTTTCGTTTATAGGTCGTTTGAAGCGGCAGTGGTTCGCCTTGACGGCACCGGTGCTGGCGACGGTCGGTTATTTCGTTATTCGTCATTTGGCCATAGCTCGGGACACCGGGGTCAGTACGGCGCTTAAGGGCGTTGCCGCCGGCGATTACGATCTGTTGAATAAAATCCGCGTGGCGTTGAAGGTTTATGGCTTCTACTTCAAGAAACTGCTCATCCCTTGGCCGTTGAACTTCGGCATTATAGAAGTCTCCGGCTGGTATGTGTTGGCTGGGCTGCTGCTGGCGGGAGTGCTTTTCTGGCTGGCTGTACGGCGGCGGGTTCTGGAAGCTTTTGGCCTGATGGCTTTTTGTGTGCTGGCGCCGGCGGTTCTGGTACCCTTCGGCAAAATGGCCTGGACTCCCCTGGCCGAACGTTATCTTTATACTCCGGTGGCGCTTTTCGCGCCGATGGCGAGTATCTATCTGTTTCGCGGCCTGGCTCGATTGCGCCCCTTGCTCCAACGGCGTGGCTCGCAAGCGTTGATTCTCCTCTTGCTGGTATTCTTCGCCTCGACCCTGCACCGTGCCTGGATCTGGCAGGACAACGAGCGTCTGTATCGCGACACGGTGGCGAAGAGCCCTAATCTGCCGGCTGCGAAAGCGGAACTGGCCTCGGCTTTACTGCGCAAGGGGAAGATGGAGGAATCGGAAGCGATTCTGGTTCAAATGCAGAAGGATAATCCGACGAGCGGGTATCTGGTCGACGATTTTAATCTGGCGCAACGTTATGCTGCCCGTGGTGATCATGCCCAAGCCCGTGATCTGCTGATTATCCATCTGGACAAGAAACACAAGAAATATCATGATCTGCTTCTGGCGCTGGTCAAGATCAACGATGCCCGTCTGGGCACGGTTACCGAGCAAGAACAACGGGAAATCCAACGGGAGTCCCTTGACTGGTTGCTTGAAGCCCAGCGGGTGCGGCCGAATGCCTTTACTCGTTACCGGATCGGCAAATACCAACTGCAGTTGGGGGATGAAGAAGCTGCGCTCGAATCATTCCGGGCGGCTTTGGAGAAAGCCCCGGCCGATGCCCATTATCTGCAAGCGGCTAAAACATTTATCAAGAAACTGGAAGGGTCATGAACCCCTGGGTTGTGCTCAAGCTGCTGCGCCCCCACCAGTGGCTGAAAAACCTCCTTCTTTTCTTCCCGCCCTTTCTGGGGGGCAGTCTTTTTTTGCCGGGGGTGTGGCAAAAGGGTCTGGCCCCCTTTGTCGCTTTTTGTCTCGCTTCTAGCGCTACCTATGTTTTCAACGATCTGCGCGACTGCGAAAGCGACCGGGTGCATCCGCGCAAGCAGCATCGGCCGTTGGCCAGTGGCGCGGTGTCGCCCTTGTTTGCTGTCGGCTTGGCCGTGGGGATGCTCGCGGTTTCGCTGGTTTTAGGCTGGGGCATCTCTTTGCCTTTTATTGGCTGGCTGCTGGCTTATCTTGGCCTGTCCTTTGCTTATTCATTTGCTTTGAAAGACCAGCCGGTTTTCGATATTTTCTGTATCGCCTCGGGTTTTGTCTTTCGCGTCTTCGCCGGTGGCGTGGCCTTCGATGTCAAGGTTTCGGACTGGCTCTTTCTCACGGTCTTGCTGTTGGCGATCTTTCTCAGTTGCGGCAAGCGGTTGAGCGAGAAGCAACTCCTCGGCGAGGCGTCCGCCGACCATCGCAAGGTGCTGGAAGGGTATCCCCCAGGAACGCTGGAAGGGTACATGTACATTTCCGGCGCGGCGGTGCTGGTAACCTACACCCTGTACGTCATCACCAATCATCGCTTGGTCTATACCGTGCCGCTCTGTTGTTTAGGTCTGTTTCGTTACCTGCTCATCGTCAAACGCGGCCAGAGTGGCGATCCCACCGAATCGCTTCTGAAAGACCCCGTGATGTTTCTGGTGGGGTTGGTGTGGTCGATCCTGGTGGGTTACTGGATTTATTTGGGGTATTAACTCAACTTTCGCAGCAGCATGACAGGGCCTAAAGTCTTGAAATCAAATTGATCTTTCAAAAGACATGGGCCGGAAGTAGCGTTGCTCGTCGCAACAAGGCCGGTATCTGGGCCATGAAGTCCTCCAGCATCCCCCTTAGCGGGGCGGTCGTGAGTTCGGCGAAGGCCTTCAATCCCTGCTCCTGATGGCTCAAGAGCAGTCGGAGTGCTTCGGCAAAACTGACCTGCCTCAACTCATCGCATCCGGCATGAAACAAGGTTCCCAGGGTGCGCGGATCGTTGTGCGTGCGCCGGGCAACCTCCAGCATGATATAGCGGGAGAAAACAATCGTCGTATGGGCGACCAGCGCATCGTAGCTGCGGCTCTGAAATCCCTTGGCTAACCGCAGATAGCTCTTGGTAATTTTGAAAAACACCTCGATGTCCCAGCGCCGCGTGTAGAGCTTGGCGATCTCTTCGTCGGCAAGGTTGACATCGGTGGACAGCAATGCCAGCCACTTTCTGGTACTGCGATTTCGGACGAAGACGATTTTGGCCATGACGGCCTTCCCCTGGTCATCCGTGCCCAGCTCAACAAGAACCGAGGCCAGAATCTTCGCCCGGCCGCTACGCTTGCGGACGCTCTTGTACAGATCGCCGAGGGTGAGGTCGACCCCCTGATAGCCGTAGGTGATGGTCTTCATGGCCTTGAGCATGCAGATAACCTGCTGCTTTTGTTGGAGCAGCCCGAGGATCGTTGCCGGGAAGGCGAACCAACTGTCGAAGAGCAAGTAATCGGCGGTGATACCGCTATGGCGGGCTTGCATCACCAGGTCCTTGAGCGCTTCCGGAGCCTTGCGCAGACTCTCGGCCCGGCGCTTGAAACCGTTGGTCCGTTTGTCGATCTCGGCCATCGGCATCAGGCGATTTTTCTCCTTGGCGGAGCTCAGCAGGCTGAACGATACCGGCACACAGGTGGAGCCATCGGACCAGCCCAGCGTCAGCAACCGGAACCCGCGGTAGTAGCGATTCTCGTTATGATCGTGGACACGGGCCAGAAGCTCCACTTTTTTGCTGCGGTTGCGGTTTTAGAGCGAGTCATCGACGATGAAAACCTTCGGCGTCTGCTCCGACGTCAGCGGCAGAATCTGCTTGCGGATCACTGCGGCGCTCAACAAATGCAGGAACTTGCGCCAGTTGGCGTTGACCGAATTGAGAAATCGGTACACGGTGTCCTTGCCGATTTCGTCCCCGGCAGGATCGGCCTGCAAATAGCGGAACAGATTCTTGCCGGTGAAAACCAGGCAGAAGATAAACCGCATCACCGCGACGGGTGCAATTCCGCACTGCTTGGCCATGTTGCTTTGCTTCAAGAGTAAAGCGACACGCTGATGGTCAAAAAACGAATTAATTTGGTTCTGACATGAAACAGTCTCTGCTACACTCTGATCCAAAGCGTCATCTCCTGAGGGTAGATTGGTTGTTTGGCGACAACCCATTCTATTACAGTTGATGGCGCTTTTGTTCAATTATTTCATATATTTATTTGTTGTGGGTGCCTGCGAAAGTTGAGGTATTAATATGGAACCAGAGTTCGATCTAATTATCGAGCCAGGAGGAGGGATCGGTAGTTATTGGCGGGATTTGTGGCGTTATCGCGAGCTTTTCTTTTTTATGGCGTGGCGAGATATCCTTGTACGTTACAAACAGACAGTGATTGGAGTGGCCTGGAGCGTTATCCGCCCCTTGATGATCCTTGTTGTCTTTACTGTAATTTTCGGTAAGATTGCCCGTTTTCCTGTGGAAGGGAATGCTCCCTATCCGGTGATGGTCCTTGCCGCTCTTCTGCCGTGGCAACTCTTTTCAAATTCTCTTTCTGAAAGCAGCAATTCTCTCATCCTTAACGCCAATATGATTTCTAAAGTTTACTTTCCTCGTTTGATAATCCCGGCAAGCGCGGTGATCGTTAGTCTGGTTGACTTTTTAATCTCCTTTTCTCTTCTTGTCGGAGTCATGCTCTGGTACCGGTTTGTGCCTGGTTGGCATATCTTGACCTTGCCACTGTTTCTCCTTCTTGCCTTGATTACAGCATTGGGGGGTGGTTTGTGGATGTCTGCCCTCAATGTTAAGTATCGAGATTTTCGTTATATTATTCCCTTTATTGTTCAGTTTGGTCTGTATATTTCTCCCGTTGGTTTTAGCAGTGGAGTTGTCCCGGACCAGTGGCGTCTTCTTTATTCGATCAATCCAATGGTCGGTGTTATCGATGGTTTCCGCTGGGCCATTCTGGGCGGCGGTGTTGTTTTTTACTGGCCAGGTTTTTTTCTCTCACTCGCACTATGCCTAACCCTCTTTTTGTCGGGACTGGCTTTCTTCCGTCGGTCCGAGCAGCAATTCGCGGACGTGATTTGAGGAGAGTGCTTTGAGTAGTGTTATCAAGGTTGAAAATCTCGGGAAAAGGTACATCCTGAACCATCGGGAGAAGAGTCGGTTTCCGACGCTGCGCGATGAGATTGTCCAGAAGGCCCAGGGCGTGGGCCGCCGTCTTCTTCATCCCTTGCGCACAAGCTCCGTGCCATTGGAGGGGGCTGCCGGGATGGAGGAGTTCTGGGCGCTCAAGGATGTCTCTTTTGAGGTTAAGCAGGGAGACCGCGTTGGCATCATCGGTCGCAACGGCGCCGGAAAGTCGACCCTCCTTAAGATCCTTTCCCGGATCACCGAGCCGACCACAGGCAGGGTGTCGATAAAGGGGAGAGTGGCAAGTTTACTTGAGGTAGGGACGGGGTTCCATCCGGAATTGACCGGGCGGGAAAATATTTATCTCAATGGCGCCATTCTGGGTATGGGGAAGTTCGAAATCCGGCGAAAATTCGATGAGATAGTTGATTTTTCCGAGGTGGAAAAGTTTCTCGATACGCCGGTGAAGAGGTATTCCTCGGGGATGTATGTGCGACTGGCGTTTGCCGTGGCGGCACATCTTGAGCCTGAGATCCTGATTATCGACGAAGTGCTGGCGGTTGGTGATGCCCAATTTCAGCAAAAATGCTTGGGGAAGATGGAAGAGGTAGGAAAAGCGGACCGCACTGTTCTGTTTGTTAGCCATAACATGGCGGCAATCCGTGCCCTTTGCACGCGTGTTGCCCTCTTTGAAAAGGGGCAGGTAATCGGCCAAGGCGATGCAGAGCATTTCATCAGGGACTATTTAGCCGGTGCCGATTCGACCACTGCTCTGTGGACCAGAGATAACAGTATTTCTCGACCGGATGGAATATGTTTCACGGCAGCCCGGATCGAAACCCTCGATGGGGATTTATGCTCCAGTGTTTCATTGACAAGTTCATTCCGATTGATCATCAAGACGTGCTCTACATCTGACGTTATTGGGGCACAGATAGCCGTCCGGGTTACAAACCAGGAAGGTGTTCCTGTCTTCACCACTACCAACTGTGACCAGTATGGATCTCTTCAAACGATGAGGAAGGGAGAGCACACATTTATAGTTATAATGCCGGGGAACCTGCTCACTCCAGGACGGTATTCTCTCATCATCGCAGCAATTATTCCAGGGGTGAAGCGATTCGATGTCCTTGAAGACAATCTTAGCTTTTGTGTCGAAGATTATGGTGCGCATACGGCTTTGATGAAAGACGGCCGGCTTGGGGTCGTCAGTCCCCTGTTGAAATGGGAATGGGATTGAAATGCAAAACATGGTGGCTCTGGGTCGACTGGCATCAGTGACTTACCAGTTTCTGGTATGCACTGCAAGACTTGCAAACAACAAGCGATGGTCTAGATATTGGAAGAAAGTATGGCATTTTTGCTGCCAATATTTCCATGGGTTGGTCGTGACTACGATTCACGGTAAATCAGTCGTGGTGAATTTTGGGTTCACTTATCCTGTCTTTGCGCGGCGGTTTCCGCTTTTGAATGCTCCCCTTGTTGAACTTGCCTATCAATTGCGGGAGTCAAAAGGACGACCGATATTTTTCGTTGATGTCGGCGCAGCAGTCGGTGATACAGTGCTTTTACTATACGCAAATATCCCAGATGGATTTTCCGGATTTGTCTGTATTGACGGGGATCCTGAATTCTTTTTCTGCTTGGGAAAAAACCTTGGCCACTTGCCGGGAGGGCGCTTGGTCCATTGCCTTTTATCAGACAGTGAAAACGAGGTCGCAGGGTTGATTAGGACACATTCGGGCACGGCCAGCGCCCAGGGCAATGCCAAGAGCAAGCCGATGACTTTGTCTTCCATTGTGTCTGAGGAAGTCGATTTGCTGAAAGTTGATGTCGACGGCTTTGATGGACGAGTGATTTTGGGAGCGCTAGCTTTACTAAGACGCTGTCGCCCCACTGTTATTTTCGAGTGGCACCCCATACTTTGTCGTCAAACGTCCAACAGCTGGAATGATCATTTCGCTGCGCTCGTCGCAGAAGGCTATAATACGTTCTTGTGGTTCACAAAATATGGTAATTTCAGTCATTACATGTTCGGATACTCTCAACGCGAAGTCGATGCAATGGCTGAATATTGCCTTGCCGATATTTCTCTCGATTGGCATTACGACGTTATTGCCCTTCACGATTCGAGCGATATTTCACTCGTGGAACTGGCAAAACTCGACTTCGCCTCAAAGCGCCCTTCGAAGTGGTAGTGATGTTTCTGAAGAAAGTTAACCACTAATCGTGTTTGGTCACCAACTCTCAGCCGGTCGATTTTGGCGACTATTTCCCAGAAAGTTGCAACCTGGTTATCTTAGGCATCGGCTTTCGCTGGAACGGTCGTTCTGGGCTAATCGCTACGCCCTATGGAAATTTCTGCGAAAAGGCGGTCATAATGCTTCAAAGTGTCATGTCATAGCAATCTGCCAGGCGGTTCACCTTGGGGATATTGTGGCGTGTGAACCTGTCGTGAGACACCTGCGCAGAGAGAACCCAGGTGCTATCCTGATTTTTGCGTTACAGCGAAATTACCGGGAATTGGTAGACTCCCACCCTGATATCGACTTCGTTCTCCCTATATTGTGTGTCTCCGAATGGGCCAGGTTTTCAAAATTTAAGTGTTTCGATGAGGTTGTAGATCTTAATATTTATGGTCGCTCCTGTAGTTCTTGCAAGAGCCACTGGTATCAATCTGACGGAAGCAATGGTGTAAATATTTGGAATTATTATGAATATGGTAATTTGCTTCAGGTTTATTGTCGGACAGCTGGGATTGAAATACTTTCTGCAAGTCCACTTGTTTATCCGACATCGGAGGATAAGAACTTTGTTGATAACCTCAAATTACCTGAAAAATTTGTTTCGTTGCATTGTGGAAGCAATGAAGTTGTCAGAACTCTCCCTGCGGCAAAATGGCAACGTATTGTCAATTACTTAAATGAACGTTGGGGGATTCCTGTTGTTGAGGTAGGACTTGATCCGATTCTTTTTTTATCTAATGATAATAATAACATCTCTCTGTGTGGTCAGTTATCTATATTGCAGACAGCGGAAGTGATACGGCGCAGCGAATTATATCTTGGAACAGATAGTGGTCCAGCTCATATTGCAAATGCGGTCGGAACTTACGGCATTATTTCTCTTGGCTATTACAAAGGATTTAAAAAATATATACCTTACTCAGGTGGCTATTATAAAGGTGATAGTTGTACATTGATTTACCATGATGGTCCGGTTTTTGAAATGGATGATAAACTCATTATAGATGCAATAGAACAAAGATTCTGCACTATATTCAATAGGGCTCTGTAATATGAAGCAAATTAAGCCGATTGCAATAGTGTTACCGCAATTTCATCCGATTCCTGAAAATAACTTGTGGTGGGGGGAGGGGTTTACGGAGTGGACTAATGTCGTCAAAGGGCGACCTCGCTTTCGGGGGCATTACCAGCCGCACTTGCCAAAAGATCTTGGCTACTATGATCTTCGGCTACCTGAAATTCGTGAAGCACAGGCGCAACTGGCGAAGCGATACGGGATTTACGGCTTCTGTTATTATCACTATTGGTTCGGTGGTCGGCGCATTCTGGAAAAACCTGTCGACATGATGATAGCAAGTGGCCGGCCAGATTTTCCTTTCATGCTCTGCTGGGCTAACGAAAACTGGTCGCGAAACTGGGACGGCGGCTTCAGGGATATTCTCATAGAACAGACATATTCCAGGGAAGATTTCGTCGCTCATGCCCGCCATCTTGTTAATATTTTCGAGGATAGGCGCTATATCAGAGTCGACGGGAGGCCGGTGTTTGCCATCTACAAGGACGGAAATATTGAAGATTTAGATGCAGGGCTTGACGTCTTCCGCTACGAGTTGAAACGGCACGGGATCGACGTTTATCTGCTCAGATTTGAGCGGAGAGTCGGGACGAGAACGGATTTTGCGAAAGCCTTTGCGGTGTTTGACGCCGGTGCGGAATTCCAGCCTCTCAGTCGGCAATTGGCTATGCTTGACCCATCATGGAAACGTATTGCTTTGTTTAGCCGCCTCAAACCCCTACGTCTGGGCAGTCGCCTGTTCAGTAATAGGGATGTTGGCGTCATTTATCGTTACCAGGATATTGTCGAGAATGACCTGAACTATAATTTTCAGCAAGGTTGGCCGATTTATCCCGGAGTAAGCCCCGGCTGGGACAATTCGCCCCGGCGTGTTGGTCGGAGAGCGCTTGTAATTGATGGTTCGACGCCGGAATTGTTTAAGCGCTGGGTCGTAGGCAAACTCCGAAAGACGGTGTGGGATGGGCTGCCCGAAAAATTCCTGTTTATCAACGCGTGGAACGAGTGGGCCGAGGGGTGTCACCTCGAGCCTTGTGAACGCTGGGGGACGCAGTTCCTGCAGGCATTGCAACAGGGTATCGAGGACGCCTGCGATAATTGCAACGACACGAACTGTTAGGCGAATTCGAAGGTCTTGTTATGCTTGATAGGGTCTCCATCTCTCTTGCAACCTACAACGGTGCGGAATTTCTTCCGGAGCAGCTTGCCAGCTATATCGATCAAACTAGGCGCCCAGACGAACTTGTCGTGTGCGATGATTGCTCGACAGACGGTACGGTCGGCATCGTTAAGGATTTCGCACGTTCGGCACCGTTTGCCGTCAGAATTTATGAGAATTCATTCAATCAAGGTTACGTCCGAAATTTTTCGAGGGCCCTTAGCCTTTGCACTGGCGATGTTGTTTTTCTGAGCGATCAGGACGACGTATGGCATCGCGACAAAATTGCAAAGATGCTGGCGTATTTCGACGCGAATCCGGAAGTGCAACTGCTTATACACGATGTGCTGTTTTGCAGAAAGGACCTGTCGTCGATCGGGCAGACCAAGATCGAGAGGATGACAGGTGTGTATGATCTCCAGACGCAGTATGTTGTTGGTATGGCCACGGCCATTAGGGCGTCATTTTTGCGTATATGCTTGCCGGTCCCTGATGAGGATGGGTTGACTCATGATCTCTGGCTGCACAGGTGTGCTGTCGCCGTGAACAGAAAGGGGGTCGTTCATGACGTTTTGGCTTTTTACCGGAGACATGGTGCAAACGCCACAACACACGCCCTGAACTCAGAATTCGCCACGACCAGAAAACAATTGAAAAGAAATTTCCCCGGAACGTTGAGTTGCATGACTTCAGCGAGAATTATTGGCAGTACCGATCTTACTGCCTTGTCTCGGTGGTTGCAGACAAACAAGGCTGCGCTGGTCGGACGAGGATTTTGCCTCGAGGAGCAGGTTGAGGGGCTGGTAGCCCGCGACATGGTCCGGGCATCTTGTTCTAGGGAACGTTTAGAGATCCTTTCGCGACCGAGATGGCACCGACCATTGAAGGTTTTGCGGTTTTATATGAAAGGCGGCTATGGATATTTTGTTGGTTGGAAAAGCGCCGCGAAGGATCTATTGATCCGATAGGGGTTTTGATTTCTAAGAAGAGGTCAAACAGGAGGAAGTCTTTGTTTGCTAAGTCTATTAAATCTTGATTGGTGTATATTCATGAGCTTCCCTGTCGGGTAGACATTTGAAAAAAAGAGTTCCCGGCATTTCTTGACATGTTGTTCAGCGACTTGGTAGAACAGAAATGGAGAATATTGAAGTGAGTTCGATGCCTTTAGTGTCTGTTGTTATAACAACCTATAAACGTTCGGAGATGCTTCTTCGTGCTATAGAATCCGTACTGATCCAGACATATAAAGATATCGAAGTTATTGTTGTTGACGATGGCTCACCCGAGCCTGTTTGTGATTCTTTGCAGCAGATTTTTGGTGACCGAATTCGATGTGTATCGCACCCCCAAAACTTAGGTGCCCCTGCAGCCCGTAACACCGGAATTAGGCAGTCTAGGGGGAAGTATGTCGCCTTTTTGGATGATGATGATGTGTGGTTGCCTCAAAAATTAGAGAAACAGATGCTTCTGTTTGATGAGGGGGTAGCCATGGTCTTCTGTGGTGAAGCTATTTACGCTGACGGTAAACTCGTTCGAGAAAGGCCGGCGAAATGGCTGGCCGGTGGCAATAACGGGCTACTCAGATACAACCCTATTGGTGGAACATCCGTTGCAGTTATTGATAAAAAATGCCTTGATGATGTTAAGGGGTTCGATGAAGCGCTTCAAGCGGCCCAAGATTGGGATCTTTGGCTGCGGATATCCCAGAAACACTCCATCAGATGTGTCCCGGAAGTACTAATTTGCCGGCATCTGCATGGACTGCAGATTAGCAGTTCGTTAAAAAAAAGAATTTGTGGAAGAATGCAGTTTATTGAAAAGCATAAGGATTTACTTTCTACCGAACCTTTTTCCTTGGCGCAAAATCTTCGCCGCTTAGCGTGTCTTCAATATATAGATAATAATAAAGAAATAGCCAATAATTATTTTATGGAAGCAATTAGGGCTTATCCTTTCTCAAGGAATAATTATATTTGCTACTTTGTTAGCCTATTTTTTCCAAAGAAACTTGCTGATAAAATATTGTCTTTATTTGCAGTATCTATTTATAAAGACAAGATGATGTACCATTAAAAACTTTTTTCTACGGATATGGTTTGCAGATTGACTTGCACATGCCTGTATCTTTGATCCATTAATACTAATTACCAATACTCAATACGGTTTTCAGTGAAAATAGCTATATACTGCAATAATATTCCGCAATGTAGATTTTTTCTAAGACTTGTTGATGCCTTGAAATCTCGTGGAGACCAAGTGCTCTTTTGGTCAAATCGTTTGTCTGTTGTGCTTATGGCGCGCCAATTTGGACAGCAGGCTTTTTTGCTTAAAAGGTTTGGCCGTATCGGAGATGGTAACCTTATTGAGAACCCGGAACTTTCTTTTGAAAACAAGCATGGAATTCTGACCAGAGCTGCCGCAAGTCGTTGTATTACCAGAGCAGAAGCTGCTGTAAGGTGTTTTTTTCAAAATCATCAACCAGATCAACTTTGGGTGTGGAATGGATGCAATCTTGTCAGGCAAACTATGGTAGCTGAAGCTGTCCGGATGGGCATTGGAAGACTTTTCTTTGAGGTCGGAAATTTCCCAGGAAAGCTGTTCGTTGATAAAGAGGGTGTAAATTGCCGGTCCTGGTATTTCAAGCATCGACATGAATTACGAAAATCCTATGTAGATATGGGCGGCTTTAAGGTTTGGAAGGAAGCATTTCTTGCGACCAAACGACAACAGCATCTTGTGCCGCAGGCACGTTTTGCCGATACCTTCAATCTTAAATTCATCTATGATCTAATTGGATTCTGGTTTTTGGGGGCCATTACATCCGATCCTCCTCGCCCAGTCTGGCGAACCATTGATTTTATGCAGAAAATGTTGCATCAGGTTCCACTTGACGTTTTTCAGCCTGAGAGAGAACCGGGATATTTTTTCTTTCCGTTACAGGTTAGCACCGACAGTCAGGTTTTATGGAATAGTGATATTTCTCAGGCTGATGCTTTGCGAAAGGCTACGGAGATGGCCCGGAAGGAAGGGAGATTACTCGTCGTCAAACCCCACCCGGCTGAGCCTCATTGGGCGGCAACCCGTAAAATTTTACATTTGAAGAAACAATTAGGTTTTAAGCTTGTTGGCGGAAATACGTTTATTTTGCTTGAACATTGCAGTCGTGCCATTACGTTGAATTCCACAGTTGGTTTAGAGGCAATTCTTCTTGGTAAACCCGTCTTGACTCTTGGACATGCTCATTATAGTGGCTTCGATGAGTTGGATTTAATTATTTATATCGAAAAATATTTATTGAATATCGACTTCTTTTCAGAGGAACCTATTTCAGAATCGCAACTCGATGCTGTTTTAACTCGTGGGAACATTTAAGGTGAATACAACATCCATTGTCCTTGCTTCAGGTTCTGGACTTCGGTTTGGCGACAATCACCCAAAGCAATTTACCAAGCTGGCTGGGCTTCCGGTATTGGTTCACACGCTCAAAGTATTCAACACTTTTCCTGGTATCGATAGAGTGATTGTCGTCACCAACGAAGAATATGTGGAGCATGTTTGGGATTTGGTCAATAAGTATGGACTCTCAAAAGTCCACACGGTGGTAAGTGGTGGTGCAACCCGCCAGGAATCGTCGCGAATCGGTTTGGCTTGTTGTGATTCCGATACCGATTTCGTTCTGATTCACGACGGGGTCCGTCCTTTCGTTTCACATCAGGTTCTGCATCGTCTGGTCGAGGCGGTGCGAGTACACGGCGCAGTCGATACCGTTATCCCCTCCGCCGATACCCTGGTTGAAGTTGACGAAGGAAATTTTATTCGTAATATCCCTGATCGTTCTCGTTTTCGCCGGGGGCAAACCCCACAAGCCTTTTCTTATCCGCTCATATTGCAGGCACATCACCTGAGCCGGGATGCCGGTATTGAGAATTCCACCGATGATTGTGCTTTGGTATTACGAATGGGACATCCGGTTTTTGTTGTCGAGGGCGAGGAGCAAAACATAAAAATCACCTATCCCCTCGATCTGCACCTTGCGGATAAACTTTTTCAGCTGAATGCCCTTTCTCCACGCACGCTTGGCGATCTGTCGCCATATTTCGATGGACGGGTGTTTGTCATCATTGGCGGCACCCAGGGCATCGGTGCCGCGATTGCCGACTTGTTGCGGCGACGGGGTTCGGTGAAGGTTTACGCGTTAGGGAGAACCTCGCTGCCGGCTATTGAGGTCACCGACCCCACATCCGTTGAATCGTGCTTGAATCATATCCTCGCCAGGGAAGGGCGCATTGATTATGTCGTCAATTGCGCCGGGGATTTGATCCGTAAAAATGTGGCCAATATGAGTCAGGAGGAATGGGATCATCTCTATCGGGTGAATGTGTCCGGGAATTTCTGCCTTGCCAAAGCTTTGATGCCAATCTGGGAAAATCAAAAGTCCGGGAATCTGATGCTGGTCGGTTCGAGCAGTTATACCCGCGGGCGCGGCGGATATGCCGCCTACAGCAGCGCCAAGGCCGCCTTGGTCAATTTCTGTCAAGCCCTGGCCGAGGAGGTGGATTGCTGGAATGTAAAAGTCAATGTTGCCAGTCCTGGGCGGGTGCGGACCGATTTACGTTTGCGCAATTTTGGGCACGAACCGCCTGAAACTCTTCTTGACCCAAGGGATGTCGCCGAACGCATTCTTTCCGCGTTGACCATGGAGACGACTGGAAGCGTTTTTGAAATCCGTTGACTGTTTGTGTGTCGGATGGGATGTCATGGTAAAAAAACAACATAACTATACCTTGGACCAGGTCCATGCAAAACTGGTGTTGCGTTCCTGGTGGGCGTCCTTCGTGGTACTTCCCTTAGCCAATCGTCTGGTTGTTCTTATATGCAACCACACTGAATTGACCCCTAATCAAATAACAACGATTTCGTGTTTTTTTAGATTTATTTCCGCTTTAAGTTTTCTTACTGGCAATCGCTCGGGCCTTATTCTGGGAGCGATTTTTTATTATTTGGGGTATTTGATCGATTGCATCGATGGTCCCGTCGCTCGTTTAAAAGGAAAAACTTCAAATTTTGGACGTTATTTTGATCATATGTCGGATCTGATCGGTGACATTCTGATATTGTCGGCATTGGCATTTGGGCAAGGTGTTTTGGCAACGTTCATGGTTGTTGCGATGATTTTTATGCATATTGCCGAATCTTATATTTCTTACTTGGTTAATTTATCTTTTGGAGTAGTGAAAGTTTCTGAAAATTCACCTGATTATTCAAAAAAATATTATTTCCTTCGGGGTTTTCAGCGGTATCGTGAATTCTTCTTTCGCCGAAACTTCAAGTCATTTTTATCTTTTCCTGACTATGAAGCGTTAACGTTATTTTTATTTCCCCTCTTGGGATTTCCCCTTGTTGGGTTGAAGATCGGTTTTTGTTTGCTATTGATAACGACGTTTTACACCATATTTTCCTCTTTTATTTCCATCCATACCGGCGAGCGCCGTTTCCCCTGAATGCCAGGTTGGGTGATTATTCTGGTGGGTCCATTTGAATATCAAGTGGTTGAAAAGAATAGATAGAGTCTTAGGTATTTTCACTGCGTGGATACTTCCACCGCCGAAGCTCAAAATTGCACCACTGAATTCTCCCAGCATTCTCCTCATTCGTCCCGGCGGCATCGGCGATGCCGTTCATCTTATCCCCATCATCCACGTCCTGAAATCCGCCTACCCATCCTTAACGATCGATATCCTCGCCGAAAAACGCAATGCCTCGGTCTTTAACCTCTGCCCGCAGATTGATCGGATTTTCCTTTACGACCGCCCTGCGGAATTTCTTCAGGTGTTCCGTTGTCGCTACGACGTCATCATCGATACCGAACAGTGGCACCGCCTATCCGCCATCGTTGCCCGTCTGATCCGTTCAAATGTCAAGATCGGCTTCGCCACCAACGAACGGCGACGGATGTTCACCCATGGCATCGACTATGCTCATGATGATTATGAGATGGAGAGTTTCGCTCACCTTCTGCGTCCTCTCGACATTTCTTGCATCCCCGACGGCGACAAACCTTTTCTTTCCGTCCCACCCGCCGCCGCCAACCGCGTCCAGGAACTGCTCGCAGGAATAACCGAACCCTTCGTCACTCTCTTCCCCGGCGCCAGCATTCCCGAGCGTCGATGGGGGGCGGAACGGTTTAGGGAATTGGCCGGGTGTTTGCTCCACGCGGGGAGGAATGTCGTCGTCGTGGGGGGCAGGGAGGATCGCGAGGCGGGGGAAGAGATCGTCAAGGATGGCGGACTGAATCTGGCGGGGCGAACGACTCTGGTGGAAACAGCCGCCATCCTGCAACGCAGTGCCCTGCTGGTCAGCGGCGATTCCGGCGTGCTGCATCTGGCCGTCGGCCTGGGAATCCCGACCGTTTCCCTCTTCGGCCCCGGCATCGCCGCCAAATGGGCACCCCGGGGAGCGCGCCACGCGGTCATCAACCTCAACCTGCCATGCTCCCCCTGCACCCGCTTCGGCACCACCCCGCCATGTCCCATCCACGCCCGCTGCATTCAGGAAATATCCGTAGACAGGATTTATGACCAGGTCGAGTCCTTGCGGGCCGTGTCGGACATCTTTACCAAACGGTTCCAGTCGCGGCGCGGTGATGCTCAGTGGACGCGGGATGAACTTCACGAACGGGATTGCTGATCTTTCATCCCCTTCATCCCCTTCATCCCTTTCATCCCTGAAAATCTCGAAGTTTTTCCTAAACGCAACACGATGCGGTTCCTGCGTCACCGCATCCTACGAATTTTGGCAGCAGGGCGTCGACGGTTGAATTTAGCCGGTGGGCGTGATACACATAAAGTCATAAAAAACGTCACTACGTGTTGACCAAAAAAATGCAGCCGATGAAAACACTCAGCCGAATCCTGGAGCGCCTCGCCAGTGCGGAGAATTATCTTTTTTCCCTGGACGATCTGCGCTGCGCCTTGCCTGAGACCGAGCCCGGGCCCTTCAAGGCCTTGCTGAGCCGTGCGCAAAAGGCCGGTGTGCTGCAGCGGGTCTGCAAGGGTGTTTATCTTTATCCCCGGGTGAACTATCCGGCGGGACGGGTGCTGTATCATGCCGCTGCGAAACTTCGCGCCGATGCCTTCAATTACCTGAGCCTCGAAACCGTGCTGAGCGATGCCGGGGTCATTTCCCAGATCCCGCTGAACTGGATCACCCTGATGTCGTCCGGTCGCAGTCATATCGTCGACTGCGGCCATTTCGGGCACATCGAATTCATCCATACCAAGCGCTTGCCTGCCGACATCGCCGAGCAGTTGAGCTATGACCCCGATTGCCGTCTCTGGCGGGCCTCGGTTCCCCTGGCGTTGCTCGATATGAAGCTGACCCGCCGCAGTACCGATCTGGTGGATTGGAGCCTTGCCGATGAGCTTTCTTCGCGATTTCCAGAAAAAATCGAAAAAAGGGATCGCCACCCCGAAACCCGACCTGGACCTTATTCCCCATCGGCTTCGGGTCGCGGAGAAGATGGAGAAAAAGCCGTCAACGAAATCGAAACCGACATCGAAAAAAGCAGCGGCAATGTTTTTGCCGATCTGGGGCTTCCCCTTCCGGAAGAGCGTCTGGCGAAAGCCGAACTGGCGCGGAACATCAGCCGGATACTTGCCCATCGACACCTGACCCAAGCGGCCGCCGCCGAACTTCTGGGCATTGACCAGCCCAAGGTGTCGGCGATCATGAACGGTCGGCAGGGCGGATTTTCCATGGAGCGGTTGCTGACCTTTCTGTTGGCCCTCGACCACGACATCGAAATCCGGCTCAAGAAAAAGCCCCGTAACCGGTCGACGGCGCATCTTAACGTCGTCATCGAATAAGCGGCCTTTTTTTACCCGGTTTTATCCCCTTCATCCCCCTCATCTCTGAAAATCTTGAAGTTTTTCCCAAACGCACAGCGATGCGGTTCCTGCGTCACCGCATCCTACGTTTTTGGGCAGTTGTAAGAAACCGGCCCGGCTCTCATCTTCCGAGAGGCCGGGCCGGTTGTTTTTCACGGAGAGTAATCGTTTACCATTCGGTGCGAACCGGGTAGCGCGTGATCTGGCTGATCGTTGTCAGAATAACCAGACTGTTGGTGATGGCCTGGCAGATAAGAATGCGGTCGAACAGGTCTTTGTGATATTCCGGCAGACGGGAAAGCTGTAGGACGGCGGGGTCATCCAGGGGCAGGGTTTCAATCTGGTGGCGTTTTCGCCAGTTATGGACAAAATCGTGGGCCGGTTCGGGCAGGGGGAGCTTGCCTAATTTGTTCTCGACGATGATTTCCCAGGCATAGGCCACGCTGAGGTAACCCGAATCTCCGTGTTGGTGAAAAGCTGGAAGGTTCTCGGAAAAAGAATTCACGTCCAAGTGGCGTGGGTACGGCAAAAACCTCGTCGCATCCTACGATTGATCATCGCTTTTTTTATGAAAATCGTTGCGGTTTTTTGCCCCTCTGCGAGGGCCGTTTTCGAAGTGTTTTTTTGCGCGAAAAACCGGGTCTTCCAGAGGGCCTGGAGTACCCGGTTTTAGGGCTGGGAATTCCGGTTCGTCTGGGTGTTGCCGGAGAATTGGTTAAGCCGGCTGTTTTCCGGGTGCTCTGTACGTTACTGTTGTGGACAAAAAGACAACTGCAACACCTTTACATGTTGTCTTTTTCCCTGTGTTTGAGTTGTGTCATGACTTGGTGTCAAGTTACCAATTTATTGGCGCCATTTTGTATCCTAAATTGGCAACAATTTGTTGCCAAGAAATGACCCTTTTTTGAGCGTTGTTTTATCTATGGATTGGCACCATTTTGTATCCTAAATTGGCAACAAAATGTTGCCAGCGCTCGACCTCGGGGCGGGTACCATCATGTGCACACACTGTACGTCGGTTTGCCGAAAACAAAATAGGAACTCAGGTTCCTAAATCCTTTGTCTGTAAAAATAGGTACTATTGTTCCTGTTTTTTGAAGAGAGATTTTTTCATCAATATGGCCATTTCCCTGTCGAATTTTTTTGCAAAACAGGCAGCATTGTTCCTATTATTGTAAGTAGATATGTTATTGTTGCCCGCGACTGAAGAATAAATCACGGAGAAATAGCCATGAACCACTACACACAAAAAGCTCGCGAAAAAGGCTGGACTCTCCAGGCACTGGCCCATCGGTGGGGTATCTCAGATCGGTCTGCAAGAAAAACAGCCAGTTACCCAAAAATGCGCGATTGGGACGCTTTAGCTGGGGTTCCTAGTCGGTTCGGGTTAAAAAAGGAAGCTGGATTCCTTTTTTTTCATGCTTTGTTCATTCAACCCTCCCTGAGAATTCATTTGGAATCGGTGGCGCGGAAAAAACTGGAAGCACCAGATGCCTGGCGAATACTTCGCTGGGAATTGTTGTCGGGGGGGGAGGAACTGGTGGTCGACGGGGGGATCCCGAGAGATATCCGGTGGGGGCGCGCGAAGGGGCGCATCCTGTTCGACGGACCCCTCACCAGGATACTCGTTTCCCTGTCGGACGTGCGGAAGGAGGTTGCCAACTATGAGGCACAGACCGGGCTCTGCGGAGGATGTCTTGGGGCCGGCCGGATAACTGATTATTGGGACATTACAGAAGGTGAGGTTTTACGCGACTGCCCCAAATGCAAGGGAACAGGAAACAAGAAGGATGGACCGGATTGATTAACGCGGACAGGGGGGATGTGTGGCCGATTTTGGCGGGAGAGACGCCTTCGGCGAACGATTACCCCCCCCCGTGACTGACCAAGAACAACCCGACGGGGAGGGATTCGCGCAGCTGGTGGACGTGGTAACCGGCGAATGCGAACGGGTGCGGAAGGCGGTATAAACGACTCATGTGCACTTGGTTTGGGGAGAATGATCGAATCTAACCAGTTCCCTCCCTCGACACGGGGTCGGACAGCGCTTGGCGCATAGTTGCCAACGGCAGGAACATTTCTAGCGGGCGGACTGGAAAGGAAAGAAAGCCGAACCGCTGATAGTAATTGCGGGCCTCGTGATTTTTGGCATCGACGAAAAAACCGATGATGCCGATGTTTTCGGCAACTGTGAGGGTTTTCTTCATCGCTTCCACCAACATAATTTGCCCATAGCCATGCCGTTGGCGGCGACGATCCACAGCCAAGCGGGCCAATTTCGCGCCTGGGGCGCGAAGGGGGTATTTTTTCGCCAACTCAGTCGGGAGATCCTCGCTGACAACCTCACAGGCGACCAGGGAAAAATAGCCGAGAATGGTTTCAGGCCGTTCGTTATCCACCAACACAAACGTCCGCGAAATCCCCTTCTCCTGTTGTTGGCGGGCCAGGGTCTGCAAAAAGGCGTTCAAAGCGAGTTCGCCGCAGTCGAAGCTTTTGCGATCGTGGTTTTTGCCCAACTCTTCAATCCGCAACATCCAGACGTTCCTTGTGCGCCTTGACAGCGGCGAGCAGTTTTTCGTTAGGGGCGGGGGGACTCTCTAAGGCTTCAAAAAAGAGCCTGGACGAATCTCCGGTCAACCGGATGATGTTTTCGTCCTCGATGACCTTTCGCGCCCGATCAACTGCCGCCTGGACCACGAACTGGTTCATGGTCGACCCGAGCAGGTCAGCGGCCCGTTCCAGTAGGGCATGGACGTTTTCCGGAACCCTGGCGGATATTCTCTCTGTTTTAGCGGCCATAACGGTATTCTCCATTCCCAGACGACTATCCCCGGCGGTTGCGGAGGGTCGCAAGTTTTGAGACAGAGCATATCATTGTGGCGCCTCAATGGCAATATAATGGTGCCAATTTGGCGTCTTTAGTCTGGTTGTCATGAAACCGGCCCGGCTCTCATCTTGCGAGAGACCGGGCCGGTTGTTTTTCACGGAGAGTGATCGTTTACCATTCGGTGCGAACCGGGTAGCGCGTGATCTGGCTGTCCGGTGTCAGAATAATCAGGCTGTTGGCGATGGCCTGGCAAATGAGAATGCGGTCGAACGGGTCTTTGTGATATTCCGGCAGGCGGGAAAGCTGTAGGACGGCGGGTTCATCCAGGGGCAGGGTTTCAATCTGATGGCGTTTTCGCCAGTTATGGACAAAATCGTGGGCCGGTTCGGGCAGGGGGAGCTATGCCTAACTTGTTCTTGACGATGATTTCCCAGGCAGAGGCCACGTTGAGGTATACCTGATTCTCCGTGTTGGTGAAAAGCTGGCGGGCGTTTTGCGACAATTCGGGGGCATCGCTGATGAGCCACAAGAAGGCGCAGGTGTCGAGCAACAGGTTCAAGGGGCTTCACCCGCGAAAGAGCGCAGCATGTCGTCGGGAAGTTCCTCGAAAAAACTTTCCGGTACGCTGAACAGACCTTTGGCGAGTCCGATCGGCCTGGGTTTGTGTAGAGCGGGGGAATGCAGCGAACGGATTTCCGCGATCGGACGGTTCCTGCGGCAGAGGAGAATTTTTTCCCCCTTTTCCAGTTTGTCGAGATACCGTCCGAGTTTGTTGTTTGCTTCATCAATGGAAAGTTTCAGCATTTATGCCCCCTTTGCCGGTCTTGATGAGAATCTTAAGCTACCCGATGGTTTCCGTCAAGTTGCGGAGCCAGGACAGTTGCAGGGCCAGGGCAGAATGTCCGCCCGGTTCTCGTCTTTCGAGAGGCCGGGGCGGTTTTGTTTTATCGGTGGTTGTTTGCGGCAGGGGCGGAGCATGCTGCGCCCTTACATCTCTGATCTGCACCCAAGGTGTCTGATTGGTGCGGGGTACGCAACCCGGACCAAGGCGCATGCGGAGCGACCAATGCGCAATTTTTTGTTGACGAACGGACAAAACTGTCCGAAAATGTGTGACATGAACGGCGACGAATTCATCAAGAAAGTCAAGAAGCATGGGAAAATGAACAATGTTGCCGTTCGTTTCGACTGCAAGCAGGGCAAGGGCAGCCACGGCACTCTGTATTACGGCGACAGGAAAACGACCGTAAAACACGGTGAAATCGGGCCGGGCCTGCTGGCCGCCCTGCTCAAACAGCTTGGCATTCAGAAAGAAGACTTCTGAGCCCGGCCCAGGAGATCATTATGAAAAACCGTTTCACCTTTCCCGCGATTCTTGTGCCGGAAGAAGGCGGCGGCTTTGTCGTCTCTTTTCCTGATTTCCCCGAGGCACTGACTTCGGGAGGCGACCTGGAAGAGGCGTTGGCCCTGGCTGAGGACTGTCTTGCCGAGGCGGTTGCCGGTCGCATCGATGACGGTGAAGAGATTCCCGTACCATCCGAATCGGCCCCTGACCACAGCATCGTTCTGCCGGCGCATATCGCCCTGAAAGCGTCGCTCTATCTAACGATGCGCGAGGCGCGGGTCAATAAAATCGCCCTGGCCAAGATGATGGACGTCAACGAGAAAGAGGTTCGCCGCATGCTTGATCCACACCACGGAACCCGTCTGCAAACCATGGAGCGCGCCCTGAAGGCTCTCGGAAAAAGAATTCACGTCCAGGTGGCGTAAGTACGGCAAAGGCGTTACCGAAACCTGCGATATTTTGACAGGCTGTCATGAAACCGGCCCGGCTCTCATCTTCCGAGAGACCGGGCCGTTTTGTTTGGCGGTGGTTGATAGAGGTAGGGGCGCAGCATGCTGCGCCCTTATATCCCTGGCCCGCACCGATGTGCGCCTGATTCGTCGGATTCCTACCCCCCCGAGACCAGAAACAACCCGGCGGGGAGGGATTCGCCGAATTGGGCGACGCGGTCGGCTTCTTCGATGGGGATGCAGTCGCGCACGACGCGCAGCTGTTCCGGACGGGCGCCGGAGTCCTTTAGTTTGCCGAGGAGGGTTTCGCACAGTTCGGGGGGAATATCCACGTCGCGCTGATCGGTGCGCCGCGCCGCCTGGACGAAGAGGGGGACGAGGGAGCTGTAGTCGCTCTGGTGCCAGTCGAGGGCGGCCAGTTCGCGGTAGGCCTTTTCCACCTCGCTTGGCGGCAGGATGCTGTCCGGTCCGGCGTAGAGGGGGACACGGGCGAGAAGCCGCCCCAGCGCCCAAGCGTAGGGTTCTCGGTGCTTGAAACGGGTGAAGCCGGCGAGCAGTTTCTTGACCAGCGACTGCTTTAACGCCAGGGGCAGGCGTTCGAGGGAGCCGAGCAGGCGTACCAGTTCCTGGGGCAGTTCCCGCCCCCCCTGCATCTGCCCCTGCAGCTTTTGGTAGATCTTTTCCTGGCGCTGGGCGTTGAGCCCCCCGGCGATGCGGCGCCAGAAGATGTGCCAATGGTCGAGGGCGGGTTTGTCGTCGGGGAAGGCCAGGCCGAGGCTGAAGAGCCGCCAGGCTTCTTCGATGCGGGTTTCGTCGAGGGCGACGCCGTAGCCGGGGCGCAGGGCGTAACCGGCGAGCTGGAGCCAGGCCAGTTCATGGGCGAGGCCGCGGTTGCGCCGGGTCATCCCCGCCGCCAGAGTCGGCCAGAGGCCGCGCAGGGTGAGGATGTCCCAGTTTTCGCGGGTACTGCCGAGGGTCTCTTCGAGACGGCGCAGAAGCTGGTTCGGCTTGAGTTCGGGGAAATCGGGATCGAGCTTCTTGCCGTACAAGGCCTGAATCAGCCGCTGGGCCTCGGTGGCCTGGCCTTCGGCGGCCAGGGGGGCGGCGGGGAGGGTGAGCGGGGCTTCTTCAAGCAGGCTCTTGCGCAGGTTGAAGTCGAGCCGCCAGCGGCCGGGGCCGCCTTCTTCCAGGCAATGAAGCTGCAACAGCCCGAGCTCGTTGAGAGTGCATTCGAGATTGACCCGCAGGCGGTTGTTGGCCGGTTTCGGGCGATCGAGAGGGAGGTGGATGGCGGTCTGCAAGGGGGGGAGGGGATGAAACTCCTCCTCGTTCCAGGCGACCACATCCCCGGGCCGGTCCCCCCGGCGGCGGGCCGAGTAGTAGCACTGGAAGCGCACCGGCTGGTTGACTAGCAGATCGAAGGCCTGCTCGGAAAGAACGATGGTTTCGTGCGCCTCCATCCCCCGGGGGAGGACACAGATCAGGCTGTGCCCCTTTTTCTTCTGTTTGACTTCCAGATAGAGGGCGTGAGCATGGCCGCCGGCGATGCGTTCACCGCCTTGGGGCTGACGCAGCAGATAGCCGTATTTGGCCGCGCCTTTCGCCACCGCCATGGCCAGGGAGTCGCTGGCGAGGACCGTCGGCCGCTCGCCCTGTTGCCAGGCGGCGAAAAGGTCGGTGAGGCGCGCGCGCAGGGCCTCGGGGGTGACGGAGCCACCGTTGTAGAGCACCGCGTCGATATGCTGGCCGTCGAGGAAGGCGGCGAGATGGTGGGTGACGGCGCTGTCGGCGGCGAAGGGCAGTCCCCATTCGCGCAGCCCGCCGCTGCTCTTGCGCGGGCGGTCGGAGGCCGCGCACAACGGGAAGAAGCCATCGACAATGCAGTCGCGCACCTCGCGGGCGCTGATTTTTGCACTCAAGGTCGAGCCGAAGAGGCCGGAGCCGCTGCCGGCGACGGTGATGGGAAATTCGCGACCGTCTTCCGCCACCTCATCCCCAAGCAGGCGTTCTTTGAGATCGCGGGCCTGGGCGAGGAGCTGGTTCCATTGCCGCCCCGAGAGCTTGCCCTGGCCGCGCAGCAGCTTCTGTTCGAGCAGGTGCGCCAGGGTCAGGTCGATATTGTCGCCGCCGAGGAGGATATGGTCGCTCACCGCCAGGCGGGTGAGGGCGAGGCCGATGGGGGAGTCGGCGGCCGCGCGTACCTCAAAGAGGCTGAGGTCGGTAGTGCCGCCGCCGATGTCGCAGACCAGCACCCGCGCCTGCTTTTCCGGCAGCCGGTCGAGGAGTTCCGCCAGTTGGGTGAGGTTGCGCCCCTCGTCGAGCCAGGCGTAAAAGGCCGCCTGCGGCTCCTCGATCAGGCGCAGGCTTTCGGGATAGCCGGCCAGTCGGGCCGCTTCGAGGGTCAGGCGCTGGGCGACCTCGTCGAAGGAGGCGGGGACGGTGATGACCACATCCTGATGCTCGAAGGCCGCCCGGGGATCGTCGGCGGCCATCAGGCGGTTCCAGTTTTCCTTGAAACAGGCGAGATAGGCGCTGCTCACCTGGATTGGCGACAGGCGCTGCTCGGCCGGGATTTCCTCCGATTTCCAGGGGAGGATCGGGGCGTCGCGGTCGATATCGCCGTGGCAGAGCCAGGACTTGGCCGAACTGACCACCCGCCCCGGACGCAGGGCGGTCTGGGCGCGGGCGAAGAGGCCGGGAATCCAGCCGGGGAAGGGGCCGGGATGGGGACCGCTGGCGGGATCGAAGCCCGTTTCCCGCTCCGCCGCCGTCAGGGCACAGAGAAAGGAGGGGAGCAGCTCGAAACGTCCGTGGCTCTCCGCCGATTCCCATTGCGGTAGGGCAAAGACGCGGATGCCCCGGCGCGGTTCCTTTTGATCGAGGTAGGCGAGGACGCAGTTGGTGGTACCGAGGTCGATGCCGATGCTGTAGCGGGGGTTACTGGGCGCGGACATTGAACTCCACTTTCCATTCCTTGCCGCTGGCGGCGTGACGCATCCAGAGTTCGAGGGTGCCCAGTTCGGTGACGACCGAATGCAGGGTTACGGGGAGAAATTCGCCGATCTGCCCCAAGGCCGGGGGAAGGGTGACCTCCAGCTGGGCGGTCTCCTCCAGTTCCTCCTCGCCCTCGACCACATCCCCTACCTGGTCGCCGGCGCGGATGCTCGATGAGAAGAAACGGAACTCCACCGGCTCGCCGGTGATCAGACCGAATTCCCGGTCGGGCAGGGGGATGTCGCTCCCTTCCTCCATCCCCTGGGGGACGACGCAGACTGCCTTGAGCGGCGGGGTGAAGCCGGGGACGGCGGGCATGGTTGATTCGAGGCCGATATAGTAGGAGCGGGCGGTGCCGGCCTTGATACGGATGCCCTGGCCGGTGGCGCGGATGCGAGCGAAGGCGGCGGCGCCCTTGGCCACCGCCAGATCGAAATGGGCGCCGGCGAGCTCCCTTACCTGAGCGCCGTCGCTCCAGGCGGCGAGGATGTCGAGCAGCCGTTGGCGCAGGGGGGCGGCCTTGAAGACCCCGCCGTTGAAGAGGACCGCATTGGGACGCAGAAAGCGCAATCCCTGGTGCTCGCCGTAACGCTCGCCGACGAGGGTGCGCAATTCATCCCGGGATTGGACATTCTGCCAGCCGCGGGCGAGGAATTCGGCCAGATGCTTGCTCAGGGCCGGTTCGGCGGCGTAGTCGAGGCCGAATTCGCGCAGGCCGAAGTGGCGGCGACGCTGGGGATGCTGATCGATGGCGACGGCAGGAAAGAAGCCGTCGAGGAGTACGCGAACGAGCAGCTCACGGTTCAGCTGGGTGGTCAGGGTGCGGGCGAAAAGGCTGGAACCGCGACTGGCGAGGCTGATGGGGTAATGGTCGAGAGCAGCGTCGGCAAAGAGTTTTTCCTTGCCGAGGCGACAGGCGTGGACCAGGGAGAGGAACTGCCAGTTGTCGATCTTCTGCCCTTGGCCTTCGAGTTCGGCCTTGAGATGGTGGGCCAGGGCCAGGTCCATGTTGTCGCCGCCGAGGAGCAGATGGTCGCCGACACTGATCCGCTCCAGGTGCAGCTCGCCCTCATGCTCGGCCACCGCCACCAGACTAAAATCGGCGGTGCCGCCGCCGACATCGCAGATCAGCACCAGGTCGCCGGGGCTTACCTGCTCGCGCCAGTTGTCGCCGTGGCTGTCGATCCAGTGATAAAAGGCAGCCTGCTGCTCTTCGAGCAGGGTCACTTCCCCCCAGCCGGCGGATTCGGCGGCCAGGTGGGTGTGCAGGCGCGCTACCTCGTCGAAGGAGGCGGGGACGGTGAGGACGATTTCGCATGCGGCCAGATCGACGGCCTGCCCTGTCTCTCCCAGATGCCGGACAAAGGCCTGACGCAGATGCTCCAGATAACGGCGGGAAGCGGTCAGGGGGGAGATTTTCCGTTCCCCGAGATCGGACTGCCAGGGAAGCAGGGGCTGTTCCGGGTCGATATTGGGATTGCACAGCCAGGATTTGGCCGAGGTCACCAGCCGCTCGGGCGACAGGGCGCCGTGAGCGCGGGCAAATTCGCCAATCACGGTGGTCGGCGGCGCCCCTTCCTCCCAGGGGAGACGGGCGCTCGCGGAGGCCGCCTCCTGTTCCAGGGCCAGGTAGAGGGCCGAGGGCAGGGTCTCCCGCTCGCCGACGGACTGGAAAGAGAGAAGCTGGGGGACGGGTAGCACCTGCGGAGATTCGTCGCCATCGACGGCGCTGTAGGCCAGGGCCGAGTTGGAGGTGCCGAGGTCGATGCCCAGGGCAAAGCGTTTAGTCATGATTCCGGACTCCGATTTTTAGGCGATTTCCACTTCGGCCGGGGCGATCACTTCGCGGGCCTCGTCGGTGAGCTGGGGCAGGTTTACGCGGGCGGTTTTCCAACCACGATGAAGCACCCGGCCGGTAAAGGGAGGATGCTCGGGAACCTTGCCCACCAGCCGGTAGGCGCGGGCATCGAAATCGGCGGCCAGGGTCAGGTCTTCCCCCTCGCTGCCGGGATGGAGGGCGCGGATGTCGAAGGTTTCGGCCAGCACTTCCTTGCAGCCCTGATGCACCACCCGGGCGGCGGCGCCGATTTCTTCGTTGGAATAGGGAGTGATATCGTCCATGGCGAAATCGACAAGACGGCCTTTTTCCTGCAACTGTCCAAGAAAACGCACCACTTGGGCTTGGGCGAGTTTTTCCGGAGCGGGACGGGGCGCGACCGGTTCCGGTGCCGGAGCCTTCACCGCCGGCGCCTCGACCGCCGCCGGTTTGCGCCGGAAGAGACCGACCAGTTGCAGCAGCGCAGCGATGCCGAGCAGCGCGACGGCGGCGATGTGCAGCTGGGAGAGGAGTTCAGGATGGGGGGGGAACTGTTCGGGAAAAAAGAAGAGGACGGCGACCAGGGCCAGTCCGGTCAGGGTAAAGAGGATACTCATGGGTTCTCTCCGGAAAATGAAATGCAATGCGATAAAAAGCGGTTCAAGAGGATTTTATACAGGGATGAAAGGGATAAGGCTTTTTGATTTATTCTTTCATCCTTGGGAAATTTATTTATCGTCCCGCCGGGGAGTCGTTGGTCAGGGGGCGGGTGAAGGCTTTCACGATGATCCAGCTGACCTCGCCGACGTCGTCGCCGTCGGTCACGGTGATGGCGAAGCGCCCGGTGGTCTGCGGCTTGACGAACATTCCCTCGGTAAAATCCCGGCTCCAGCGCAGGCGACCGTCCGCTTCCCGAGCGTTGACCTTGAAGGTCACCCGGGTAATGGGTTGACCCGTGCCGTTGTAGAGCTTGCCGAAAAAGGTGCCCTTCCTGATGCGCCCTTCGACCTGAAGATTTTTCAGGTCTTCCGCCGCCATCTCGAATTCTTCCAGCTTTGGCCGGGGCTGGTCGGGAGCATCCAGAGGAGTCTTTTTATCCCCCTCGATCAGCCAGGTTTTGCCGCTGCGTTTGTCGATCTGATACGTCTTCCCGTCTTCGTTGATGACCAGGGCGAAGCGGTTATGGGCAGAGTGGATGAAAAAGACCAGGGCCATGCCGAAGACCATGATCGATACCGTAGCGATAATCGTTTTGCGCATGAAGATTCCCTGTGGCGTAAGAGTCAAAGGGGGCGCGCCGAGGCGCACCGGAGAGTCCATTAAATTACCGCAACAAGCCGCGCAAGTCCAGAACCTTATAGGCCGTTCGCAAACGCTGCGTTTGAGGTTTGAGGCCGAATCGACAAACTGCCCGGCCTTTTCGCCGCGATTCCCGGCGACGCCGACAGGGGAATTTTCATGTTTTGAAAAGATCCGCCGGGAAGATCGTGGGAGGAGGCTCAGGATTCCGCCCCTTGTCGGGCGATGGCTTTTCCGCGGCTCATGTCGACGCCGGCGAGGAGAATGATGCCGACGAGGAAGAAGGCGGCGAGGGCGAGGATGGCGTGGCGGGAGGAGCCGGTGAGGTCGGCGATGAGGGCGAAGAGGAGGGGACCAAAGATCGAGGCGAATTTACCGCTGATGGCGTAAAAGGAGAAAAATTCAGCGGTTTTGGTGACGGGGACGAGGCCGGCGAAGAGCGAGCGGCTGATGGCCTGGCTGCCGCCGAGGATCAGGGCGACGATCAGGCCGAGAATCCAGAACTCCCAGTCGTGGCGCATGGTGAAGGCGTAGCCGCTGACGGCGATGAAGAGGAAGAGGCTGAGCATGACCGCGCCCTTGGCCCCGCGCTTCTCCGCCAGGCGCCCAAAGAGCAGGGCGCCGGGCATGGCGATGAACTGGATCATGAGAAAGCAGCCGAGGATGCTGACTTGGGAGAGGCCCAGTTCCTCCCGGGCGAAGATGGCCGAGACGACGATGATGGTCTGGATGCCGTCGTTGTAGAAGAGATAGGCGACGAGAAAGCGCAGCAGGTCGGGGTAACGGCGCAGTTCGCCGAAGGTGTGCAGATAGCCCCGAAAGCCGCTCGGCAGCGGGGCGGGAGGATGGAGAAAGGCGCTGTCCCGCACATGGCGGAAGGTGGGGATGGAAAAGGCTGCCCACCACAGGCCGGTGAGCAGAAACCCGGCGCGGGTCGCGGCACCGCGATCGGCGAAACCGAGAAACTCGTGGCCTTGGATCATGGCGAAGGTGATGAGCAGCAGCAGGCCGCCGCCGATGTAGCCGAGGGCGAAGCCCCGGGCCGATAGCCGGTCGATTTCATGGCTTTCGGCCAAAGCCGGCAAAAAAGCGTTGTAGAAGATGTTGCCGGCGGCGAAGCCGACGTTGGCGACGACGAAGAGCGCCGCCGCCAGCAGGTAGCGGCCGGGTCCGGCCAGGGCCAGAAGGGCGGTGGCCGTTGCCCCGAGCAGGGCGAAGACGATCAGCAGTTGCCGCCGTCGCCCCTGGCGGTCGGCGAGGATGCCGAGCCAGGGAGCGGTGACGGCGACCAGCACCATCGACAGGGAGACGGCGTAGCCCCACAGCGCCGAGGCCGGCATGGTTCGGCTCTGGCCGAAAAGGGAGAGAGGCGCTCCCCCTTCCGGCACCAGGGAAACGAAGTAGACGGGCAAGACCGCCGCCAGGATGACCGTGGCGAAGCCGGAGTTGGCCCAATCATACATGCACCAGCCGAACCAGGCCTGTTTCTTGGTGGTCACTTGAGCAACCGCTCGATGGCTTTGATGTTGGCCCCAGCGACGAAGGTGCCGTTGATCCAGTAATTGGGTGTACCGTTCAGGCCGAGTAGCGCGGTCGCTTCCTTGTGGCTCTCTATGACGCCGTTATCCTTGAAAAAGGGGATGGGACCTTCGTCGTAGCGGCCGGACATGACTTCTTCATAGGCGCTGGCCGGGTCGGCGGCGGAGAGAACGTAACGCGCCTTCTGCTCTGCTTGGGGATGCATCTTCAGCGGCAGGAAGAAGATGTAGCGGGTCACGTCCTTGCGCTGGGCAAAAAAGTCCGAGCCCTTGCGACAGAAGATGCAGTCCGGATCGGTGACCTCGATGACGGTGTTCTTGCCCGTGCCGATTTTGATCGCCTTATTCAGGGGAAGGAGTTTGAGCTTTTCTCCCATGAGTTTGCCGAGACGCTCCTTGCTCAGGTTGACGCTGTCTTTGGTCCAGAGTTCCCCCGCGAGCATGTGCCCGGTTTTCGGGGCAAAGTAGAGGATCTTCCCGCCGGCGGCGACCTCGTAGAGTCCGGCGATGGGGCTGGTAAAAATCTTCTGGAATTCCAACTTGGGATAGGTCTTTTTCAGGGTTTCGGCAACCTGGGCCGGGGCTTCGTCGGAGGCGGCGGCGACCGCACTGACGATGCCGAGCACCAGCAGACAACCGCCGAGAAGGCAACGGACGATTTTACGGGTTTTGCTCATCTGCATGATCCTTCCTCGATTCTGAATCCGGGAACAAAACGTGACATCCTCACGGTGTCAGATAGACACCGTGCATCCCGTGTGTAAAACCAGGGGTTACAACGCAAGCGGCAACGGCGATGGCCGATGCCCGCTGGTATGGTCTTCCGTGGTAGGTTCCCCACCCA
>NZ_JAVESI010000059.1:0-14289 GCF_034006665.1 Trichloromonas sp.
GATTCCAGGAGGGCGAGCCGTTTCGGGCCGAGATGCTCAAAGGGATGGAACATGTCGACCTGTTTGTGGTCTTTGACGTGAATCATGGTAGTCCCTCGCAAAGCATTGGAATTGTTAAGGAATATACAATAGATCACGTCCCGGCGCAAGAAAAAAATTGCAAATAATCTAATGATTTAAACTATTTGTCGGATCTTCTCTTTTTGCGGTGGCATCACATTTAGGTCTCCTCGCGGGGTTACTTCTCCAAGTTAACACGACGCACCCAGTTGCCCTAAGATGTTAGGCCTCTGAAAGAAGGGGAACTTATGCTTTGCGGAATACGATGTTCAGATGAAAGAAAAGTATTCGCACGTGAATCAACAAAAGAAGAATCGCCATTTGTTTGCCCACGCTGTAAAAATGAACTGGTAATTAGAAAAGGTAATATTAAAATTCACCATTTTGCCCATAAGCCGCCATTCAATTGCAGTCATGGTGAAGGCGAAACAGAAGCGCACAGACGATGTAAAGAATCAATTTACAACAACCTGAAATCTAAGACAAATGTTACTCATGTCGATGTTGAAGCCGACTTAGGTTCCCTCGTCGCTGACATATATGCTGTTATCAACGGTGCCCCAGTCGCCATCGAAGTACAAAAATCAAATATTAGCGTCAACGAAATTACGCGGCGAACAACTGAATACCACAAGGCTGGAATAAGCGTTTTGTGGTTAGCTCTGTTTAACGACAGACTTAATAACGAAAGGTACAGTCCCGGCGCTTGGGAAAAATGGTGCCATGCTGTTTATTTTGGTCGTGTGTACTACTGGCTTGGCGAGTCAACAGTCCTACCAGTGCACTTTTCCGAATACCACCTTTATGTCGAAGAATCGACGTGGTTTGAGTCGGGCGGTTATGAGCAATCCGCAGGCGGTTACTATAAAACTTCAAAACGCTACAAAACACCCGTCCCTGGCAACGAAGTTGATATTGCAACCCATTTTTCACCCTCGACAAAAAATGAGTGGCAAGGAGGCACGGTGTACATCCCTAGCTGCCGTATCTACTTAGACAAACAAAGGGCATGGTGGAAATAACCTGGCTGTTGAGTGCCATGACATCGTGGGCAGAAAAATGCAGGAGGTGCGGGGTCAGGTCTTTCCTTGCCACATTTTCATCACCCGATACTCCCTTTCCTCCACGTCTCAAATCTTCCCCCTGGCCAAACATCCCGCCAACCGTCACGCCGTCCGCTTGTCCTTGTCGGAACCTCCTCCCATTCTCGGAGAGGGCGCCAGGGTCACGCTTCCAAGTTGACAAGTTGAACATCATCAATTTTGTGGTGATGAACAACACCGCCAACCTGACCTGATGACCGGGGTCACCCCTCCTTCCATCCCTTGACGAATGGTATCAATAAGGATACTATGCATAATGCCGATTGCTGATCTTATTGCGCGAATGCGCGAGAATCCTGGGGGCGTTCGTTTTACCGATCTGTGCAAGGTCTGCGATTACTTTTTCGGCCAGGCACGTCAGACGAGCGGAAGTCATCGAGTCTACAAAACACCTTGGATCGGCGACCCGCGTGTCAACATCCAGAATCGCAAGGGATGAGCGAAAGTCTATCAGGTGAAACAGGTTCTCAAGGTAATCGAACGATTGGAGATCGACCATGGCGGAGAAAGCTGATAAATATACTTACCGGGTCACTTGGTCGGAAGAAGACGCCGAACACGTTGGTCTTTGTGTTGAGTTTCCGAGCCTTAGTTGGCTGGCGGCTTCTCCCGAAGCAGCTCTCAAAGGTATTCGCAAGCTTGTCGCGGAAGTTGTGTTTGACATGACAGAAAAAGGCGAACAAGTGCCCGAACCGCTTTCAACCAAGCATTTCAGCGGCAAATTCATGGTGCGCGTCCCGCCCGAGGTACACCGTCAACTGGCGATGGAGGCAGCGGAGGCCCATATCAGCCTTAATCGACTTGCAAGCGCGAAGCTGAGTCAATGAGCTATGCACCCCCTTTGCCCCCATCGACCATGCAGGCTTAACAACTCCCACGAGCGGAAAGACCAGTTCATCCGCTCGTTTGAATTTCTCTTTGCTCGACCTGCGGTGGTCCGTCCACCAATTTCACGCTCTTGCCTTCGTGGTCGCGGACGGTATGGTATCGAGGTGGGGTTCAAGAACAAAATCCTGCTGGGGTTTTTCGATTTTATGTACTGAAAGAGGGGTTGCACCGTCCTGGCGGATTCAGGAGTGCTCAAGGACTTTGACGAGGCGAGGAGAAGAAACGTGGTTGACGAGCTCTGGAACGATCTGCGGCGGGTGCGGGAAGAGGCGCCGCTGGTTCACAACATCACCAATTTCGTGGTGATGAACAATACCGCCAACGCGCTGCTGGCCGTCGGCGCCCTGCCGGTCATGGCCCATGCCGTGGAGGAGGTCGCCGAAATGACCGCCCTTGCCGGGGCGCTGGTGATCAATATCGGCACCCTGGCGCGGGAATGGGTCGAAGCCATGGCGACGGCGATGGCGACCGCCCGCGAGCGGGGGATTCCCATCATCTTCGACCCGGTCGGCGCCGGGGCCACGACCTTTCGCACCCAGACCTGTCTCGATCTGCTCGGGCGAACCGCGCCCGCCGTCATTCGCGGGAACGCCTCGGAGATCATGGCCTTGGCGGGCAGCGCCGTGCGCACCAAAGGAGTCGACAGTTCGGCGGCGGCCGATGCCGCCGAGGATGCGGCGCTGCTGCTGGCCCGGCGCTATTCCTGCGCGGTCGTCGTCAGCGGCGCGGTCGATCTGCTGGTGGACGGCAAGAGGAAATTCCTGGTTCGCAACGGGCATCCGCTGATGCCGAAGGTCACCGGTCTCGGCTGCACCGCGACGGCGCTGGTCGGCGCTTTCTGCGCGGTCAACGGCGATTCGCTGACGGCCGCCCGCCATGCCATGACGGTCATGGGCATCTGCGGGGAACTCGCCGCTGCTCAAGCCGCCGGGCCGGGAAGCATGCAGGTTCATTTTATCGACGCCCTGTACAATCTCGATGCCGAACAGCTCCGCGTCCACTGGATCGACCCCCGCTAACCGCCCACCGTCGCGCATACACCGAATTGTCGGCCCATCGTGCCAGGGTCAGGTCTTTCTTTGCCACATTTCCCGTCGCCGGATCGTCTCTTTCCTCCCGCAAAAACCCCCAGAGGATGACAGGACAGACGTCCGGTCAATTTTCTCTTCGGAATCGGGATGGTGACATCCGCTACAACGATGCCAGCATTTTGCTGATGTCCTCGACAAAAACATCATAATACTTTTCGCCTGCGAACGAAAACGCTCCCCTTAACGGCTGTCCTAGGCCCGCGTCTCCCAGCAACGGCCCGATTTCTTTCGCCAACCGTCGCCACTCGGAAGCAAGCATCAGCGCATCAAGTTCCTGGCGTTTGGGATCGGACACGCCCAGCCAGAGAATCTCCAGGGCACGGAAGAGGGGAACGGAATTCACCCACGGGGTCAAACCATTCGGACGCAACAGCTTGTCGAGGGTTTCCGGAGCCAGCGCGTACAGCTTTTCGCGACCGCTGCTGCGTACCTGTAACACCCCGGAGTGAACCATTTCGACCAGAACATTCTGGGTCGAGCGTGGTCCCTGCCCGATCGATTTGGCGATCCGCGAAGGATGAATTTCATCGACCGACCCGAGCAGGCAAAGAATTTCGCACCGAAGATTCACGCCAAAGAGCGCCCGTAAACGCAACAGCAGGGCCGGCATCCCTTCTCTAGGGAACGGTTGGGAAAGACCCCGCGTTTGCAGCGATGGCCGCAATAGCCCATGACGACGGAAAATTTCATCGCATTCTTTCGGCGTCGGCATCGGTCGCCCATCCTTCATGAAGAAAAGGGGCGATTCCTCTTCCCGCGCGTATTTCGTCGCCAGTTTTTTCCACTTGAGCGCCACCGACGATTTGCGCCCAAGCATCTCCGCGACGGCGCTGAGTTCCGCCTGGGCCTGGAACCCGGACTGTGTCACCAGATTCTGCAGGCGCTGGATGTTCATGAAATTCCCGTTGATTTCCAACCAGTCCAGGACTTCATCAAAGAGCCGGGCATCGTAGCGGGCAACCGTCAAGGTCAGCAGCAACAGGGGTTCCGGGTCGATCACCCGCGACTCTTCGGACAGACCATAGCCGGAGACGCCAAGCGCGGTCCATTGCCGCCAGAGCAGGTCAAGCAGCTGGTCGAGGATGGTTTTTTTAAATTCGCTCAACGAGATGGGCATAGCCGAACTCCCGGAAAAACATTCGGATGCTTTTCTTGTAGCCTTCGGAGGGATCGTGGGTCGTTGACCAGGCGATGGCCGCCAGCAACTCTCCGTCCGTCGGCTCCAACGCCTGAAGATCGGTGGCATGGTAGCTGCCGAACTGATCGACGGCCGCGTAAAGCTTGAAAAAAATCTGGTCGATCCGGCCGATGAACGCGACGGTCAACTTTTCACCGAACCACCGCCATTGCAATCGGTCGGCAAAACCTTCGGGAAGGCCCAGACGATAGAGTCCCCCGTCGCCGCTGCTCGGTCCGTTGTTCAGCCAATCGGCGGGAAGGCCCAGATCCTCCGCCACCTCTTTGGCTGCTTTGACCAATTCCACCGGAAGCGGCGCGGGGTCGATCAGCTCCCCCGCGTCGTTCGCCAGCGCGACGATGTCGACATCCCGGGTGGCTCGCATGACCATTTCAGTTGCTACCAGGGCCGTGCCCCCACACACGACCAGGTTGTAATTGGGGGAACCCGCGATGGCCAACCGTCCATTCAGCAGCCGCAATGCGGTAGCGAACTGCGCGTATTGATATGACATTGTATCCTCTGGTTCGTTTTATGCGAACTATAAATGACATTTTAAGGAAAAGCAAGAGGCAGGTGGGGTCAGGTCTTTCCTCGCCACATTTCTCATCGCCGGATCGTCCTTTCCATCCCCGTCTTGTCCCTCCCTTGACCGAAACCCGCCGCAGATCAGGCCGCTTGCTTCTCTTTGCCGGAACCTCGCCCCATCCCCTGCCACAGGGCGTCGGCGGTGTAAACGACTAGGGCGGCCCAGATGCAGAGAAAGCTGATGAGATGGCTGCGGGAGAAGGTTTCGTTGTAGAGGCCGACGGCGAGAAGAAAGTGGAGGCTGGGGGTGATGTACTGGAGGAAGCCGATGGTGGCCAGGCGCAGGCGACGGGCGGCGCCGATGAAGCCGAGCAGGGGCAGGGCGGTGACGACTCCGGCCAGGGGGAGAAGCAGGTTCAGATCGGGGTAGCCGGCGAGAAAGACGCCTTGGCCCGTGAACTTCAGATAGATCAGGTAGCCCAGGGCGAAGGGGGTGAGAAGCAGGGTTTCGATAGTTAGGCCGAGCAGGGCGTCGACCCGCGCCAGTTTGCGCAAGAGTCCATAGAGCCCGAAGGTGGTGGCGAGAACCAGGGCGATCCAGGGGATGCTTCCGTGCCGCAGCGCGAGGTTGAGGACGCCGAGGGCGGCTAGCCCGACGCTGATCCGTTGCCATAAACTCAGGCGTTCCCGCAGGAAAAGAAAGCCCAGCAGCACGCTGATCAGTGGCGTCATGAAATAGCCGAGGCTCGATTGCAGCACCTGGCCCCGTTGTACGGCGACGATAAAAACCGACCAGTTGGCGGCGATAAGCAGGGTCGAACCGCCGAGGGTAAGGAGCGTTCCTCGCTCGCGGACCACGTGCCAAAGCGGCCCGAGCCGGTGCGACAGTCCGACCAGCAAAAGCAGGAAAGCCGCCGACCAGCAGATGCGGTGACTGACCACTTCTAGCGGGGCGGCGGCGTTGAGCAGTTTGAAGAAGGCCGGGAAGGAGCCCCAGCTGATATAGGCCAGCAGCCCCAGAGTGAGCCCCTGGCGGGCGCGGCGGCGCGCAACCTCATCCGGAGAGTTTTCGGCGGGAGGGTCCGATGGCAAGCGGGAGTTCATGGCGGCTGGCCTTTGCTTAACGCAAGCCCTTGAGGAACATCCCCACCGCTTCGACGCCGTCACGCTCGAAGACCCGGATCGCCTGGCTGCCGACCACGGCGATATCGGCTTTGCCCTTGAGGAAATCCACGTCTTGCTTGCTGGTCACGCCGAAGCCGAGGGCCAGGGGAAGCTCCGTCGTGTTTCGGCAACGGGTCAGGTAGGCGTCGAGATCCCGCGAGAAATCCGTGTGAGCGCCGGTTACCCCCTTGCGGGCGACGCAGTAGACGAAGCCTTTGGCCTGTTCGGTGATGAGTTTGAGCCGGTAGGCGGGGCTGTTGGGGGCGAGGATGAAGATCGGGTCGAGGCCGTTTTCAGTCATCGCCCGCAGATATTCCTCCGCCTCTTCCGGCGGCAAGTCGGGGACGATGGAGCCTTTCAGCCCGCGCCCCGCCATCGCTGCCGCGAACTTCGCCACGCCGTATTTGAAAAGGATGTTGTAGTAGGTCATGAAGAGGAAGGGGATGTCGAACTCCCGGGCGATCCGCTCGGCGAAGTCGAGGCATTCATCGACAGTGATTCCGGTCGCCAGCGCTTTCTGATTGGCGCGCAGGATCACCGGGCCGTCGGCAATCGGCTCGGAAAAAGGAATCTGCAATTCCATCAGTTCGACCCCGGCTTCAACCATGGTCTTGACCAGCCGGTAGGAGTCCTCCAGCGAGGGGTAGCCGATGACGATGTGGGTCATGAGCAGGATGTCTTTGTTCTTGGCCTGTGCGCGGATGGTCGTCTCAAGCATGGTATTGCTCCGCCTTGTATTTGATGAATTCTCGCCAGGCCGGATCCTCGAAGGCATCGGCGACGGTGAAGATGTCCTTGTCCCCCCGCCCGGACTGGTTGATGATGATGCAGTCGTCTTTAGCGAGGGTCGGCGCTTCCTTGAAGGCCTGGGCGAAGGCGTGGGACGATTCGAGGGCGGGAATCAATCCCTCTTTGCGCATGGTCAGGGCCAGGGCGTCGATCACCTCGCGGTCGGTGGCCGCCGCGAAGCGGGCCCGGCCGCAGGTGTGCAGATGGGCGAGGATCGGCGAGACGCCGACGTAGTCGAGACCGGCGGCGATGCTGTGAGTCTCTTGCATCTGGCCGTCGTCGTTCTGCAGGAAATAGGTCTTGTAACCCTGGGCTACGCCGATGCTGGCATCCTGCGAGGCGAGCCGGGCGGCGTGCCGGCCCGAGTCGAGGCCATAGCCGCCGGCTTCCACCCCGACCAGTTCCACCGGATCGTCTATGAAGCCCGAAAAGAGCCCCATGGCATTGCTGCCGCCGCCGACGCAGGCATAGACCCGCTTGGGCAGTTTCCCTTCGCGTTTCAAAATTTGTTGCCGGGCTTCCTGGCCGATGATCGACTGAAAATAGGTGACCATCTCGGGGAAGGGATGGGGACCGCAGGCGGTGCCGAGCACGTAATGGGTGCTGTCCATGTTCGCGACCCAGTCGCGGAAGGCTTCGTTAATGGCGTCCTTGAGGGTGCGCGAGCCGTCCTTTACCGGGACAACGGTGGCGCCGAGGCGCTCCATCCAGAAAACGTTGGGGCGTTGCCGTTCGACGTCGACCTCGCCCATGTAGATGGTGCACTCCAGCCCGTAACGGGCGGCCATGGTGGCGGTGGCGACGCCGTGCTGGCCGGCGCCGGTTTCGGCAATCACCCGTTTCTTGCCCATGCGCTTGACCAGCAGCCCTTGGCCCATGACGTTGTTTGCCTTGTGCGCGCCGGTGTGGTTGAGATCTTCGCGCTTGATGTAGATCTTCGCGCCGCCGAAATGGCGGGTCAGATTTTCGGCAAAGGTCAATGGCGTGGGGCGGCAGGAGTAGGTCGACATGATGTCGACATATTCGGCCCAGAAACTCGGGTCGCTTTTCGCCGCATCAAAGGCGGCCTCCAGTTCGTCGAAGGTGGCGGCCAGGATTTCGGGGACGAAGGCGCCGCCGAACTCCGCGTAATAGCCACGTTTACGCATGCTCGAATCCTCCAAGGGTTTGGGAAAAGACAAATTGATCGGTGCGGCAATAGAGCCGGGAGAAGAAGCCCGCTTCGCGCTGGGGGAAGTGCAGCAGGCGCTCGACCCGCAGGATGGCGGTTTCCGGCGTGACCTCCAGCAGGCGGCCGCGCTCGCCGCCGAGATAGTCGATGGAGAAATTCTGGCGGCCGCCGCAGGGGCGCAGGAAGAAGCGTTCTGCCGCCAAGACCGAAAGAGATTGCCCGGTGAGGTCGAGGCGGTCGAGGCCGGGGAAGAGCCCGGCGTCGAGATCGAGTTCTTCAAGCAGCACCGGGAGTTCTTCGCCCCGGGTCAGGCGGGTTAGGGAGAAAACCTCCCGTCCGGCCAGGGGATGGCGCTCATCGGTCGTGATGGTCCGTCGCGTCGTTGGCCCGAGCAGGCGACTCGCCATGGCCAGGCCCCTCTTGCGGAAGGAGGCGGCGGTGCCGTCGAGGGAAAAGAGGTCAATTTCCTTGGGCGCTTCCCGCACATAGGTGCCCGAACCCCGCCGCCGACTGAGCAGCCCTTGGCGCACGAGTGAGTCAAGGGCTTGGCGTACCGTCGGCCGACCGATGCCGTACTGCGCCGCCAGCTTCGGTTCCGAAGGGATGCGCGCCCCCGGTGCGAACTCCCCGGCGCGGATAGCGGCCGCCAGCCGTTCGGCCAGTTGATGATAGAGAGGGGTGGGGGACTGGGGATCGAGCATTGGAATGCCTTTGCGAAAATGGTGAAGGCATCTAACCAACAATCTGTAAAGTTGTCAAGACAAATTATTCCTATTTTCTTTTCTTGCGGAGGCCGTCAGCGGCAATTAAAATTAATAGTTCGTAACCGTTTCGCCGGGCGACGGAAACGGCCGGGAACATTTCTGAAGATCGCAGGCGGCGTGGCCGCCGGGAGGCGCAAATGAGCAAGAGAATCGTCATCTGTTGCGACGGAACCTGGAACGAGCCGGAAAAGATGAAGGAAGGGCGGCATATTCCGACCAATGTGGTCAAGCTGGTGCGGGCCATCGAACCTCGGGACGAGGCGCGGGGGATTGATCAGGTGGTCTATTACGGCCGGGGGGTGGGGACCGGCGCCTTCGGCTATGTCGACAAATACCTTGGCGGCGGCACCGGCCTGGGCATCTCCCGCAACATCCGCGAGGCTTATCAGTTTCTCGCCCTGAATTATGTAGAAGGGGACGAAGTCTTCTGCTTTGGTTTCAGCCGCGGCGCCTACACCGCGCGTTGTCTCGTCGGCATGCTCGATGCTGCCGGCTTGCTCGACAAGAACGATCTCGACCGTCTTCCCGACGCCTACGCCTATTACCGCACCCCGCCGGAAAAGCGCGTCGCCGGCAAATATCACCTGCGTCTCATCGATCTGCCGCGTCTACGGCCGAAAATCAAGTTTCTCGGCGTCTGGGATACGGTCGGCGCCCTTGGCGCGCCGACCCCCATGCTTGGGGCGATTTCCAAAAAACTCTGGGTCGGCTTTCACGATGCCGCCCTGTCGAGCCTGGTGGAGAACGCCTGTCAGGCCCTGGTCGTCGACGAACGGCGCGGCCCCTTCACCCCGGCGCTCTGGGACTGGCGCAGCGGGCAGAAGAAGGTGCGCCAGGTCTGGTTCGCCGGGGTTCACTCTAACATTGGCGGCGGCTATCCCGACAGTGGTCTCTCCGATCTCGCCCTGCTCTGGATGGTCGACCGGGCGCGGGAAGAGGGGCTGGTTTTTGACGACAAATATCTCGGCGACGGCAAACGCGTCAATCCCCAGTTCACCGGTAAATTGGAGGATTCTTTCTCCCTCGGCTACAGATTCCTTCAGGCTCTGCGGGTCAAGCCTTATCTCCGGCCTATCGGCCAATTCCTGGATATGGGAGAGATGGTTCACGAAAGCGTCATCAAGAGGCTGTTGCATCCCCATCTCGATTACCGCCCCGAAAACATCGTCGCTTCCGGACAGGATCCCGGCACCCTCATCGACCAAGAGAGCGCCCGTCCGACCCTCCGCATCGGCGAGATGCTGGTGCCGATCTTCCGCGAGCGCCGGGCCGTCCGCCGCGATCTCGGCGCCGAGCCGGCGACTTTGGTGCTGGGGGATAACGTCGCTGTTCCCTGCCAGGTTTCCAATTACAGTGACGCCGGCGGCGTGATGCTGGCCGTGCCTCAGCCGGTGGAGCCGGGGACCGAGGGGATTCTCGAATACGGGCAGATTGGCCGGCACAAGATCTGCGTGGTCTGGCGGCGGGAGAATACCATTGGTGTCAAGTTTGCGGCCTGAGGTGGGATTGAGTCGAAAAAAGCGGCCCCGGAGAGTGATTCTTCGGGGCCGTTCTTTTGTTGGCAGCTGTGAGATTTTAAAAATCTAGAACCGTCGGGACTCGCCCCGACAGGCGACCTACTTTTTGTTGGACGACAAAAAGTAGGCAAAAAACGTCTTCCACTGCGTGGGGCATTTCTATTGCGGTCGGCGGATGGATTGATCGATTTCGGATCTGTTGACACCACTATCACTTCGTCGCACCTCCCCGGATGCCGGCGCGCGGCGAAAGGGCGAGCGGAGGAGAAGTTGACATCAGAGGGGGCGAATGGTGGGAGAGGTAGGGACAGGCCTCCGTGCCTGCCCCTGGATATGACAGTTGGGCGATTCAGACCGCGACTTCGAGGCGAAAACCGTCGTAGTGCAGACGGGGCACCTTGGTTTTGCCTCTTTTCTCCAATTCGAGAAGATCCATTTCAAGCAGGATTTTGACATCCTCGGAAACGTTCTTCATGTCCCGTCCGGCGAGGGCGGCCAATTCTTTGATGGAGTCGGGGCGTTTTTCACGGATGAGCCTGAGCAGGGCGAAGCGCTGCGGAGTCATGGCCCGCCGAAAGGCTTCGAAGCTGGTAAAAGAGTATTCCGGCTCTTGGGGCTCGACTGTCTCGCCGCGCATCACGGCGTTCATTGTTTCGGCGCATTCATTCAGCATCTGCTCCTGGGATTTGATGATGATGGTTTTAAAGGTGGCTTTCATATCTCCCCCTTTTTGCAGGCTTCCACGTCTGCTTTGAAATCAGCGATAAGCTGATCCGGCGTGGTAAAGGCATAGGGTTCTTCCGCCCCGTCAATATGTCTGTGATCCCCCTTGCCCCGCTCGTTGTCGTAGCCGATGACCCGGATGCCGTTCATGACATAAACGAACGAATACTTGAGGCCGTGAGGTGTGTGCTCGGAAACCGGCACCGACCAGATTTTGACCTCGGTGATGGCGCCATTTTCGTCACACTCTTTTTTGTGGATCAGCAGCACGGCTTTTATGTTTGGCATTTTAGACTAAGTATTTTGGGGGAGTCAAGATGCTTGGCCTGAAAGACCAATTGATTTTCAATGCCTTCAGCCTTCAGCCTTCAGCCTTCAGCCTTCAGCCTTCAGCCTTCAGCCTTTACCGGATCCCTGGTCTTCTCCGGCCCTTGCAGGATTGTGGCGTCAAGGCTGTGGGCGAGGCCGCGGAGCATGCCGTCGAAGACGAAGTTGTGGAAGGGCCAGACCGCATACCAGTAGAGGATGCCGGTGAGTCCCCGGGGGAGGTAGCGGGCGGTCTGGATGACGAGGGTTTCCCCCGGCGCGGTTTCGCTGAGGCGGAATTCGAGCAGCGCCTTGCCCGGCAGCTTCATTTCGGCGGCGAGGAGCAGGCGCCGGGGCTTGTCCACCTCGGCGACCCGCCAGAAATCGAGAGCGTCTCCCGGCGCCAGTTCGAGGGGGCAGCGCCGCCCCCGACGCAGGCCGATACCGCCCGCCATCTGGTCGAGCAGGCCGCGCAGCCACCAGAGCCAGTTGGCGTAGTACCAGCCGGTGTCGCCGCCGATGCAGGAGACCGCCCGCCAGGTTTTATCGATGGGCGCCGCCAGGCGGATGCGGCGGGCGTCGTTGTAATGGGTGCCGCCCGCCCAAGAGGCATCACCGGGGGTGCTCCAAGCGGCCGGAGGAATGGCCCCGGCGTCGCTCCAGGAACTTTCCACCGTCTGCCCGCGCAGCTGTTCGAGAGCGGCGCGGATCGACTGGCGGCAGTCGAGAAGGTCTTGCGGGATCAATTCACGGATGCGGGTTTCACCGCAGACCACGGTATTGCGCAGCCCTTCGGCCAGGGGTCGGGCCAGTGCCGCCGGCACCGGCGTAACCAGATTGATCCAGTAGGAACTGAGGCGCGGAGTGAGGACCGGCACCGGGACAATCCAGCGCCGGGGCAGCCCCGCCTCCTCGGCGAAGATGCGCATCAACTGCCGGTAGGTGACGACCTCGGGCTGGCCGATGTCGAAGGTTTGCCCGATCGTTTCGTCGCAGCCCAGGCAGCCGATCAGGTAGGTGAGGACGTTGCGGATGGAGATGGGCTGGCAGGGGGTGTCGACCCAGCGCGGGGTGACCATGACTGGCAGGCGCTCGACCAGATAGCGGAGGATTTCGAAGGAGGCGCTGCCCGAGCCGATGATCATTGCTGCCCGCAGCACTGTCACCGGCGTTTTTCCGGCGCGCAGAATCTTTGCAACTTCGGCCCGCGAGCGCAGGTGTTCGCTGAGATCGGGGGCATCTTCGCCGAGACCGCTCAGGTAGATGATCCGCTCCAGACCCGCCGCTTCGGCGGCGGCAACCATGTTGTCGGCGGCCGCGCGGTCGCTGGCGGCGAAGTCATGGCTGGTCGGATTCATGGAATGAACCAGATAGTAGGCGGCGCGGCAGCCCTGGCAGGCGCGGATCATCGAATCCCGGTCGAAGAGATCGCCGGCGACGATTTCCAGGCCCGGATCATTAGCCCAGGGGCGGTCGCGCAGTTTGGCCGGGGTGCGGGCCAGAGCGCGCACCCGGTAGCCCGCTTGCAGCAGGCGGGGAATGAGACGGGCACCGATATAGCCGGTGGCGCCGGTGACGAGGACGGGGGCTTGCGGATCGATAGGCATAGAAGCTCCTTGTTGGTGGCTCGTTGGTGGTTCTAAGTCTGGAAATTATTCCAGATGCGCCTACAATTACAACCGAAGACGAGAAAATCCCCGACAAGGAGAATGACGCTATGATGAAATCTCTGTTGATACCCCGGATCATCCCCTGGGTGCTGTTGCTGGTATTTTTGGTCGGTTGTCCGAACCGCCAGGAACTTCCCTTGGTTGACGACCGTGCCGGACTTTTCGCTCCGGAACGGGTCGAGCGCCTCACCGCCTATCACGATCGTCTGCTGCAGGATCTCGGTATCCACTTCCACGTGAACACCTTGGATCAAAGTCCCGGCGATCTGGATCAGTTGGCCGTCGAACTGTTTGAGGAGTTGCGCCTGGGGGAAACCACCGCCGGCGCGCGCGGGGTGCTGTTGCTGGTCGATCCGCAGGGCGGGCAGGCGCGGCTGGAAATCGGCTATGATCTTGAAGGGATTTTCCCCGACGGCTTCGTCGGGTACGTCGAGCGCGAGCAGATGACGCCCTTTTTCGCGGCGGACCGGGTGGCCGATGGCATCGAGGCGACGGTGGAACTGCTGGTGGGGCGGGCGTTGGGGGAGGTTCCCGCCGACTATCACGGGGCGGTCGAACTGGAGCATCTGAGCGGCGGGGGTGGGGCGCGTGTTGACGTGGCTATCGGTTCCGGAAGTGCGGCCAAGACTGTCGCCGAGGATCGCGGGCGTTTCGCCGCCCAGCCGACGCCGCGACAAACCCTGGAGCGCTATCTGGAGGTTTTGCGCACGCAGGTGAAAGATCCGGAACTTGGCCTTTACACGCCGGAGACGCGGGCTTTTTTTGCTAAGTGGCTCGTGACTGATGCCCAGCAGGATAACGAACGCAAGACCCTGGAAGCGAACCTGCCCACAGCCGAAGAGCGCATCGCCGGCGATCTGGCCGTGCTGCGTTTTCCCGTCGACAACCGCCAAGCCGCCCCCTACCTGTTGCGACAGTCAGCCGAAGGCTGGCAACTGGACATGGCCGCCATGAGCCGCCTGATCGGCTTCAACCACAAAAACCAGTGGTTCTTCCGCGCCGTCGATCACGAATTCATCTTCGCCTTCGACGATGTCAAGTTTGATGCGAACGGCTTTCCCTATCGCTGAGAAGGGGTTGGAGACATCCTTCGTTTGTCGAAAGCTTACTCGAATCAAAATTCCTGGGGCATGGCCTTGACTTGGGCGGCGGTGAAGACCGGGCCGTCCTTGCAGACGTAGACGTTGCCGACGTTGCAGCGGCCGCACTTGCCGAGGCCGCATTTCATGCGGTTTTCCAGGGTGGTGTAGATGGCGTCGTCGGCGAAGCCGAGGCGCTCCAGCACCGGCAGGGTGAACTTGATCATGATCGGCGGGCCGCAAACCAGGGCGATGGTGT
>NZ_JAVESI010000060.1:0-14163 GCF_034006665.1 Trichloromonas sp.
TAAAAATGAGTTCCTGGCGAAACTCTGCCGGCAATCTGGCCCATTACGCCATTCCCAACATGTACCTACAGGAATTGGGTCTTTTTGAGATGAGTTCAGTGCAAACCGGGTACCTGCCTCAGATGTATTGAGGGGAAGAATGGACAGGAGCCGTATACGAGGCCCGTACGTACGGTTCTGTGAGAGGGATGAGGCGAGCTTGATCTGCTCGCCTCACCCTACTCGATTACCAGATCAAATAGTTTATAAACAGACTGGCCAGGCCTTGTCGAGGGGGATTATAATTCTTCCATAAATCAGCTGATTGGCTTGTTCGCTCTTTCGAGGGGGGATGCCATGGATTTTCCCACTGCCGAAGTGTTCAATCGATATTTCGCCTTAGGGGCTTTTGCTTTCTATATTGTCGGGGTTTCACTCTGGCGGGTCATGGCTGAAAAGGAATTTTTCCGACTAACCGCGATGAAGAAAATCTGGGGGAGGAGGCAAGGGCTTTTCTCCCATTTTCTTTCCAATGTTGCCCTGCCTCTCGTTGCCGGCATCGTTTTTTTCAGCCGGGGGGTGGTTTCCGATGGCGTCGCTGTCGAACCTCAGCAGGAACGGTTCCATCCCCCCCTGGTCCACATTCCCGGCATTACTGATGTCCAGGGAAGCGGATCTTTCCTTCACTCAATTTGGTGTTTCTGAAGAAGATTGCCGGCGCAAGGAAGAACTGTGTCGGGAGCCTTTGAGCCCCTGATTCCCATTTGGTAGAGAAAAGGAAAAACCGCCATTCGGTGGTTCCCAATAACGGTCAACAAACCCCACTTTACGAAAAAGTGGGGTTTGTTATTTATGCTGCGGTGAAGACTCTTGCCTCAGTCGCGGCGCTATTCGCGGGCCATGGCGGTGAGGAAGCTGTCGGCTTCGCGGATGGAGGATTCCATGTCACGGATCAGGGCACCGATGTCCGTTTCGACGGTGGCCAGTTCGTCGCGCAAGGCGGCGATGGCCTGGGCATTGAGATTGTGCTTAAGGTAGAGGACCTGATCGTTAAAGGCGGTCAGTACCGGCGGGATTTTGCTTTCGGCCTTTTTCATGGCAGCGATCAGGCGGTTGTAATGTTGCCGGGTTTCATCGAGTTTACGTTGACTGGATTGACGCAGACCAGCGTTGCTGTACTGGCCGATTTCCCTTTTCCACTCGGCGAAGAGGGCTTCGGCCACATCTTCGACGGCAGCGATACGGTTGCGTACCGCTTCGGCCCGGGCTTTACTGTTTTCGTATTCGCCGTTGAGCTTGTCGTATTTTTCCTGCAGCGCTCCGCCTTTGAACCCGGTCAGTTCGGTGAATTTTTCCAACGCCGTCTGAAACTGTTCCTTCGCCTCCTGCTGCGCGGTTCGCGCCTCTTCAACCCGGCTGACGAGAATATCCCGTTTGTGATACCCCATTTTTTCCATCGCCGAAAAATAGGCGGTCTGACATCCCGTCAGCACGAGGCACAATCCCATCCCCCAAGCCAACAAGACCCTCTTGGTCATCATTCGTCCCATCGCCACTCTCCTTCATAAAAATTCAAAGCCCAACTTTACTGGATAAACCGGGGGCGATCAAGCAAAGATCGTCTCCGGTTTGGCCAGTGGCCGACTGAAGATGACTCGGGTGTTGTGGCCCTGCGGGTGCGCAATTACGCTAGCCATTGGCTGCGGGAATCCCTTCGAGAATGATCGGGAACTGTTGGGAAAGTTGTCTGGGGACATTCCCGGGATGCCGCAAAAAACTGTCGGAGTGCTGGCAGAGAGTCCCCCCAGGATGGGTGCGGACGAAATTCAAGGCCTCGTTGTCCGATATTATGACCTTGTGCTGCTTCGGGGCCGCCTCCGCCAAGAGGTTTCCGGGGAGCTCGGACAGAAGCAGGGGGAGCACAAGCGCGAAAAGAGGCGTCGGAAGTCACCGATATCGGCACGTCATGCTCTATTGTTGTTATATGCCGGAAATTTATCCTAAAAACGGCGGTTGGTTGATTTTATCCTGGTGCTGGAAGGCACTTTAGCGACGGTAAGATCGGTGCGGACGCGAGTAGCTTTCGGTACGCGTGTTTCGCGATCAGTTTGATCCGCTCCTTCAGACCCAACTGCTCCGCAGTTCGGGCCAGGTCCTTGAAAAAGGCCGTCAGCTCTCGCATTGCGGCCTGTACGAGGTAGGCTTTGGCATGGGTACTGGTAATGGTCACGGTCTTCTGACCGGCATGGCTGGTTTGCTTGGCGACGGCTTGGAGCATTAGTGGGCGGCTGGTGATCGCTTCGTGGTGTTTGTCGGGATGAACCAGGCGCGCGAAGAGCGACCACCAGTTGTAGACCAGGGCGATAAAACGGCTGCTGATGCGGCATCGCTTAATATCCTGGGTGGTGAAACCGCCCCACCCCCAATGATTTTTCAGTTCATCGAAGCAGTTCTCGCAATCGCCACGATCCCGATAAAGCTGGGCGATGGTCAGGATTTCGTCGGTCAAGGAGGTCACCAAGACTTGGTATTCGTACTTGCGAATCCCGTCCTCGGTGTCGATAAACGCCAGATTCAACTGGCCGTCCGTGAGCAGAAGTTCGCCTTGAATCGGGCGTTTTAGCACAATCACCCGGCGAGAGCGGCTCCAGCCGGTGAGTTGAAGGGTGCCCTCGCATCCCTTGAACCCCTGGCCGGCGTCCACCCAGACCCCTCTGGCGATCAGGCGATGGATGAGTTTTTTGACGTTGGCGGTTAGCCGCAGCTTGGTCAGGTAATCGAGCTGACGCGTCTCGGCTTCGAACATAACCGCTTCGTTGCCGAAGGAGACATCCCCACGAATGAAGCGCGGCCACAGTTCGCGGGGAAGCCGGTCGAGCCGCCTCCACAGGCCGACGGCCACATGCTTGCCGGTATGACGGTCGCCGGGCTCGACGTCGACGCCGAAGGCTAGACGGGTGTTGCCCATGAAGTAGCTGTGGTAAGCGTGGGATGGCCGCCCCGGCTTCTTGGGGTTGTAGCTCTTCACGGCCCCTTCCTGCCTGCCGTAAAGGGGTTTGACCGTATTGTCCGTATCCAGAATCCAGGCGCCCAGCGCCAGGATGGGATGAGTGATGTGTCCCAAGTGCCGGTCCAGCCAGTCGAGCGCCTCGGTTTCGTCAAACGCAGCAAGACCACGACGCACGGAATCCTCGGAGGCGACGGCGGTCATGCCGAGTAGCTCCGGGTTGACGCCGTCACTGCGGATATTGGTCATGTGGGCATAGCGTTTGTGCCCGGCCAGACTCGACAGAAGCAGGGTTCCGAGGACATCGCGAACCTTGGGAGCATTGGGTGAGGCGTAGCGAAGCGGACAGTCGGCGAGCAACGCTTCGAACAGGCCACTGACTTTCAGAAACTCGATGAAAAAGGGGAGCTGCCCCATGGGAGTGACCGCCGCGTCGGGATCCCATTCGACATGAATGCGACCGGCAAAAGTCTCGACGGCAACCCGGGACGGCTCGGGAATCACCTGCAAATCGCGTTCACCCATTTGGTGAAACCTCCAATAGGAAATTTCGAATCAAGGTCAGCAGGTTACAACATTTTTCAACGATTAACCGCCGTTTTTAGGTTTATTGACCCAGGGTGTGTTCGAGGAGGATTTTCAGGCCGATGGAACAGAGGACGAGGCCGCCGAAGATCTCTACCCGTTTCCCCCACATGCGGCCGACACGCCCGCCCAAGAGCATGCCGGCAACGGTGAGGATGGCGCAGACCAGACCGATGACAGCCGCCGGCAGCCAGACGCTGACCCCGAGCATGCCCAGGGAGAGCCCGACCGCCAAGGCGTCGATGCTGGTGGCGATAGCGAGCATGACCAGCGTCAGGCCGCGGGTCGGATCGTTCGCCTCGGCGGCCTGGTCCTCTTTTTCGAGGGCTTCGTGGATCATCTTGATGCCCACGAAAGCAAGCAGGCCGAAGGCGATCCAGTGGTCGTAGTCGGCGATCCAGCGATGGACGCTGACCCCCGCCAGCCAGCCGATGACCGGCATCATTCCCTGAAACAGCCCGAAGTGAAAGCCGAAGCGGAAGAGGTGGCGGCCGGTGATGCGCTCTAAGGTCACGCCGGCGGCCAGGGACACGGCAAAGGCATCCATGGCCAGAGCCAGAGCGATGCCGAAAATAGTGGAGAGGGTCATGGGGGATTCCTCCGGACAAAAAACGGTGGAATTGTCCGTTGTTCTTCATGGCTTTGTCAACGGTCAATCGGGGCAATTGGTTAATCCATGCCCGCGCGCAGGGTGGAGAGGTGCGGCAAAGGGCTTGCTTTATCGACCATGATCTGTTAAAGAAATGCCTCTGAACGAGGAAGATCACGAAGGAGATTGCATATATGGGTTTGATGGAAGGCAAACGCGGCATCGTCTTTGGTGTGGCGAACGACATGAGTATCGCCTGGGGAATCGCGCAGCAGCTCAAGGCGCAAGGTGCCACCTTGGCGTTCACCTATCTCAACGAAGCCCTGGAAAAGCGGGTTCGCCCTCTGGCGGAAAGCCTTGGCGCCACGTTGATCCTTCCCTGCGACGTTGGCAGCGACGCCGAGATCGAGGGGGTTTTCGAAACTTTGCGCAAGGAGTGGGGCACCGTCGATTTTGTCGTGCATGCCGTAGCCTTCGCCAATCGCGAGGATCTTAAGCACAGCTTCAGCCAGACCAGCCGCGCCGGCTTCCAGTTGGCCCTCGACATCAGCGCCTATTCCCTGCTGGCGGTCACCCGCTATGCCGTGCCGCTCATGTCCGGGGGGGGGAGCATTCTCACCCTGACCTATCTCGGTGCGGTGCGCACCATCCCCAACTACAATGTTATGGGTGTGGCCAAGGCCGCCCTCGAAGCTTCGGTGCGCTACCTGGCGGTGGAACTGGGTGAGAAGAATATCCGCGTCAACGCCATCTCCGCCGGCCCGATCAAGACCCTGGCCGCCTCCGGCATCGCCAACTTTCGCGAAAAACTCAAGCTCATGGATGACCGCGCTCCCCTCAAACGCTGCGTCACCCAAGAAGAAGTGGGCAAGTCCAGCGTTTATCTTCTCTCGGATCTCTCCAGTGGGGTGACCGGCGAAATTCACTACGTCGACTCCGGATTCAGCGTTACCGGCGCATGACCCCCCCCCTTGACATCCTGCGAGCAAGGGGCCTTCAAGGCCCCTTTTTCGAGGTTGCCTCTCTGCTTTTCCCGTTTCGAGGCGAACGGTGATTCACGGCCATCTCTCCGGCCTCAAGGCGAGCCAGATTCAGGCCCTGGAGCGCATTGAGCGGCGGCGGATTCCCGTCGATCAGGTGATTTCCGTCGAACTCGCCCGTTACCTGACGGAACGTGCCCATGAACTGCGTCGGCAGATCGGGGTGATCGTCGACCGCCAGGGGGAAATCAAATACGTCATTGTCGGCGACGATCGGGAAATTGTCATCCCCGATCTTTCCGGCTACGGCCTCGGTCGCGGCGGTCTGCGCGGATTGCGCTGTATCCACACCCACATCAAGGGGGAACCCCTCTCCCAGGACGACCTCACCGACCTCGCCCTGCTTCGTCTCGATCTCATGGTGGCGCTGGCCGTGGGCGGGGACGGTCTGCCCGGCAGGGTCGACTACGCCCATGTGCTGCCGCCGGTTCCCGGTGGCGAGAGCGTCGAGGTGCTGAGTGTCCCCTCGATTTACGATCTCGATCTGGATTTCGCCGCCTTCACCCGCGCCCTCGAAGCCGAACTCGAACGCAAGGTCGACGATGCCATCGATCTTTCCGACGGCCGAGAACGGGCGATTCTTATCTCCGTCAGCTTGGCTTCCCGTCAGGAGACGGAAGATTCTCTCGACGAGCTGGCCGAACTGGCCCGCACCGCCGACGTGGTGGTCCTCGATCGGGTCATTCAGCGTCCCCGCCAACTCAATCCCAAGTATCTGATGGGGGAGGGTAAGGTCAAGGAGGTCATCATCCGCGCCCTACAGCAGCGGGCGACGGTGCTGATCTTCGACCAGGATCTGTCGCCGGTGCAGGTGCGCTCCATTTCGGCAATCACCGAAATCAAGGTCATCGACCGCAGCCAGCTGATTCTCGACATCTTCGCTCGCCGCGCCCACACCCTGGACGGCAAGGTGCAGGTGGAACTGGCTCAACTGAAGTACATCATGCCCCGGTTGATCGGCCGGGGAACGGCCATGTCCCGGCTGATGGGGGGAATCGGCGGGCGCGGCCCCGGTGAGACTAAGCTGGAGATCGACCGTCGGCGCATCCGCGAGCGCATCGCCCGGTTGGAAAAACAGCTCGCCGACCTTGCCCGGGGGCGCTTGCAGCGCCGCCAGCGGCGCATCCGCGCCGAGGTGCCCATCGTCTCCATCGTCGGCTACACCAACGCCGGTAAATCGACCCTGCTTAACGCCCTCACTCAGAGTCAAGTCTTTACCGAAGATCTGCTCTTCGCCACCCTCGATACCTCCACCCGCCGACTGCGCTTCCCCATGGAACGGGAAGTGATCATCACCGACACGGTCGGTTTCATCCGCAAGCTGCCGAAAAGCCTGCTTGGCGCCTTCAAAGCTACCTTGGAGGAACTGGAGGATGCCGATCTGCTGCTGCATGTGGTCGATCTTTCCAACCCCCGATTCGAGGAGCATATCCAGGCGGTAGAGCGGATTCTCGACAATCTCAAACTGGATCGGATTCCCCGGCTGCTGGTCTTCAACAAGATCGATCTGGTACCGCCGGAGGAAGTCCCTCCCCTGTGTCGGCGTTTCGACGCCGTGCCGGTCAGCGCCCGTGACCGGAGCTCCTTCGCCGGATTGCTCGCCGAATTGCAGCGCCGTTTCTGGCCTGACGCCGATTGAAGCAGCGCGGTTCCGGCTTGAACCGGGATCGTGCTCTTCGAGGAGACCAACCGATGAAATGGATACCGCTACTTTCTTTGCTGATGATCCTGTCTGGCTGTTTGCCCGCCCCCCAAGAACCACAAGCCCTCTTGCCCGCTCCGTCGACCGTAGAATCCGTACCCGGAACGACCGTCCTGGTCCAACCGCCGCGCAAGGTACCCGGGCGCCCCAACTATTCGGTGCTGGTCGAATCCCGGACGACCGCCGCCCAAGAACCTTCTCCAGAGAAGATGGAAGATGTTCTCGAACATCTGCATCTGGCCGACGCGGCTTCCCCCCGGAAGGGATACGAAGGATTGACTCTGCTCAAGGATGAGCTGATTTTCGATTTTCCCATGGTCGATAACGAGCAGGTGCGTTCCTATATCGACTATTACACCGGGGAGGGACGGGAGATTTTCGCCCGCCTGCTGCACCGGGCCGAGCGCTACATCCCCTTCATGCGCCGGATCTTCGCTGAGAGAGGACTGCCGCAGGATCTTTCCTACCTCGCTTTGGTCGAGTCGGGATTCAATCCTCACGCCTACAGCCATGCCCACGCCGCCGGCCCTTGGCAGTTCATTCCAAGTACCGCCGAGATTTACGGTTTGAGCAATGACGAGTGGCGGGATGAGCGCCGCGATTTCGAGAAGTCGACCCGGGCCGCGGCCCGTTTTCTCAGTGAACTTTACGATCGTTTCGACGGCGATTGGCATCTGGCCGTGGCTGCCTATAACGCCGGCGGCGGGCGGATTTCCCGGGCCATGGAAGAGAACGGCGCCGAGGATTTCTGGGAACTCTGCGACAATTCGTCTCTGCGGGACGAAACCCGGAATTATGTCCCCAAGCTGCTGGCGGTGCTGACTATCGTCCGCGATCCCGCTGCTTACGGTTTCACCGATATTCCTCCGGCTGCGCCCTATGTTTTTGATGTGGTGCGTCTCCCCGAAGCTACCGATCTGGAACTCGCGGCCCGGCTCTGCGAGGTTTCCCTTGAGGAACTTCGTGCGCTGAATCCCGAGCTCAAATGCTGGTGTACCCCTCCCTTTGTCCGGGATTACGCCTTGCGCATCCCCGCCGGCCACAAGTCTCGCTTCGAAAAGCTTTACGCGAATATCCCTTCGAAACAGCGTGCCGGCTTTCATCGGCATCGGGTCACCAAGGGAGAAACCCTGGCCAAAATTGCCCGCCGTTATAATCTGCGGCCAAACGATCTGATCGCTCTCAACCGCCTTGAAAATTTCCGCACGCTCCCGATTGGCGAGGAACTGCTGCTGCCCTTGTCCCCCGACATGGCGCGGCTCGCCGAGGCAAAGGCGGCGTCTTCGCGGGCTTCGACGTCGACGGTGAGCAAGACCTACAAGGTGCGCAAGGGCGATACCCTGTGGGCGATCTCCCGGCGCTTCGGCGCCAGCGCAAAGGATTTGCGGGCCTGGAACGGTCTGACCGCCAAGGGTACCTTGCGTCCCGGCCAAACTCTCAAGGTGGCTAAGGTCAAGGCCGTCGCCGGAAAAAAGATGGCCGCTGCCAAGGGTGAGCGCAAGATCGTCTACCGGGTCAAGTCCGGGGATACCCTTTCGGCCATCGGTCGCAAATTCGCGGTGGCGACGGAACAGATCCAGAACTGGAACCGGCTGGCGAAGAATCACATTCTGCGCCCGGGCGACAAGCTGACCCTCTTGGTACGCGATGGCAATCGCAGCTGATCCCGAACTCGCCTTTGTTCTCTTCAATCCGGGGGGAACCCTCTGGTGAAGTCGTCCCGCCTTTCCTTTACTTGAGCGCTGACTTCTGCCCCAAGCTTTCCGCCGGCCTCGCTGAAGTGTGCCGCGCGGGATATCTCTTTGACTTTTGTGGGGCGGATTGCTACACTTCGCAGGCTTTGACAGCGCAAGCCAACGCCTCCCGAAAGGACTCTCCGAAGAATGCTTAATCTCGCCCTTTCCCTGCTCGCTTCCGTCCTGGTGCATGTAGGACTGACCCTGCTCGCCGGCGTCGAACCTTGGATCGCCGGCACCGCCGCGATCGTGATCTTTTTCCTGCTCTATTTCCTGCTCACCCGCTTCGTCATGAAGAAGATTGGCGCCTTGATGGAGACCGCCCAGCGCGATCTTCAGGCCAGACGGGCGGAAAAGGCGGTCAGGGTGCTGCAAGACGGCTTCAAATACGCCAAGTGGCAGTTCTACATCAAGGGTCAGCTCAACGCCCAGATCGGCACCGTCCTCTACCTCAAACGCGATTTCAACGAGGCCTTCGATTATCTGCAAAAGGGCTTCGTCCGGCACTGGGTGGCCATGGGGATGCTCGCCATTTGCTACATGAAGCGCAACAATCTCGAGAAGATGCGGGACACCTTCGATCGGGCGACCGCCGCCAACCGCAAAGAGCCGATGATCTGGAATCTTTACGCCTACTGCCTGGAGAAGATCGGGCAGAAAGACAAGGCCATCGAGGTCATGGAAAAGGGGATCAAAAAGACCGGCGGTAACGATACCCTTCAGGAAAATCTCGAACTGCTCAGGGTCGGCAAGAAAATGAAGATGCAGGAATTCGGCGACCTCTGGTACCAGTTTCATCTGGAAAGCCAAGGTACCCTCATCAAGCAGCAGACCAAGGCCATGCAGGGACGACGCAAGATCCAGAGGCGCTAGACGTGAAAGAAAAAGAGCGCAAGCAGAAGAAATCTTCGCAGATGAGCAATAACCCCTTCAAGGACTTGAAGGGGTTTTGCGTTTCCACGCCCGAACCGTTCCATCCGGCGAAGGGGATCCCCCCGGCGCGCCCGCTCGCGCAGGACGAGCCGGTCGCCTTCGCCGAGGAGATGGCGCGGATCGGGGTGCGCACGTTGAATGCCGGGGGGGAGAGTGCCGTGCCGCGGCCGGTCGCTCCCTCGGTCGAGGAACCGTCCTCGGTGCCGGTCGGCGACGCGGAACTTTTCGTCGCCGCTCTCGGTCGGCTGGATACGGTCTTCAACGATCAATTTCCCGAAGCGGATGAAGAGGTTTCCCCGGCCGCGCCGCGGCGGTTGAAACTCCTCGCCCGGGGCAAACTGCTACCCGAGGCGACCCTTGATCTGCACGGCCTGAGTCGAGAAGAGGCTCTGGAGCGGGTACGCCATTTTCTTGACAACGCCGCTTATCATGGGCGCAAGACGCTGCTCATCGTCACCGGCAAGGGATTGCGGTCCGAGGGAGAGCCGGTGTTGCGCGTTGCCGTCGAACGTTATCTGGACGGCGAGGGGCGTGCCCGGATTGCCGAGTGGGGCAGGGCGCCACGCCGGTTCGGCGGCGACGGTGCTCTCGCGGTTTTTCTCAAGAGCGCCGAGAAACTCCAGCCGCCAAGCGACTAGCGCTAGGCCGGGTAGGGCGTCTTAGCCGGCGAAGAAAAGAAAGGATCATGACTATGGAACATCGTATCGTCTATTTCTCTCCGGCGGGAACGACCCGGAAGGTTGCCGAGGCGATTGGGGATTTCTTGCGGCGGCGCGGTCAGAGCGCACTTCTGCTTGATCTGGCGCGGTTACGGAACGCCGCCGCTTCTTTCGCTGCGCAGACCCAGCCCTATTGTCTGTGGCTCGGCAGTCCCGTCTATTGTGACCATGCCGTGCCGCTGCTGGAAGATTTCGTTGGCTCCTTGCCCCGTCTTGGCGGATTCGCCGTTCCCTTCGTCACCTGGGGGGCGGTGACCAGCGGCCTTGCCCTTCCGGAGATGGCTGGGGGTCTTTCGACGCGGGGATTTACCGTCCTTGGCGCCGCCAAGGTAATGGCCGAGCATTCCTCCCTCTGGCAATCATCAAACCCCCTGGCGGCGGGACGCCCCGACGCCGGGGATCTGGCGCAAATGGAAGAACTGGTGGAGAGGGTGCTCGCCAAGATCGCGGGGGGCGGGGCGGAACCTTTGTCTGCCGAGCGACTCGACTACCTCTCTCCCCAGCTAAGGGCACAATCGGCCGCCAAGAGCCTCGCCGGGATCAAGGCGATGCAGCCGCCGGTTGCGGCCAATGAACAACTCTGCACCCGTTGCGGGCAATGCGCGGAAGTTTGCCCGGTGGCGGCGATTCGTCTCGATCCTTTCCCGGTGATCGACGATTCCTGCATCCTCTGTCGACAATGTACTCGCCACTGTCCGGCTGGCGCCTACCCTTACGACGGCAAGACCGTCGAAACCCGCATTCTGGGCATGGCCGGGCAAAGTGACGAAGTCAAGGAGACACAAATTTTCGTTTAGCGACTAACGCCCCCTGCGGAGGCGATTTAACATAGAGTAACTTGAGCTTGGCCTCGATCTTGGCTACCATGTTGGTGGCAGCCGGGATCGGTCGTTGTCAAGGGAGTTGTCGCATTTTCATGCCACGTTTTCTTTGAGCAGCAGTCGATCCTGGGAGGCCTTATTGAGGTTCAGGATGACCACCGCGGGTCGGCTCCAGTTTCGGCAGTTGCCTGACCAGCGTTCGGAGCGACGGGCTTTAGCCGTTTCATAGAGCGCCGTTCTCTGGCGCAGTATTTCCTGGTCCTCGCCCCGGTGGCGCTGGCCCGGGGTGACGAATTTCAGGGCGCTGTGACGATGCTGCTCGTTGTACCACTGCTCGAATCCAGCCACCCACTGACGCGCTTGTTCCAAGGTGTCGAAGGGCTTTTCCGGAAAGCTGGGATGATATTTCACGGTCTTGAACAGCGCCTCGGAATAGGGGTTGTCGTTGCTGACCGAGGGGCGACTGAAGGACGGGACGACGCCGAGCCGCTGCAGGGTGGCCAGCATGGTCGCCCCCTTCACCGGAGAACCGTTGTCGGAATGCAGCCGCAGCAACTGACCGGCCACCCCTTCGCGCAGATACGCTTTACGGAAAACCGTCTCCGCATGCTCGGCCGATTCCTCGGCGAAGACCTCCCAGCCGACGATCTTGCGGCTGAACAGATCCATGATCAGGTAGAGATAGAAATACCGGCCCTTCACCGTGGTGCCCAAGTAGGTGAGGAGAGTAGACCAAGGGAATCTCACCCTCAGCCTCTCGCAGAACGGTGCGTGAACCTCTCAGTTCACACCGCTCCCATCAAACAAACGCACCCGACATCCCTCTCGACCAGTGCGCAAAAAGTTTTGGTCGCACGCTGGTCAGTTGATTAAATGCCGCAACCGCCTTCATCTTCCTTCCTCGAAGATGTTTGAACTTACGCATAGCCCAGCGAACCAGCCGTTGGTTTACATAGCGTGCTATCCGATACAGGAGTGATCGGTAATATCGCCCATAGTAATTCCACCAGCCTCTCAGGTAGGGGTTTATAAATCCGGCGATTTCTGCCAATGACAGATCTGTCCGCCTTCCTATATTCCATGCCTTTATCCTCTGAACAATTGACTTCAGGGCTGCCTTGCTGATCCCGGGGCAGAAACCCATGAACAAGTCACCGGCTTTACCCTTGATGGTTCTTTTACAGAAAGTGTATCCCAAAAAGTCAAACGAGGTGTTCGCATGTCCCCCTTTTCTACGGTGATCCTGACAGTAAACAATCTTTGCTTTCTCCGGATGCAGCTCAAGCCCACATGCGGCAAACCGTTCACGCAAGGTCCTTAACAGATGCTGTGCCTGCTTTTCTGTGCTGCAGTGCAGCAGTCCGTCATCCGCGTAACGGCACCATTTAATGGTGGGGAAGTGCTGGCTCATCCAGCGATCGAAAGCGTAGTGAAGAAACAGGTTAGCCAGTACAGGACTGACTACCCCACCTTGCGGGGTGCCCTTGCTTCTCTCCCTCAGCCGTCCATCTTCCATCACCATGGGTGCAATCAACCATCGACGAATATACAGCCGAACCCATGTGTGCTTGTCAACGGCACGCAGCAACAGGTCATGCGGAATGTTGTCAAATAGCCCACGGATGTCAAACTCCAACACCCAGGCATAACGCCAGCACCTCTCTCTCGTAACACCGATAGCATCAAGGGCCGATTTTCCCGGCCGATAGCCGTAAGAGTCCGTGAGAAAGTGAGGTTCTATGTTGGGTTCAAACTCGAGTTTGACCACCATCTGAGCGATTCGATCTGCTACCGTTGGTATGCCTAATGTCCGTGTTCCACCCGCTTTCTTCGGAATAGAAACCGCACGAACCGGCGGCGGCATGTAGCTGCCCGATGCCATTCGGTTCCAGAGTTTATACAGATTGTTCTTTAGATCTCGGTCAAAATCTTCCAGAGACTGCTGATCTATACCTGCAGCCCCCGCGTTCGCTTTAACACGGTTGTATGCTTCGACAATTAACCCCTTTTCGATCTCGAATGATTTTGCCTGATGCCGACCTTCCTCCTGCGGGTGCAGTTGAGACTGGCATCTCGGCTGTTTGACGCTGCCCCTTCGCTCCACGCCCATTACAGGCGCTTCATCACTACTACGAGCAGCTCCGCCCCAGTATCGTGCATCGGTACTCTCAGCCTTGTGGTAGTCGCCACTTGTGCTTTCTCCCTTGAACATCACGATGACTGGTTCCCGTAGTTCCCGGTAAGAGCCTGATATGGAGTCGCGCCCACTTTATGCCGGACACCGCCTGCGCAGCATTCGGAATACGCCCGCAGACTTATCTCGAAGGTGGGACACGCCCTCGATTTTGATGTCATGTATGGATCTCGACACGTCAACATGGGTTCGGTTTTACTCGCCTCTCAATATCTCACCTGACCGCATTTATGCGGCCTTTTTCACCCAACGCTCACTACACGCACTCTTAATACATGCAGCTTGGGCCGGTTTGGAGCCCGCTTCCGACAGCCGACACCGGTGGGCCTACCACCATCTCTTACTGAGCTTATGGCTCAGTGAATGCCTGCATCCATGCAGACTTTTACTGGTGCCTCTACGGCACACTATCCCAGCTCCAGAGCTGATTGGACCCCGTGGCCACCAATTCCGGGGGGCGAGAGTGGGTCGGCGCCTTGGCTTTACCACGACGGGCCAGTTGCTTCTCTTCGCGCAAGATCCTGTAAAAGCTCGATTCCGAAGCCAGATAGCGGCCTTGGTCGGCGAGTTTCGGGACGATCTGGTTGGGGGGCAAATGGGCGAACTGTGGGGCATGGGCGGTCGTCAGAATCTCGGCCCGCTCCGCCTCTGCGAGTTTGTTCGCCGGCACTCGACCCTGCGCCGCCGCCTTGCGGCCATCGGTCTTCACCGTGCCTCCCTGTCGCCAGCGCTGCACGGTTCGGGGCGATAATTCAAGGACCTTGCAGGCTTGGGCCAGGCGTGCGCCAGCGGTGCAGCTCTCGTCGATCAGGGCGATCACTTCTTGGCGCTCTTGGAGGTCGATTTTTCGTCCTCGGT
>NZ_JAVESI010000015.1:0-67685 GCF_034006665.1 Trichloromonas sp.
CAGCATCCGGGCGATGAGACTCGTCTTTAACTCTTCAGAATAGTGAGTCATACAATTTCACTTTCAGCCCCTCGGGGTTCACTCAAAGGCTCTCAAAGAGAGGCGACATCTATCCTGACACAGGGGGCTCACTGGCCGCAACAACCATGGGAAAGGTGTTTTTCAGCGCACTGAAATCGGTCAACTCGTGAACCCTGTCGGCGCACAGTGCTTCGACGTTGCTCGGCCAGGGTTCGCTACCGGCCATGGCGTCAATCTGCCCAGTCTGCATCGCTTGTGGCATGTCGAAGGGGCTCAAGGGGACAAATTCGATCTTGTTGACATCCAGCCCGGCATATGTGCTCCAGGCCAGCAGAGCCCCGTAGGTGCTCGATCCCATTTGGATGCCGACTCTGGCCCCTTCCAGCTGTTTGACATCGGTCAGCTCGCGGCGCGAAACCAGCCGGTGCATCTTGCTGCCTCCAGCAAAACCGGTCAGCAACCGGACGCGCTGGCTGCGTGATGCGGCGATCAGAAAAGGGGCGTCCCCCATAGCTGCGACATCCGTAGCACCTGTCATCAAACTCTCAGCGGCCAGGATCCCGCCGCCAACCAGTTTGACATCGACATCCAACCCTTCAGCAACAAAGAACCCCTTGGCTTGTGCGACGATAAACGGCTCGTAGCAAACCTTATTCGAATAAGCAAGTCGAAGGGATTCAACCGATTTTGCTGCGGAGACCAAGGGATTGAATAAAAACAAGATCCCCATAAAGCTGACTGCGAAGGACATTTCACAAAGTTTTTTCATCACTGCCTTCTCCTTCATTGGATTGCCGTCCTCCGTTCCCAGCAAAAAGTTTCGGTCAGAATTTGCGTTTATAGCTGATCTGGGCGAACAGCCAGTCCGCCGCGCTGTTGTCGGCCTGCTTTTTGGTGAATTCCCCGGGCCAGAAACGGCTGTAGCCGAACAGCAGCTCGATGTTTTCTTGCTTGACCGCGCGCAGGGGCGGCAGGGCCCAAGTCAGAATAAGATCCAGTTCATCTCCCAGGTGCCGGCCGCTGTTGCCGGTCTTGTCGCGGTACCGGCTGCTGTTGAGAGACCAGCCGTCCTTTGCCTCGTCCAGCCAGAAGCGGTGGCCCTCAATCTGCAGCTTGACCTGTTGGTGCGGCTTGAGATGAAGGTTGCACTGGGCATCGTGCAGGTTGGTCCAGTCAAGCAGATTCAGGCGGCCGTACATGCGGTCGCGGGCGCCAAACACGCCGAGGAAGGCGTTGCTTTCGCCATCGGCGGGATCGGCGTCCCCCGAGGCGAAACTGTATTCCAGGCTCAGGGCCGGCTTCAGCGGCAGGCTGGCGAAACGCCGGCCGACCAGCAGATGGGCGCCCCAGGCGCGCAGCCTGTCGGCGCCGGAATCGCCCCATTGCTGCACCAGGGTGGCATCGTAGAACCAGACACCCTCCAGCGCCGCCAGCCGCGCGCCCAGATTGTAGGCCTGCCGGTTACCCTTGGGCTGGCCCTGTTCCGAACCGTAGTGCTCATGGCGGTCGTACTTGACCAGAAAAAAGGGCTCCAGCACAGTTCTCTCGTTTAGCTGCCAGTGGCCGTAGACGCCGCCGCCATGACCGGCATGGCGATGGCGCAGACTCAGCTGGGTCGGTTCGTGCAGGATGTAACCACCCCAGATGAAATCGATGAAATGGGCGTCCCGGCGGTAGGACAGTTTGACGGCATCCCACTGGTAGCGGCCGCTGTTGCCCCAGCTGCCCGGTCCGAAGATGCGGTTGTCACCGTATTCCAGGGTCTGGCGGCCGACCTTGAGGGACCAAGCCGGCGTCGGCAATTCGCGGATTTCGACGAAGGTTTCGTACAGCTCCCATTCATCGCGGTAGGCGTTGTTCTGGTGGTCGTTTTTCTTGCTGTAAAAGAAGTGTTCCTCGTCCAGATCACTCTCGAAGATACGGGCATCCTGCAGCCCGACAGCCAGCTTCAGATGGCGCTGGGGTTGCCAGCTGCCGCCCAGCCGCAGGCGCTGCAGCCAGAAGCCGTCACAGCTCTCGCCGCTGGCGGGCTGCTCACCGTAGTTTTTGGCGTTGAAATGGTGCTGGTGCTCATAGCGGTAACGCAGATCGACATAGCCTGCAAAGGGGGCGGCGCCCGCCGGTATGGCCGTGGCCAGCAGCAGGGCCAGGGCGGCGCTGGCCAGCAGATGAAACCCTTTCCGCATAGCTCCTTCCTCCGATTCTGTGGGATCGATAAACGGGTGCTGGTGGCCGCCAAAATGATGGCTGGCAGCGGTAGCGGGGTGTTTTTTCGATTCTTGAATCGCGATGGAACCTCGATTATCCGTCCGCCATGGCCTGCATCCTCTCAGTCCTCAAAAATAAGAACGGGGTCGAGCGCGGCTTGAACGGGGTGAACAAACGGACAATGGCAAGAACGTTGAGCCGGGTTCGGAACAGGCGGATGAGCAGCAACATTTTCGTAATTCCCTCAACATCAGGTAGTTACAAAAAATCGCCGCACCCCTTGCGGTCGCCTGGCAAGCTAAAAATATCGTAAATTGTTGATTTTCATGGTTTTTCTTTAAAATGAGCAATGGCAACACGAGCCGCAAAACCTGACCGGGCACTACTGATTTTTTCCAGCAGATCCTTAAGGTCAGGCGGACTTGATAGATTCACGTACGGATCCCGTTTAGACGGTGGAAGCAGCAGCATTGGCCGCCCACCGTGGCCGGGTCAAAGCAAGAACTTGAGCAACGAGTCAGCGAGGGTCTGTCAGAATCTCCATCGGCAGCAGGCGGTTTTCAAAGAGATAGTCCTGTGGTCGCCAGCGCCATAGCCCGTCAGGCTGATCATCACCGGGCTGACCGGTCAAGTCGTCGGCCGGCACCAGCCAGACCTTGGCCTGCCACAGGTGCCAGCGGCCGTCGAGTTGCAGGTTGCCCGCAGCATCGCTGCGGGCGCTGGCCAGCCAGTAGCCGCGGCTGGTGCGGCCCTGGTTGTTGTGGCAGATCAGGCCATAAAGCCTGTGGGGCTGCAGACCGGTGGCGCTGAGGCGGAAGTCGCCGCTGGCGGGATCAAGCCACAGGTCGGCGCGACCTCCCAGGGGTTCTGGTTGCCAGGTGATCGGGTTCTTGCTGTGCAGTTGCAGGGAGATCGGTGCGGCGATCGCGGGAAGAGCCGGTGTGAGGAGTAGCACGGCGCCAAGCAGCGCCCCGACCAGCCGCGTCGCGTGGCCTAGGGAAGTCATGGGTGGGACTGGCGCCGCGCCTGCCATTTCTTCCAGCCCAGCGGCAACAGAGCCAGCAAAACCAGCAGAACCAGACCAACCAGCAGTTCGGTGGTCAGGGTGCCGCGCAGCAGATCGGTGAACGAGCTTGACAGGGCGATATAGGCCACCGTGGCGGGAGCCATGCAGACCGCCGAGGTCAGAACATAGTGGCTGAAACGGATGTTAGTCAGGCCGAAGGCGTAGTTGAGCAGATTGAATGGAAACAGGGGAATCAGCCGGGTAAAGGCCACCATCTTCCAGCCCTGGCGGGCGACGTCGGCATCCAGTTTTTGCCAGCGTTCGCCGGTCAGCTTGGTGGCGATCCAGTCGCGCCCGAGGTAGCGCGCCACCAGAAAAGCCAAACTGGCACCGGCAGTGGCACCCGTCAGGGTGTAAACCACGCCCCAGACGGGCCCGAACAGAATCCCGCCCAGCATGGTCAGGGGCAAGCCCGGCAGAAAGAACACCGGTGCCAGGCTGTAAAGCAGCATGAAGATCAACGGTGCCCACAGGCCATAGCCGGTGATGGTAGCCCGCAGCTGTTGGGGATCGAACTGGTCGAGCAGGCCGCTGGCGCGCAAGGCCACGATGCTGCCGATCAACAGGGCCAGCACGGCCAGACGCATAAGCTTTTGCCGGCCGGTAGCGGCGGATGCGGGGCGGGTGGCAGGTTCAGACATGGGACGCTCCTGGGCATTGGGGGCCAGAATCTGGTGCCTGGCGCGGCGTTTCAGACTCAGCCGGTTTTTGTAGCGCAGCAGGGAGGGAACAGGTTTGAGGCTGCCGTCGAGGGCTGCCGTCGGTTGCAGCAGCACATCGAGAACATGGCAGCAGTTGCTGACTGGCCGCAAAAATTCCATGCAGCCGGCGCAATAGGTCACCAGGGGCCGGTCCTGGGCCTGTTCGGCGCGGCGGTCACGCCACTTCAGAGCCAGCTGTGGCGCGGTGGCCATCACGCAGCCGCCCTCGCCGCAGCAGAGGGTGGTGCGGCCGCTGTTGCGCATTTCCTCGATCTTCAGTCCACGCTGCTCAAGCAGTTGGCGCACCGCCTGCTGTACCGGCAGGGCCTGCCGGTTGACACAAGGGTCATGGATGGTCACCGTCAAAGCTGGTGTCACTGTGGCTGGTGGGACGGGCAGTGTGGCGGGCTGTTGCGCCAATTCCTCGTAGACCGAATGGCATTGCAGACCGTTGCCATAGCGGCGGAAAACCTCGTAGCAGTTGGGGCAGGCGGTCAGAACCGTTGTGACGCCACCCGCCTGCAGCAGATCACGCAGCTGGCCGAACCGCTGACTGAAGCGCTGCTGATCACCGAGGTCGTGGGAGGGCTTGGTGCAGCAGTCGAGTACCAGCCCGAGGGTCGGCTGCTGGCGGCGCAGCTGCTCGTACAGCTGCCAGACGGTTGCCGGCCGGTTGCCGGCCAGGGCGCAGCCAGGGAAGAAGACCATCTGGCACCCCTCGGGCAAGGCATGCCAGGTGAAACGTTTTGATGTGCCGAGGTTCTCATAGCTGCGCAGACCACGAAACCGCCGCAGGATCTGTGGCTGGTCGATCACAACCGCCCGGCGCAGCTGCAGAAACAGGGCACTGAGACTCAGGCGTTCCGGGCACAGGGCATCGCACAAGCCGCACAGACTGCAGGAAAAGGCCAGGGTCGCAGCCAGCCTTGGATCGTCGCCCTGCTGTAGACGGCGGGCCAACTGGGCCGGATTGCCATACTGCTGCAAAAAGGCGCAGCCGCGTACGCAGGCGCCGCATTCGCTGCACCCGGTGGAGACGTGATCCAGCAGGCGATCGAGGTTCTGACGCATTTGCGTCGGATCGTTACAGGTCAGCGGTTGCGGGCAGCCCATTCCTCGGTCCCTCCCTCGAAGTTGATGGCGGCTGGCAGGCCGGCAAGCTGATGCACCATCCAGGCGTAGCCCGAGCGGATGCCGCCGGTGCAGTAGTACAGAACCGGCTTGTGCGGATCAATCCCTTGGGCGCGCAGCAGCTGGCGCAGCTGAGAAGCGTCGAGTGGACGGCGGTCGGAACCCTGGTAGAACTTCTCCCAGTGCAGATGGACGGCGCCGGGCAGATGGGCGGGCAGCCATTCCGTCAAATAACTGCGGGTATCCACCAGCTGCCATGCGGCACCGCGCTGTTCAATATCGCTGGCGCTGCAATTCAGGGCGCTGTTGAGGGTGACCTGATAGGTTTTAACAGCGGCAGGTTGGGGAATCTCCTGGTTCAGCGGCGCGCCGGCGGCCTGCCAGGCCTGGATGCCGCCATCAAGCAGATAGACCGGCCCCCGGTGGCCAAGCCAGGCCAGCAGCCACGCCAACCAGCCCTCACCGCCCCAGCTGCTGTCGGCGTCGCCGTAGATCAGCAGGGCGCTCTGTTCGTCGATACCGCAAGCACCCAGCGCCGCCGCCAGTTCGGCCGGTGGCCAGACGCGATATTTGACGCCGCGTGCGTCGGTTCTGCTATAGTCCTCCCAGCTGAAGGAAAAAGCATTGGGCAGATGGCCTTGCTGCCAGTGGGCGCGGGGACGGGCGTCAAGACAGATCAGGTCGGCACGTTCGAGAGCGGCGCTGACGTCAAGACGCTGCAACTGAAAGCTCGGTCCCTCGGCGGCGCCAACCGTCAGAGGCAGAAGCAACAAGGACAGTATGGGCAGAAAAAGACAACAGAAACATCGGCCTGTCCAGGTCGGGCGCACTGGTGGGACGGGGACCGATGCGATATTGCTGTTGCTGATGCTGGTCATCATGGTTTCCTTTCTGTTTCTGGCGCGTCAGAACGATCTGCGCCTGGCGCTGGTGGAAATAACCGCCGCCAGCGCGGTGGTCGTGCTGGCATTGGCTGGCTTTCTTGCGGCCTTGTCGCGCGCTCGCTGGCGCTGCTGGCCACTTCTGGTGCTGCTGACGGCGGTATTGCTGCGGCTGCTGTTTGTACCGCGTCCGCCCCAGCTCTCCGACGATCTGTACCGCTATCTGTGGGATGGCTTGCAACTGATCGCGGGCGTCAATCCCTATGCCCTGGCGCCGGCGCAGGCCGTGCCGCCTTCACCATGGGCTGCCCAATTGCAGCCGCTGATCAATCATCCCCAGTTGGTGACCCTTTATCCGCCCGTGGCACAGCTGCTGTTCGCTCTGGCGGGCGGTTCCCTGCTGGGCTGGAAGTTACTCCTGCTGACCTGCGACATCGTTACCTTGGTGCTGCTGATGGCGCTGCTGCGCCGCGTTGGCCAGCCGGCAGCACTGGCGGCCCTGTATGGCTGGCACCCGCTGGCGGTCATTGAAGGGGCGGCTTCTGCCCATCTGGATCTGGCCGCGTTGCCGCTGCTGTTGCTGGCCCTGTGGTTACTGATGCCCGCGCCAAGCCGGGCTGCGCCGGCCGCTGTGGCGGGCAGCGGTCTGGCCCTGGCCCTAGCGGGGGGGATCAAGCTGGTGCCTCTGCTGCTGGCGCCCCTGCTACTGGTGCTGCTGGCGCCTGGCCGACGGTGGCTGTTTGCGCTGGTAGCCGCTGCCGCCCTGCTGCTGCCGGCCGGTCTGTTCTGGCCGGAACTGATCAAAGGACTGCAGACCCTCGGCCAGTATGCCCGCCATTGGGAATTTGCCGCTCTGCCCTTTCGTCTGTTGCGTGCCTTGCTGGCTGACGGGCTGACGGCCCGACTGGTACTGGCGACTCTGCTGCTGCTGATTTTAGCGGAACTGCTGGTGTGGCTACGACATACAGCGGGCCAGGCCGTCGCGCTGGGTCAGGCCGCGGCGGTTCTGCTGCTGGCCTTCGCCCTGCTGACACCCACCCTGCATCCCTGGTATCTGCTCTATCCACTGGTGCTGGCACCGCTGGCCCCGCCGCCGGTGCGGTTGGCGGCATTCGTGCTGGGCTGGTCGGGCCTGCTGAGCTATCAGGTGATGACCGGCTTTGCCCTCAACGGCCAGTGGCAGGAAAGCACCCGGCTGGCGGCCTACATCTTCAGCGCACCGGCCATGGCGTTGATGCTGGCTCTGATGGTTGCCCTGCTGCGACGGTACAGGCGCAAGCCGATCTGACGCCGGTCGTGCCAGGCCTCGCGCGCGACGATCCACAAAATCGTGCTGCCGGCGCGGACCACACCCCGCAAGGTGCGGCTGATTTTGGACCGACCGGCCAGGCGTGGCAGATACAGCAGGGGAATCTCGCGTACGCGCAGACCCTGTTGCAAAGCCTTGATCTGCATTTCGATGGTCCAGCCGTAACCGGCATCGCGCATCTGCAGGCTTTGCAGGGACGACCAGCGGATCAGGCGCATGGGACCGAGATCCTGGTAGTTCCCGCCCCACAGCAGGCTGATGAGCCAAGTGGCCAAACCGTTGCCGAAACGTTGTTGCAGACTCAGGGCGGCGCGGTTCTTCGGCACCCGCTGAGCCAGCACCAGGTCGAGATTCTCTTCGACGAGGGTCTGTGCCAGAACCTGCAGTTGGGGGTGATTGTCACTGCCGTCGGCATCAGCGAAGGCGACCAGCTCCGGCGGATTGTCCTGCAAAGCGGCGATGCCGGCCAGACAGGCCGAGCCGTAGCCGAGCCGATCCTCGCGCACCACCCTGGCGCCGGCAGCACGAGCCAGGGTGCCGGTGCCATCGGTCGAAGCATTATCAACCACCAGAACTTGGCTGATACAGGCCGGGACGCGGCGCAGAACGGTCGGCAGGGATTCGGCCTCGTTATGGGCCGGCATGATCAGAGCGATGCGCGGTGCGGTTGCTGGCATGGGGATATTCATAGCCCTTTGGAAGAGTAAACAGGCGCACCTCTTTGATCCCGGTGCGCCTGTTGCGGTTTTTCGGGGTTTGCTCTGGCCGGGCCGGGATCAGAACAGGATGGCAGCCAGGGCCAGCGACCAGGTTTCACCCTTGGTGGTGCTGGCTCCGTAGAGTTCGTTGAAATAACTGGCTTCGAGCATCAGCTGAGGCAGCAGTTTGTAGCCCAGGGTGATTTCCAGTTTTCCCAGATCGGTTTCATAGGGATTGGAATTCACCTCAGTGAGCTTGCCCGTGGGGCCGGAGTCGCCGTTGCCGACATGGGCGTTGCCATCAAGCTTGGTGCGGACATAGAGGGCGCGGGTGAGGTCAAAGCCGGTCTCCAGCAGATAGACGAATTCATCGGCGTATTGCTGGGTGCGCCAGCGGTAGCCGGCCTCGACATTGAAGTAGCCCGGCAGCAGCGGATAGAGGGAATGGCCGAACTGCAGCCGCACATCGATATCGTCCTGCCCGTCGCCGAGTTGGATATCCGTCGACAGATCCTGGTCCTTTTCATCATAGGCCTCGCCGGTTTTGTACAGGGTCTGCAGAGACAGGGCCCCGGCATCAAGAGCCAGCAGCCGATAGCGCAAGCCAACGTTGATATCGGCGAGACCAGTGGATTGAGCGGTTTTGTCGACACCGTTGCTGAAGCTGGTCATGACGCCGTTCACCAGTTTGCGGCCACGTTCCTGATAGGTCCATTCGGTTTCCTTGTAATCGAAAGAGCCGATCAGGGTCAGATCCTCCAGCAGGCCGTATTCGCTGTAGAACGACCAGGTCTGCTCGTCATAGTCGAAATCCCGCCGCAGGTTCTTATAGACGTCATTCGGCGCGTAGGGCTTGGTGGACCCATTCTGGTAGAAATAACGGTCGGCTTCGTATTCACTATAGGCCAGGCGGGTGTAGAGCTTGCCTTTGGGCTGGGTCCAGGCGCCGGCCCAGAGGCTGCCGCTAGCGCATAGCAGCAGCAAAAGCGTCAGCGACAGCAGACGAGCCATTCGATGGTACGGTTGCTTCATGAGGTCTCTCCTTCAGTTCTTCCCGTGGATTAAAAGGTTCCCGGCAGGAGATCGGAGATCCGCAGCATGAACTCTGTGGCAGAAGTCAGTTGCTGGCCGGGACGTGAAAACGGCGGGAAGATATCATGTAAGCTAGTGATTTTACAAATGGATTATCTCGACAACATTCTCCGCTTTCAATCGGTTTTCTCGATAGTAGTTATTACATCTGGATTTCGCCACGCTGCCGTGCTATAGCAGGCGACCATGATGAACTCTGCTATTTTGATCGGTGCCGGGCTGCATCTTGCCGCCCTGCTGGCCCTGACCCTTTATGGTCTACATCGGCTGTGGCTGCTGTGGCGCTGGTGCCAGCTGTTGCGTTATCCTCTGATTGCGCCCCAGTGGCACGGCCCCTTGCCGCTGGTGACGGTACAGTTGCCGCTGTATAACGAGCCCTGTGTGGCCGAGCGTCTGCTCGATGCTGTGGCAGCCCTCGACTGGCCATCGGAGCGGCTCCAGATTCAGGTGCTGGACGATTCGACGGACGAAACCACAGCGCTAGTGGCGGCCCGGGTGGCCTTCTGGCGGGCGCGGGGTCTGCCTTTCGAGATCTTGCGCCGTACGCAGCGGCATGGCTACAAAGCCGGTGCCTTGGCGGCCGGTCTGGGATCGGCCCGGGGTGAGCTGATTGCCCTGTTCGACGCCGATTTCGTGCCGCCAGTGGATTTTTTACGTCGCCTGTTGCCTTGGTTCGCCGACCCGGCCGTGGCGCTGGTGCAGGCCCGCTGGGCTTTCCTCAACAGCGAAGCTAGCTGGCTGACCCGTTTGCAGGCACTACTGCTGGGGCCACATTTCAGCATTGAGCACCAGGTGCGTCATCGCCGCGGCCTCTTCTTTAACTTCAATGGCACAGCCGGTATCTGGCGGCGGCAGGCCATTGAGGACGCCGGTGGCTGGCAGGCCGACACAGTGACGGAGGATCTTGATTTGAGCTATCGCGCCCAGTTGCGTGGCTGGCGTTTCGTCTATGTCGATACGCTGGCGGTGCCGTCGGAGCTGCCGGATAGCCTGTCGGCCTTCTGCAGCCAGCAACAGCGCTGGGCCAAGGGCTCGCTGCAGACGGCGCGTAAAATGCTGCCACAGATCTGGCGGGCAACGCTGCCCCGATCGGTGAAGATCGAGGCAACGGCCCATCTGTTGGCCAATCTCGGCTGGTTGTGCGGCACCCTGGTCGCCTTGACAGTACTGCCGGCTGTGCTGTGGCGTCTGCAGACGGATGGCTACCGCTTCTGGCCGTTGGATCTGACGCTGTTTTTGCTGGCGACCGGAGCCATCCTGACCTATTTCTTCTGCCATGCCTGGCAGCGGCGGCAGTGGTCGCTGCTGCCTTTTGTGCCACTGATCCCACTGCTGACCCTTGGGCTGGCACCACGTCTGGCTTGGGCGGCGCTCACGGGGCTGGTGCGCCGCGGTGGCGAGTTTGTCCGCACCCCCAAACAGGGCGGCGCGACCGACTGGCAGCGGCTGCTGCCGGTGGGATCGGGCCGGCTCTGGCTGCCGTTAGGACTGGGGCTTTACAGTCTAGTGCCTCTGTTGCTGGCTTGGCGGCAGCTCAGTGCGTCGGGTCTGCTTCTGCTGCTGTTCTTCCCGGCCGGGTTTTTCTGGCTGGCGCTGCAGCACTGCCTTGAAGAACAGCACCGCCGGCGGCCGATGGCACGCATCAGATCTTGACGGCCAGCCTCCGGCCCAGTTTATGCTTGACAGCCCTTGGAAGGTGCCCGCGCTCGGGTGCCCCGTCCTGCCCCATCACGTTATTTATGCCAGGAAGCTGTCGTGACTATCCTGATAGAGCGTTTCTCCGAACCGGCCCCCTTAGCCAAGACCGCCGATGCGGTCGAAACGATGAAGTATCGGTTCCAGACTCAGGCGGGCCGAACTCTTTATGCCAAACGAAAATGCACGGTTGAGCCGGTGTTCGGCCTCATCAAGGCAGTCATGGGATTCCGTCAGTTCCTCCTTCGCGGGGTGGAATCCGTTCGCAGTGAATGGAACCTGGTATGCATGGCCTGGAATCTGAAGCGGTTACATGCCCTAATGGCCTAAAACCGGCCGGGGCTTCTGTTTTTGTCGTCAAAACGACGAGTTAAAAGTCAATTTGAGCAGGCGGACAAGATTGCCAATGATGATTTTCATCATCAACGGTCCTGCCGGTCCGAGGCAACTTGGCTTAGACCGGCAGGCTCCTAGATTTGCGCAGGACTTGAACCTTCTAATGTTGAGTGTGATTCTGTTTGCTGCTGAAAAAACCCATGAACAGAGTAAATGTTAAGGCCATGCCGTAAAAGCCGAACATGGCTTGCAACCCGGAAAGACCCAGAGCACGACCCAGAGAAAAGACCAGTGAGGCGATAGTGATACCCAGCAGCATCGGATAGCAGATGGAAAACAGCATCCATTTCACCGAACCGGACTGGAGTTTGACCGCCATGGCGGTGGCCAGACAGGGAGGGTAAAGCACCATGACACCATGAACAACATCAAGGACAGGGCGTGCAGGGAGGCATTTACTTCCATGCCTATGAGAGCGGAAGCGAGGTGCGACAAGGCATCAGGCACTGGATCGACCAGTACAATACGAGCCGCCCTCACTCCAGTCTGGACGACAGAACTCCGGATGAGGCATATTGGCAAAAACCCCGACCCGACTACGCTGGCCCGGCTCTCCAACTGGCGGCATAATCATAAAGACTTCCCACCTTATTCCCGCCGCCGACTTGTCCTAACAACCGGGGCCACCTTAGGATTCTGACGTTTTTTTCGCGGTGTCCGTATCAGCCGTGGAAGAGGGAAAGAGGTTTCTTCTTCCCGAAGAAATGCGTCATTTTAAACCCTTTTTTACTTTGGCGAATTATTATGATCTCGAAACCCTATACCGCTGTTAGACAGATAAATCGTAGAGCTTTTATGAAGCTAGGCGCAGCCGGAGTAGCGTCGAGTTTAGTAAGACCCAAAAATGCTCAGGCGTGGGAGTCGAAAGCACCGCCCGACACAGAATCCTTCGGATGTCTGACGGATATTTCCCGCTGTATCGGATGCAGAAAATGTGAAAAAGCCTGCAGTGAAATCAACAAGCTACCCCCTCCAATGCAACCATACGATGATCTGACGGTCTTCGATCAGACGCGCCGTCCAGATGCGGAACACATTACAGTCGTTAATCGCTATCATACTGGGCGTTTGGATGAAAACGGGAAGCTTGCCCCCAATTACGTGAAGATCCAGTGTATGCATTGCGTCGATCCCGCCTGCGTCTCGGCATGTATTACTGGTGCCATGACAAAGAGCGACAGTGGTGCCGTACATTACGATGCAAGTAAATGTATTGGGTGTCGATACTGCATGGTCGCATGTCCCTTTGAAATTCCCGCCTATGAATACCATAAGCCGCTTATGCCCCAGGTGATTAAATGTACTCTATGTGAAGCAGAGTTTACCCGCAATAACCGTCCCCCCGCATGCGCGACGGTGTGTCCTACTGAAGCCATTACTTTTGGCAAAAGATCAACTCTTCTCGAGTTGGCGAAAAAACGCCTGCAGAAGAATCCTGCCCAATATGTACAACACATCTACGGAGAAAAAGAGGTTGGAGGAACGGCATGGCTCTATATATCATCCGTTCCCTTTGCAAAAATCAACTTTTTAAAGCTGCCACATAAGCCGTTACCTAAATTAAGTGAAACTTTGCAACATTCTCTTTTCAGCTATCTGTGGTCACCAATAGTATTGTTTACCATTTTAAGTGTAGTTCTTTTTAAAAGGAGCAAGAAAGATGTCTTACCATCTTCAAATACATCTGAAGACGGAGGGAAGATATGAGTGATCCTGATGTACACAAATCTGTTCCTTTGCGTCGCCCTCTCTGGACCCCCGGAGTTTTGGTAATGCTGGTTTTCATGCTGATCGGCGCGGCCTTTATTATCGCACGCTTTACTGGAGGCATTGCGGCAGTCAGCAATCTCAGCACGGCACGCCCTTGGGGGCTGTGGGTTGGCATTGATGTCGCGACCGGCGTCGCGCTTGCTGCCGGGGGTTTTACCACCGCATTTTTGACTCATATCCTAGGCCGGCATTACTACGAATCATTAATGCGTCCCGCCCTCCTCACCGCTATGCTCGGCTATACTTTTGTCGTATTGGGTTTGTTGATAGACATCGGACGCTCATGGGCAATCTGGAAACCGATGATTTTTTGGAACACAAATTCGGTTCTCTTTGAAGTCGCCATGTGTGTAATGGTCTATCTCACCGTTTTATATATTGAATTTATGCCTATTGTTATTGAACGCTTCAAAAGCCGGCCGGGAACCTCGAATCGAAGAGTTCAATGGCTTCTGAAGAAGGGGGAAGCCCTTCTGGGCAGAACAATGTGGATCTTCATCGTTGCTGGGGTAGTACTTTCATGCATGCATCAGTCAAGTTTAGGTTCGTTGATGTTGATCACCCCCACCAAACTTCATCCATTGTGGTATACCCCTATTCTTCCATTACTTTTTCTTACGTCGGCTATTGCCGTGGGTTTTCCTATGGTGATCTTTGAAGGCACTCTGGCGAAATCCAGCTTGCAGAGTAATGACGAAATGGCCTTGATGAGCGGAATTGCCCGCTTCACGCCCGTAATACTTGGAATCTATTTGTCCCTGAAGATTGGGGACATGCTGGTGCGCGGTACCTGGATATATTTATTCGATAACACAATGCAAAGTAACTCCTTCCTCATTGAGGTGGGATTAGGGGTAATCGCCCCCATGGTTATACTTTTGAATCGTCAGCGCCGTAATTCGCAACGCTGGTTATTTTTTGCCTCCTGTTGCGTTATCGGCGGAGTTGTTTTTAATCGGGTCAATGTGTTCATTATCGGTTACAAGCCCCCCTTTGGTCCGGTAACATACTCCCCTGCGGTAGGAGAAATCTTTATCACCTGTGGATTGATTGCAACCTTAATGTTTCTGTATCGGGTCATTGTTACATATCTGCCGGTGCTTGCACCGCGCAGGGAGGACGCCATATGAACAGTCAATTTCGTCTGAACCATTCATCACTATGTACTTGTGCCGGTCTCGGTGTCTTGGGAATGCTGCTCTGGAGCACAGTCGTTTTGGGCGCGGAGCCAACCAGACAGGAGCAGGCACAACAACGTGCACTCGAACGTGTACCTCAGATCAAAGAGGTGCATCAAGAAAGCCTGCTGCGTCGTTCCCAGCGTCTTCAAGAGAGGGGAGTGTCGGTCAAGGACATCCGTCAGACCTACTTTGTCCTCGACAGTCCTATCATAAAAGAACTCGAAGATCGCTATGCTCCGGTGCGCTTCAATCATGGCCAGCATGCTGCGAGTGCGGGAGACTGCACCATTTGCCACCACAAGCGCCCCGCTGCCGATATCGCCTACAACCCCAATCCCGAACTGGTGCGTTGCAGTGCCTGTCACCAGCAATCTTTTGCCCCGGAGTTTCCGAATCGTCTCGGTCTTAAAGCGGCATACCACCAGCGCTGTATTCAGTGCCATGAAGATCAGAACAAAGGGCCGCAGATCTGTGTTGATTGCCATCTGGAACAAGTTCCAAAGCATCAGGATCTGGTAAAACTTCCCGAAAACCCGGACCCCCTGGAAGTAACTGCCGAATGTCTGCGCTGTCATGCGGAACAAGCAGAGGACTTCAAACTTACCGCCCATTGGCTCTGGCGCGGACATTCCTCCTATACCGTGGAGAATGAACGAGCGGTGCAACACGGGAAAGGCACTACAGCCATAAACAACTACTGAGTGAGCATCATCAGCAACGAGTCTCGTTGCACAAGTTGTCATGCAGGATACGGCTGGAAAGATAGTACCTTTAACTTTGAAGATACCTCACGTATAGACTGTCTAATCTGTCACGACACGACGGGAACTTACGTCAAAGAGCCTACCGGTGCCGGATATCCGAAAAAAGACGTCAATCTCAAGTACGTAGCAGAAAGGGTTGGGCATACCGGTCGGGAAAGCTGCGGCAAGTGTCATTTCAGCGGCGGCGGCGGCGATGCCATCAAGCATGCGGATATGGGCAGCAACCTAAGAGATCCGGATCCCCGTTGCGATGTGCATATGGGAGATCTGAATTTCACCTGTTCCGAATGCCACACCACTCGCCAACATCGCATTGCCGGTCGTAGTTCCTCTGTTGCTCCGGTTGAGGGCGTTACCCGTTGTGAGGACTGTCATTCCGACAGACCTCATATCGGCAACAGCATTCTCGACCATCATCTGAATGCCCACGGCAAAGCCATGAGTTGCAACACCTGCCACTCACCCGTGTATGCCAAGTGTGCCCCCACCAAAACCTGGTGGGACTGGTCCAAGGCCGGCGACTTGAAGCGCGAACCAAAACTTGAGCGCCTAGGCAACAGCGAGCCGCTACCGGACTATGCACCACAAAAAGGTGAATTCCGCTGGGCACGCGCGTCCAAACCCGAATATCGCTGGTACGACGGCTACATGGAGCGCATCAACATGGGTGATCCTACCGATCCAAATGACGAAGTGGTAAAACTCACTGCTCCGGTGGGTTCTATAAATAACCCGAAGGCGCTCATAACGCCTTTCAAGATCATGAAAGCGATACAAGCGTTTGATACGCGCTATAACACCCTGCTGATCCCTCATCTATTCCCCTATGGACCAGATGATGAAACGGCCTACTGGAAAAACTACCAATGGGACAAGGCATTTACTACCGGGATGAAAGCGGCTGGACTGCCCTTTAGTAGCAACTGGACATGGAAGGAAACTTGGACCTTCTGGCGCCTGGAACATGAAGTGATGCCGGCGAAGCTGGCGTTATCCTGCAAACAGTGCCATCCCAGTCTGCGTGAGGAGCGTACCTGCGATCGCTGCCATCAAGACAGCCGGCACGTGGATTTCAAAAAACTGGCACATAAAGAAACGGATTTCAGCTTCGTGGCTGACAAACATGAAAATATCGAAGCCCTCAAACAAAGCAATTATCTGAATTTCGAAGAATTGGGCTATAAAGGCGATCCTATTATCTATGGCGGACGCTTCAAAGAATTACCCCTGGGGCGCAAGGACAAAGAAAATTAGCAAGCCGCTTTAAAACCATCCGGGAAAAATCTGTTGTTCTCGAAAGCCTCCCCTCCGTGAACCGCTCAAGGTTCATAGAAAAGGAAGCGATGTCACCTCTGAAAACACACTGGGCCGGGAGTATCCTCCCGGCCCAGTGTGTTTTCAGAGAGTCTTCCCCTCCCCCCTACTTTTTGACGAAGTTGGTCGGGGCGTTGCAAGTGGGGCATTTTTTCGGCTTGCAGCGACTTTCCTTTTCGTAACCACATTGCTCGCAGCGCCAGATCGCCATATCGGTTTCCTTTCTTCGGGAACAAATTAAGACAACTGTAGTCTTGTTTTATCCAGAACCCTTTTTCTGTCAACATCTTTCCCGCCGGCCCCCCGATCCTTCCCCGCCCATCCGTTCGATGGCGCGTAGATGCAGGCGGGCTTCCTCGGCCAGTTCGGGGGTGCGAGCGAGATCGAGGGCGGCGAGAAAGTAGTGGTAAGCGCTGGTGATGCAGCGGGGTTGATGGATGAGGGCCTTGCCGGCGCCGAGGTAGGCACGGTCGAGTCCGGCGTCGGCCGGGCGTTCGGCGATGAAGCGGCGGAAAAGGCCGAGGGCCTGATCGAACCGCCGGTGAGCCAGGTAGAACTCCCCGAGATCAAGCCAAGTGGCCGAGGCGAGCCGTGTCCGTTCCCGGCGGTCACCGATCCGCCGGTAGAGGGTGTCGGCCAGAACCAGGTTGTCGCTGAGGACTGCTTGGCGCACCCCCTTTCCCGGATCATCAGCGGTTTCGAACCCAACCTCCCGACCGCGTCGCCACCGCCGTTCAGGCGCCCGGTCGAGTCCCCAGGCGAGAGCGAGACCGGCAATGAAGCCGCCGATATGGGCGCCATGGGCAACGCCGCCGTTACCGCCGGCGTCAATGAGAAAAGGAAGCAGGTTATCCACCAGCAGATAGAAGCCGAGGACCAGTCGCGCCGGGATGAGGAAGGTGTTGACCAGGAGGGGAAAGAGGAAGACGAAGGTCTTGACATGGTTGCGCGGAAACCACAGATAGTAGCACCCGAGCACTCCGGAAATCGCCCCCGAGGCACCGACCAGCGGCACCTGCGAACCGGGAACGAAAAAGGCGAAAAAGAGGGTCGAAGTCACCCCCATGCCGAGATAGGCGAGCAAAAAACGGAAACGACCGAGACGATGCTCGACGTTGTCGCCGAAAATGTAAAGAAAGAGCATGTTGCCGAGCAGATGCAGCCAACCGCCGTGCAGGAACATGGCGGTGAAGAGCGTGCTCCATGACAGGGAACCGGGACGGAAACCGTGGCGGAAAACAAAGAGATCGTAAGCGCTCAATTGCTCAAAGAGAATGCGCGCCGCCTGGGAGGAGCGAGCGCCGACGACGCGCAGGTATTCGTTCAGCAGGGGATCGGCGAGATCGGGACGGGCGCCGCTTAAGGGCAGGGCGATGAGCAGGAAGACGGCGACGTTGACGCCGATAAGCAGATAGGTAACATAGGGGGTTCCCGACGGATTGGGGGTATCGCCGATCGGCAGAAACATGGCGCAAGACCTCGCGTGGATAGTCCGACGGCGCACGGCTTAAGCACCGACCGGCGAAGTCATGAGACTAGCACGCTCGGCCCCGGGAAACCAGCCTTGCTTTTTAGTGGGTAAAATATTATTTTACCGCCACCGGAGGTTATGTTCTGTGAGCTTTCTCTACGCCCTCGATCTCATCGGCACCGCCGCTTTCGCCGCCTCCGGCGCCCTGGCCGGCGTCCGTCGCGATATGGATCTGTTTGGCGTAGTGGTGCTCGGCACCGTCACCGCTACCGGCGGCGGCACCCTGCGCGACATTCTTCTCGGTGACTTCCCGGCCTTCTGTTTCCAGAACGAAACCTATCTTTACATCTCCCTGGCGGTCTCCCTGCTGGTCTTTTTTCAACACCACCGTTTCGATGCCTTTAAAAATCCTCTGCTCTATTTCGACGCCGTCGGACTTGGCACCTTCGTGGTCATCGGTACCGGCAAGGCCCTCGATTTCAACATGGGTTTCATCGGCGCAGTCACCATGGGCATCATGACCGCCACCGCCGGCGGGGTCACCCGCGACGTCCTCTCCAACCGCATTCCGTTGATTCTGCGCAAAGAGGTCTACGCCTCGGCCTGTCTGGCGGGGGCGGCACTGATGACGCTGCTGCACAAGACCCCTCTGCCCACTAATTTGACCGCCTCTCTGGCGGCGGTGACCGTCATCCTTCTGCGCCTGCTGGCGATCCGCCACAACTGGTCGTTGCCCAAGGCCAAGGCGCAAAACTGAGCACCCTTCCCATCCCGCCTGAATAACCATGCGAAAGGACCCTGCATGCATAAGGTACGCCTGAAAGGAACCTCGAAAACCTTCCGCGTTGGCAAAATCGTCTGCCTGGCGCGCAACTACTCGGAACATATCAAGGAACTGGGCAATGCCGTACCCGAAAAGCCGGTTCTCTTCATCAAACCCGCCAGCAGCATCATCGGCCATCGCGAAGCGGTAATCATCCCCACCATTTCCCAGAACTGCCAGCACGAAGTGGAACTGGCGCTGCTCATCGGCAAGTGGGGGAAGAACATCACCGCCAAGGATGCCCTGGGACATGTGGCCGGTTATGGCGTCGCCCTCGACATGACCCTGCGCGACGTGCAGACCGAACTGAAACAAAAAGGGCTGCCTTGGGAAATCGCCAAGGGCTTCGACACCGCCTGCCCCCTTTCGGATTTCGTCCCCGCCGCCGAGGTCGGCGATCCCCAGAACCTGCGCATTACCCTCAAGATCAACGAACAGCTGCGCCAGGACGGCAACACCGCGCAGATGATGCTGCGCATCCCCGAGATCATCCAGGCGGTGTCGGAGATCTTCACCTTGGAAGAAGGGGATGTGATTCTCACCGGCACCCCCTCGGGAGTCGGCACGGTCAGAAGCGGCGACCGGATGCAGGCGGAGATTGAAAAGGTCGGCTGCCTGGAGATTCCGGTACAATGAAACAGCGCATCGTCCTGATCGGCCCCGGTCGCCTGGGACAAGCGGTGACCGCCCTGCTCGCCGAAGCGGGGCATTCGGTCCGCGCCATCATCGGCCGGGATGCCGGCCGCGCCTTGGCCGCCGCCCGTTTTGTCGGCAGCCGCGACGCCGCAACCACCGACCTGAACCGGGCCGCGCAGGGCAACGTCGTGCTGCTGGCAGTGCCCGACGACGCCCTCGCCGAAACCGCCGCAGGCTTGCGCCGGCAAGGTCAGCTGGCCGAGGGCGCGGTGTTGATCCACTTCAGCGGCCGGCATCCCGCCGCCATTCTCAACCAGGGGGAAGGCCCCAAGGTTCGGGCCCTCTCCCTGCATCCCCTGCAAACCTTCGCCGACACCGTCGGCGGAGTCCGCAACCTGCCCGGCACCCCCTTCTCGGTGGAAGGGGACGAGGATCTTGTGGCCTTCGGCGAACAACTGGTGAGGGATATGGGCGGCACCCCCTTCCGCATCCTCGCCGACCGCAAACCCCTCTACCACGCCGCCGCCTGCGTTGCCTCCAACTATTTGGTCACCCTCGCCGCCGTCGCCGGAAGAATACTGGCACGCTGCGGTTTCCCCGAGGACGAAGCCGTCAAACTGCTCATCCCCCTGCTCCACGGGACGGTGCATAATCTCACCGCCCTTGACCCTCCCCGGGCGCTGACTGGCCCCATCGCCCGCGGCGATATCGGAACCGTCGCCGACCATCTCAATGCCTTGGAGGAACTGCCGGACAACGTACGGCAAATCTATCGGCTGCTGGGACGGGAAACGGTTGAACTGGCGATAAAAAAAGGAAGTTTGGACAAGGAACGGGCCGAGGCTCTGCGGGAACTGCTGAAATAACCCCCCCTCGGTCTCCCCTTGTCAGGGGAGAGGATTTCCCTGCTTTCACTTTCGGATGAAGGGGTTAGGCGGGCCGAGCGGCTTTGCGGAGTTGATTCGTCAAATGATGAGCCAGGCGGGTCGGCTCGGGCATGCGGTAGCGGCGGGTGCAGGCCAGGGTCAGGCGAGTCGCGCTCGCAACGTCGGTCAGATGGCCGGGGGAAACGTACAGGGGTCTGACCCCATCCCGCGTCCGCAACACCATTCCCACGATCTCATCCCCCAGCCGCAGCGACGCCGCCTCCCCCCGTTTGCTTCCCGGCTCGTCATGAACACCGCACAGGCGGCTTTTGGCGCAGCCGACCGTCGGCAGGTTCAGCCACAGGCCGAGATGGCTGGCCAACCCAATACGCCGGGGATGGGCGATACCTTGGCCGTCGACCAGGACCAGATCGGGAACGGTCTTCAGCCGCCGGAAGGCCGCGAGCAGAACCGGCAGTTCGCGGAAGGAGAGCAGACCGGGAATGTAGGGGAAGTCAACCCGACCGTCGGCCCAGGCCTGGTCGATGACGGTGAGGGTCGAAAAATCGAGGACAACGACGGCGGCGAAGAAGTGGTCGCCGTGCTTCTCGTAGGAAACATCCACCCCCGCCACCGTCGCCGGCGATTCGGCGACGGTCGGCATCAACCGCACCTGTTGCGCCAGCTCCCGTTGCAAGGCTACCGCTTGGCGGGGGTCGAGATCCCAGTTGTGCAGCGTGGCGAATTCCATCCTTGCCTACCCTTGGCAGCGCAGCAGCTTCTTCCCCTCCTGAAAGAGAATCTCCACCTTGTTCCCCGCCACCGCGAGGACTAGGCCGAAGCCGAAGGTCGGGTGGTTCACCCAGTTCTTCACCTTGAAAACGGCGTCCATCCGGTAAGGAATGGCGCTGGCCGGATCGGCGTCGCGGCTGGCATCCTGCCACTGGGCCTGCTCCAGCAGGACCGCCTTGGAGAGAGCGGACTTGGCCTCTTTCGAGGCTTTCGGCGCCGCCGCCGCGCGGGTTTTCACTTCCCCCGCCGGCCTCTCGGCCTTGGGCGCGTGGTAGTTGTGCATTCCGCCGCAGGTATTACACTGCACGCGCACCACCTGATCGCCGACCATGGCGATAATCGTGTGGTTGGTGACAACCCGGCAGCGGGTGCAACGGGCATCGATATAATCTCCTGCGGAACGTTTTTTACTGGGCATGACGCTGTCCTTAACGAAAGAAAAGGCCACAGGCGCAGCGTCCCGTGGCCGTTTTGGTTTCAAGTTGTGAGGAGATTTATAGCATCGCGGCGGTGCTCCTGTCAAGAAACGGCCGGTGCCGTGGGGTCGACGCCGTTTACCACATTGCGGGGAAGACCGGCGAGAAAGCCGCAGAGATTGGCGACCGCTCCGGCCAGCAACCGCCCACGGGCGGCACCGGTGACCCAGGCGACGTGCGGGGTGATGTAGCAGTTTTCCGCCTGCAGCAGCGGGTTGTCGGCGGTCGGCGGCTCTTGGGAGAGAACGTCGAGGCCGGCTCCGGCCAAGCGACCGCCGTTGAGGGCCGCCGCCAGAGCGGCCTCGTCGACGAGGGCACCGCGCCCGGTGTTGATAAGCCGGGCGCCCGGTTTCATCAGCGCCAGTCGTCGGGCGTCGACCAGTCGCTCGGTATCAGACGTGAGCGGACAATGGAGACTGACCACATCGGCGCGACTGAAAAGTTCGTCGAGTTCGACGAAGGCGACATCCACCCCCGCCGCTTGTCCCCGGTATTTTTCCGGATGGCGGGTATGGACAAGAAGCTTCATGCCGAAGGCCCGTCCCAGCGTCGCCACCTTGCGGCCGATGTCTCCAAAGCCGACGATACCCAAAGCCAGGCCTTCGAGTTCGACCAGCGGCCGATCCCAGAAGGCGAAATCGGGAGAACGCGTCCACGCTCCCTCTCGCACCAGACGGGCGTGATGACCGACCTGCGAGCACATCTCCAGCAGCAGAGCGAAGACCAGCTGCGCCACCGAGGCGGCACCGTAAGCGGGGACGTTGGTCACGGCAATGCCCTGGCGGGCGGCGGCCTCGACATCGACCACGTTGTAACCGGTGGCGAGCACGCCGATATAGCGTAAATCGGGCAAAGCCGCGAGGGTTGCCGCCGCAAGCACCGTTTTATTGGTCAATACCGCCCAGGCCCCGGCGGCCCGCTCCACGATCTTGTCCACCGGCGTCCGCTCGTAAACGACGCAATCGCCCAAAGCATTCAGCCCCTCCCAGCTCAGGTCGCCGGGATTGAGAGCGTAACCATCCAGCACAACAATTTTCATAATCCCGTCCTTTCACTTAAGCATAACCGCACCATAGCAAAAAGCGCCGGGAAGCGGAAGCTTGTGGTTTCGGCTTCCCGCCACAACGCCATAGCTATCGCCAAAGAAAAGCCAGTCCCCGGCTTGCAGGGTCGCGCTTGCAGGGTATGATGGAAAAACCCTCGTTCACGCACCCGAAGCAGGGCCATATCCTCGCCCGAGCCAAGGCGGGTGGGATCCTGCGAGAGGCAAAATTCACCGGAGAAATGCCATGGAGTTCGCACCGATCAAAAAAGACCTGTCGCGCCTGGCGGTTGCACCGAATCTGCTGGATTACGAAGCCTGTCGCGCATCCTTCTCGTGGGACGGGGTGCGGGCGGAACTGGGCGGTCTGCCGGACGGACGGGGACTGAACATCGCTCACGAGGCGATAGATCGCCACGCTGCGGGCGTGCTGCGTGAGCGGGTCGCGTTGCGCTGGCTCGGCAAATCCGGCGCAACTGTCGATCTGACCTACCGCGAGCTGCGCGAACGCAGCAACCGTTTCGCCAATCTGCTGGGCGCCCTGGGCGTGACGGCGGGGGAGCGGGTCTTCTGCCTGGCCGGACGGATTCCCGAACTCTACGTTACCGCCCTCGGCACCCTGAAAAACCGCAACGTCTTCTGTCCCCTCTTTTCGGCCTTCGGTCCTGAACCGATCAGTCAGCGCCTGGCGCGGGGCGATGCGCGGGTGCTGGTCACCAGCGAACGCCAGTACACGAAAAAGGTGGCCAAGCTGATGGAGCATCTGCCGCAGTTGCGCTTCGTGCTGCTCACCGACGCCCCGGAGCATCTCGATGATCGCGTCCGTTCCCTGCCGCTGCTGATGGCCGAAGCCTCCGCCGATTTCGTCATTCCCCCCACCGATCCCGAGGATATGGCGATCCTTCACTTCACCAGCGGCACCACAGGCATGCCCAAAGGAGCGGTTCATGTCCATGACGCCGTCCTCACCCACTACCTCACCGGCAAGTACGTGCTCGACCTGCATCCGGACGACATCTTCTGGTGCACCGCCGATCCCGGCTGGGTTACCGGTACCTCCTACGGCATCATCTCCCCCCTCGTCCACGGCGTCACCAGCATCATCGACGAGGCCGATTTCGACGCCGAACGCTGGTACCGCATTCTCGAAGAACAGCGGGTCACGGTCTGGTACACCGCACCCACGGCGATCCGCATGCTGATGCGCGGCCCGGAAGATCAGTGCCGCCGCTTCGATCTCTCGCGGCTGCGGCTGGTGCACAGCGTCGGCGAGCCGCTCAACCCGGAAGCGGTGCTGTGGGGGGCAAAGGTTCTTGGTCTGCCGATTCACGACAACTGGTGGCAGACGGAGACCGGCGGCATCATGATTGCCAACTACGCCTCGCAGGAAATCCGTCCCGGCTCCATGGGCCGCCCCCTGCCGGGTATTGAGGCTGCCATCGTCCGGCGCGGCGCGCACGATACCGTTGAACTCGTCGAAACGCCGAACGTGGAAGGGGAACTGGCGTTAAGGCCGGGCTGGCCATCCATGTTCCGAGCCTATCTCCACGACGAGGAACGCTATCGGCAATGTTTCGTCGGCGGCTGGTACCTCAGCGGCGATCTGGCGCTGCGCGACGAAGACGGCTATTTCTGGTTCGTCGGCCGCGCCGACGACATCATCAAGACCGCTGGGCACATGGTCGGGCCGTTCGAGGTGGAAAGCGCCCTCATGGAACATCCGGCGGTTGCCGAAGCGGGGGTCATCGGCAAGCCCGAAGCGGTCATCGGCGAGCTAGTCAAGGCGTTCGTGGTCGTGAAAGAAGGGTTCGAGCCCAACGACGAGCTGCGCCTGGAGCTGCTCGGTTTCAGCCGAAGCAAACTTGGCTCGGCCGTCGCTCCGAAAGAGATCGCCTTTGTCGACACCCTCCCCAAAACCCGCAGCGGCAAAATCATGCGCCGTCTGTTAAAGGCCCGAGAGCTGGGCCTGCCCGAAGGGGACACCTCTACCTTGGAAGGAGGAGAAATCTCATGAGCAGCGAAGACGAAGGGACAAGGTTGACCCGCCTCCTGCGGTCGATGCTCCTCATCCGCCGTTTCGAGGAGAAAGCCGCCGAGATGTACAGCGCCATGAAGATCCGCGGTTTTCTCCATCTCTATATCGGTGAGGAGGCGGTAGCCGTGGGGGTGATGGAGGCGCTTACCCCGGAAGACGCCGTGGTCGCCACCTATCGGGAACACGGGCAGGCCCTGGCGCGGGGTATGAGCACTCAGGCGATCATGGCCGAGATGTACGGCAAGCTGGAAGGCTGCTGCCGGGGACGAGGCGGTTCCATGCATCTCTTCAATGTTGCGACCCGTTTCTACGGCGGCAATGCCATTGTGGGCGGCGGCATGCCCCTCGCCGTGGGCCTGGCGCTGGCCGACAAGATGCGAGGGCAGGCGCGGGTCACGTGCTGTTTCTTCGGCGACGGTGCGGTGGCCGAAGGAGCCTTTCATGAATCGATGAATCTCGCCTCACTGTGGAAACTGCCGGTACTCTTCATCTGCGAAAACAATCTCTACGCCATGGGGACCGCCCTCCGCTACACCCAGGCGGTGCGGGATCTGGCGGCCAAAGGCGCCAGTTACGGCGTGGCTGCGGCGGCAGTGGACGGCATGGACGTGCTGGCGGTGGAGCAGGCGGCAAAAACCGCGGCGGACCATGTCCGCCGGGGGAACGGGCCCTATTTCCTGGAGTGCCGCACCTACCGCTTCCGTCCCCATTCCATGTTCGACACCGAGCTGTACCGGACCAAGGATGAAGTGGAAACCTGGAAGCCGCGCGACCCAATCATTCTGCTGACCCGCCACATGGAAGATCGAGGGCTGCTCGACGAGCCAACGCTGGCCAAGCTGGAACGGGAAGTGGCCGCCGAGATCGAGGCGGCCGTGGCCTTCGCCGAAGCCGGAACCTGGGAGGCCGTGGAAGACCTGACCCGTTTCGTTCATTCGGAAAAGGGGGCGTCATGAGCGAACCGGAAGCAATGAAAAAAACCACCTATCGCGAAGCGGTACGGGAAGCCCTCCGCGACGCCCTGCTCAGGGACGAGCGCGTCTTTCTCATGGGCGAGGACGTCGGTCATTACGGTGGCTGCTATGCCGTCAGCAAAGGGCTGCTGGAGGAATTCGGTCCCGAACGCATCCGCGACACCCCTTTGTCGGAGCTGGGGTTCGTCGGTGCCGGCATCGGCTCGGCCCTGGGCGGCATGCGCCCGATCGTGGAGATCATGACGGTCAACTTCAGCCTGCTGGCTCTCGATCAAATTCTCAACAACGCTGCCACGCTCCTGCACATGTCGGGCGGACAGTTCAACGTCCCCCTCGTCATCCGCATGGCGACCGGCGCCGGTAAACAACTGGCGGCCCAGCATGCCCACTCCCTCGAAGGCTGGCTCGCCCATATCCCCGGCCTCCGCGTGCTGACCCCCGCCACCCTGGAAGATGCCCGGGGGATGCTCTGGACCGCATTGGAAGATCCCGATCCGGTACTGATTTTCGAAAACAACACCCTCTACAACATGGAGGGCACCTTGCCGGAAAACGCCGGACCGGTGGACATAGCCACCGCCAGGGTGCGGCGGCCGGGACGGGATCTGACCATCATCACCTACGGCGCCAGCCTCTTCAAAGCCCTCGAAGCGGCCGAAACCCTGGCACGGGAGGGGATCGAGGCCGAGGTCATCGACCTGCGCAGCCTCCGCCCGCTGGACGACGCCACCTACCTCTCATCCATCGCCAAGACCCATCGCGCCCTGATCGTGGACGAAGACTGGCGCAGCGGCAGTCTTGCCGCTGAAATATCCGCGCGGATCATGGAACAGGCCTTCTACGAACTGGATCTGCCGGTGGCGCGCCTCTGTAGCGCCGAGGTGCCCATCCCCTACGCCCGACACATGGAAGAGGCCGCCCTGCCCCAAGCCGAAAAGATTGTCGCAATAGCGAAAGGGATGATGAGTCATGGCTGAATTTAAGATGCCGAGCCTCGGCGCGGACATGGAGGAAGGGACTCTGGTTGAGTGGTTGATCCAACCGGGAGAGCGGGTCAAACGCGGCGACATCGTTGCGGCGGTGGAAACCCAGAAAGGGCTGTTCGAAATCGAAAGCTTCGAGGACGGCATCCTTGGGGAACCCCAGGTTTCACCTGGGCAAACGGTGCCGGTGGGAACGGTGTTGGCAATGATTCAGGCGGACGGGGCGCCAAGCCCTTCCGAAGAGTCCCCTCCGCCCGCAAGCGAGCAACAGGGGACTGAACCGTCGGCAACGACGCAGGCTCCAGTGGTCGCGGCGATCCCGGTTCCCGCACCCAGCCAAAGAATCGCTGCCTCGCCGGCGGCCCGCAGACGGGCGGCGGAACTCGGCCTTGACCTCGCCGGCATTCAGGGCAGCGGTCCGGATGGTGCCATTCAGCTCAGCGATGTGGAACAGGCGGCACGGCCCGCTTCGGGGGAGGCCCCGCCACACGCGGTGCTAACGCCCTCCAGCGCCTCCCGGGAGGGAATGCGCCAGGCCATCGCGGCAGCCATGAGCCGCGCCAACCGGGAGATCCCCCACTATTATCTGGAAACGGATATCGATCTCAGCCGCGCCCTGCTCTGGCTGGAAGAAGAAAACCGCAAGCGCCCCATCCGCGAGCGCATCCTGCCCGCCGCCCTACTCCTCAAGGCGGTGGCCAAGGCGCTGGCGGCGGTGCCCGAACTCAATGGCTACTGGCTCGACAACCGCTTGCAGGCCAGCGTGGCCATCCACATCGGCTTCGCCATTTCCCTGCGCGACGGCGGCCTGATCACGCCTGCCATCCACAATGTCGATCAGTTGAACCTGTCCGAGCTGATGAAAGCCATGGCGGATCTGATCGAACGGACCCGCGCCAATCGCCTGCGCGGTTCCGAAATGACCGACGCCACCGTGACCGTCACCAACCTCGGCGATCTCGGCGTCAAGACCGTCTTCGGCGTCATCTACCCGCCCCAAGTGGCACTGGTCGGCTTCGGCAGAATCACCGAGCGTCCCTGGGCCGAAAACGGCATGCTGGGCGTACGCCGCTGCGTCACCGCCACCCTGGCCGCCGATCACCGCGCCAGCGACGGCCACCGGGGCGGACAGTTTCTTGCCGCCCTTGATCGTTTCCTGCAAACTCCGGATGACTTATGACCAGCGAAGAAATCAGGCAAGTAATTTATCGGAATCTGCGGCGGATTGCTCCGGAATGCGATCCGTCGGAACTTGCGCCGGAAGAAAATATCCGCGAAGCGCTGGATATCGACTCCTTCGGCTTTCTCCAAGTGCTGATCGGCATCAGCGAGGAGATCGACATTGAAATCCCCGAAACCGACTATGCCCAGGTGTTCACTCTGGCGGGGATGCTCAACTACCTTACGCGCCGCCAGGGCTGAAATGCCCGTCCAGGTCATCGACTGCGGCGTCATGGACTACCACTTGGCCTTCGCTCTCCAGCAACGGCTCATCACCGGCATAGCCGACGGAAGCGAACCGGAAACCCTGCTGCTGGTGGAACATCCCGGCATCTACACCCTCGGCACCGGTGGTAACGAGGCCAATCGCCGCGATCCGGCCATCATTCCACTCCGGGTCAATCGGGGAGGAGACATCACCTGGCATGGTCCGGGACAACTGGTGGGATATCCACTGGTGAATCTGGGCTTGCGGGGGCGAGATCTGCACCGCTGGCTGCGCTTTATCGAGAACGTCGTGATTCGGACGGTGTCGGGCTATGGCGTGAAAGCCTGGCGGGTTCCCGGCCAAACCGGGGTCTGGACGGCGGGGGGCAAGCTCGCCGCCATCGGCGTCGGTGTTCGCCGCTGGGTTACCCTGCACGGCTTCGCCCTGAACGTGGCCCCCGACATGAGTCCGTTTGCCAGGATCCACCCCTGCGGAATTCAGGATTGCCCCGTTACTTCGTTGTTAAAGGAAGCCGGGCAATCCCCCTCCATGCCAGAGATCAAAACCCGAATAAGAGACGTGTTTTTGGCCTTATTGGCCGAAGATATGCCAAGAACAGAAAGCGCCGCGCCGCCCGTTCAAAAAAACTAGCGACGCCTTGCCCAAAACGGGACGACCCCAGCCCTTGGCGGCTGGGGTCGTCAACGTTTCTCGGATATCGGCCGGTTCACAATCCCTTTTTCTCCAGAAACCGGAACAACAGCAGCGCACCGCCGATAAAGACGACGATTACCAGCCAGTGGTTGATCCCCAAAAGCTGCGGCAGGCTGATTTTTCCGAAATTGCCCCAAGTCAGCACGGTGCGCTTCATCAGGGGAAAAGCTTCGGCATAGAGGGCAGCGCCGGCGATCATGCCGAAAATCCCCCAAATGGCGTCCCAACGCCCTTCCCCCAAGGCACCCGCCGAGGTGCCGGGACAGTAGCCGAGCAGTCCCCAACCGAGTCCGAAAATCAGTCCACCGAGGATGTTGCCGCCGAGCACCGTCGTTTTCAGGCTGAGTTTAGCCAGTTCGAGATCGACCAGCAGGTAAACGCCGACCATGCCAACCAGCACACTCGTGAGCATGAACTTGATGATGGTCATATCCTTAAACAACAGGGCACCAAGCTGCTTATCGTAGCGCAGCACCCTTCCCTTCTGCAGGATAAAGCCGAAGGCGATGCCGGTCACCAGACCGTAGATGAGCATTTTCATGACGATTTCCTCCCGTAGAGAAGGCGGGCGACGAAAATGCCGCCGATGAAAAAGCAGACCAAGGAGACAAAACCGCTGACAGCCAGCTGGAGCGAACCGCTCAGCCCGTGACCGCTCGGTCAGCCGTCGGCCAGACGGGCGCCGAACATGGCGACGGTCCCGCCGGCGAAGGCGAAGAGCGCCCGGCGACCGTGACTGACCGCGCCGAAGCGCTGCTGCCAGAGGCCGGGCAGGGCTTGGACCCGAAAGCTGCGATCAGTCATTGAAGCGATCAGGGCGCCGATGAAGATGCCGACAACAAACATCCACTGCCAGTCAATCTTGGGCGCGGTTTTGATGAAATAATCCATTTGCGCCACCCGCTCCGGGGTGAATACGGTTTCGACCATGCCGGCAATGCGCACAAATGTCGTGGACGCGCCGAGAAACTGCCCGGCGAACCATACGGAAAAGACCGAAACCAACCCGGAAAGGGCCCCGGCCAGATAGGGGTTCCACCCGCCGTCGGATAGCGACGAAAAACGCGAAACCATAAAAATCTCCTTTCGTTTACAGAGGTTCACATCCGCAAGCACGAATGGTAACGGTCCAGAAAGATTAGCAAATTTTTCCGGAAAAACAAGTCTTCACAGACGCCGAAGCCCCCGGTGGATAACCACCGGGGGCTTCGTATTTACACGCGGGATCAGACAATCGCCCGCTTAGCCTTTCAGGGCCGCGTGGGCCGCGGCGAGACGGGCAATGGGCACCCGGAAGGGGGAGCAGGAAACGTAGTCGAGGCCGATGTGATGGCAGAAGATGACGCTCGACGGCTCGCCGCCATGCTCGCCGCAGATGCCGAGCTTAATATTCGGGCGGGTGGCCCGGCCCTTCTCGCAGCCCATTTTCACCAATTGGCCGACTCCGGCCTGGTCGAGGGCGACGAAGGGGTCGGTGGGGTAGATCTCGCTTTCGACGTAGAAGGGCAGGAACTTGCCGGCGTCGTCACGGGAAAGGCCGTAAGTGGTCTGGGTCAAGTCATTGGTGCCGAAGGAGAAGAACTCGGCTTCCTTGGCGATGGCGTCGGCGGTCAGAGCGGCGCGGGGCAGCTCAATCATGGTGCCGATCAGATACTCAACCTTGACGCCGTAACGGGCGATGACTTCATCACACACCCGCACCGCATTGGCCTTGAGGATCGCCAGTTCCTTCACTTCGCCGACCAGCGGGATCATAATCTCGGGGATGATCGAGAAGCCTTCATGCTTGATCAGCTCGCAGGCCGCCTCCATGATCCCCTGCACCTGCATGTCGTAGATCTCGGGGAAGGTGATCCCCAAGCGGCAGCCGCGATGGCCAAGCATCGGGTTGAATTCGTGGAGGAATTCCACCTTGTTCTTGAGCACCTGGGCGGTCACGCCCATGACCTTGCCGAGTTCCTCGATCTCCGAATCCTTCTGCGGCAGGAACTCGTGCAACGGCGGATCGAGCAGACGAATGGTGACCGGCAGCCCCTTCATTTCGCGGAAGAGGCCGATGAAGTCGCCCTTCTGCATAGGCAGAATCTTGGCCAGTGCCCGCTTGCGCCCTTCGATGTCGTCGGCCAGGATCATTTCGCGCACAGCCATGATGCGGTCGGCGTCGAAGAACATATGCTCGGTGCGGCACAGGCCGATGCCCTCGGCACCGAACTCGCGGGCAACCTTGGCATCCTGCGGGGTGTCGGCGTTGGTGCGGACCTTGAGCTTGCGATATTTGTCGACCCACTGCATGAGCTGGCCGAAATCGCCGGTGAGCTCGGGCTGCACGGTCGGCACCTGGCCGAGAATGACTTCACCGGTGGAGCCGTCGAGGGTGATGATATCGCCCTTCTTGATGACCACGCCCCCCTTGGCGGTGAACTGCTGCTCGCGGTAGTTGACGACGATGTCGCCGCAACCGGCGACGCAGCACTTGCCCATGCCGCGGGCAACGACCGCCGCGTGGGAGGTCATGCCGCCGCGGGCGGTGAGAATGCCTTGGGCGGCATGCATACCGTGAATGTCCTCGGGGCTGGTTTCGACCCGTACCAGGATGACCTTGAGGCCGATCTTGGAGGCCTCTTCGGCTTCATCGGCGGAGAAGACCACCTCGCCGCAGGCGGCGCCGGGGGAAGCAGGCAGACCCTTGGCGATAACCGTCTTGGCCGCCTTGGGATCGAGGGAAGGATGAAGCAGCTGGTCAAGCTGGGAGGGCTCGACACGCAGCACCCCTTCCTTATCGTCGATCAGCCCTTCCTTGACCATGTCGACGGCGATCTTCACCGCTGCCTTGGCGGTGCGTTTGCCGTTGCGGGTCTGGAGCATGTAGAGCTTGCCCTTCTCAATGGTGAACTCGATATCCTGCATGTCCTTGTAATGCTTTTCGAGGATTTCACGGATCTTCACCAGCTGGGCATAGCAGTCGGGGAGCACGTCTTCCATGGCCGGCAGGTCACCGGGCTTGTGCTTGGCTTTGTTGATCGGCTGGGGGGTACGGATGCCGGCGACCACGTCCTCGCCCTGGGCGTTGACCAGATATTCGCCGTAGAAGTAGTCCTCGCCGGTGGAGGGGTCACGGGTAAAGGCGACGCCGGTGGCGCAGTCATCCCCCATGTTGCCGTAGACCATGGACTGGACGTTGACGGCGGTCCCCCACTCGGCGGGGATGTTGTTGAGTTTGCGGTAAGTGATGGCGCGGGGGTTCATCCACGAGCCGAAGACCGCACCGATGGCGCCCCAGAGCTGCTCCTCGGGATTCTCGGGGAAGTCGCGGCCAAGCTCTTCCTTGACTTTCTGCTTGAACTGCACGACCAGGTCCTTGAGATCGTCGGCAAGCAACTCGGTGTCGAGGTGCACCCCCCGGGCGTCCTTTTTCTGCTCGAGCAGGTGTTCGAGGATATCGCCGTCCATTTCCATAACGACGTCCGAGTACATCTGGATAAAACGACGGTAGGAGTCGTAGGCGAAACGGGGGTCGCCGCTCTGCTCGATGATCCCCTGCACGGTCTCGTCATTGAGGCCGAGGTTGAGGACGGTGTCCATCATTCCCGGCATGGAGGCGCGAGCACCGGAGCGCACCGAGACCAGCAGGGGGTTCTTGCGGTCGCCGAACTTCTTGCCCATCAGGGCTTCGACCTGCTTGAGTTTCTCCTCGACCTGCCCTTTGAGTTCCGCCGGATACTGGCGGTTGTTCTTGTAGAACTCGGTGCAGACCTCGGTGGTGATGGTGAAACCCGCCGGAACCGGCAGCCCGATGGAGGTCATTTCCGCCAGGTTGGCGCCCTTGCCTCCCAGCAGGTTTTTCATGTCGCCCTTGCCCTCGGCTTTCCCGTCGCCGAAAAAGTACACATACTTCACAGCCATCAACCTTCTCCTCCTGAAAAGTTTTAACGCCGGGACCAGTCCCGGCCAAGTAACGGGCTCCCCGGCCCCTAGGCGGCGATCCGGGAGAAATCCGCGATCCCCGTAAACAGCTTGGCGACGCCGGTAAGCAGTGCCAGACGATTGATGCGCACGGCGTCCTCATCAGCCATGACCATGACGCCTTCGAAAAAGCCGTCCACCGCGCCGCGCAAACCGGCAATGGCGCGCAAGGCCGCAGCATACTCCCCGGCCGCCACGGCTTGATTGACCTGCCCGGCCGCCGCACGGGTCGCTTCATGCAAAGCCCCCTCGCAAGGGGCGGCAAAGAGCGCCGGATCCACGGGTGTATCGACTCCGCTTTTAATTATATTGACGACCCGCTTAAAAGCAACGGCCAGCGGTTCGAAATCTTCGCGTCCCTTGAGTTCAGCCAGGGCCTTGACCCGGGCCAAGGCATCGCTGACATCCACAAAAGAGGCGGAAAGGACCGCGTCGACCACATCCTGGGGATAGCCTTGCCCGGTGAGCAGATTGACCAAGCGCAGACGGAGAAATTCGAGAACGTCGGCACGCACCTCGGGGCGGGGCCGGGTCAGCTTGACCGTCAGCAGATCGAGACTGCGGTCAACCAGCGCCGGCAGAGACAGGCGGTAACCGCGCCCGAGGATGATGTTGAGGATGCCGATGGCGCTGCGCCGCAGGGCGTAAGGGTCGGCGGTGCCGGTGGGAATCAGGCCGACACCAAAACAGCCGCAAAGGGTATCGAGTTTGTCGGCAATGGAGACGAAAGCACCGAGGTCGGCGGAAGGAATGGCGCCACCGGCCTGGGTCGGCAGATAATGTTCGTAGATCGCCTGGGCGACTTCGGCGTCCTCCCCTTCGAGCAGAGCGTACTCGCGCCCCATCACCCCTTGGACTTCGGGGAACTCGCCGACCATGCCCGAAACCAGGTCGGCCTTGCACAGGGTGGCGGCACGAGCAACCTTCTCCTTCAGCTTCGGCGCCAGCTCTTCGGCAAGGGCCACGGCCAGCGCCCGGAAGCGCTCCATCTTCTCGAAGGAAGTGCCGAGCTTGGCCTGATAGACCACCGATTTGAGGGCTTCGACGCGAGTCGCGAGAGGCACCTTCTTGTCTTCCTCGAAAAAGAAGCGGGCGTCGGAAAGACGGGCGCGCAACACCCGCTCGTTCCCCCGAACCACCACCGACGGATCGGGAGCGAGGGTGTTGTTGATAGTGATGAAGGCCGGCATCAGCTTGCCGGAAGCGTCGACCAAGGAGAAGTAACGCTGGTGACTGCGCATGGAGGTGATCAGCACCTCCTTGGGCACTTGGAGAAAATCGGGGTTGAAAGTGCCGAGCACGGCGCTGGGATATTCCACCAAGTAAGTCACCTGCTCCAGCAATTCCTCATCGGCGAGCGCCTCCCCTCCCGCTTCCTTGGCCAGGCGGGCGACCTCGGCGCGAATAATCGCCTTGCGCCTATCCGGATCGACAATGACGAAATGGCGCTCGCATTCGTCCAGATACCGTCTGAAATCCTTGACTTCAAAGGCGCCCGGAGCCATGAAGCGATGCCCCCGCGACCGGTTGCCGCTGGTGACGTTGCCGAAGGCGAAGGGCACGACGGCGCCGCCGTAGAGGGCGACAATCCAATGCACCGGCCGGGCAAAGCGGACATCGAGATCCTTCCAGCGCATGGATTTCTTAAAAGGGATATTGTTGATCAGGCGGGGGAGGATTTCCGTCAGCAACTCTGCCGTGGGCCGTCCGGCCTGTTCTTTCCTGGCGCAGACATAGTGCCCTTTTTCCGTCTCGACAATAACCAGCTGATCGACGCTGATCCCCTGACCGCGGGCAAAACCTTCGCCGGCCTTGGTCGGCTTGCCCGTGGCGTCGAAGGCGACACTTTTGGCCGGACCCATGACCTCGCTGCGCAACGTCGGCTGATGTTCCTCGACCCCATCCACCACCAGCAGCAGCCGGCGGGGGGTCGCCAGGGTACGGACGGCACCGAAAGCAAGCTGGGCGCTTTCGAGTTCGGCGCGGATCAGGTTGGCCATATCGGCCATAGCCTTGGGCAGAAAACCGGCGGGGATCTCTTCGGTTCCGATTTCGAGCAGCAGTTCCTGAGCCATCAGCGGCCTCCTTTCAGTAGCGGGAAGCCGAGCTGCTCACGCAGACGCAGATAGCCTTCGGCGCAGAGCTTGGCCACGTTGCGCACGCGGCCGATGTAGTTGGCCCGTTCGGTCACCGAAATTGCTCCCCGGGCGTCAAGTAGATTGAAGGAATGGGAGCATTTCATCACATAGTCGTAGGCGGGAAGCACCAGCCCACGCTCCACCAGGCGGATGCATTCTTTTTCGTACATGGAAAAAAGCTTGAGGAGCATGTCGACGTCGGCCTCCTCGAAGTTATAGGTCGAGAACTCGACCTCACTCCGGTGGTGGACGTCGCCGTATTTGACCCCTTTGACCCATTCGAGGTCATAGACGTTGTCAACCCCTTGCAGGTACATGGCGATCCGTTCGCAGCCGTAGGTGATCTCGCCGGAAACGGGTTTGAGATCAACGCCGCCCGCCTGCTGGAAGTAGGTAAACTGGGTAATCTCCATGCCGTCCAGCCAGACCTCCCAGCCCAGCCCCCAGGCGCCGAGGGTCGGGGACTCCCAGTCATCCTCGACGAAACGGATGTCATGGGCCTTGGGATTGATCCCGAAACTCTTGAGCGAGTCGAGATAGAGATCGAGGATGTTCATCGGCGAGGGCTTGAGAATGACCTGGAACTGGTAGTAATGCTGAAGACGGTTGGGATTTTCGCCGTAACGGCCGTCGGTGGGCCGGCGGGAGGGTTCGACATAGGCGACATTCCACGGCTCGGGGCCGAGAACCCGAAGGAATGTCGCAGGGTTGAAAGTTCCGGCACCTTTTTCCACATCGTAGGGCTGCTGAATGATACATCCTTGCCCGGCCCAGTAATTCTGCAAAGAAAGAATCAGATCTTGAAACGTCACGCGACCTCCAGAAAAAGCCGGAACCGGTCATGGCAACGACCGGCCCGGCCCGGATTAAATCCCCGGCTCGGGATCTGCTAAAAAAATCGAATATTAGCTTTTTCCAGCTTCGGCTGTCAAGCTGGAATCGTCGCTAGAAAGCCTATTTAGCCACCCTTCTGCGCCTCGCCATCAAGCAGGATCCGCTCCAGAAAATTTTGCGAACGCAAAGGTCGACAGAGGTGACATTCCAGGGCGTTCGCCACCAGTTGCCGCCCCTCACGAAGGGTCGTTTCTCCCAGTCGGATATCGGCGAAAACTGTCGACGGCCCGTTGAGAATCCGCGATACGGAACCGAGGGTCAGCAAATCCAAGGAAAGCTCCCCCTGGCTCCCCGCACAGACAGGGCAAAGGCTGCCACCGCGCCGAGCGGCAAAGCTCACCCGGGGACCGAGCAGGGGACCGAAGCAGGCGGCACAATGAAGCAGATGAGGGATGTAGCCGGAAAGGTTGAGCAGACGCAGCTCGAACAGAAGCCTGGCCGATTTTCCGCCCCCGTTGCGGGCCAAAGCATCGAGCAAAGCCTTGAGGAGCGCATAGACCTCGTCCTGCTCCTCCCCTTCAGCAAAGAGCGCCTCAATCAGTTCACAGGCGTAGCCGGCCAAAGCAATCGCCGCCAGGTCAGCACGCAATCCCAGACGCGGATCGACCAGTTCCGACTCCTTCAGGATGAGCAGGCCCCCAGAGCGGGGAAACGTCCAGTGAAGAATCACGCTGGCGAAAGGTTCGAGGGAAGCCGCAAAACGCCGCCGGCTGTTGCGGGCGCCCCGGGCGAAACCACGCAGCCGGCCGTGCCCCGGGGCGAAAAAAGTGACGATGCGGTCGGCCTCGCCGTAGTCGAAATGGCGCAACACAATCGCCTCGGAACGGAACAGGCGCATCGGTCGTCAGGTTAGCGCAGATGGTTGAGGAAGAGGGTGGCGGTGCCGAAGTAGATGAGAATGCCGGTAATATCGTTGGCGGTCTGTACGAAAGGGGTGGAGGCGATGGCCGGATCGACCCCGACCTTTTTGAAGAAACACGGCGCAAGAACACCCATGGTCGCCGCCACCGTCATGGCGGTCACCATGGCCAGCCCGACCACCAGCCCGAGATAGGCATTGTGATGCCAGACAAAGGCCACCAGGCCGATGGTCGCACCGCAAACCACGCCCATGATGATCCCAACCCGCAACTCTTTCAGAAAAACCTGGCGCATGGTGGAAAAGTCGATGCGCCCGGTGGCGAAGCCACGCACCACGATGGTCGCCGACTGACCGCCGACGTTCCCGCCCATGCCGGTAATGACGGGGATGAAGGAGATGAGGGCGATCACCTCCTCCAACGTCACCTTGAAAAGCCACATCAGATAGCCGGTGATCACGCCGCCGAAAAGGTTGGTGATCAGCCAGGGCAGGCGCAACCGAGCAATCTTAAAAGATTTATAACCGTAGAGCAGCTCCTCGTCGCTGGAGCCGGCCATCTTGTAGATATCCTCCGTGGCCTCTTCGCGCATGACGTCGATGACGTCATCGACGGTGATGATCCCCATCAGCTTGTTCCCCTCGTCGACAACGGGAATCGCCAGGATGTTGTACTTGGCCACCAGCTGCGCGACCTCTTCCTGGTCGATGTCGGTGCGCACGCTGATCACGTCGGTGGTCATGATGTCCTTGAGCCGCGACGTCGGCGGCACCGTCAACAGCTGACGGAGAGAGAGCACCCCGACGAGGTGATTGTACTCGTCGGTGACGTAGAGATAGAAAACCATCTCGATATCCTCGGCGCCCTGTACCGCTTCGATCGCCTCGCGCACGGTCATATCCTCGCGCAGGGAGAAGATCTCGGTGGCCATGATGCCGCCGGCGGTATCCTCGTCATACTTGAGCAGTTCCTCAATCTCTTCGGAATGCTCGATCTTCATGCTCTGCAGCACTTCCTCGGCCAGTTCCTCGGGCATATTGCGGATGATGTCGACGGCATCGTCGTAAGGCATTTCCTGCAACACTTCGGTGATCGTTTCCTTGTCGATCTGCTCCAGCAGCTGGGCGCCGGTGGCATGATCAAGTTCGGAGAGCACGTAGGCCGAAATCTCCGGATCGGCGAGGAGATTGAAGAGGATACGCTGTTCCTTGAGGTCGAGATAACGGAAGAGATGGGCGATATCGGCGGGATGGGACTTGGCCAGAACCTTGGTGATATGGGGATAGGCACCGCGTCGGATCAGTTTGCGGACGGTATCGAGGAGCATTTGCAGTTTCTGGTCCATAGCGATAAATCCTCCCCGGAGCGCAGTGCGAAATAGATGACGGCCGATACTAGCACCCCCCCGACGAAGGTGTCAACGACGGGGAGACGACCCCTTAAGACACAAAAAAACCCCGCGACGCGGGGTTTTTTTGATCGATTGCGACAACGGCGAGCTAGCCGAGTTCCTTGATGACCGCCGAGAAATCCTCCTCGCCGCGCCCGGCCTTGACTGCCTTCTCAAAGACCTTGGCCACGGCGTTGGCCGCCGGCAGTTCAAGGCTCGAATTGTCCGCCACTTCCTTGGCTTGGAGCAATCCCTCATAGACATACTTCAAGGCCAGGTTACGCGAGAAATCGCCGCGGGCAATAGAGCGCCCCTTGGCATTGAAGAGAGGAGAAGCGACGCCGCCCGATTCGAGAACTTCGAGAATCTTCTCGGCATTGAAGCCAAGCTTCTCACCGAGAACCAGACCCTCGGCCAAAGCTTCCATCAGCTCGGCCTGAACCAGGTTGACCACGAACTTCATGCGGGTCGCGTCTCCGACTTCGCCGACATGAATAATGTTCAGGGCGAAATGGGAAAAAACCTCGCGACAACGACTGAGCAGGGTATGATCACCGCCGGTAAGCACGGTCAGCAGACCGCTGATGGCATGCTCCTTGGTCCCCCAGATCGGCGCTTCGAGGAACTGGACTTTCTTGGCCGCGGCCTTGGAAGCAAACTCCAGAGTAACCTCAAGGGAATGGGTGCCCATGTCGACCAGGATCGCCCCCGGCTTGAGGCCGTCCATAAAACCACCTTCGCCGTTCAGGGCGGCGCTGACCTCTTCCTTCTCGGGCAGCACGACGATAAGCATATCCTTGTTCTGCGCGACCTCGTAAGGACTCGCGGCCGATTTCGCTCCCAGCTTGACCAGATCGGAAACTGCGTCCGACTTGGCATCGTAAACCGTCAATTTATAGTGTGCCTTCAGCAGATTGGCGGCGATATGCCACCCTACCGTACCCAGCCCGATGAAACCGATATCTTTGACCATCCGCGACCTCCCCGTAAGACTCGAAAGTAAAACATATGCTGATTACCTATACCGCAAATCCACAAAAAAACAAGAGTAAATAAATCATAAACCCGCGAAACGCGAAGGACGTCAACAAATCGATTCTATTCTCAAGCCTTTGCCAAAGGCAAGGAAAAGGCGACCCGAGTACCGACCCCCTGTTGACTTTCCAGAGAGATCCGGCCGCCATGAGCCTCGACGATCGCCTTGACCAGACTCATGCCCAGGCCGATCCCTCCCAAGGCCGTATCCGAAGCATCGGCCCGAAAAAAACGATCGAAAGCATGGCATTTCTCCTCGTCGCTCATGCCCGTCCCCTGATCGGCCACCTCGAAGCAATAGAAGTCGCCCTCGGAGAGTCCAGCGATACGAATGACGCCCGGATTCGGCGAGAACTTCACCGCATTGCTCAGCAGATTGGTAAAAATCTGCTCAATTTTCGCCCGATCGATCTCCATGCGGCACTCGGGATCGCTCACGACAAAATCAAAGCGTTGATTGGTCGACAGGCCGCAACAGTACTCCCGCACATCGTCGAGGAGTTCAGCCACGGTATGCACCCGCCGTTCGAGGGGCAGAGTTAGCCCCGAATCGACGCAACTGATATCGAGCAGCACGTCGAGAATCTGGTTGAGCCGCCAGGAATTTTCGTAGATCCGGCGCAATCCGTCCCGGCGCTGGTCGGGGGAAAGAAGTTCATCCTGCAAGATCTCGGCGAAGCCGCTGAGGACGGTAATCGGGGTTTTCAGCTCGTGCGCGGCGGCAATGATGAATTCGGACTTCAAGCGTTCAATCTTGTGCTCGAAGGTGACATCCTGCAACACCAGCACCGTACCGGTGCCCTCCCTATCCGCGTTATGCAGCCGCGCGAACTTGCCCCGCAAAACCTTACCGCCCAGGCTGGTCGCAAGGAGAACCGGGCAGTCCGAAACCGCCGAAAGCTCCCTGGATTTATCCAGCGGAGTGGTCAGTTGCAATAGGGCGGATTCCAAGGGGCCGGCGGCGGCCAGTTCGTCGATTCCCGGAAGCAGTTCCAACGCCGCCGGATTCATCAGTTCGATGCGTCCGGCGGGATCGGTGACGATCACACCGTCCTTGAGGGAGCGCAGAATCAGACTCAGACGCCGCTGGGCGCGGGTCTGCTCACGCAGGGAGGTCTTGATTTTCTGTAAATAGAGCCCAACCAGCACCCCGGTGGCGGAGCCGAAAACAAGGGGAACCACAAAAGCTCTGGGCTTAAGTGGGAAGCCCGCCAGCACCTTCTGCAGAGCGGAGAGAGAAGCCAGCAGCAGGGCGCCCCCCAGGGTGCTCAACACCATCAGAAGGATTCGGGAGAGCCCTTCCTCGCGGGGAAGAAGGTTTCCGCGCTTGTACAAACGGGTCGAGTGCATGGCGACCCCCCCTAGGATCACGCCCAACCCTAGGGGGAACAGACTCCCCCCAAAAAGCTCGCCGCTGCCGCCATCCGTCGCTTCGAGCCGGTGAAAAATGCTGAGGACGACCAGCGCGCCGAGCAAAAAAACAAGCAACAGGCGCCATGGCCCAAGGGTTTGCCGCATCGTCGATTCTCCCATGAAACGGATTGTGCTGCTGCCCACTCCACGGACATGCCACCGAATATTGTTACACCAAGATCCTGAAACATGTAACCCCCGAACGGCAAATTTTCAGCAGGACGTGAACCGCTTTTGGACCGAAAAAAGCCATGCTTGCTTTTTTAGCCGGTGGCTAAAATCACAGATGCCAGACAATACGCAGATTGTAGCGCTCCCCTTCGGGACGGTTTTCCGCCTCATACTCCTTGTAGATATTGAAAAAGAGATGCGTATCGGGACTGATGTGCCAAACACCGCCGGGACCGATGGCGAAAACCCGCTCATCGTCGTCGATGGAACGGCCGTTGACCCGGGTCTGGGTGATCTGGTCGAAAAAATAGCCGTTGAGCCCGACCCGCAGAGTTTTGGGGAACACCGCTGTATCCAGGGTGAAATTCCCGTGCCAGGCCTGCCCGGCTTTGAGTTCGTCGGCGCCGCCGAAGGGATCGTCGTTCGTGTCGTTCCACAGGTAGTGGATCCGCCATGAGGCCGTCACTTCCTGGGTGATAAAGAGGGTCGCCGCCCAGTAGGGATTGAAGGAAAAATGATTGCTGCCGGGATTCAACGCCCTCTTCTCGTCGTACTGTCCGGTTGGCCAGATGGTCTGAAGCTCGATACGGTTGAGCATCAACGGCCCCTTTTCGCCCATAATCGGATCCCACTGGAGGAAGGGTCCGACGAGCAGGTCACCGAAACCGGAATCGGTCTCCGGCAGGGGATCACTGTCGATGAAAACCTGGGGCAGCATGAAATTGAGTCCCCAGCGGGCACCGGGGAAAAGCTCGGTTCCCGACTGGTAGGTCGCCTGGGCAAGGCTCACGGCGACATCGACTGAGGGATCGTCAAAAGGCAGCCCCGCCAGTTTGTCGGCGGTATAATACTGAAGATACTCGGTCAGATAGAGCCCCCGTCCGGCGGGCGGCGCACCGTCGAGAAAACTGGTGAAGCCGAGATTGACCGACGGTTGGTTGAAAGCGCCGGCGGGCCCGGCCACAAGCGCCGCGCCCAAAACAAGAAAGATGACCGGAAGGTGCAATCGCCGCATGAATCACTCCTGTAGACAAAAAAAGCTGATAAGAATCGGCCTAGAATCATCGCTTACCCCCTGTTTTGTCAAGAAATAAAACCTTGTTCGAAAGACCTCCAGTACCGACGGAACGGCTATTTCAGGGGATCCCCAATCCCCTCCGGCAAGACCTCGCCCGCCCCCTCCCCTTTCAGCTCTTGGTAAATCCGTTTCCAGTCCTTCTCGACCCGCAGAAAAGCCGCGACGATCTCGGGATCAAACTGGGTCCCGCTGCACTGCCGGATGATCCGCACCGCGGCATCGTGACTGATGGAAGGCTTGTAGACCCGCTGGCAAACCAAGGCATCGTAGACGTCGGCAATGGCCATCAAACGACCGGGCAAGGGGATTTCCTCCCCCTTGAGACCCTCGGGGTAGCCGCTACCGTCCCACCACTCGTGATGGCAATAGACGATTTCACGGGCCATCTGCAAAGCCGGACTTCCGGAAACCCCGGCGCGGCGCCCCGCCTCGTCGATCACCTGGCGCCCGTAAGTGGTATGTTTCTTGATTTCCTCGTACTCCTCGGGGGTCAGACGTCCGGCCTTGCGCAGCAGCAGATCGGGCACGCCGACCTTGCCGATATCGTGCAGCGAGGCCAGCCGGCAAAGAAGATCGATGGTCTCGGGAGTAAGAACCTTGCCGTAACGGGGATGATGACTCAGTTCCTCGGCGACCGAGCGCAGATATTTTTCCGTGCGCAGAATGTGGGCGCCGGTTTCGCTATCACGAATGCTCGCCAGGGAGCAGAGGGAATGCATCATGAAGTTCTGCATGAACTCGGTCTGTGCCTGATGTTGCTGGGAGCGGTGCTCTTCGAACCGAAAGCGCAGCAGGGTCGCGGCGCCGAGGATGGCAGACATGAGCAGGATCGGCATGACCGGAGACAGATAAAGCCCATACAGATTGAGCAACCAGGCACTGCCGGTCCAGAGCAGCAGGCCCGAGAGAGCGGTCAGCAACAAACCCACGGTCGGCGAGAGCCAGGCGAGCAAGAGCGGCAGCAACAACCCTGAAACCATCAGCATGAGGATGTCGGCGCCGGGAAACCAGCCCGGAATGCGGATAAAATCACCGTTGAGGATGTTGGCGGCAATGCGGGCATGAATCTCCACCCCGAGAAAGTTTTCCTCCAGAGGGGAGACAAGGCGGGTATCGAGGCCGGTGGCGACGACCCCGACAAAGACAACCTTGTCCTTGAGCAGGGCGGCAGCCTGGGAATCGTCCAGCAGAGTCGCGGCGGAAATCTCCTGCCAGCCCCCCCGAGCTGCCGGAAAATCGATGAGAAAATTGCCTTGTTTATCCAGAGGAACCCGCCGCTCGCCCCAGCGCAGAAAGAGTTCGTCGCGCCCGGCCAACAACGCCGGTGTCTCCACGCCGTCGGCAAGAAGCACGGTGGCCAGAGCCAAGCCGGGGTAGATCTCGCCCTGGGCGGTAATCAACAGGGGGATGCGACGAAAGATGCCGTCGTGGTCGGCGACAGCATTGAGAAAACCGGCGGCGGAAGTCCTCTCGGCCAGCTCCGGAAGAATCCCCAGCCGTCCCCGCGCTTCGCAGAGGCGGGATTCGGGCAGGGACAGGGCCAAAGAGGGAGGCTCGGCGCCGGTCCAGACGCCGGCGCCGGGAGCACCGAAGTGAACCTTGTAGCCCAAAACAAAGGGACCGTCGGCGAGAACCCTGGCCAGGGCTTGATCGGAAACGGGCGGTGCCGGCGTCGGAAAGAGCGCCTGGAGCCGTTCCCGCAACCGCAGATCCAGGGCCTCGGAGCGCATGCGGTCAGGCTCCGCGAACATGATATCCACCCCCACCGCGCGGGGCTCGGCCCGCCGCACCCGATCCAGAAGCAGGGCCAGCAGAGAGCGGGGCCAAGGCCACTGACCGAACTCTTGCAGGCTGGGGTCGTCGATGTCGACGATGACCACCTGGGGATCGTCAATGGATTCGGGGGAAGCCCGCAGCAGCAGATCATAGACCCGCTGATCCAACTCGCTGACCAGGACCGGTCGCCAGATCGAGAGCAAACAGGCCAGCAGGGTGAGCCCTGCTCCAACCAGCAGGATCAGCAACCGTCCGCGAATGAGATCGCGTCCGATCCGCGATTCGAGCAGATGCAGCATCAGCGCACGGTGATCTCGACACGCCGGTTGCGCGGCTCGGAAACCTCGTCGTCTGTCGGCACCAGCAGATTGCGCTCACCGTGGGAACTGGTCTCAAGCACTCTCGGGTCAATCCCGGCATCGGCCAACATCGTGACGATAATCGCGGCGCGTTCCTTCGAAAGACGCATATTGGCCTCGTTGGAACCGACGGTGTCGGTGTGGCCGACGACGCTGGTATCCACCGAGCGCCGCTCATGGATCGTCGCGATAACCTCGGGAATGAGGGCCTGCGATTCGTTGGTGAGTTCCTTGGACCCTTTTTCAAAATAGAGAATGAAGCGCCGCACCGGTTCCGCCTGCGCCGCCAGGGCGTCGTGGAAACGGGCCTTGACCTCGTCGGCGGCAAGCAGGGTCGGAACTTCGGGGGCTGCCTCGGCGGTCGCAACCGTCGTCCCCTGCCAGGCTTCGTCAAGGGTTTGCGAGCCCTGCGGGTTCCTGACGGTGATGCTGCCCACCGTACCGTTGTCGTCCGGCAAGAGCACAAACAGACTGGGGGGGGGAGTTTGCGGAGCGCTGCACGCCGCCAGCATTGCAGAGAGACAAACAACCAGTATTCGCAAGAACAAACCCATCAGACGATCCCTCCTCCGCGATAAGTTATCCGACGATATTCATGACAAAATGCGTACCCCTCACCCCCACCGTTCCTACCGGGGTTTCCAGACGCACGGATTCGGGCGCGAGCTTGGAGATCTGTCCGGAAACAAAAGCCGCCATCCCCCGAGCCAGGCGCAGCACCAGCGCCAGACGCCCCTCGCCGGGGGCGAACTCAAACTGTTCGACGGCCAGGTCGCTGTTGCCTCCCAGAGAAAGCCGGGTATCATCGCGAAAGATCACACCGACTCGGCCCGATTCCCCGGTCTTGAGCTGATCGCCGCGATAAAGCAACGTCCCCGCCTCGGCCGCGAGCGTCTCGCCGCCACGCAGGACGAAAACCTGCCCCTCAACGTTCTTGATGCTACCGATGCGCTCATCCTGAGCCTGGACAAAACTGGGACAAAAGACCATCACGAGCAGGAAAATACAAAATCTCTTCATAAACGCCCTCCACGTTCACAAGTTGATGGTTTATCCGCCGGGCCCTTGGCGGAGCTAGGTCATATTAACATAAAAACCGGATTGACATTGGGAGGAAAAATTCGGAGGACAGGAACCACTTTGAAGCCGGGAGGGAAATCAGACTTGAGCCGTTTGCCGGCTTTGTTTAACCGAATTGGCGCACTTTTCGTGCAAGGAACTGAAGATCATATCGAGCACGGCCTTCTGTCGCATCTCGTGCTTGTTCAGTACCGCCAGGCAACTGCCCATGGGAAACTGCATGTGCAGATATTCGGCGTCACGACCGGAGAGGATGATGATCCGGTTGCGGCCGACCCCTTTGGCCACGGCGTAGTTAAGCATCTTGCGCCCATCGAGCCCCGGCATCTCCAGATCGAGCAGAAGCAGCGCCAGATCCTCGTCAATCGCGGCCAACCCCCGGACGGGATTGAGGCAGGTACTGAAATCCAGCCGCGGAAAACGCTCGTGGACATAGCCCGCGATATAGTCAAGAAAGAGTTGATCGTCATCGATCATGAGAATTTTCGGCATCGTTTTCATCCTCTTCGGAGCCTTGTCCGATAAGGAAATTAGACGGCACAAACCCTGCCTGTCAAGGGATTATTTTCCCGGTTCCCGGTGTTGTTTAATGCGCCTCGCGCCAATTGCCGCCGACACCGATGTCGACGACCAACGGCACGTTCAGCGCCATCGCTCCTTCCATCTCGCGCCGCACCAGATCCCGCACCCGCTCCAACTCCCCTCGCGGCACATCAAAGACCAGTTCGTCATGCACCTGCAGCATCATCCGCGTCTTCAATCCTTCCTCCACAAAACGCCGGTGAATGCGGACCATGGCAAGCTTGACGATGTCGGCGGCGGAGCCCTGGATCGGGTAGTTGATGGAGTTGCGCTCGGCATAGGCGCGGATCGCACCGTTTTTGCTGTGAATTTCGGGGACGGCGCAGCGCCGCCCAAGAAGGGTGGTGACGTACTGCTTTTCCCGAGCTTCCTGTTTCTTGCTCTCCATGAAGGTCTTGATGCCGGGATAGCGGGCGAAGTAGTTGTCGATGAAGGCCTGCGCTTCGCGGGTCGGGATGCCGAGATCCTTGCCGAGGCTGAAGGCACCCATGCCGTAGATCACTCCGAAATTGATGGTCTTGGCCTGGCGGCGCATCTCGTTCGTCACCATCTCGGGGAAGACGCCGAAGACCTCGCTGGCGGTGCGTTTATGGATATCCTCGCCCCGGGCGAAACTCTCCTTGAGCACCGCCTCGTCGGCGAGATGGGCGAGGATGCGTAGTTCGATCTGCGAGTAGTCGGCAGCCAGCAGCACATGCCCTTCGGCGGGAATGAAGGCTTCGCGGATGCGCCCCCCCTCCTCGGTGCGAATCGGGATGTTCTGCAGATTCGGCTCGGAAGAGGAAAGCCGGCCGGTAGCGGTCACCGCCTGGTTGAAGCTGGTGTGGATACGCCCGGTGTCGGGGTTGACCAGCTTTGGCAGGGCGTCGCAGTAGGTATTCTTGAGCTTGGCCAACGACCGGTGTTCGAGGATGCGCGCCGCCACCGAATGCTGCTCGGCCAGAGCGCTCAAAACCTCGACGTCGGTGGACCAGCCGGTCTTGGTCTTCTTGCCCTTGGGCAACTTCAGCCGCTCGAAAAGCACCTCGCCGAGCTGCTTGGGGGAAGCGATATTGAAAGGACCGCCCGCCAGTTCGTGAATCTCCCGCTCCAGCGCCGCGAGCTTTCCTTCCATCTCTTTCGACAGAGCCCCGAGAAAGGCGCTGTCGATGCGGATTCCGGCCCATTCCATCGCCGTCAGCACCTCGACCAGCGGCATTTCCACCTCATCGAAAAGCTGGCGCTGCGCGGTTTCGTCCAGCTTCGGGTCGAGCACCGCCGCCAGGCGCAGGGTGATGTCGGCATCCTCGGCAGCGTAATGGACGGCCTTTTCCACCTCGACCTCGGCGAAGCCGATCTGCTTCTTGCCGCTGCCGGTCACCTCGGCGTAACTGACGGTCTTATGAGCGAGCAGGTCGCTGGCCAGGGCATCCATGCCGTGGCTCTTGGCCGCGGGGTGGACGAGATAGGAGGCGATCATGGTATCGAAGAACGGCCCCTTGACTTCGATCCCGGCCCGGCGCAGCACCAGCAGGTCGTACTTGAGATTCTGGCCGATCTTGAAGAGGTTGGGATCTTCCAGCAGCGGCAGCAGCGCATCCAGTACCCGCCGGCGGTCGAGCTGTTCGGGGGCACCCAGATAGCGATGGCCAACGGGGATATACCAGGCCTCCTGTTCCTTGACGGCAAAGGAGAGTCCAACCAGATCAGCCCGTACCGCATCGAGACTGGTCGTTTCAGTATCGAAGGCAAAACGCCCGGCCCGGCGCAGCTCGGCCGTCAGTTCGTCGAGTCCGGCTTCGTCCAGCACCCCCCGGTAGCCGCTGCCGTCGGCGCGAGTTTCCGTAGAGAATTCCTGAATCAGTTTATGGAACTCCAGCTCCTTGAAGAGCGCGGTCAGTGCCTCGCGGTTCGGTTCGGAAAGGGCAAAGCTTGCATAATCGAGATCCAAAGGAAGATTGTCGACCAAGGTCACCAGTCGCTTCGACAGCCGCGCCTGCTTGGCGAACTCCCGCAGTTTCTCCCCCATCTTCCCCTTCACCTCGGCGCTGCGCTCCAGAAGCTCTTCCACCGTGCCGAACTCGCGGATCAGCTTGACCGCCGTCTTCTCGCCGATCCCCGGCACCCCCGGGATGTTGTCGGAGCTGTCCCCGGCCAGGGCCTGCACCTCGATGACCTTGTCCGGCGTGCCGCCGAAGCGCTCCGCCACCTCCTCCAGACCGGAGACTTTATCCTTCATGGTGTCGAGCAGACGAATGCGGTCGCTGACGATCTGCATCAGATCCTTGTCGCCGGTGACGACGGTGATCTCCAACCCCTCGGCGGCGAACTTTTTCGCCAAGGTGGCGATAATGTCGTCCGCTTCGAACCCCTCCTTCTCGATGGCCGGCATATTGAAGGCCCGCACCACCTCCTTGATGTAGGGGATCTGCGGCACCAGATCCTCGGGCATCGCCACGCGGTTGGCCTTGTACTCGGGATAGAGCTCCTTGCGGAAGGTCGGCCCCTTGGCGTCGAAGACGACCGCCAGATGATCGGGGGCATGCTCGCGCACCACCTTGAGCAGCATGTTGACAAAACCTAAGACGGCGTTGGTGGCGAGGCCCCTGGAGTTGGAGAGATGGCGGATGGCAAAGTAGGCGCGGTAGATATAACTGGAGCCGTCGATGAGATAAAGACGGCGGGACTGCTCGGTCATGAAGATCTCCCGGTGGATTCAAGTGGATAGCGGCGGGCATTATTTCACAGACAGACCGAATCGCCAAACCCTATTGACGACCCGCCAACCGTTGACAAAGCCCGTCGGAATGATTAGCTTGCGACAGAAACCGGTCATTGCAAAGGAGCGAACCAATTTATGGTTGAAGATAAAGAAACCGCGATCGACATCGACAAAAGCCCTGAAACCCCTGACCCGCCCCCCCAGCCCTCCGAGCTGGTGCTCGCTGCCGATATTCTCCCGGCCGGACTGCCGATCCTGCCCCTGCGGCCGCGCCCGGCCTTTCCCAGCCTGCTGATCCCCATGGCGGCCACCGGCCCGGGGCAGATGAAAGCGGTGAAGAAGGCCCTGGAGAGCCCGTCCCAGGCCTTGGGGCTGGTCATGGTGCGCGACCTGGAGCGGGAGGACTCGCCGGAAAACCTGCACAAAATCGGCGTGGTCGGCAAGATCGTCAAGGTCATTCACAGCGACGACGATAGCGTGCATTTTCTCATCAACTGCCTGGAGCGTTTCTCTATTGAGGAACTGACCGAGACCCCCGAGGGGCTCTTCGCCCGAGCCCGCTACCACTACGGCGCCGAACTTTCGGTCAATCCCGAGCTCAAGGCCTATTCCATGGCGATCATCGCCACCCTCAAGGAGCTGGTGCAAATCAATCCCCTCTATTCCGAGGAGATCAAGCTTTTTCTCAACCGGTCGAGCATGAATGACCCCGGGCGGCTGGCCGATTTCGCCGCCAACCTGACCAGCGCCGACGGTCAGGAACTGCAGGCCATTCTCGAAACCTTCGACGTGCGCCGACGCATCGACCGGGTGCTGGTGGCGCTGAAAAAGGAACTGGAGGTTTCCCGCCTGCAGACCAAGATCACCAAGCAGATCGAAGAGAAGGTTTCGGCCCAGCAGCGGGAGTTTTTCCTCAAGGCCCAGCTCAAGGAGATCAAGAAGGAACTGGGGCTGGAGAAGGAAGGCAAGACCACCGAGATCGAGAAGTTTCAACAGCGACTGGAAGGGCTCAAGCTCAATGCCGAGGCCCAGAAGGCGGTGGACGACGAACTGGAAAAGCTGCAACTCATCGAACCGTCGTCACCCGAATACAATGTCACGCGCAACTATCTCGACTGGCTGACCATCCTCCCCTGGGGGAAATTCAGCAAGGACAGCTACAAACTCGACCGGGCGCGCAAAATCCTTGACCGCGACCACTACGGCCTCGACGACGTCAAGGAGCGCATCCTCGAATTCATTGCCGTCGGCAAGATGAAGGGGGATATTTCCGGCTCGATTCTCTGCCTGGTCGGCCCCCCCGGCGTCGGCAAAACCTCGGTGGGCAAGAGCATCGCCGACGCCCTCGGCCGGGAATTCTATCGTTTTTCCCTTGGCGGTATGCGCGACGAGGCGGAGATCAAGGGGCACCGCCGCACCTATATCGGCTCCATGCCGGGCAAATTCATCCAGGCGATGAAGAGTGCCGGCACCGCCAACCCGGTGCTGATGCTCGACGAAATCGACAAGATCGGCGCCAGCTATCAGGGGGATCCGGCCTCGGCCCTGCTGGAAGTCCTCGACCCCGAGCAGAACAGCAGCTTCCGCGACCACTATCTGGATGTTCCCTTCGACCTCTCCAACGTCCTCTTCGTCGCCACCGCCAACCAGCTCGACACCATCCCGGCGCCGCTCCTCGACCGCATGGAGCTGATCCGCCTGTCGGGGTACATTCTGGAAGAGAAAGTGGAGATCGCCAAGCGCTACCTGATCCCCAAGGCGTTGAAAAACCACGGGCTCCAGAAAGGCCAGGTGAGCATCCGCAAGGAGGCGCTGGTCGCCATCATCGACGGCTACGCCCGCGAGGCCGGTGTGCGTAGCCTGGAGAACCGCATCAAGAAGATCATGCGCAAGGCGGCGATGGAGTTTGCCGGCGGGCATAGCGAAAACATCGTTATCGGCAAGAAAGAAGTCGAAACCTATCTCGGCAAACCGGTCTTCAGCGCCGACGAGGTTTTCGAGAACGTCCCCGGCGTCGTCACCGGCCTGGCCTGGACCAGCATGGGCGGCGCCACGTTGCAGATCGAGGCGACGGCCATGCCGAGTAAGGGCAAGGGCTTCAAGCAGACCGGCCAGCTCGGCAAAGTCATGGTCGAAAGTTCAGAGATCGCCTATTCCTATGTCATGGCCCATCTCAAGGATTACGGCGCCGCCGAGGACTACTTCGACACCCACTTTGTCCATCTGCACGTCCCGGCCGGCGCCACCCCCAAAGACGGCCCCTCGGCCGGGGTGACCATGACCACCGCGCTGCTCTCGATGATCACCGGCCAGCCGGTGAAAAAGCACCTCGGCATGACCGGCGAGCTGACTCTTACCGGTCGGGTGCTGCCCATCGGCGGAGTCAAGGAAAAGACCATCGCCGCCCGCCGCGCCGGCCTCAAAACCCTGATCTTCCCCGAAGGCAACCGCAAGGACTTCGAGGAACTCCCCGACTACCTGCGCGCGGGAATCGAGGTCCACTTTGCCGGAGACTACGCCGACGTCTTCCGCGTCGCCCTGAAATCCTGACCAATCACCAGCAACCAATCACCAATCACTGATTTTCGGAGCCCTTAATGACCGTCGAAGAACTCAAAACCGCCGTCCTCGCCCTCGAACCCGAGCAGAAAAAGGCCTTCATGCTCGAAACCCTCTCCCCTCTGGCCAAAGACGCGGTCAAGGATCCCGCCTTCCTCAGCCAGCTCTTCCCCGTCTTCCTCGGCATCCTCAAGGAAAGCGGCATGGACTTGCAACAACTCCTCCAGTTCGCCATGATGATGGGCAACAACGGCAGCACACCGAAAGCGTAGAAAATTTCTCAAACCAAAAGCCATGCGTCTCATCCTGATCTGTTCGAGATGAGACGCATGGCTTTTGCTGGGGGAAAATGCCGGTCCTGATCCTATTCAGAACAGATCAAACCTCTTGCCCATCGACTGTTTCCGGCCATTACCGCCCAGCCAGCATAACTCAGCTCTCTTCTTGCCGGCTTGCCATTTTCCCCGTTGACGGATCGATGCGGAGTTGTTAATCTGCCGGCCATGAAAACGCATGCTCGCAACAATCTGAACAACACCAAGAATTGGTGGCGCTGGACCTCTTATTAACCGGTCCGCGCATCGATCATATTGCATCCTGCCGCGAACCGAACCAGGTCGCGGAACGAAAGCACCAGCACCAGCCGCGGCCGCAAACCGCGGCTTTTTTGTTGAAAATCGTCTCGCGCCCGTTCGCTGTGCGCGAAGCGAACGGACGCAAGGCCGTTTTTAAATTTAGCCAATCACCAACAACCCATCACCGACTTATCAGAGGTAAACCATGCGCGTCCTATCCGGCATCCAGCCTTCGGGCTCCCTGCACTTGGGCAATTTCTTCGGCATGATGAAGAAGATGATCGAACACCAGGAAAACCACGAACTCTTCTGCTTCATCGCCAACTATCATGCCATGACCTCGGTCTCCGACGGCAAGGCCCTGGCCAAGGGAACGCTGGAGGCGGCGGCAAACTTCCTGGCCCTGGGGATGGATCCGGGAAAAAGCATCTTCTGGGTGCAGTCGGACGTGCCCGAAGTACAGGAACTGACCTGGGTGCTCTCCAACTTTACCCCGATGGGGCTTTTGGAACGCTGCCACAGCTACAAGGACAAGACCGCCCGGGGCATCGCCGCCAACCACGGTCTCTTCGCCTATCCGGTGCTGATGGCGGCGGACATTTTGCTCTTCCAGAGCGAGCGGGTGCCGGTGGGCAAGGACCAGAAGCAGCACGTGGAAGTGACCCGCGACATCGCCGTCAAGTTCAACAACGAATATGGCGAGATCTTTACCCTGCCGGAACCGGAGATCGACGAAGAGGTGGCCACGGTGCCGGGACTCGACGGCCAGAAGATGAGCAAAAGCTACGGCAACACCATCGATCTCTTTCAGGACGAAAAGTCCCTGCGCAAACAGATCATGCGCATCGTCACCGATCCGACCCCGGTGGAGGAGCCGAAAAATCCCGACAAATGCAACGTCTTTCAGATCTATCGCCTTTTCATGAGCAAAGAGCAGGAAGCCGAACTGCGCCGCCGCTACGAAGCGGGGGGGATGGGCTACGGCGAGGTCAAGGAGGAACTGTTTGTCACGGTACGGGATTTCTTCGCCCCCTATACCGAGCGGCGCAACGAACTGCTGGCCAACACCGAAGAACTGCGGAGGATCCTCGCGCAAGGGGCAGACAAGGCCCGCCACACGGCCCTAAAGACCCTACGCAAGGTACGCAAGAAAACCGGCCTGGCCTACTGAAATCAGGCCCCTGCGCTTGAGACCGGGGCGGCTTCTGGCATAATAGGGAAGCAAACGCGACGCGAAACGGGACTCACCGAGAAAGGAAGGAAACCATGGGCGTTAAGCGAAAGTGGTTCTGCACCTGCAGTGGCACCCCGCTAGAACTCGAATATCCCCTCGTCCCGGTCAGCGAGGACGATCCCGGAGAGCCGGTGTGTCGACTCTGCGGCGCAAGTCCCTCCTCCGATCCCCGCAAAACCGTCTATTACGAGGATGTCGACGATCGGGAGGACTGAACCTGTTCAGTCCTCCCGCTGCCGGGTAAAGAAGATGAAAGCCATGGCCGGGCGCTTGCTTCCCTCGCGCATAGCGAGTTGCATGCCGTCATAGCGCCAGCCCTCGGCCACCCAACGGTTGAGAATCGTTTCGAGATTCTCGTCAGTCACCACCGACTCCTCGACCACCTTGTATTCAAGTCTTGCCATTCCCCTGCCTCCCTTACCGGCTTGTCCCTTCTCCGGCGGTCGCTTCACGCGCCGTTCCTTCCTCTACCCACCCCACGAAAAACCCGTCGAAACGGCCTTTTGCCAAAAAAACGCTTCCATCACAATTGTCTTCGGTTGTTTTCATAACACCTTTTTACATAATATCTAATTTATTTTTTTACGCCGAAACATTCCAAAAAAACCTCTGAAAGTTATCCCTTATCCTCACGATAATTAACGATATTTCAGAAAAAAATTATGTTTATATGATTTTATAACATCGTATTATATTTCGAAAATAAACACCCATTGGAAGACAGTAATTACCTAGGTGTGCCGAAAAAGTCCACACTTATCAAAAAATGTTTGATCACAGGTAATTTCGCCGCTTTCCCCCGCTCTCGGGGAAGGCACACCCGCCGGGAAAGGGGGTGACCCAAAAAGCAGGACCGGCAGCGAAACCCTGCCTGATAGCGCAAACCCTCGCAAGCAGTCGGGACCCTCGCACCAAAACCACCCGGCTTTTCCTCATCCTCACGGTCTTCATGGGCATCGGCGCCATGACCAACAGCGTCATCAACATCATGGACAACCATATGTCCGCCCCGCTCCTGGCTCTTTCCTTCAGCGTGGTGCTTCTTCGCAATCATCTCCTCCATCGCCTTCGCCACCGTCCTTGGCACCGTCTCGAGCCTGATCGTCGCTGCCTCGGTCACCGTTGCCCATGACCCGATAGACAACTTCCTCGGCATGAAGATGACCGACAAGGGCAAGGTCATGGCCGGCAAAATCTCGGCTGTGGTCGTCGGCTGCATCGCCATCTACCTGGGCATCGTCTTCGAGGGGATGCACGTCTCCTTCCTCGTCGCGATCCCGAACTCCTCGACCTTTTCTGCAACTATTATTTCCGCCAGGATTCGGAAGCGGATCAAAAGCGTTTCCTTGAAAAAAACTGCGAACGTTTTACCGTGCGCCGCGACGTCACCGGCACTGATATCGGCGGGCTGATCGCCAGTGGTAATCGTGACAAACTCATGACGTTGGCCAAACACCTCGGCATTCCCGTACAGGAAAACATCCTTTTCATCTCCGAGGGCAAAGAGCCGGGGAAATGGCGCGGCTTCTTCTTTTTCGTCGTCGGCCTGCTCGGGCTGCTCAAGGTTCTGCTCAAATGGCCCAAGGGAACGCCCCCTGAAGCCGCGTAAACTGAAAATTTCGATGGACTGCTCCTTCCCAGCACACGCCTCGACGAAAAAATCCCCTCCGGTCTGTGCCGCAAGGGGATTTTTTCGTCGAGGATGGGAAAGTTTCAGAATTTCGCGTTGCCCGGCGTGCGCGGGAAGGGGATGACGTCGCGGATGTTCTCCATGCCGGTGAGATACATGATGAGGCGCTCGAAACCGAGGCCGAACCCGGCGTGGGGGCAGCTTCCCCAGCGGCGGATGTCGAGATACCAGGGGAGGCTTTCCGGCGCGATCTTCCAGGCCGCCATCCGTTGCAACAGCACGTCGTGCCGGTCCTCCCGCTGACTGCCGCCAATGATCTCGCCGACCCGGGGAACGAGCAGATCCATGGCCGCCACGGTTTTACCGTCCTCGTTGAGGCGCATGTAAAAGGCCTTGATCGCCGCCGGGTAGTCGGTGACGAAGACCGGGCCGCCCACCACTTTTTCCGTCAGATAGCGCTCGTGCTCCGATTGCAGGTCGCAACCCCATTCCACCGGAAACTCAAATGGCTGCCCCGAACGTTGCAGACGCGCCACCGCCTCGGTGTAGCCCATCCGCTCGAAGCGGGCCCTGGCTAACGCTTCGAGTTTGGCGAGCAAGCCCTTTTCGATCCGTTCGTCGAAAAAAGCGAGATCTTCGCCGCATTCATTGAGGGCGAAGGTCACCAAGTAGCGGAGAAATTCCTCGGCCAGGGCGCAGTCGCCGGCGAGGTCGCAGAAAGCCATCTCCGGCTCGATCATCCAGAATTCCGACGCGTGACGGCTGGTGTGGGAGTTTTCGGCGCGGAAGGTTGGGCCGAAGGTGTAGATGTCGGCGAAGGCGGTGGCAAAGAGTTCTCCCTGCAACTGGCCACTGACCGTGAGGCCCGCCTTTTCGCCGAAGAAATCCTCGGACCAATCGACCTTGCCCTCCTTGAGCGGCGGTTTTAAGGGATCAAGGGTGGTGACCCGGAACATCTCCCCGGCACCTTCGCAGTCGTTGGCGGTGATGATCGGGGTATGAACGTAGAGAAAGCCCCGCTCGCGAAAGAACTGGTGGATGGCGAAGGACAGGGCGCTGCGTACCCGAAAGACCGCGCCGAAAGTATTGGAGCGGGGGCGCAAGTGGGCGATGGTGCGCAGGTATTCGAGGCTGTGGCGTTTTTTCTGGAGCGGATATTCCTCGTCGGCGTCGCCGAGGATCTCGACCCGCGCCGCCTGGATTTCCCAGCGCTGGCCGGATGCCGGCGACGGCACCAGCGCGCCGACGACGGACACACAGGCGCCGGTGCCGAGACGGGCGGCCTCTTCGAAACCGGCCATGGACGGTTCCAGCACGATCTGGATGGAAGCGAAGCAGGAACCGTCGTTGAGGGCAAGAAAAGCCACCTCCTTGCTCCGGCGCAGCGTCCGCACCCAACCCTTGACGCAAATGGCGGGCTGTTCGCTATCGGCAGCCAGGGCATCCTTGATCCGGGTCCGGGGCAGAAATGTCGTTGTCATAAGCCGGCTCCTTTTAAGAAAAATCGCGAGGCCGCTTTTGCCCTTATCAATTATGCTCCCGCGTCTTGTGAAACGTCACTTCCGGCCATTGCTCGGCGACGTGGCCCAGGCGCCATTCGCTGGAGGCAAGATAGGCGAGGTTCCCTTCGGCGTCGAGGGCGAGATTGGACTGGTTCTTCTTCTCGAAATCGGCCAGTTTCTTCTTGTCGGCGCACTCAACCCAGCGGGCGGTGGCGTAGTCGATCCCCTCATAGATGGCGTCGACGCCGTATTCGTTCTTGAGGCGCGAGACGATAACGTCGAACTGGAGGACGCCGACGGCACCTAGGATGTAGTCGGAGGAGATCAGCGGCCTGAAGAGCTGCACCGCCCCTTCCTCGGCAAGCTGCACCAGCCCTTTTTCCAGCTGTTTGACCTTGAGGGGATTCTTCAGCCGTACCCGGCGAAAATGCTCCGGAGCGAAGCTGGGGATGCCGGTGAACTTGAGGGGTTCCTTTTCGGTGAAGGTGTCGCCGATCTTGATGGTGCCGTGGTTGTGCACGCCGATGATGTCGCCTGGGTAGGCCTCCTCAACGTTACTGCGGTCCTGGGCCATGAAAATGGTGGCGTTGGAGACGTTGATATCCTTGCCGATACGATGGTGGCGCATCTTCATCCCCCGGGTAAACTTGCCGGAACAGATGCGCATGAAGGCGATGCGGTCACGGTGCATGGGATCCATGTTCGCCTGGATTTTAAAAACGAAACCGGAGAAGGCTTCTTCGTAGGGAGAGACTTCGCGCGTGGTGGTCTGCCGGGCACTGGGACCGGGGGCCAGTTCGACAAAGGCGTCGAGAAGTTCGCGCACGCCGAAATTGTTGATGGCGCTACCGAAGAAGACCGGGGTCTGGTTCCCTTTCAGATACTCTTGCAGTTCGAAAGGATTGGCCGCCCCTTCGAGCAACTCGATATCGTGACGCAGTTCCTCAGCCTGGCTGCCGAGTAGCTGATCCAACTTCGGATCGCTCAGATCGGTGATGCGCAGGACGTCGCCGCTCCGGGTTTCCTGGCCGGGAGTGAAGAGGAGCAGTTCCTTGCGGTAGAGGTTGTAGGTTCCCTTGAAACGCTTGCCCATGCCGATCGGCCAGGAGAGGGGTGCACATTCCACTTGCAGGGTCTCTTCGATATCGGCGAGCAGGTCGAGAGGCTCGCGCCCCTCGCGGTCGAGCTTGTTGATGAAGGTGATGATGGGGGTGTTGCGCATGCGGCAGACCTCCATCAACTTGCGGGTCTGGGTCTCGACCCCCTTGGCGCTGTCGATGACCATCAGCGCCGAATCGACGGCGGTGAGCACCCGGTAGGTGTCCTCGGAGAAATCCTGGTGACCGGGGGTATCAAGTAGGTTGACCTCGTAATCGCGATAGTTGAACTTCATCACCGAACTGGTGACGGAGATGCCGCGCTCCTGCTCCATGGCCATCCAGTCACTGGTGGCGTGGCGCGCCGCCTTGCGCGCCTTGACCGCCCCAGCCATCTGGATGGCGCCGCCGAAGAGCAGCAGCTTTTCCGTGAGGGTGGTTTTCCCGGCGTCGGGGTGACTGATGATGCCGAAGGTGCGTCGGCAATCGACTTCCTGCTGGTTGTATTTCCGCAAAACATTTACTCCGTGAACAGAGGGGAATCGGTCGGGACAAACAAAAAGCGGGCCGCCAGGCCCGTATGAGCTGGAATAGTACAACAGGCCGAGGCGCGCCGTCAATCGGCGAGATGCCCAAAAGCCGGAGAAAACGCGGAGATTGGCGTTGACCGCGGGCGCCCGCGAAAGGTATCATGGGCCACTTGGAAAACTCACCAAAGGAGGTCGGCATGGCGGAATTTACTACCCAGGAATTCTATGAACGGCTGGCCGGCATCCGCCTGCGCCGGAAGTTCCTCTGGTCGGTCTTTTTCAGTTACATCCCGGTCATCTGGATCGCCTTGAAAATTGGCGGTGACGGTCTGGCCATCGGCGTCGGTATCTTGTGGCTGATTCTCGCCTCCATCGGCGGGGTGATGGTCAGCTTCAGCCTCTGCCCGCGCTGCGGCAACCGCTTTCACATGAAGGGGCTCTCCACCTCCTGGGGCAGCCAGTGCGTCCACTGCAGACTGAGCCTGAAAGAGCGTTCGTAAGGGGTAAGGGGTGAGGAACGAAGGGTAAGACCTTTTTCCTCACACTTCACTCCTCAGACCTCACCTTCCCTCTCCATACGAGCCCCGACCATGCCCATTCCCCGTTCCAGCGGCGTTCTGCTTCATCCCACGAGTTTGCCCGGCCGCTTCGGCCTTGGCGACCTCGGCGCCGAAGCCTTCGCTTTTGTCGATTTTCTTGCCGCCGCCGGTCAGAGCTGGTGGCAGATTCTCCCCTTGGGCCCCACCGGCTACGGCCATTCCCCCTACAGCGCCTACTCCGCCTTCGCCGGCAATCCTCTGCTCATCAACTTGGAGCGGCTGGTGGAACGCGCCGAACTGGAGCCGGACGATATCGCCGGCATCGCCATGGCCGAAGGAGTCGCCCACTTCGACGCCGTCCAGCCGTTTAAGGAACGCCTGCTGCACAAGGCCGCCCGCACCTTCGCCGCCGAGGCCTCGCCGCGACGGCGCGAAGCGTTCGAGGACTTCTGTTTCGAGCAAGCCCATTGGCTCAACGATCACGCCATCTTCCAGTCCCTGCGCAACCAGTTCGGGAACCGGCCCTGGAACCGCTGGCCGGAGGGGATCCGCTGCCGCGAGCAGAGCGCCCTGCATCGCTGGGGAACAGAACTGGCCGAGACGATCCACGCCCACAAATACATCCAGTTCGTCTTTTTCGAACAATGGGACATTCTCAAGGACTACGCCAACCGCAAGGGCATCGGTCTGATCGGCGACATCCCCATCTTCGTCGCCTTCGATTCCGCCGATGTCTGGGCCAACACCCGGCTTTTCCATCTCGACGACGCCGGCACGCCCACGGTTGTCGCCGGCGTCCCCCCCGACTACTTCAGCAAAACCGGCCAGCGCTGGGGCAACCCCCTCTACCGCTGGGAGCGCATGGCCGAGGACGGTTTCGCCTGGTGGCTGGCCCGCTTCCGGGCCAATCTCGCCCTCACCGATCTGGTGCGCATCGACCACTTTCGCGGCTTCGAGGCCTGCTGGGCCATCCCCGCCGAAGAGCCGACGGCCGTCAAAGGGAGGTGGACGCCGGTGCCGGGCACAGCGCTTTTCGAGGCGTTGCGCCGGGAACTGGGCCTTGAATTGCCACTGATCGCCGAGGATCTCGGCATCATTACCCCCGAGGTGGAGGCCCTGCGCGACGGCTTCGCCCTGCCGGGGATGAAGATTCTGCAGTTCGCCTTCGGCGGCGATGCCGACAATCCCTACCTGCCTCACAATCTGACCCGCGACTGCGTCGTCTACACCGGCACCCACGACAATAACACCACGCTTGGCTGGTGGAAAACCCTCGCCAAAATGGAGCGCGACCGGGTGCGGGAGTACCTCGGCCACGGCGGGCGCGAAATGCCCTGGGATCTGATCCGCCTCGCCCAGGCCAGTGTCGCCCGGCTCTGTATCCTGCCGATGCAGGATCTTCTCGGCCTCGGCGCCGACGGCCGTATGAACGTTCCCGGCCAGGCCTCCGGCAACTGGGGCTGGCGCTACCGGCCCGGGGATCTCAAACCGGAAATCGCCGAACGACTCGCCCGACTCGTCGCCCTCTACGGCCGCGATCGCCGTTCATCCTCCTGATGGCTTGAAAGGATTGCACTTGATTTCCGATCAGGCCATGCATCTCACCAACCTGCTCAGTTTCGCCTTCTTCGCCAACCTGCCCTTGGGCTATCTGCGCGAATCGACCCGCAAATACTCGTTGCGTTGGTTCGTCTACATCCACATTTCCATCCCGTTCATTCTGGCCATGCGCATCAGCTATGAATTCGGCTGGGAAGCCGTCCCCTTCACCTTGGTCAGCGCCGTCGCCGGGCAGATGCTGGGTGGACGGATCAAGCGCGGACGCCGACCGTGAGCCGGGAAAGCCGCCCGAAAATGCGCAAGGCCGCCCGGGTCGGCGGCCTGCTCGAAGAGGTTCTCCACGCCCGGGGCTTCGAGGACAAGATCCGCGAATATCGCACCTGGCTGATCTGGGACGAGACCGTCGGTCCGCAGATCGCCGCCCGCGCCCGGCCGCTGCGCATCCGCGACGGGGTGCTGGAGATCCGTGTCGACCAGCCGGTGTGGATGCAGCAGTTGCAGCTGATGAAACCGATGCTCCTTGGTCACCTCAATGACCGGCTGGGGGGAGCAGTCCTCCGCGACCTGTTCCTGCGTCAGGGGAAGAACCCGCCGGTCGCCCCCCCCGCCCCGCCATCGGCCCCGCCCTCCTGGCTCAAGATCGAGCTCGACAGCAGAGAGCAAGAGGAGATTGAGGCCACTCTCGCTGCCCTCGACGACCCCGAACTGAAAAAACAGCTGCACCGCATTCTCACCCGCCAGAAACAACTCACCAAGAGCAAAGGCAGTTCCTGAACCGAACCGCCCCGCGGACCCGACATCTTTGCGCAACAGCCACGCCACCTTGACGCTTCAATCCCGCCATTATATGCTCATCAAACCTTACAACACCAGCACCGGGAGGGACCGATGAGCCGCTACATTCTTGCCATCGACCAAGGGACTACGGGCACCACCGCCCTGCTCGTCGACCGCGACCTTGAGGTTCGCGGCAAGGCCACCGTCGACTTCCCCCAGCACTATCCCCAGCCGGGCTGGGTCGAACACGATCCCGAGGAAATCTGGTTTTCCGTCATTCAAGCGATACGCCGGGTGCTGGGACAAAGCGGGATCGACGGCACCGAGGTCGCCGCCATCGGCCTCACCAACCAACGGGAAACGACCCTGCTCTGGGAACGGGAGAACGGCCGACCGGCGCACAATGCTGTCGTCTGGCAGTGCCGGCGTAGCGCCGAAATCTGTCGGGAACTGAAGGATCGGGGACTTGAACCGCTTTTTTGCGAAAAGACCGGCCTGGTTCTCGATCCCTATTTTTCCGGCACCAAGCTTGCCTGGATGTTGCGCCGGTTTCCCGAACTGCGCCGCCAGGCCGACAACGGCCGCCTCGCATTCGGCACCGTCGACGCCTTTCTGATCTGGCGCCTGACCGGCGGCACCTGCCATCTCACCGACGTCTCCAACGCCTCGCGCACGTTGCTGATGAATCTGCACGACCTGGCCTGGGACGAGGAACTGCTCGGATTTCTCGACATCCCCCCGCAACTGCTCCCGGAAATCCGTCCCTCCGCCGCGATCCACGGTCATACCCGGGGACTCGACATCCTCCCCGACGGCATCCCCATCGCCGGCATCGCCGGTGACCAGCAAGCGGCCCTCTTCGGCCAGCTCTGCTTCGAAACCGGCGAGGCCAAATGCACTTACGGCACCGGCGCCTTCCTTCTGGAGAATACCGGCAATCGGCCGGTCGCCAGCCGCAACGGCCTGCTCACCACCGTCGCCTGGCAAATCGGCGATGAGGTCCGTTACGCCCTGGAAGGAAGTGCCTTCATCGCCGGGGCGGCGGTGCAATGGCTGCGGGACGGCCTGGGCCTGATCCAGAACGCGGCCGAGATCGAAACGCTGGCCGCCTCGGTTCCCGACAGCGGCGGGCTGGTTTTCGTCCCCGCCCTCACCGGGCTCGGCGCTCCCCACTGGAAGAGCGAGGCGCGAGGCGTCATCCACGGCATTACCCGGGGCACGACGGCCGCCCATCTGGCTCGCGCCACCCTCGAAGGGATCGCCCTGCAGATTCACGACCTGGTTCGGGCCATGAGCGAGGATCTCGGCCACCCCCCGCGCTGTCTCAAGGTCGACGGCGGCGCCGCCGGCAACGATCTGCTCATGCAGTTGCAGGCCGACCTGCTCGAAACGCCGGTCATCCGTCCGGCCCTGCTCGACACTACCGCCCTCGGCGCAGCCCTCCTCGCCGGACTGGCGGTGGGCTTCTGGCCCGCCCCCGAGGCCCTGAAACAAAACCGGCAGGAAGAAGAACACTTCCTGCCGACCATGCCGGAATCGGTGCGCGCCGAACTACTGGAGCGCTGGAACTGCGTTATTCAGGGGCTGTAAGGGCGAACACAAGATTCGCCCCTACAAATCGTTGAGCAGCCGGTAAATTTTCTGTTCCAGTTCCCAGATGCCGGCGGCACGGTCGGCGGCGCCCTGTTCTTCCAGCAGGAGACGGGCACGGTCGAGCTGATTGTGGGCTTTGAGCAGCACCGGCGTCAGATCTCCCTCCAGACGGATGCGGGGAATCTCCCCCACCGCTTCGTAGAGTTCCGAAATCCCTTCCGCCGCCTTGCGTACTTCCCGCAGTTCCCGCCCCTCTTCCTCGCCGGACGCGCCGGACATCTCCGCCAGCGCGGCTTTGACATCCACTACCAGTTCCCTATAACGCTCGGAAATGCTCATCGACATTGCTCCTTGGCTGACCATCCGGAATCCGCTGATGCGGGGTTTCAAGGACATCATACTAGTCAAAGCCCCCTGGGAAAACAACGAAAACCTTCCACTGGAAAAACCGTTGACTCGGCTTTGCGCATCTGCTAGCGTGCTTACCACAATTTGTAACGCCCTAGGGGAGTGAACCACTGAGAGTCCTGGCGACAGGATGACCCTTTGAACCTGATCCGGATCATACCGGCGTAGGGAAGCGGCGCCCACCGGGAGAGAAATCTCCCGGCAAAGGCCGCTTTCATCGAGCGGCCTTTTTACGTTATGCAGATCGAAATCAACGAACGCCCTACCGAGATCGCCTCCGGGACGACTCTCCAGCAACTTCGAGGTGCCGTCAAGCCCGAGGCCGACCTCTGCATCCGCAACGGCTTTCCGGAAAGCGAGGACGTTCCCCTGGCTGCCGGCGACCGGGTGGTCTTCATCCGCCGGGGGGAGATCCCCGCCGCCGGGGAACTGGAAGCGCTGATGGCCGCCCGCCACACCCCCGGCGTCCATGGCCGGATCAAAGCCGCGACGGTCGGCATCGCCGGTTGCGGCGGCCTCGGTTCGGCGGTAGCGGTCGCCCTGGCCCGACTCGGCGTGGGCCGGCTGATTCTCGCCGACTTCGATGTGGTCGAGCCTTCCAACCTCAACCGCCAGCAGTATTTCATCGACCAGATCGGCCTGCCCAAGGCCCTGGCTCTGCGCGACAACCTGGCGCGGATCAATCCCTACATCCAAGTCACCGCCCACTGCGCACGACTGACCGCCGAAAATATTCCCCCATACTTTTCGTCGGTGGAGGTGCTGGTTGAGGCCTTCGACGGTGCTGACCAGAAAGCCATGCTCGCCCAGACCTTTTTGACCCAAGTGCCGGGAAAACCGCTGGTGATGGGTTCGGGCATGGCCGGTTTCGGCCCGTCCAACAGCATCGTTACCCGTCGCGCCGCCGCCAATCTTTATCTGGTCGGCGACGGCGAAACCGAAGCGCGCCCCGGCGAAGGCCTGATGGCCCCCCGGGTCGGCATCGCCGCCCACCACCAGGCCAACGCCGTGCTGCGCCTGCTCCTCGGCGAAGAGCCGACCTGAAACAAGGAAATCGCTATGGAACTGACGATTAACGGAAAAACCAGACCTTACGGCGGAGCCCCAACCGTTGTTGCCCTTCTTGACAGCCTGAACTTGGACGCAAACCGCGTTGCCGTCGAGCACAACCGCGCCGTGCTGCTCAAGGAACGGTTCGCCGCCACCACCCTCAAAGATGGCGACACCCTCGAAATCGTTCAGTTCGTCGGCGGTGGGTAAAGGCACCCTGTCCACAAACAAACCTGGGCGAACACAAGGTCCGCCCCTATATGAGGATAATGACAATGGATGAACTAATTATCGCCGGACGCAAATTCAGATCGCGCCTTTTGGTCGGCACGGGCAAATTCGCCTCCAATGAACTGATGGTCGAAGCCATGGAGCAATCGGGCTGCGAAATCGTCACCGTTGCCCTGCGCCGGGTCGACATCGACAACCCCGGGGATGCCATGCTCAGCCACATCGACCCGAAAAAATACCTGCTGCTCCCCAACACCAGCGGCGCCCGCGACGCCGAGGAAGCGGTGCGCCTGGCCCGGTTGGCCCGGGCCGCCGGTTGTGAGCCCTGGATCAAGCTGGAGGTCACCCCCGACCCCTACTACCTGCTCCCCGACCCCATCGAAACCTTAAAGGCGGCGGAAATCCTGATCAAGGATGGGTTCACCGTCCTTCCCTACATCAACGCCGACCCGGTGTTGGCCAAGCGCCTGCAGGAAATCGGCACCGCCACAGTCATGCCCCTGGGGGCGCCCATCGGCACCAACAAAGGGGTGCGCACCGCCGACAGCATCGCCATCATCATCGAGCAGGCGATCGTCCCGGTGGTGGTCGACGCCGGCCTCGGCGCCCCCTCCCACGCCGCCTTGGCTATGGAGATGGGGGCCGATGCGGTCCTGGTCAACACCGCCCTGGCGGTGACGCCCAATCCGGGGAAGATGGCATCGGCCTTCAAAAAAGGGGTCGAAGCCGGCCGCGAAGCCTTCCTCTCCGGCCTCGGCGAACAGCGCCAGAAGGCCGAAGCCTCAAGTCCGTTGACCGGGTTTCTGCGGGATTAAAAAAACCAAAGGCATCTCATCCCCGCTCGCAGAGAACACAGAGAAAATCTCTAGCTTAAAGATGCGTCCTCGGTGTCCTCCAGTGAGCGCAGCGAACGAGCGAGAGGCCCATTTTAAGGTGATAAACAAAATGACATTCCTCGACATCATTAAAGATTACGATCCCCAGCAGGTGCAGGAAAGCATTGAAAGAAAAACCGCTGCCGACGTGGAGCGGGCCTTGGCGACGGAGCGTTTGCGGCCCGATGACTTGCAGGCGTTGCTGTCGCCGGCCGCCGCCGGCTATCTCGAAGAGATGGCGGCCCGCGCCCACCGGCTGACCCTGCGGCGCTTCGGCAAGAACATTCTGCTTTATGCGCCGCTGTATATCTCCAACCTCTGCACCAATGGTTGCCGTTACTGCGGTTTTTCCGCCAGCAACCAGGTGCCGCGTCGCACCCTGACCCTCGACGAAGTCTGGACCGAAGCCAAGGTGTTGTACGACTTCGGTTTCCGGCACATCCTGCTGGTCACTGGAGAGTCACCGAAAGCGGTGGACAACGATTATCTGGCCGCCTGCATCAAACGCATCCGCCCTCTGTTCAGTTCAATTACCATTGAGGTCTACCCCATGGAAACCGAGGGCTACCGGCAGATGGTCGACGCCGGGGTGGATGGCCTGACCGTCTACCAGGAAACCTACGACCGCGCACTATATAAAGAAATGCACCCATTCGGCAAAAAACGCGACTACAACTTCCGCCTGCTCACTCCCGAGCGGGGCGGCGCCGCCGGTCTGCGCCGCATCGGTCTCGGCTTCCTCCTCGGTCTCGGCGAGTTCCGCAGCGAAGCCTTCTTCCTTGGGCTACACGCCCTGCACCTCTCCCGCCATTACTGGCGTACCCAGGTAAGCGTCTCCTTTCCGCGCATTCGTCCGGCGGACGGCGGTTTCCAACCCTTGAACCCGGTTTCCGATCACGACTTCGTGCAGTTGATCTGCGCTTTGCGCCTACTGCTGCCCGATGCGGGACTGGTGCTGTCGACCCGCGAGAGCGCGCAGTTGCGAAACAACCTGATCCCCCTGGGGATTACCCAGATGAGCGCCGGTTCCTGCACCGCCCCCGGCGGTTACGCCGACAAGGATCTGAGCACCCAGCAGTTTGCCATCGACGACGACCGCACCCCGGATGAGGTCTGTCGCCTGATCCGCGCCAGCGGTTACGAAGCGGTATGGAAGGACTGGGACGAGGCGTTCCTCGACAGTCAAAAAGCGATGTAGGGGCGAGGCGTTGCCTCGCCCTGAGCGGACCCGATGGATCGCCCTTACCGGATATCTTCTATGCCCAACCCGATCGATTTCAACCTCTATCTGATCACCGATCGCCGCCAGATTCCCGGCGGCGATCTGATTTCCGCAGTACGCGCCGCCCTGCGCGGCGGGGTACGTGCCGTGCAGTTGCGGGAGAAGGATCTCACCGCCCGGGAACTTCTGCCGGCGGCTCGGGAGCTGCGGGAACTGACCCGAGCATTTGGCGCCAAGCTGCTGATCAATGACCGTATCGACGTGGCCCTGGCGGTTGCGGCCGACGGCGTCCACCTTGGCGGCCACTCCTTCCCCGTCGCCGAGGCCCGCGCCCTCCTCGGTCCCCATCGCCTGATCGGCCTCTCCACCCACCACCGTGAAGAGATTTCCCTTGCCGCCCGCGACGGAGCCGATTTCGTCACCTTCGGCCCGGTCTGGTTCACCCCCTCCAAAGCCGCCTACGGCGCGCCGGTCGGACTCGCCGCCCTGCGCGACGCTTGCGTCGCCGCTCCCCTGCCCATCTTCCCCCTCGGCGGCGTCACCGTCGCACGTCTCGCCGAACTCGTCGCCGTCCGCTGCCCTCGTGCCGCCTGCATCGGCGCTATTCTCGCCGCCCCCTCGCCAGAAGACAGGGCCCGAGAATTCGTGAGACTCCTGTCGCCTCCCCGCTCCTGAGTTCCCAGCCAACCGCTCCCGGAAAGGTTACCGAAAAGGGACGTGCCCTTCTTTCATGAATGGCTGCCCGCGCGGATGCGTCATTCCCGAAGGGTGCTATACTTGGAATCTATAATATTATTTTCTCAGCAAAACCAGGTGCAGCAGGTCGTCACGTCGGGGGCGACGGATGGAGAAGATGGCAGAAATTCCTCAGAAACGACTGCACGCGGCCTTGCTGAAGCTCTTGGAAGCCTGGCCTTTGGCGGTGATTGCCTTCGACACCGGCGGTCGCATCCTCCACTGGAACCGCGCGGCCGAAGCAATACTCGGCTGGCCCGCCGAGGAAGTTCTCGGCCGCACCAGAGCGGATCTGTATGGTACGAATCATCATGACTACAATCAGGCTTTTTTACGCATCCTCTCCGGCGAAACCCTGACCAACCAGGAAAAGCGCCACCCCACCCGATCCGGTCGGCTGATTGATGTCAGCTGGTCGGCCACCCCGCTGCCGGACGCCGACGGCAAGGCGGCGGGCGTTCTCGTACTGGTGGAAGACATCTCCCGGCGCAAGCAGTTGGAATCTGAGCTTTTGGAGTCGGAACGTTTTTCCCGGGATGTCGTCGACGCCCTGCCGCAAAACATCGCCATTCTCGATGAACAAGGAACGATCGTCGCCGTCAACAAGGCTTGGCGCGAATTTGCCGCAGCCAACAGCCCCGATCCCGACCTCCTCTGCGAAGGGATCAACTATCTCGCCGTCTGCGATCACGCCACCGGCCAGGATGCCCAGGAGGCCGAGGCCTACTCGCAAGGGATCCGCGCCGTCATGAACGGCTCACTCATTGAGTTTTCTCTCGAATATCCCTGCCACGCCCCCGAGCGCCAGCACTGGTACAACGGCCGGGTCAGTCGTTTCCCCGGAAAAGGGCCCGTTCGTATCGTGATCGCCCATGAAAACATCACCGAGCTGAAACTGGCCGAGCAAGCCATTCAGCGCCTTGCCCAGTACGACCCCCTCACCGGTCTGCCCAATCGTATGCTTTTGCTCGACCGTCTCGGTCAGAGCCTGATCACCGCCAAACGGGAAGATCTGCGCAGCGCCTTACTTTTTCTCGATCTCGACCGTTTCAAGCTCATCAACGACAGTCTGGGCCATGCCGCCGGCGACAAACTGCTCAAGGTCGTCGCCGAGAGACTGCGGGAAACCGTGCGTAAAAGCGACACCGTGGCCCGCCTTGGGGGGGACGAATTCGTCATTCTGCTGCATTCGGCACCACCGACCAAAGGCTTGACGCAGATTACCTGGAAAATTCTTCAGACCCTTTCCCGGCCGGTGACGATCGAGGAACAGGAGATTTTCCCCTCGACCAGTATCGGCATCGCCCTCTTCCCCGATGACGGCAAGGACGCGGACAGCCTGTTGCGTTGCGCCGACATGGCCATGTACCGGGCCAAAGAGAGCGGACGCAACACCTATCATTTCTTTTCTCCAGAGATGCACCGTCAGGTACTGCAACGCATCTCTTTGGAACAGGGGCTCGTGCAGGCTCTGGAGCGGCAGGAATTTCAGCTGTATTACCAGGAACAAACCGAACTACACTCCGGTAAAATTATGATGCAATCGCGAAAAAAGCTCACGCGGCTTGAGGCATGAGCCAACCAATTCGGTTGTTGCCGGGCCGAAAGGCCTCGGCAAAATGTCGTAGATATCCCCGCAGCGGTCTTAATGGCTCTTTGA
>NZ_JAVESI010000061.1:0-13313 GCF_034006665.1 Trichloromonas sp.
CAAAGAGCCATTAAGACCGCTGCGGGGATATCTACGACATTTTGCCGAGGCCTTTCGGCCCGGCAACAACCGAATTGGTTGGCTCATGCCTCAAGCCGCGTGAGCTTTTTTCGCGATTGCATCAACCTATTATGTCGTGATAAATAAACCCCAAGGAGAACCTTGCATGGATAAGGAAAAACTCGAAGAGTTCCGGCTGCTCCTGCAATCCCAGATCGATGGTTTGCTGCGGGAAGCCGATAAAACCGTGTCGGAGATGACGGACGAAAAGACCAATTTCCCCGATCCCACCGATCGGGCGTCCCTGGAATCGGATCGCAACTTTGAGCTGCGCATTCGCGACCGTGAGCGCAAGCTCATCATGAAGATCCAAGAAGCGATTGAGCGGATCGATTCGGGCGAGTTCGGTATTTGTGAAAGCTGCGGCGAAGAAATCGGCGAGGCCCGCCTTCGCGCCCGCCCGGTAACCACTTTATGTATTGACTGCAAGACCGAGCAGGAGCGTCAGGAGCGGATCGGCTGAGCCTTATGATATGACGACGCGCCCCAGGGAAGGACGGGTTCATGAAGTGCGATGGCTTTGAACTGCTTTACAAGGTTGTCCGCATTGCCCACTGCGCGGTTCATGACCATCCCCGGGCTTTCAAGGATATTCTCCGGCTCCTGGAACGCTGTTTTCCGCTCGACGCCGTTTCCCTCCTGCTGCTCGACTCCGGCGGTCACCATTTTGTGCAATCGATCGATGCTGGCAGCGCTCAGTTTTTTCGGCCCTGCCGCCAGGAAGTCGACGGCTCCCCCCCCGGAGAGGCCCTGACCTCCCGCCAGCCTCTTCTGTTGGCCGACACCTTCTATTTTCCCGTTTTTTGCTGTGACCGGAGTTACGGCGTTCTTGTTCTGGTGCTTGGCGATGACGCCGAACTGACCGAACAGGATCGGCACACCCTCGTTCTTGTCGCCGAAGAACTTGCGACCCTCGTCCGCAATGTCGCCATCCAGGCGGAAGACCGCTGGCGGATGGAGCAGCTGGCGTTTTTCTCCGACCTCGGCCGCCAGCTGACCCACGCCCAGCAGTTCAAGGAACTTTTGACCACCGCCGCCAAGAGTATCCATCGCCATTCCCAGGCTTCTTGCGTCATCCTTCGTCCCTTGCTCGGCGGCACCGTCATGGGCAGTGGCGCTCTGCGTATCGATTCCCCTTTTCGCAAGTATCGCCCCCGGCTGGAACAGCTGGAGGAAGAGTACGGCCAGCGCGCCCTGCGCCAGGCCGAGCCCCTCTACTTCGCGGAACTGCCTGTCGTTCCGGGTGGGGAGCCTCTGCCGCTGCGCATGGTGATCATGCCCCTGCGTTTCATGCAGCGCCCGCTGGGAACCCTGACCCTCTTTTTCGATCGGGAACCGGCCGAGTTGCCCCTAGCGAGCAAGCACGCCAGTCGTGAGTTCTACCACTCTGTCGGTTCACTCCTCGGCCATGCTCTTGAGCGGGTCGCGACTCTTGAGCGCCTGGAAGCCCTGTCGGCGGAGAACGATCTCAAGTTTCGGGAGCTTTCTCTTCTTTACCGGACCTTTCGGGCGATTCACAGCACTCTCAACCTCAACGAACTCATGCACCTGATTCTGTCGGCGGCAACCATTCCTGCCGGCGGCGGCTTCGAGCGCGCCATGCTCTTCACCATCAACGAACGCAGCGGCGCCCTTCAGGGGATGCTCGGGGTCGATCAGGACGGCGCCGCCCTGGTTTTCCCTCCCCATGACGAGCGAAGCGCCTGGGAACAGCCTGGGGTCAGCCCGGAGATCCGGGAGATCCAGCGGCGCATGCCCTTCTCCCAGAAGGTCATGCGCCAGCGTCTCAATCTGGACGCTGACGACAACGCCCTAGCGCGGGCGGTTCTCAAGGGACGGGTTATCTTTGTTTCCCAACCCAGCGCCGAGCCGGCCGCCGGCGCGGCGTTGGCCACCGAGCTGGGGTTGGGTCCCTATGCCTGCGCGCCGCTGCGCACTAAAGATCGGTCTCTCGGCGTGCTGGTGGTTGACAGCTGCGAGAGCGGCGAGCCCATCGGGCTCGACCGGTTGCACTTTCTCGAACTCTTTGCCCATCAGGCGAGTACCGCCATCGACAACTCCATGCTCATGCAGCGCCTGGAAACGGTCAATCGTGAGTTGCGGGAGACCCGCGAGCGTTTGATTCAGGGGGAAAAGATGGCCGCGCTGGGCGAGTTGGCGGCTTCTATTGCCCACGAACTCAAGACCCCGCTGGTCCCTATCGGCGGCTTCGCCAAGCGCCTTCGACAACGGGTGGAAGAGGGGAGCAAAGAAGCGGAATACTGCGAGATTATTCAGCGTGAAACCCGGAGGATGGAACAGATTCTTTCGGAAATTCTCGGTTTCTCCCGAAAGCAGATGCTCTGTTACAGCGAATGCCGGATGGAAGGCATCATTGAGCAGGCCCTGGTGCTGGAGGACGATGCCCTGCGCGCTTCCGACATTCAGGTGCACCTCGATTATGATTGTGCGCTGCCGCCTTTCCAAGGGGATGATCAGAAGCTCTTGCAGGTCCTGATGAATCTCATCGACAACGCCCGCCACGCCATGGGCGAGGGAGGAGAACTGCACATCCGGGCCGGGCTCGGGCATCTGCGCGACGAATCGGCAGTGGTCGTCGAAATCCAGGATACCGGCGGTGGCATCCCTCCGGAAATTCTCAAGGAAATTTTTGCGCCCTTCTACACCACAAAAAAACAGGGGACCGGTCTTGGCCTGGCCATCAGCCAGCGCATCATCCAGCAACACCGGGGCTCCATCGAAGTTCACAACGAGGCCGAGGGCGCGGTCTTTACCCTGCGAATCCCCCTGGGTTTAGGCGCCGCAGCTTTTCATTGACAAAATCGCCGTGTCTGGATTATCTTTAGCGTGTTTTGGGGCTGTAGCTCAGCTGGGAGAGCGACGCGTTCGCAATGCGTAGGTCAGGGGTTCGATCCCCCTCAGCTCCACCAACAAAAACAAGGGGTTAGGTCGAAAGACCTAACCCCTTTAAGTATTTCGGAAGTTGTGGGAGGTATGGGTGTCAGGATGGGTGGCAACCAGGGGGGAGTTGGGGCGGCGACAGCGTGATTTTGACCGGGATTGCGCGCGTCTGCTCGCGGAGTATGAAGGCCGGGGCGGGCGGATTTTTTGTGGCCGGGGCTGTCGGGCCTGCTGCACCCTGACCGTTGATTGCAGCTTCGGCGAGGCCCTGCTCGTCGCCGAGGCCGTGAACGAAGGGCTGGGACGAGCGCTTGACGTTTATGTCGAACGCCTGCGCGAGCGGCTGCCGAAGGTGGCGGATCTCAAGAGCTATCTGCGCATGCAGCGGCGGGAATTGGGGGATTGCCCCTTTCTCGATGATGAGGGAGCCTGCGCCGTTTACGAAACGCGTCCTTTCGCCTGCCGGGCACTCTTTTCAACCCGCCCCGCCGAGTGGTGCGGTGTCGACTTCGGTGAGCTGCCGGCCATCGAAAAAGAGCTGTTCATGGCCAGTCTCGACCGCACGGTGGTCGATTTCCCAACCCATTACCTGGCCGAGCCTCGGGAATTGGCGCGGGCGTTGGAAGGTGCGGGGCTTCTGGCCATGGAACGGGTCTTCGGTTTTTCTCTGGCCGGCAATCTCCCCTATCTGGTCTGGCTGGAAAAGCATTATGCCCTGAGCCAAAAATGCGTCGAAGGAGACGCCGCTGTGACCGCGTTACTGGAAACGGAAGGACTGAATCTTCCCTTTGTGCTGCGCCTCGGCAAGGCTCCGGCGTAGGAACGACATCCCCTGATTTCACGACAAAAAATCCCGGCACCTGTTCGTGGGCGCCGGGATTTTTTTCCTTCAGCCTTCAGCCTGATCCCCTATAACGCCTTGAACGCCTTGGCCGCCGCCTCAATGGTGCGGTCGAGATCTTCAGTGCTGTGGGCGATGCTCATGAACCCGGCTTCGTACTGGCTGGGCGCGAGATTGATCCCCTCTTCGAGCATGGCGCGAAAGAACTTAGCGAAGCGTTGCGGTGCCTCTGGTTTGATGTCGGCGAAATTGAAGACTTCTTCGCCCTGGAAGTAGGTGCAGAACATGCCGCCGACCCGCTGCAGCGAGGTCTTCACCCCGGCGGCAGTCGCAGCCTGACGCATCCCCTTTTCGAAATAGGCGCTCTTCTCCTCGATGTGGGCGTAGAAACCTTCCTCCTTGAGGAGATTCAGAGTGGCGATGCCGGCGCTCATGGCCAGGGGATTGCCGGAGAGGGTGCCGGCCTGGTAGACGCCGCCCTCGGGGGAGAGTTTTTCCATGATCTCGCGCTTACCGCCGAAGGCGCCCACCGGCAGGCCGCCACCGATGATCTTGCCGAGGCAGACCAGGTCGCCGCGCACTCCGTAGCGCTCCTGGGCGCCGCCGAAAGCGACGCGGAAGCCGGTCATGACTTCGTCGACGATGAGCACAATCCCCTCGGCATCGCACAGGGCGCGCAGCCCTTCAAGGAAGCCCGGCTTGGGTGCCACGCAGCCCATGTTGCCGGCGATCGCCTCAAGAATGATGCAGGCGATCTCTCCCTTGTTGGCGGCGACCAGGGCCTGGGTTTCGGCGAGATCGTTATAGGTGGCGGTCAGAGTGTATTGGGCAAAGGCGGCGGGAACGCCTGGGGAAGTCGGCACCCCGAAGGTCGCCGCGCCGCTGCCGGCTTTGACTAGCAACGAGTCGGCGTGGCCGTGGTAGCAGCCGTCGAACTTGAGGATCTTGTCGCGCCCGGTGTAGCCGCGGGCGAGACGGATGGCACTCATAGCGGCTTCGGTGCCGGAGGAGACCATGCGCACCTTCTTGATGTTGGGATAGGCTTCGCGAACCATCTCTGCAAGGGTCACTTCCTTCTCCGTCGGCGCGCCGAAGGAAGCGCCGGAGGCGGCGGCCTGCTGGATCGCCTCGACCACCTTGGGGTGGCAGTGACCAAGAATCATCGGCCCCCAGGAGCCGACGTAGTCGATATAGGCGTTGCCGTCGACATCATAGATGCGCGAACCTGCGGCGCGGGTGATGAAGATCGGATCGCAGCCGACCGATTTGAAGGCTCGCACTGGGCTGTTGACCCCACCGGGAATGATCTGCTTGGCCTTGGCGAAGAGCGCCGCCGATTGCTGATGATTCATGGAAAAACTCCCTGTCATTAGGTTGTTCGGCGCGAAGCCGAAGGAGAGTTCCGCTTGGATGGGTTTGCTTAACATAGCCCCCCGACCTTGTCAAGGAGCGCCCCGCAGGCGGAAAGAACGGAAAAAGGGGTTGCGGCTTTTGCCGTAACCCCTTGTTTCCGTCTGGTGCCCAGAGGCGGAATCGAACCACCGACACGAGGATTTTCAGTCCTCTGCTCTACCGACTGAGCTATCTGGGCGAAGAGGCTCCGTTTATAACCAAAAGCATGGAGGGTGTCAAGAAAAAATATCAAAATTTAAACCTTGTCATCATGGCTGAATTCTGCTAAGTAACGAACACTTTTTTTCGGAGTTTTCCAACATGCTGACCCGTTACGCCCACTTTATGAACTTTACCTTCTGGTTCGGCTTTTATTTTAGGCCGTCTGCCTGGGGGAAAGGTTCGTTGGCGTAACGAAAGAAACCAGCACCGAACCAGCAAACCATGGGCAGACCGACTCGGGCTCTCCCATGGTTTTTTTGTTTCCGGATCGATGGAGGCAGGGGCCGCCGGGGGAGAGCCGGGCGGCCTTTGCCGTTTATCCCCCAACCGTCGATCGACAAGGAGCCGAACCAATGATTATCGTCATGAAAAAAGGGGCCGACAAGGAGCAACTGGCCGAAGTCAAGAAGCAGATCCGCGAACTGGGTTACAAGCCCCACGTCATCCACGGTGAGACCCGTAACGTCATCGGCGCGGTCGGTGACGAGCGGGGCAAGTCGGTTTTGCAATCCCTGCAATCGTTGCCGGGAGTGGAGAACGTGGTGCCGATCCTCAAGCCTTACAAGCTGGCCAGCCGCGAAGTCAAGCCGGAGCCGAGCGTGGTCGAACTCGGCGGCGGACTCACTGTCGGGGGCGGCAAGCTGGTGGTAATGGCCGGCCCCTGTTCGGTGGAGAGCGAGGCGCAGATTCTCGAGACCGCCCATGCGGTCAAGGCGGCCGGGGCCACGGTACTGCGCGGCGGCGCCTTCAAGCCGCGCACCAGCCCCTATTCCTTTCAGGGAATGGAGGAGGACGGTCTTAAGCTGCTGGCCATGGCCCGGGAAGCGACGGGCCTGCCTATCGTCACCGAGGTGGTCAATCCCCGGGATGTGGAACTGGTGGCTCGCTATGCCGACATCATGCAGGTCGGGGCCCGCAACATCCAGAACTTCGCCTTACTCAAGATGCTCGGCCAACTCGACAAGCCGATCCTGCTCAAACGCGGGATGGCCAGCACCATTCAGGAATTCCTGATGAGCGCCGAGTACATCCTCGCCGAGGGCAACCGGCGGGTACTCCTCTGCGAGCGGGGGATTCGGACCTTCGAGACCGCTACCCGCAATACTCTCGACATCTCGGCGGTGCCGGTACTCAGGGAGCAGACCCACCTGCCGATCATCGTCGATCCTTCCCATGCTACCGGCCATGCCAGCCTGGTTCCTTCCATGTGCTATGCGGCCGTGGCGGCCGGCTGCGACGGCCTGATCGTCGAGGTCCATCCCTGTCCGGAAAAGGCCGCCAGCGATGGTCCCCAGTCGCTGCGCCCAGCGGAATTCTCGGCGATGATGACCAAACTGCGGGAATTCGCCCGGGTTGCTGGAAAAGAGCTGTAGAAAAAGCCTTCGCACCCCCACTTCCGGCGGAAGTGGGGGTGCGAAGATCCATTCCTCACTCAAGGAGATCACATGTTTTTTATCCCCCTTTCCCAGGTTGAAAGTGTCGAACTGGTGATTCACGCCCTGCGCGCCGCTGGTGGCGAGGCCGACTGCACCGCCTGCCCGGCCTATCGGGTGTGCATGAAGCAATGCCTGACCATTGCCAATGCCGTCAGCGAGATGGTGCGCAACGGCAGCCTGCCGACAAGCGACGGGGATGGCTCGCCTGCGCCGTCTTCTCCCGGAGGAACGGGGGCGGGCAAGCCCGCCCGTGGCGGCCTGAAAGTCGTGAAATAAGGGGGGCGGCGGGGCACATTCCCATCTCCGGCTCACGTCCGCAAGGAAACCGTTGACTTTGTCCGGCGGCTGTGATAACCAGACAGCCTGATTTTTTCGGAGATTTCCATGCCCCTGTTCAGTCTGAAATCTTTTTTCCGCACGGCATTCGCGGCGCGAGCATGCGCGGCGGCCGCGGCGGCCGCTTGTTCGGCCTCCGATGGTTGCCAGGGAGTCAGCCCTTAACTCCGAAACCGACAAAACCTTCGAGGCCATGGATACTGTAGAGTCCATGGCCTTTTTCTTTAGCGACCACGACCATCCTCAACGGGGAGCACATCATGCGTAACAACATCGTCCACATCGGAGCAGGGGAACTGACCTACGAAATCCGGGCCATCGTCGATATCGCCGACAAGCTCAAGGCCCTGGGGATCAAAACCAACATGGAGAATATCGGCGATCCCGTGGCCAAAGGGGAAAAAATCCCCCTCTGGATGAAGGAGATTGTCGCCGACCTGGCGATGAAGGACTGTTCCTACGGCTACTGTCCGACCCGGGGCGTGCTGGAGACCCGCCAGTTTCTCGCCGATCTGACCAACAAGCGGGGCAAGACCCAGATCACCCCCGACGACATTCTCTTCTTTAACGGACTCGGCGACGCCATCCAGAAGGTCTATGGTTTTCTCCGTCGCGAGGCCCGAGTGATTGGCCCCTCGCCGACCTACTCGACCCATTCTTCCGGCGAGGCCGCTCACGCCGGGCAGAAGCCGGTCTCCTACCGGCTTGATCCGGATAATAACTGGTATCCCGACCTCGACGATCTGCGTCTTTCGGTCAAGTACAACCCGGCGATCTGCGGCATTCTCATTATCAATCCCGACAACCCCACCGGTGCCGTCTATCCCGAGCGCATCCTCCGGGAGATGATCGCCATTGCCAAAGAGTACGATCTTTTCATTATTTGCGATGAGATCTATCACAATATCGTCTACAACGGCGAATCGACCAAGCCCATTTCCGACCTGATTGGCGACGTGCCCGCCATCGCCATGAAGGGGATCAGTAAGGAAACTCCCTGGCCCGGTGCCCGCTGCGGCTGGATCGAAGTCTACAACGCCGACAAAGATCCGATGTTCAAGCAGTATGTGGCCTCGATCCTCAATTCGAAGATGGTTGAGGTCTGCTCCACGACCTTGCCGCAGAAGGCGATTCCGGCGTTGATTTGTCACCCCGAATATCCCAAATATCTGGAAGAGCGTAAGGCTCGCTACGAGCGGGCCTCGAATATCGCCTATCAGGTGCTCAAGGATGTGCCGGGGATCAAGGTCAACCGTACCAACGGCGCCTTCTATATGGCGGTGGCCTTCGAGAAGGGTCGTCTGACTTACCGGCAAAGCCTGCCCATCGATAACCCCGAGGTCAAGCAACTGGTCGAGGGGCTGGTGAACCAGCCGGGCTGTTCTCTGGACAAGCGTTTCGTCTACTATCTGCTGGCCTCCACCGGTATCTGCGTGGTGCCCCTCTCCTCCTTCTGCACCCCCGAGCAGGGTTTCCGCATCACCCTGCTGGAGCGGGATGAACAGGAACTGGTTAAGATCTTCGAAACTATCGCCGCCGCCATCGGCGCCTATCTCCAGTCCTGACTGAGCCTCCCCCGGCGGTTCGCCGCCGGGGAGTTTTCTTAGCTGCCCATTCTCCGCCCTTTTTGCTGGGATGCACCGGGGCGGGACGAGACTTGTTTTCTGGAGGAATTTCAGGAAATCGTCAAGTCGGGCGTTATTCTCGTGGAACGTTTTTTGGCTTGCCGGCAGGGTATGCGGGAGGGTAAGTTGCAGAGTTTACGGGAATGCGGTGATTATTCCGTTTGAGCGCGGCGGCTGTGAAAAAGACTAATCAAGATTGGCGATTGTGCATTCACGCGATTATTTTCACGGTAATACGCGTTGCAATGGTTTTTTTTTCGTTTATAGTTGCACTAACCTCGACCTGTTGTGGCAGACGGGCCAGGCTGAAGAAGACCCTTCTTCTTCATTTCTCCCCCTGTTCAAGGCCGACCCCGAAAAACTTCGAGGTCGGCCTTGACTTTTCCGGGGTGCGCAATTGTCTTTCCCTGTGCGGATGCACAGTCAACACCCGTGAGCGCGGTCGCGATTTTTTACGGGAATCGCCGTGGTGGGCGAGGGCCTTTTCAGTTAGTGTTGAACCATAGACGGGCTGTTGTGGCAGGCGGCTCGTTGAGCATGGAAGACTCTCTCTTCATTTCTCCCTCTTGTTCCACCCCAGACTGGCCAGGGCTTACCTCCCCCTGGCCGGTCGTCTTTTTGCGTCTTCCGCTTATGTACTGTGTTTTTGCACAGACCAAAACCCGGTATGCGGTCTTGATTTTTTACGTTTACCCCCGTGGCGACGATCAGGTCTTTTCCGTACAGTAAAACCATCGACGGCTTGTTGTGGCAGGCGAGCCGGAAGATACCTCCTGTTGCTCCATCTCCCCGTTTCACCCCAGGGCCGGTCATAAGGGATGCCTCCCCCTAGACCGGCCCTCTCCCTTTGTGCCTCCCACCGATTGTTTGTCTCCATCCGCTCCCCGGGTTCTCCGAGCCGTGGTTACAGCTCGGAAAATCTCGATTTTTGCGCAATTCAGGGGTGTATCGCGCAGCCGTTTCAGTTATAATCCCGCTGCTCTTTTGCGACCCGCATCGTCTTGTCCGCTACGCGACCGTCGCTTCTCCGCTTTATCTCGCGGTTGATTTTCCCGAAAAAACGGCCGCTCGAATTTTCCCCGCTTCATACCCTTCTTTATTCGACAGGAGATTACCGTGTCCCAAGCCGTCATTGATCCGACCCTGGCCAAGCAGACCATCGACAGCCTGCGCCTGCTCGCCGCCGACGCCGTAGAAAAAGCCCGTTCCGGCCATCCCGGCACCCCCATGGAAGCCGCCCCCATCGCTTACCTGCTCTACCAACGCCACCTTCGCCACAATCCGGCCAATCCCAACTGGGCCGGGCGCGACCGCTTCATCCTCTCTTGTGGCCATGCCTCGACGTTGCTCTACGGCATCCTCCACCTGAGCGGCTATGACGTATCGCTGGACGATCTGAAAAATTTCCGGCAGATGGGCAGCCGCACCCCCGGTCATCCCGAATTTGGTCACACTCCCGGCGTCGAAACGACCACCGGCCCCTTGGGCCAGGGGGTGGCGGTCGGCGTCGGCATGGCCATGGGCGGCCGCTTCCTCCAGCAGCAGGTGGATGGGGAACTTTTCGATTATCGCACCTACGTTCTCTGTTCGGACGGCGACCTGATGGAGGGGATTTCCACCGAGGCGGCCTCCCTCGCCGGTCATCTGCGTCTGGGCAATCTGATCTACATCTACTTGGATAACCGCATCACCATTGAGGGCGAAACCTCTCTGGCCTTCAGCGAAGAAGTCGCCACCCGCTTCATTGCCGGCGGCTGGCACATTGAGCGGGTCGAAGGGGAAAATCTGGTGGAGATCGACGGCGCCATCAAGCGCGCCAAGGAGGATCCCCGCCCGTCGCTGATCATTGCCCGCACCCACATTGGCATCGGCGCTCCGACCAAGCAGGACACCGCCGAGGCCCACGGTGCGCCTCTGGGCGAGAAGGAGCTGCGCGCCGCCAAGGCCTTCTACGGCTTCGATCCCGAGCAGTCCTTCGTCGTTCCCGAGGCGGTGCGCACGCACATGGCCGAAATCGCCCCGCGCGGCGCCCAGTTGGAAAGCGCCTGGCAGGCTCGCCTGGCCGCGAAGCTGCAAGAGGATAATGCCTCCCTGCAGGCCTGGAACCAGCTGCAAACCGGGGAACTCCCCGACGGCTGGCAGACGGCCCTGCCCGAATTCGCCGCCGGGACCTCGGCCGCGACGCGCAAGGCCAGCGGCGACACCCTCAATGCTCTGGCGCCGGCTCTGCCCCTGCTCCTCGGTGGTTCGGCCGACCTTGCGCCCTCAAACAACACCGAGCTCAAAGGGCAGTCGTTCTTCGCCCCCGGAACGAGCGGCCGTAACATTCATTTCGGCATCCGCGAGCACGCCATGGGCGCCATCCTCAACGGTCTCGCCCATACCCCCGGCCTGATTCCCTTCGCTGGCACCTTCCTGGTTTTCGCCGATTATATGCGCACGCCGATCCGCCTTGCGGCGATGATGGGACTGGGGACAGTCTACGTGTTCACCCACGACTCCATCGGTCTCGGCGAGGACGGTCCGACCCATCAGCCGGTGGAGCATCTCGCCACCTTGCGGGCGATACCCGGCCTCAACGTCATCCGCCCCTGCGATGCCAACGAAACGGTGCGCGCCTGGGAGGCGGCCATCGCCAACCGCAACGAGCCCACCGCGTTGATTCTCAGCCGCCAGAACCTTCCGACCCTTGACCGCGAATGTTTTGCCGGTGCCGACGGCCTGCATCTGGGGGGCTATGTCCTTGCCCGTGAGGAAGGGGAGCTGAAAGCCATTCTGCTGGCCAGCGGCGCCGAAGTTCATCCCGCCCTGGCGGCCCGGGAACTGTTGCAGCAGGAGGGAATCGGCACCCGCGTCGTCTCCATGCCCTGCTGGGAATTTTTCGACCAGCAGGAAAAGGATTACCGGGACGAAGTTCTGCCCCCCGCCTGCGCTTGCCGGGTGGCGGTGGAAGCCGCCGTTCCCTTTGGCTGGGAGCGCTATGTGGGGATCAGCGGCGCCGTTATTGGAATGACTGGCTTTGGCGCCAGTGCCCCCGCCGAGAAGCTGATGGAGCATTTTGGTTTCACCGCCGACAACATCGCGGCCAGAGTGAAAGCGTTGTTATAGATACCGTTTGATTCAAAGGAGGTTTTACCGGTGAACAAAAGGTTGTTTTTGCTTGTCATGCTGCTCTTGTTGGTCCCCGTCACATCTTTTTCGTTGGAGGTCTACAAAAAGGATGAGGTTTTGATTAATGCTGGTTGGTGGGGCCAGATCTGGGCTCAATCAGTATCGAATATGGATACCGATAGCGACGGACGCTTCGACGATAGCCTCAGCGACATCTTGATGCGCCGCTCCTACTTTTATCTAGGCGGCACCATTACCCAAGAGCTGGGTTTTTTCGTCCATTTTGCCAGTGACAAGCTGGGTATGGATGAAATGAAAGACGATTCCGGAAACGGGCTGGGCTCCGGTGTGGCCGTTCGCGATGCCTGGCTCAACTATAAGTTGATGGGGAACGATTTGATCCTTCAGGCTGGTCGTATGTACGTGCCTTTTACCCGCAACTACGGCACGACCTCAACGAAATCGATGCTGACACTTGATCTCGACTGGGGCCAAGGTGGCCACCGAAGCACCATCTTTTACCCAAGCCGAGTAGGCCGTGATGATGCTCTGGCTGTTTGGGGCAATCTCCTCGACGACAAGTTGCAGTACCGGTTCATGTTCGGCGACGGCGAAGAAGACAACGCTAAAAACGTAGACGACAGCCAGCGCTATGCCGGCCGCTTGAGCTACAGCTTTTTCGATCCAGAAACCGACTGGTTCAATGCCGGTACCTATTTGGGCAAGAAGCGGGTGTTGAGCCTGGGCTTCGGCGCTGACAGCCAAGAAGATCTGGTTCTGGCCGGCCGCAAACAGAACTACTCTGCCTGGACCGCCGATCTGCACTACGATCAGCCCTTGGCGGACGGCGGCAATCTGACACTGACCGCCTCATATATCGATATTGTCAACAGTGTCAACGGGATCAGTTTCACAACTTTGGGCTCAGGTGACGACGGTAATTTGCTGTCTGTCAAGGCCGGCTACCTGCTCCCTGGCACCATTGGGAAGGGCCAGTTGCAGCCCTATGGTCACTATCAGCTCATCAGTGTTGACGAAAGCGGAAAAAAAGATACTCAGGTTTACGGCGTCGGTCTGAACTACTATATCAAAGGGGTTGATAACAAGATCAGCCTCGAAACCACCTTCGTCGATCAGGACAAGGAAATCTTCAAGAGCAACGTGCAGGATGAAACAATCATCACCTTGCAATTGGCCGCAGGTTTTTGATTAGTTTCCCATTATTCTAAAAAAACAGCCCTGCCTCACAAAAAGGCAGGGCTGTTTTTTGTTTGCCCAGCGTAGCGGGCAAACCCGGCCTGTTGCAAGAGACAGGCGTCACCCCGGCCAGGGGGAAGACAATCCGAATCGCAAGGGCGTTGCTGGTAACGGCAGGGTCTGAAGGAAGCG
>NZ_JAVESI010000062.1:0-12577 GCF_034006665.1 Trichloromonas sp.
AATATATTCACTATAATTCATTTTTAATAATCTATTTTTAAATTCGAAATACCATTTTCATCTTTATTTACTTCTATTAGATAATCATAATTTAATGGGTTAACGTGCTCAATAATAATAAGTTTATCAACTTCATTTTTAATTGAATCAACTAGACTAGTTAATAATTCTACGCTTCTTTCTACTAGTTTTCCAAATAGTTCATCTAATAATATAATATTCGGTTTTGATTTATTATTAATCTTCCTTAATGCAATTTTTAATGCAATTGCACAGAATGTTCTTTCCATTCCACTAGATTCAATTGCATTTTGAGATATATCCATTCTAATATCATGTGATAGTTTAAGATTTAAGTTATCATCAAAGAATAAAGTAAAATCTACATCACTTAAAATATTATTAAGTTCTTGATTTATAATATGAATACTTTTCTTTAATAAGAAACTAGGTAATCCGTCTCTATGTACACACTTCATATAAGAATCCAATATTTCATCTTGTTTTTTCTGTTTTTCGAATGTTTTTATATCATTTTTAAATTTTTGTATTTCAATATTTTTTGCATGAATATCTTTCTCAATATTATTTTTAATAGTATTAGTTTCTTTTATATTTTTTTCAATAGTATTAATTTTTAATGTTAATTTATCAATTTTTTCTTTTAATTCTTTATTTTTTTCTATCTTATGTAATTCTTTATTATAATTATCTATTTGATTATTATACCTTTCAATTAAATTATTTGACTTTTCAATATCTAATTTAATTCTGTCTTCCAATTGAATAGATTCTTTTTTCTTTTGGTATTTTTCTTCTTCTTCTTTTAATAATTTAACTTCATTATTTAATAAATCTAACTTATCATTTTCATCTTCAATTTCTCTATTAAGTTTTACTTTATCATCTTCTAATCTTGATATTTCTAGTATAACTTCTGATTTATCTTCATTTAAAAATAATAATTTAGATTTTAAATCTAATGGATAATTATTATTTCTAATTAATTCAATAATCTTTTCTATTTCTTCATTATTTGATTTATATTCATTTATAAAAGATAATGTATTGTCAAATGATTCATTTAAATTATTATCAAAAGAATAATCTTTTTTAGAAATCATATCTAATTTATTATTTATTTCACCTATTTCATTTGTTAGTTCAGTTATCTTAACTTTTAAATCTTGAACTTTATCCATTAAGTCTAACATTATTTTTCTATTGTCATTTATCTTAGAATTAACAACTTTTCTAGAATCATCATCCATGTGTCTATGACATGTAATACAAACATGATCTAAACTTTCTATTAATGATGTGGTTTCTTGTTTAAGAGTTTTACCTTGTTCCATATAATTAGATACATCATTACTAAAATTATTTTTATCTATTTCTAATTTATTAACTTTATCTTTTAAATCAGATTTATAATTAGTTATTTTAGAATTGAATTCATCTTTTAATTTATAGATTTTTGTATCATTATCACTAATTTTTATTTTAAGATCAGTTATATAATCATTAACAATATCTTTAATATTAGAGTTTATTGTACTAACTTTATTATTAAGTTGTGATATTTTAATATCGAAATCTTTTAAATTTGATTTTTTTATTGATATAATATCTTTAATTTCTGATAATTTATCTGTTTTTTGAATTAATTCAGAGTTATCGTAATCTTTTATTTCTTCTTTTATTTCTTCAATCTTTTTTAATTGTAATTCTCTTTTATTTATTTTATCATTTTCTTCGTTAATATTTTTATTAACATCTTCTATATCAAAATTATATAGACTTTCATCAATCTTTTCTAATGATTCTATTATTTTTTCTTTTTCTAATACTATTGATGGTTTACTATCTTCTAATATTTCTATATCATTATTAATATTTTCTAAATTTAATTCAATATCTATTTTTTCTAAATTTATTTCTTCAATTTTATCATTATGTGATTGAATATCAATACTAATTCTATTTTTAGTTATTTCTTTTCTATAATTTTTAAATTCTTCTAATTTTTTTTCAAAAATATCATAACCTGCATCTCTTGTTATAGAATCAATAAATACTGATCTATCAAGTGATAATAATGAGTTTAAATTATCAGCATTTGTTAATACTAGTCTTATAAAATCATCAAAATCACCTATAGAATCATCAATAAGTTTTTGTGTATTTGTTCTTCTTTCTCCTGTTAATTTATTTTCTTCTGAAATATCGGTTCCTATATAATAATCAACATTAGATGAACATGATGATATTTCAGTTTTAGATTTATTCCATTTTCTTTCTGTTGTTCTTATAACAGTATATACTTCATCATTAATAGTTATAACAGCACCTCCATTACAATAATTTAAATCTCTCTTATTATTAATATATCTATTATCTCCATTTTTTTCTCTTTTAGTTGTAGTTGTAGTTTTTCCATAAAGAATATAAGATATAGCATCTAATATAGTTGTTTTTCCTTGTTGATTTATACCGTTTATTTGTATAATACTACTAGTGTCCATTTTTGAAAAATCAACTTCAATATCATCGCCATAAGATTTAAAATTATTAAAAAATACTTTATCTATACCCCATGTAATGCCTTTATTTAATGATACATTTAATCTATCATTAATAATATCATCTATTTTTAATATTTCATCTATAAAATCTTTTTTATATCCATTTGTTTCTAAATATTCAATAAATATATCTCTTTGGGTTGATGGATTTAATACATCTACTGATTCATTAATCATTTTAACACCAGATACATCAGTGTATATCGCATTCTTTTCAATTTTGATATTATTTATATGATGAGCATGTTTAAAATAATTTCTTAATTTTACTTCATTTTCGAAATTAATATTTGCACTAATATCATTCCATTTTATCTTTATATTAGATAATGGGTTTAATAATTCATGTTCTAAATTAAGATTATTATAATCAGTACCTTCTTTTATTGTGAAATTTATATAATTATATGGATTTGGTAATTCTATATAATCAAATTTACTTAAACTTAAATCCCATAATAAGTACCCATGTGGTGATGTTGGTTCTCCAAAATCTTGACCAATTAAACTACCGGGATAAACGATTTTATCATCAAATACTTGATGTAGGTGTATATCACCGATCATACCAAAATCACCTTTTAAATCAGATGTTTTATATTTTTTATTTTTTAATGGATAACCATTATGACCTTTACATCCTTGTATAGGATCATGATATAAATCTATATAAATTTTGGTGTTATCTTTAGTATGTTGGATATCATACCAAGGATTTACTCCTTCTAAGTGATGATGAACTACCCATACAACATTATCATCAACATAAAAATCTGATTTATTGTAGTATATTATTTTTGGGTTATTTATAAGAGTGGTTATTGTTTCTACAACGTCTTTTCTTTTCTTTTGCTTTTTACGCATATCATGATTGCCCCTAATTATTATAACTTTATCAGTAAGTTGTGATAGTTTATTTAGAAATTCTCCCATAAGAATTTCTGCTTCTCCTTCTAAATCAATAAAATCATGATATAAGTCACCAGCAATTACTATTCTATCTGGTTTTTGTTCTTCTAATTTTTTATATAATTTTTCAAATACTTCTCTATATTCGGCATGTCTTTCTGGATTTTTTCTGATATGGATGTCAGATAGATGCGCAACAATTTTAATCATTCATACTACATTATTTTTTAATAATAATTATAGTATTAATGATTAAAATTGTTTATATGTAAATGAATTATTTATTAACTATACTACTTTTCTCATTTTACTAGGATCTTTTCCCATTTTTCTGAAAATTTCATCAAGTTCAAGTTTTTTGGATTTTTCTTTATCTTTTCTTTCTTTTTCTTTCTTTCTGATTCTAAGTTCCTGAATATTTGATTCCACGTCTCTTTTTGATATAATATCAATTACAACTTGTCTTAAGTCTAATTCTGACAAAGTGTTATATTCATTTACTACTTCCTCTTGAATTTTAGAATAGTCTGATAAGGTATAGTGTTCATCACCTAAAATATACCTTATGTTTGCTGCTTGCATATTAAGAGAAGCTTTTGTAGAACCAATTATACAAGTAGATAATTCTTCTTCATCTTTAACAGGTAGGGAGTTTAGGTTATACTTGACATAGTAGAGAGTTAAAATTGCATCTTCTTTATTCCATTTGTGAAGTCTAGACATAATTTTATATTTAAATTAGAATACAAATATAAATTAATTAATTGTATTAAACAAATATTTTTTAATATTTATGATAAATATGATAATTTATTTTTAATATGATAATTTATTTTTAATATATAATAAAAATGAAAAAAATAATAATTTATGAAAATTAAAGGAAAACAAATAGCAGATGCTACTATAACACAAAATAATCTTGCAATAACAACAGAATCAATAACTGATCCAACTCATGTTACTACAAAAGAGTATGTAGAGAATGCAATAGATAGTGGATTAACTAGTTTATCATATTCAAGTGATGATTTAAATTTAACATCAAATATAACACAATCCGGAACAACTAGTTTAGCAACAAATCAATCTGTGACTAATATTCCACAATGTGGTATTAGGGTTTATGTTAATGGTGTTGAAGTTAATGTAGGTACACATAACGGATGTTATTGTGCATTTTCTGGTGATTCTGGTTTATCATTTAGATCATTTGGGCAAGAAGAACAAGGTGATCAATTATATTGGAATACTAATATAGGAGTTGTTGATGCTCCATTTCAATTATCATCTGATGACGATATAGATTTTGTATATTTAACATTAGATTTATTGTAATACATCACCATCTATATTATCATTATCCATATCATCATTATAATATAAATTATTAGTATTTATTACATCATTTATATTATTTATATTATCAGATTCAAAATACCCATTTGTATTTGTATTTGTTGATGAATTAGTATATTCTATATATGGGTTTACTAATATTTCATTTGTAGTTATATCCCATAATAATCTATATTTTTTTGTTAATATCATTTTACATTTTATATTTTTAATATATATTAAAAATATAAAATGATATTATATGTTATACTTAAAGGATTATAATTTATTTGTTAATGAAAATTTACAGCAAGCAAAATCTATAATTAATAGAAAACTTTCAGATTTTGAAAAACTTAAAGAATTAGTTGGTAAAAATATTGGATATATTGGAAAATTAACCGATTATTTATTTAATGAAAATGTACCTTATATTGAATTAGAAAATTTATATAAAGATTTAATTAATTTAAGAGATAAATCATATCAACTAGATATTAATAAATTAAAATATGAACAGGTTGTAGACAAAATACAAGAAACAAAAAATAAAATAACAATTAATCAATTTATTAAAGAATTACCATCTGAACAAAAACAAATTATTAAAAATATTTTAGATAAAAAAGATGAATATTATGCATCTACTTCAACAATAGATAGTATTAAAATTCTTATTATAAAAATAATGCAAAAGGAAAATATTAATACCTTTATTTCTAAAATATCAAGATATAAAGATAATAAATCATTAATTAATGCAATGAAATTATTTTCAAAAGATTCAATGAATGATATAAATGAGATTAAAAATAAATTAAGTGAATTAACTAGTACTAGTATAGTTTTTGAAAATGATAATATAATGATACTTAATATTAAAGATCATAATGATATTAAAATATTAGGAAGTGATACATCATGGTGTATAGTGCCTTCTGAAAGTACTTGGAATAGTTATACAAAGAGTAGATATCAATTTATTTTGTATAATAAAAATAAAGATGAATATGATGTTAAGTTTAAAATTGGATTTACTTTAAATGTGGATGGTAGTATACATGCTGCTCATGATGTGTTAGATGTATCATCATCATCACAATTAAGAGAAATAATATCATCTAACAATATTGATTTTATAGACTTAATCCCTGTAAAATTTAATACAGATGATTTTGATTTTTCAACAATAAATAGGAGAACTCCTGTTAAAACAATAAAAAAGATATCAATAAGAATTAAAAAAGATAAAATACCGGTATTAATAAAATCAATATTAGATAATAATATTGGGGCAAAAACAACTAAATCAGAGATATTTTATAGTTTAATTAAAAAATATTTTAATGATCATGAATATTTTGTTTATAATGATATAATTAAAATAGATAGTAGACTAAAAGATTATTTTACAGTTAGTACACCTAGAAGATTAATTAATTATATAGATATAAATATATTTGATGGTAAAGAAACAGAAAATAAAATTAAAATCGCATTTGAAAAGATATTATCAGATGATTTAATAGTTAATGGAATTGTACCAAATTTTTATAGATTATATTCTGATATTAGTACCGAAACAATAAAAATTATATCAGATAGATTAAATAAAATATATGAATCTGATTTGTATAAAAAATTAAAAAATATAAACGGTGTTAAATATCCATTAAATTTTGAAATTAATATGTTATTATTTAATCAACATTTGAATAGAACTACTAAAAATTATGAACAGATATTAAATAAAGTTAAAAACGATAGACACATTATGTTTTATAATAGAAAATTTCTAGACATACCGGTCGATTTAAATGATATAAAAAACAATTTTTATGATTCTGATTTAATGGAAATTATACCAAAAATTATCAAAAAAGATTATCCAGAACCAATTGTTTATATCGATAGAAACCTTGCTAGAGCAAATAAATTGGTTGATCATTTAGATGGATATAAAATTACATTTTTAATGACAAAACAAACTTTAAAAAATATATCTACATCAGTAGATTCTAAATTATTACAATTAATTAAAAAAATTCCAAGAAACGCTAGAACTAATTCAGTATATACCGATGATAATATATCTATAAAAGTAGTTTAAAAAATAAAGGAGTTAAATTAACTCCTTTATTTTTTTAATTTTTAATGTTCTATATACCAACTGAGGTTGATTATTTATATCTAGAATTTCAGATAATTTTAATCTTCCTTTATCTTTATTATACCACCCATCTCTTGGAAATGGTGAATCTGTAAGTTTGTTTTTTGATAGTAATGATAATATATATCTCTTTTTTGGTTTTTTGATTGTACCAACATCATATCTACTAATTAAATTATTCCAATCTCCTTTACCCAAACCACTTTTGATTTTTCTTTTATTAAATGTTAATAGTAAACTATTATCTGGTTTAAGATATAATTGAGCATAAACAATAATTGTATCATATTCCCATGACCAATAACTTTCATTTGTACCTAATAAAATACTATTCATAATTATATTATTTGGTTAGTTTACTTTATAATCTTCTAGATAATCGGTTGCGATTTTTTTAATTCCTTCTTTATCTGACATATAACACATACCCTTATGTAAACCATTAAGAAATGCTTTATCTACTTCACTTATTAAACACTTTTCAAAAATGAATTGTGATTTTTTATTATCACCATTTAGTAAATATTGAATTCCTCTAGCTAAATGGTTAGATTGTCTTTTTCTTTTAAGTTGTCTTTTATAAATTGATAAATCAGCACTATGCCACATATAAACAACCCAACTACTAATTAATAAAATAAATGATATACCATTTATTAATAAAAAATATGATACGTCATTTCCTGTTCTTGTATTAATTACGATATTTAATATATTAAAAGTAATTAAAGATAATAGTATAAAAATTGATACTACAAAAAGTATAGTAGTTCTTCTTTTTGTTCGATTTTTTAAATTTCTATTGTATTCCATATTATTAAGTTTAATAGGTTACGAATTAAAGTACAAAAATAAGTATAATATTTCAAATATCCAAATTAAATAGCATCTTCTTTTCTAAAATCATATTTACTATTAAAAAATCTTATACCTTCGTATTTGATATTCTGGTTATCCATTTCAAAATCAATTCCAATTGGTTTTTTTAATTTATAAATTCTATTATACCAATTATCATTAAACTTTTCATTTTTTACATATAAAACATCACTTCTATTTAATAATTCTGATTCAATGTCCTTTCTTTTAGTTATATAAAAATTATAAATTGACGATATGTTACTTTTTATTTGAGTATCTCTATTTGGTATAATATAATGAGGATAAATTAAATCCATTGCGGCATCATACATTTTATAACCTAATCCTTTTTCTGATGCTATCGATTTTACTTCCCATACTTTTTCTGATAATCTATTAAGATAAATATAACCCAATGTAATATCTTCATCATATTCATCTGTAATTAGAATATAAAGTTTTCTATCATTCTTTGTTATGTAGAAAAAGTATTTCATGTTATTATATTTAAATAATTATGCAAATATATGTCAAAAATTATTAATATACAAATTAAATGTTATTTATAATGATTTTAAAGTTTTTAACATATCTACTAATTCTGGTTGAGGGTGGCAATCTGATTTATCTTCACGATAAGAAGAATGAGAATAAACCCCTGATTTACCAGATAATGCATCCATATTAACATCCCATATATTATCATTATAATCTAAAGGAATGTTATATCTTTTTCCAAAAAATAATAATAATTCACCTAACGTTCTTATTTGTTCATCTGTATATTTTTCATAATAATAATATCCCCTAAAACCTTCTGTATAATGGATTACTGGTACATCTACTATGTTTCCATAAGCATTATAATATTTATCTTTTTCTGTTATAATAGTTTTTCTTCCAAATTTTTTAGAATTGCCATCACCTAAGATAAGACCACCCCAACTATCAATTTCAATTGAAATAGAACTTTCGTTTAATAATACATTTCTGCTTTTGTAGTCATCAAATCCATTATTTTTTAAAAACGTACTCTTCACACTTAAATGATGACCCCAATATTTAGAGTTATAACATTGATAAGGTATACCATCATGTCCAATTATAAAATGTGTAGATATTCTTTTACTATCAGATAACCAATAATTTATATCCCCTCTTACTCCTTCACCTGATACAGTATGATGAATAGTAATTTGATTTTTTGATGTTTCTATATGATAATATTGATCTGTTGGAAAATCAACTTTTTTAATTTTTGATATTTTTATTGGTTCTAAATTAATCCAATTTGATTCATTTATTATTTCTTTTATATTATCAGGTTCACTTATTACTTCAACATAGTTATCAGGTTCATTAATAATATTATCATTTATATCATTATTTATTTCGACATAGTTATCAGGTTCATTATTAATAATTTCATTATTGTTTGGTATAAATGTTTTTTTAAATAATTTTTTAAATTTGCTCATTTTATAATATTATTTTTTATTTATATAAATATTCAGATAATCTTTTTCTGTATTCTTCTTTGCTTAATGTCTGATCAATTAAATATTTTTTACCTTTATTTTTAACATCATTTGCTTCCCAGTTATTATCTTGTTTATTTATAAAATTCTCATTTTTTTCTAAAATTATATCTTCATTTGATTCATATTCATCAATTCTTCTTAAAATATCTAGTAAATAATTTTTTAAATCTTTTATATCATCTTGTTCATATGTTATCTCATAGATATCTTCATTTTTAAATATTATAAACATATTTTTTTGAATATTTATATCTTCATAAAAATTTATTTTTTCTCCGATTCTACCAAATTTTAAAATATCTCTATTATAGATATTTCTATATTTAATGGAAAATTCATCTAATTTTCTAAATTCCTCTTTACCTGGTATTTTTTTGGATTTACCTAAATCCAATTGAAAAAAATCTAAATTCCTAAGATTCCTAAGAAAATAGGTATTACTAACAATGTTCATATATTATATTTATTTTTTATATTATGCAATCGATGTATCTTCTAACTTAGAATCTTCATCAGATAAAGTATTTGGTGTTTCATCTAATAGTGATTCAGATTCTTCATCTAATTTTGAAAATAATTCAATAATTTTATCTTCGTTTAAATCAGCAACATCAATATCTTCTCCTAATGTTCTAATTAAATTTCCATTATTATCATATTTTTTAACCTTTATATGACATGTATCCAATGTTTCTTCTTCTACCCCCTCTAATGACATTATTATCATTACTTGATAATAAAATTCATTATCATTAAAATCAAACATTAAATATTTATCAGTATCTACTAATGTAGATGTTTGTATGTCTGCTAATTCTGAACCATTTGCTGCAAATGTTCCTTCTGTAAACCAATTATTTATATTTTTAGTTAATTCATCAAAGAATTTTTTAATTCTATGTTCTGGCGTTTCCATATACTTTTCATTAAGGAAATCATTAAACCTTTTAATTTTCATATTAGTGTTTTATTTATAAGTATATATAATTTTTAGAATTTTATATTTTATATATAAATAAAATTATGTCCATAAATTAATTTTTTATGAAGAATATAAAAACATATAATAATTTTATAATGGAAGGAATATTTGATTTCTTAGATTCTAAATATAAAGATTTATCTCCTAATGAATTATTAATGAGATCTGCGGTTAATGGATATAAAAGAGGTGTTGTTATTGCATTAAAAAGAGGAGCTGATATACATCATAGAGATGATTATGCATTAAGATGGTCAGTAAACAAAGGATATTATGATATTGTTAAAATTCTATTAGATAATGGTGCTAATGTAAATGTATCAAATAATCAACCAATTAGAGTTGCAGATATGTATGGGCATACAGATATATTAGAGTTATTAAAAAAGTATGAAAAATAAAACAAACAAATATGAAAAATATTAAAGATTTTAAAAATTTTATTATAAATGAAGAAACAGATGGTTCTACAACAGGTGTAGTTGGCAGTGGAACAGCTGTCGGTGGTGGGGCAGAAGGTAGTTTTGTATCATCTGCTGGTGTATCAGTTGGTGGAGGTGATTCTGCTTCTAGTTTTAATGTTGGATCAAGTGGTAGTGCATATGGTTCATTAGGTAATATAAGTGGTATGGGTAATGTTGTATCACCACAACCATCTAGTATACCTGGTGACGTTGCAGGATCGACAAAAGGAAGTGGTGATATATCAAAAGGAACAATGACATATTCTAAAAAATCAGCAGGTAGAAAAAATAAGAAAAAGAAAAAAAATGATTACTCTGAAAAAGCATCAAGAATTGATAAATTATATGTTACTAAATATACAGAATCTTATAAAGATGGTAAAATTATAACTAATTGGAAAACATTTAATGAAAATATTATAAAATAATTATGAAAATAAAAAATTTTAATGAATTTATTAATGAAGGTATAAAACCAAGTAAAATCTATAAAAAAGAAATTATAGACGGATACGAAGTATTAATAGGTAAAAGTGCACAAATGAATGATATATTAACATTTGATATAGCAAATGACGATGATATTTGGTTACATGTATCTGGTGTACCTGGTTCTCATGTTGTTATAAAAAAACAAGATGGTGATATACCAAAAAGTGTTATTGAAAAAGCTGCAGAACTAGCAGTTAAAAATAGTAAGGCAACAGGGAAATCTAAAGTTGTTTATACTGAAAGAAAAAATGTTACTAAAAATAATAATCATAAAATAGGTCAAGTTAATGTTGATTATGATAAATCAAATTTTATAAAGATTGATTCTGTTGGTATATTAGAAAAAAATCAATATAAAGATGAATTATCGTTATTAAGAGAAACATACCCACATTTAACATTTAATATGAAACCACATACTAAATTTAAAAATGCTTATATATGTAATGTTTATGAAGGTGATAAATATCTAGGTGGTGTTAAAGGTCCATGTTCTTATGAAAATGGAATAGATTTTTTTAAAAATGTAGCAAAAAATAATCAATAATAATATGAAAATAACAAAAGAAAGATTTGAAGAAGTTGTAAATAAATATCCACCGAATGGATATATTAAATTTGCTTATAAACATTTCGGTACAGAAAATGAACAAGGTAAAATAAAATGGTCTAAAATAGGAAATTTTGCAATGATTATTTTGTTATTACTATTTTTAATTGGATTTGCGGGTACAGTATCAAATGCCCCTAGATGGGTCATTTTATATTCAACCGTAGGATATTCAGTGTTTTTATCCATTTTTGTTTTTTATTTATTGAGTGCTTTCTTAATGAATGATTTTAGATTAAAAAAGATTATGAAAGAATTAGGGATTACTCCTAAACAATACGAAGATTTAATGAAAGAATTTTACGGTTAAAAATTTAATATATATTTAAATAAAAAAAAATAATAAAATGAAAAATATTAAAAAATATGAAGATTTCTTAAACGAGGAATTAAAACCAGAAACATATAAAAGTGCTGCAGAAAAATTAGATAAAAAAGGACATAAAAGTAGAGCTAAAAGTCTTAGTGATTTTGCTAATAGACAACATAATAAACAATTAAGTGATGTAGGTTATGTAGATATTGAATTATATGGTGAAAAACATAGATTAGATGATGATAATATTATAATTCATAATGATGGTAAAAAGGGTAATGTTGAATTAACAATAACATTCGATAGAGA